>CAZWUJ010000008.1:0-127793 GCA_964636705.1 uncultured Vicinamibacteraceae bacterium
TCGCTCCAGATGTAGGAGTAGTAGCCGGCCGAGTAGCCGCTGCTCCAGATGTGCGAGAAGTAAGTGCTGCGGTACCGGGGCGGCACCGCTTCCAGCGCCACGCCCGCCACCGCGAGCGCCGCCGCCTCGAATACCTCGACATCGGCGGCGTCCGGCACCTCGTCGGCGGTGATCTGGTGCCACGCCATATCGAGCAGCGATGCCGCGAGGTATTCGGTGGTGGCGAAGCCCTGGTTGAACGTCTGCGTTGCGAGCACCTTCTCCAGCAGGTCGGCGGGCATCGGATCGCCCGTCTCGTAGTGGACCGCGTAGTTCTCCAGCACCTCCGGCCAGATGACCCACATCTCGTGCACCTGTGACGGGTACTCGACGAAGTCACGAGGAACCGACGTGCCGGCGAAGTACGGGTACTCCACATCGGAGAAGAAGGCGTGCAGCGCATGGCCGAACTCATGGAACGCGGTCACCACCTCATCGAAAGTGAGCAGTGTCGCCTCGCCGTCCGGCGGCTTGGGAATGTTCAGGTGGTTCCCCACCACCGGCGACGTCCCCAGGAGGTGCGACTGCGAGACGTAGGCGTTCATCCAGGCGCCGCCCCGCTTCGACGGCCGGGCGTAGAAATCGCCCAGGAAGAGGCCGAGCGGCGAACCATCGGCGTCGAACGCCTCCCAGACGCGGACGTCGGGATGGTAGGTCGGCAGGTCCGGCCGCTCCTCGAACGTCAGCCCGTAGAGTCGATTCACGGCAAAGAAGATGCCGTTCTCGAGCACGTTATCCAGCTCGAAGTAGGGCCGCAACTGCTCGGCATCGAACGCGTAGCGGTCCGCGCGCACCCTCTCGCTGTAGAACGACCAGTCCCACGGCGCCAGCTCGCCCGCATCGCCCAACATCGCCTGCAGATCCGCGGCTTCCCGCCGCGCATTGGCGACGGCCGGAGGGGTCAGGCTCGCGAGCCGTTCGTTGACCGCGTCGACCGTCTGCGCGGTCTGCCGCTCCAGGATGTAGGCGGCGTGATTCGGATAGCCGAGCATTGCAGCACGCTCGGCCCGGAGGCGCGCCATGGTCGTGATCACCTCGCGGTTGTCGTAGTCGCCGCCCGACAGGTTCCGGGCAAGCGATGCCTTCATGATCCGCTCGCGCAGGGCGCGATCCTCCAGCGTCGCCAGGGCCGGTTGGCCGCTCGTGTTGAGCAGCGGAATGACGAACTTGCCTTCCATGTCCCGGGCGGCCGCCGCTGCTTCCGCCGCCGCGATCTGATCGTCCGGCAGGCCGGCCAGCTCTTCGCGCGTGTCGACGACGACGGCGGCGGCGTTGACCTCGTCGAGGACATTCTGCGAGAAGGTCGTGGTGAGCGATGCCAGCTCGGCGTTGATGGCCTCGATCCGTTCCTTCTGCGCCTCGTCGAGTTGCGCCCCTGCCCGCACGAAGTCGGTGTAGTACTGCTCAATCAGGCGGCGCGACTCGGCGTCGAGGTCGAGCGAGTCGCGCTCCTCGTACAACGTCTGCACGCGCGCGAAGAGATCGCCGTTCAGGAGGATGGCGTCCGTGTGCGCGGCGAGCTTCGGCGCCACCTCGCTACGGACCGCGTCCATCGCATCGTTGGTGTGCGCCGACGACAGGCCGAAGAAAACCGTGGCGACCCGGTCGAGCAGGCGGCCGGAGCGCTCCATCGCAACAATCGTGTTCTCGAACGTCGGTGCATCGGACTGCCCCGCAATCGCTTCGATTTCGGCAAGCTGCTCGGCCATGCCCTGATCGAACGCCGGCTGATAGTGCGCGTCGTCTATCAGGTCGAACGGCGGCATCTGGTACGGCAGCGTGCTCTCGGTCAGGAACGGGTTGTCGCCCATCGGATCCTCCGCGGCGTCCGGGCCGCCCGCTTCATCCGATCCGCAACCGGCCCCCATCGCCGCCAATACCCCGACGACGCCGAACGCCAGCCACGCCCGCATGTATCTCACTCGCATTTCAAGCCTCCCGGTGAATCGTGATCACCGCAAACAAAAACGATACCAGTTTTGCGCCGCCGACTGTTGCGCCGGCCGGTGCGCTACCCTGGTGCGCCGGCCACCAGGCCGGCTGATGCGCGTCCCGGTGCGCCGGTTGGTGCGCCGGCCGGTGCGCCGGCTTCCAAGCCGGCATTCCGCCCGCTGGCATACCATCACCCCATGCGCCAACAGGCTCCCGAGGTGATCGAACTTCGAGCCGGCCCCGTCCGCCTGGGAGTGGCGCCGGAGGTGGGCGGCTCCATCACCCGCTACGCCACCGAGCGCGGCGCTGCGAACGCCATCGAATGGATGCGCCCCGCCGCCGCGGAGGCGCTCGCCGAACGGTCGGCGGGCGGCACGTCGAGCTTCCCCATGGCGCCGTTCTCGAACCGTATCCGCGACGCGCGTTTCCGCTTCCGCGGCCGGACGGTGCAGTTGCCGCAGAACTTCCGCCCGGAGCCCCACGCCATTCACGGCCATGCCTGGCGCGCGCCGTGGACGGTGCTGGACCGCGGCGCGGCGAGCCTGCTGATCGAGTACCGCCACCCGGCGGGCGACTGGCCCTGGCCGTACGTCGCCCAGCAGGAGCTCGACCTGACGGCGGAACGGCTGCGCGTGCGCTTCACGGTAACGAACGAGGCGGCCGAACCGATGCCGGTCGGCTTCGGCCTTCATCCCTACTTCGTGCGGACGCCGCGCGCGATCGTCACGGCCGATGTGGGGCGGATGTGGGTGACCGACGACACCATGGTCCCGGTCAACCTGGTCCCGCCGCCGCCGCAACTGCTGCCCGGTGGCGCCGGCCTGAATCCGGACGCCACGCCGCTCGACAACAACTTCGTCCGTTTCGGCGGGCGCGCGGAGATCACCTGGCCCGAGTGGAACGCGCGCCTGCGGATCGACGCCGACCCCGCCTACGCCTGTCTCGTCATCTACACGCCGGCCGGTCGCGACTTCTTCTGCGTCGAACCGGCCACGAACTGCATCGACGGCTTCAACCTGGCCGAGGCGGGCCGCACCGACACCGGAATCATCGTCCTCGATCCCGACGACACCGCCGCCGCCGATGTCACGTTCACGCCCGAACTCTGATCGCATGCGCCTCCCGGTGCGCCGGCCACCAGGCCGGCTGATGCGCCTCCCGGTGCGCCGGCCACCAGGCCGGCTGATGCGCCTCCCGGTGCGCCGGCCACCAGGCCGGCATTCCCTTTGAAGGAGACCCGAAATGCCAACGCGCCGCCAACGCCGCCCGCTCCTCGCTCTGGTACTCGCGGCCGGCGCCATCGTGGCGTCATCCCCGGCCGCCGCGCGCGCCCAGGCCCCGGTCCCGCCCTCTGTCTACCTGGAAGAACTCACCTGGACCGAACTGCGCGATGCGGTCGCGGCCGGCACGACGACCGTGATCATCCCGACCGGCGGCACGGAACAGAACGGCCCGCACATGGTCCTCGGCAAGCACAACGTCCTCGTGAAGCACAAGGCGAGTGAAGCGGCGCGCCGCCTGGGCGACGCGCTCGTCGCACCCGTGATGGCCTACGTTCCGGAAGGCGAAGTCAATCCGCCGACCGGCCACATGCGCTTTCCCGGCACCGTCACCACCCCGCCCGACGTGTTCCAGCAGGTGCTGGAGTACACCGCGCGGAGCCTCGCGCAGCACGGCTTCACCGACATCGCGCTGATGGGCGACAGCGGCGGCAACCAGGCGTCACAGGCGGCGGTCGCCGAGCGTCTCAACCAGGAGTGGGCGGACGGCCCCGCGCGCGTCCATCACCTGACCGCCTACTACCCCGGTCCGGGCGACGACTGGCTGGTCGAACAGGGGGAGCGGCCCGAGGACGTCGGCTCCCACGCAGGGATGCACGACACCTCGCAGTTTCTCTTTCTCGACCCGTCGCAGTTGCGACCCGACCGGTTCGCTCCCGGCACCGGAACCGGGCCGGGCGGCAACGGCGTCAATGGAAACCCCGCGCGGGCCACTGCCGGCTACGGCGAACAGATCCTCGAGATGCAGATTGCCGCCGCCGTCAACCAGATTCGAGAACTCCGCGGGACGAGCCGCGACGCTCCCTGACGGCGCCAGGTGAACGCACCGCCGAAGCCTCGCGCCTGGTGAGACTTCCGACGCGCCCGTGAGGGCGCACCTCAGCGGAGCCCCGCCCGCTCCAGCTCGGCCACAATCTCGCGGGCGAGCTCCAGATTCTGGCGGGCCTCTGCGTGATCCGGCTGGAAACTGAGGGCGCGCTGGAAATGTTCGATGGCTTCGTCGAGCAGGCCGCTGACCGCCAGCACACTGCCGAGGTTGTTGTGGGCCTCGGCCGAGCCCGGCCGCAGGCGCAACGCTTCGCGGTGGTGGGTTATCGCCTCGTCGAGACGGTCGAGGGCGCGCAACGCATGACCCAGGTTGGTGTGGGCGGCGGCATGGTTCGGCTCCAGCACCAGCGTCTCGCGCAGGTGCTCGACCGCCTCCGCCAAACGGCCCTGGGTGAGCCGGACGCTACCCAGGTTGTAATGTCCGGCAGCGTAGCCCGGATCCAGATCCACCACGGTTCGGAACGCTTCCGCCGCCTCGTCCAGGCGCCCCTGCCGCTCGCGCAGTGCGCCCAGGCCGGCGCGAGACGCCACGTGCGTCGGATCGGCGGTCAGTCCCGCCAGGTACTGTTCCGCTGCTTCATCCACTCGATCCTGGTCGAGCAGTGCGTTCCCGAGCTCGTAGTACGACCACGGATTGGCCGGGTTTCTGCGGATCGCGTAGCGGTAGAGCGACTCGCGCAGCAACACCAGATCCGCCGTGCGCTGGGGGCGCACCTGGAGCTGCAGGTGCGCCATCTCGTCCGACGACTGGTTGCCGGCCCGCACACGTCGGGGTGGCTGGTTCGGGTTGCGCGGGTTGTCGGCCGAGTTGTCGTAGGTGAACCGCATCGACAGGGTGGCGCCGGCCGGCAGCAGGTACGGCTCACGCACTCGGTAGACGTCCTGCCAGTTGAAATCCCAGTCATCGATGCGGATCAGCCATCGCTCGGTTCCGTCCGGCAACGTCGCCTTCCCCTCCATCGATTTCGCGAGGTAGTGCGCGTGCGGATAGACGGCGTGGAGCTCCACGGCGATCGGGAGGGTCACCTCGTCCGTGACCACGAACTCGGCGTCGCCCGGGGGGATGTCGAGCAAATGGTCGGCATCCAGGCGGATGAGATAGAGCGGCGGCCCCGAAGGCGGCGCGTCCGCGAAGTGGAAGCCGGCCACCGGTGCGATGTCTTCCGGACGGCCGGACGGCAGCATGTGAAGCTGGACGACGAAGTCGGTGCCCGGATCGAGACGCCAGGCAAGGCCGTCGATGCCCGGATTCGGCGCCATGCCGGGAGTCCATCCCATCAGGTGGCCGTCCGGCATGAACGCCAGCCCCATCTCCATTCCGTTGAAGCCGGGCTGCCCAGGCTGTTCGGTTTCTTCGGCCTCGCGCCGCCGCGACGAGGAGGTGTCGTCGACTGCCATGATCGCGTGATGGACGAACTGCGGGTTGCCGGGAAGCAGCTCCACCGTCCGGACCCAGCGCGTCTCGTCAACCGGCAGAGGAATCACCAGATTCCGGAAGACGTCGGGACCGTCCGCCGGCAAAGTGTACGGCCCCGGCAGTCCCACCGTCAGATCCGGCTCGCCGAGCATCCAGCCGTCAGTGGCGGCCGGGGGCTCCGGCAGGTCCGCCGGGTCACCTTCGATGGCTCCGGAATCGTTCCACGCGGCCAGCATCGCAATCTGCGACTCCGTCAGCCGGCGCTCTCCGACGAACTCGCCGTAGCCTGCTTCCGGCAGCCACGGGGGCATGAAACGGCTGGCCGTGACCTCGGCGATCTGCCGGGCGCGGCGTGCGGCGTCGTCGTAGCTCAGCAGGGGGAAGGGTCCCGACCCGCCCGCGCGGTGGCACGGCGCGCAGTTCTCGAAGACGATCGGAGCGACGTCGCGCGCGAAGGTAACGGTGTCGGCGGGCTCGCTGGGCCGAGGCGCGGAAGCGGGAGGCGGGCCGGAGGCCTGCCGCGTCTCGCATCCGCCAGCCAACAGGCCGACCGCCGCGACGAGCCACGCGGCACGGCGCCAGCGGAACCCGATTCCTCGTGGACCGTGGCGAGTTCTCATCGTTCACGCTCACTGATGACCGCGGCGGCCGTCGACACCGCGAGGCGGGCGCCGTCGATGGCGCGTTGGGCGTCTTCCCGAGTGTAGCGCTCGGTCGGGACGAAGCCCTCGTCTCCGTAGAACGACAACTCGCGGTTCTCGCGCAGCCAGGCGGAAACGTCGGCGAGCTGTCCGATGCGGGCGTCGTCGATCCCGGAGAACCGGCTGGCGTGCTCGCGCAGCACGCTCCCAACGTCGTGCCGGCGCGGCACCTCCACGGCCGCGTGACGCAGCATGCCCTTGAGGGCCAGCTCCACAACCTCCTGCGCTTCGCGGACCACATCCGAATACCCCTCCCGTTCCAACAGCACGGCAAGCACGTCGAGCCGTATCGTGGCCTTGACGAGGTAGCTGGCGGCAAGGTCGCCGTTGGTCATGAAGGGAACAGCTCGAAGATCTCGCCTGGCCGATAGTCCGGCTTGAGGTCCCAGTACCAGAAGTCGCCCCGCCAGATGCGCTGCGACCCCAGTTCTGCGAGCCGGCGTCGCAGGCGATCGAGCACGTCCCGCAGGCATCCGTCCGGATCATGCAGAATCCGGGCGTCCTCGGTCATGTCGAGCAGCAGCGGCGACCCCCGCTTGAGCTCCGCGCCGGTCTTGAAGATCGGCGCCACTTCCGGCCGCAGACCGGCGGCGCCGACCGCCGCCAGGCGCGGCGCAAGAGCGGCTCGAACCGCGCGGAACTCGTCGTTGCGGGCAACCGGACCGTCCGGGAGACGGGTCGCGACCAGCAGCAGGTCGATGTCGGAGTCGGGCCGGGGAGTGCCGCGGCCCACCGACCCGTAGACGGCAAGGGAGAGCAAGCGGTTCCCGTAGTGGTGGCGGCATGCATCGACGACATCCGAGAGCAGGGCGTCGTACGCGGCATGCATCACCAGCATTATAGATGCGCGTCCCGAAGGACACAGGTTGCCGGGGTTCTTCACGCGGCGATTCCGGTTGTACATGTACGGGTCGAACGAAATGAGCGTGAGTGGTGCGTCAGGTAGCCCCTTCTCGAACCTCTCTCGCCAATCGCCCTCCGAAACCGTGACCGCTTCGAGGCCATCACCCCACATCTCGAGTGCGGCTACCGCGAGGGTATCGACTTCGCACAAGAGCATGGAAACCTGGCCGTTCCATACGTCGCGGACGAACGCAGCGCTGTTGGGATAGCCGTTCCCGCGCGCTGGAGCCAGACGACGCCATGCCGACACGAAGCGTGCCGTTGGGCCGCGGTCAGGATCTCGCAAAGTGTCCAATGCTGCATCAGATGGCCCGCGTTCCTCTTGTACGTCGGACCCTGCTCAGTCTCGGGCGCTGCTGTTCTACTCATCTGTGCTCCGTATCTGTCGCCATGGCTTGCCGTGGCAATCCTGAACCACGGAGCAGGCGCCTGTTATTAGCCACATCCTTTATGCGTGGGAAGAGTAGCATGCTCATAGGTATATTACTCACAAGAATGCTACTATTGAAAAGTGCACACATTCGTGAACCGAAGCAACGAGCTGGCCCTGCTCGATCGGCTCATGGCGTCGAACCACCGGGAGCTGCTGGTTATCTACGGGCGGCGCAGACTGGGCAAAACGGCGTTGTTGAGACACTTCGGCAACGGACGGCCGTTCGCCTACTTCGCATGCCCGCTGACCACCGCGGCGGAAGCGTTGAGGCTGTTCACCCGCGAGCTCGCGCGCGCGTTCGAGGATCCACTGCTGGCGCGCACGAGCTTCACGGGTTGGAGCGAAGCCGTCGAGTACGCGCTGGAGCGTTCCGCCCGGGAGCGAATGCCCTTGGTCTTCGACGAGTTCCCCTACCTCCAACGAAGCGTGCCTGGGATCGACTCCCTTCTGCAGCACGCCTGGGACGGACGCGACGACGCCATCAAGCTGCTGCTCGCCGGATCGTCATTCTCGGTCATGGACGCCGCCGTGGCCGACCCGCGTGCACCCCTCTACGGACGTCGCACCGCGCAGCTCGAAGTACAACCGATGTCCTTCCGCGACGTGTCCGGCTTCTACCCGGACTGGTCGTTCGAGCAGCGCGCCGTCGCCTACGGACTCTTCGGCGGCGTCCCGGCCTACGCCGAGCAGGCGGCGCGGCACGTATCGCCCATCGAGGCGGCGCAGGCGCTCGCGCTCTCGCCAGCCGGAGCGCTGTACGCTGAACCCGAGTTCCTGGCTCGCGAAGAGCTGCGTGATCCCGGCGTGTACTTCGCCATCCTGCACGCCCTGGCAGGCGGGAAGACTCGCCCGAACGAGATCGCCCAGGACGCCGGGGTTCTTCGGACCAGCGTCGGAAAGTACCTCGATACGCTACGGCGCCTGCGCCTTGTCCGGCGGGAAACGCCGGTGTCCGAGTCCAGGCCCGAACGTTCACGCCGGAGCCTGTACCGGCTGGCCGACCCCTTGCTGCGTTTCTGGTTTCGGTACGTCTACCCCAACCGCTCGGCCCTGGAGGCAGGTCGGAGCCGGGATGCGCTCACGGCGATCGTCCTTCCGGATCTGGACACGTTCATGGGTCAGCCCTATGAGGACATCTGCCGCCAGCACGTGATCGAGAACGGGCAGCGACTGCTCGGCTGGCGGCCGCTACGCGTCGGCCGTTATTGGGACGCGCGGGTTGAGATCGATATCGTCGCCGTCGACGCGGCCGGCGAACGCGCCGCGTTCATCGAGTGCAAATGGGGGCGGTCCATCGACGTGGCGCGCGTTGTCCGCCGATTGCGGGAAAAGGCGCGCGCGGTCACCCTCTTCGCGGCCGCATCGCACCGCCATCTCGTCATCAGCCGAACCGACGCGGACGACGAACACCATGTCCGTCTGGCCTGAGGCCGCCCACGTTCACGACGAGAAGATGTCGTCCAGGTCGACCTCGAAGCCGGCGACCACGGCCGCGCGCAGCCGCTCGCCGCGTCCCAGCGTGCAGTCCAGCACGAGTGCGCCATCCCGCGGGCGCAGGATCGACACCGTCTCGGTCTCCGGGTCGACCAGCCAGTACTCCTTCACCCCGTGTCCGCCATACAGGCTCCGCTTGTAGCCGCGATCCCGGTCAGCGGTGGCGGGAGACAGGATCTCCACGACCAGATCGGGTGCGCCGCGGACGTTGTCGCCATTCCTCAACAGATGGTTGCGTTCCCGTGACACGAAGAGCAGATCCGGTTGTACGACATCAGTGTCGGACAACACCACGTCGCAGAGGGCGAAGTAGACCTTCCCGAGTGCACGTTCCTCAATGAACTGAGCCAGTCTCCTTCCCAGGCGAACCTGGATTTCCTGGTGCTTCAGACTCGGGGCCGGCGTCAACAGGAGATCTCCGTCGAGTAACTCGTAGCGCCGGTCCGGCGGCGCGGTGCGGTAGTCCTCGTAAGTGAACTTCAGGGCTGGGTGTGCCGTGGTCATGGGTCTGTCCCGTCTAGTGCCGGTGACCGCAACCATCATCATAGCGCGCCCCGCCGCGGCCATGGCGCCGAACGGCTGCGGGGCGACGGTTGTGTCCGTAGCGACGGATCCGATCGATGGGGAACTGGTTCTGTGCCGGCCTGGAGGGCGGCGCACCGGGCGGAGGCGGCGCCGTTTCGAGCCTGCGCGCGATTCACGGCCGGCCTGGAGGCCGGCGCACCAAAAAAGAAGGGCCGGTGGGGGAAGCTCCCCCACCGGCCCGAGCGAAACGGACACGCGCCCTGGCGGGCGCGTCAGCCCGAAGGACGGACTACCAGTTCAACTGGAACGCCGTCCGCAGCAACCGGCCCTGGAGCAGGCGCGTCGGCCGCCCCAAGGCGCCGCCGTACCCCTCCGACTCGTCGACCTGCACGGCCGCGTTCAGCAGGTTGTAGATGTCCGCCTGCACCGACGACTGAAAGCCGCCGAACCGGAAGATCTTCCGGATGGCCATGTCCACCTGTGTCCAGTAGGGCAGGAAGTTCGTGCCCGGCTCGTACAACACCACCGTCGGACGCCTTGTCGGTGAGCCATGCGGGATGTAGGCGTTCGGCACGCTCCAGAGCGCTTCGCGCTCGCCACCGGAGTACGCCTGAATCGAGCCGCTGAGCTCGAAGTCGTACGGCAGCGGATAGGTGGCGAAGAGCTTGAAGTCGTTACGGAACGGCATGCCCCGCTCGCTCTGGTTGCAGAAGACGCCGCCGCGGCGGATGCCTTCATCGGCGCCGCGAATCGGATCCTCGACGCTAACGCCGTTCGGGTCCACCGTCAGGCCGCACGTATCCTGGATGTTCTGGCTCGCCGTCCAGCCCCCGAAGACGTTCCCACCGTTCGGCAGCCGGGCGTTGATGCTCACCTCCAGGCCGTTGTAGTAGGTGCGGTTGATGTCCGAGGTGACGTCGTAGTTGTCGACCAGTCCGCGGAAGGCCGGATCCAGGTCGAACGCCAGGATCGGGTTCGGCCGGAGCTGGATGTCCTGGCCGAGGCCGCGGAGACGGGCGATGTGGCCGCTCGGATCATCGAAGTTGATGTGGAACGGAATCCAGCTTCCGCATGGCACGCCCGCCTGCGCGGTCGTTGGGTTGCACGACTGCAGCGCCAGGTTGCTCCGCGCCTCGATGTCGGAGAAGATGCGGCGGTAGTAGCCGACGTTCAGCGACACGCGCGGCAGCAGCTCGTGCTGGACGCCTACGTTGTACTCCCAGTTGAACTCGCGCTGGAGGTTCTCGTCGGGCCGTGAGCCGGACACCGCAAGTCCGCCCTCCCGGAACACGGCGGTGTTACCCACCAGACCTACCTCGTGGTCCTGCGGGATCCCGTCGTAGTTTGTGCTCAGGTAGAACTCCGGCGATGCCGGCAGGCCCATCAGATCCGCCGCCGTGGCGCACGCCACCGCCGGGGAGCCATCGTCACCGGTCTCGTGGACCGCCGGGTTCATGGCGCAGTCGAACCAGGCGCGGTCGTCGGTGACCTGTCGGTAGGGCGAGTAGCGCTCGGAGTGGCCGCTCGCGTACGGGCGCATGTACTTGTTCATCGAGAACTTCAGCGCCGTCCGCGCATCGCCGAACAGGTCGTAGGTCACGCTGAACCGGGGCACTACGTCGTCCCAGTAGGGCAGGGCCGGGATGTCGGGGGCGGCCCGCGCGCTGATCCACCGGCCGGCCGCCAGATCGCCCGTGCGGTAGGTGTTGGTCACCGACTCGAAGTGGTCCCACCGGACGCCGGCATTGACCGTCAGCCGGTCGATCGTCCAGGTGTCCTGCACGTACAGGCCGCGGTCAGCCCGCACCGTCGCATTCCAGCTCGTCGGCGTGTTGTAGGCACGAAGCACGTGCCTGGCCTCGCACGCCATCGACGGGTCGCATGGCTGCGGCAGACCGTTGCGCGGCCGGATGTACGAGTTGCCCGGAACGTCACGGCTGTCGCCGTCGTTGCCCATCGACCACTGCAGGCCCACCTTGAAGTTGTGCGACCCGGTGACGTACGAGAACGATGCGTTCGGATAGAAGCGATCCGACGGCGTGATCCAGACGTTGCCGAAGTAGTTGTTGGTCCGGAGCGCACGGCCCGTGTCATAGATCGGGAGGTTCGCGAACCAATCCCCGGTCTGGTTGTAGCTCGCGGGCCAGTAGCAGGGCGAGGCGATGCACGTCCGCAGGTCGGCCGGCACGTCGGGCAGCAGGTTCGGCACCGTGAAGCCCTCGGGATAGACCTCGGCCAGCGCATCGGGCGGCTGCGACGAGATGAGGAGCCGCTCGTAGACCTGCGAGTAGCCCACCTCGAGCAGCGCGCGGCTGCTGATGGTCGACGTCCACTTCGCCTGGAACGTGTGGTAGTTGGCGTGGCCCGGGTCACGAAGGCCGGCGGCCTGGATCGGCTCGACGGTGGCCGCGAACTCCCGCTTCTTCCACTTGAAGATGCGGTCGAGATACGCGCTCACCTTGTTGCGCTGCGACACCTGCGCCGTCAGGCGGAACAGGGCGCTGCGAACGTGCTGCTCGGAAACCGCGCGCTCCGCCGATTCGACCGCCGGATGGTCGCCGACGCACCCGGTGCTGGTGTTCGGGTCCTCGCAGGTGATGCGCGAGCCACGCTTGAAGTAGTCCTCGATGACCTCCGGCGCCACGTCCGTCCGCAGGGTCGGCGCAAAGGCGCCGGCGAACAGCTCGTCCACCGAGATGGCGCGGGCCGACGTGAAGTACCACAGGCGGTCCTGAATGATCGGTCCGCCGACGGCGGGGTTGATGTCGTGGATGTTCGTGACGCCCTGGTTCGACGTCAGGCCGAGATCCTGCATCGTTTGCGTGAAGTTGTCGGCCTGCCAGCTCTCGTTCAGCGTGAAGCCGACGTAGTTCGTCCCGCTGAGCTGGTTGCCGCCGTCCTTCGGGATCATGTTCAGACGCAGCCCGCCGGCCGCCACCTCGGCGTTGTTGCCCGAGGTGGTCATCGCCATCTCCTGGCTCAGCGCCTGGTTGTTGTAGTTCATGATCAGGCCGTCGGCCATCTGCGAGTTCACGATCATGCCGTCCACCTGCATGGTGGTGTGCCGCGGGGTGGCCCCGTGCACCGACATCCGGACCTGCTCCATCATCTGCGCCCCACCGACGTCGGGACGCGTCAGGCGCACGCCCTGCGCGAGGTAGCCGATCGACTGCGTGTTCCGCGTCGTCGGCAGCGAGTCCAGAACCTCGCGCTCCACGACCTCGATCCGGGCCGCGCTCTGCACGTCGACGACCGGCGCCTCGCCGGAAACCGTCACCGTCTCTTCGAGCGCGCCGACCGAGAGCTGGCCGTCGATCGTGACGTTCGTCGCGGCCGGAACCTGGATTCCCTCCTGCACGAACGTCGAGAAGCCGGGCAGCGTCATGGTGACGGTGTAGGTGCCTGGCAACAGGGCGATGATGTTGTACCGGCCGGCCCCGTCGGTGATCGCGACGCGCGACCCCTCAATCAGGACCGGACTGGCGGCTTCCACGGTGACGCCCGGCAGGACGCCGCCCGTGTTGTCGGTGACTTCACCAATCAGAGCAGCGCCCTGGGCGAAGCCGGTGGCCGGCAGCATCAGCACGGCCGCTCCGACAAGGAACAATTTCACGGTTCGCATCAAGTGTGTCCTCCTTGGTCCGCGTCAAGCAGTGTCAGATCTAGCCAACACCGCGCAAACCCGCGAAAGCTACCACAAATGTGTGGCTCGCATCAAGGGTGTTCTCCCTGGTCAGCGTGCAGGCAACATGCCCACACCAAGGCCAGCGCGGCCGGGTGCAGTTAAGCAACATCCGTGCCAAGTTGCAAGAAACCGGTCGTGAAACATGGCGCCTGCCGCCGTGGGGCAGAGTTTTTCTGGATTTCTCGCCGGTTCCCGAGGCCTATCGGCCACCCTTCGTCACGACGGCGCGCGCCCTCAGGTGACGCACCGTATCCAATCTCTTGGTGCAGTCAATCCAATGGCGTGGATCTGCCGCCGCCGTGCCCGCAACGCTCAAGGCAGTCGGAACACCCACAACGCCGACGCCCGGTCCGTCGGATTCCGGATCTCCGGCACCAGCCGGCCGTAGCTGGTCGACTGGTAGCCGCCGCTCCCGACGACTACCGCGAGGTACTGCCGTCCGTCGACGGCGAAGGTGATCGGCGGCGCGCTCGGCACTTCGTTCAGCCGCACGTCCCAGAGCTGCTCCCCGGTCGACGCATCGAACGCCGCCACCCGGCGGTCGAGCGATCCCGCAAACAGCAGCCCACCGCCCGTCGCCAGCGCCCCCGAGGTGAGCGGCGCGCGCTGCCGCGTAATCCACGCGGTTTCGCCGGTCTCCAGATTGAGCGCCTCGATCCGGCCGTAGTTGCCATCACCCTCCGGCCGCGGGCGCACCGTCCACCGCACGCCGGTCGACAGGCTGCCCCGCTCGCCTTCCGGCACCGGCACCAGGTCCATGCACGCTTCGACGATCGGGACGTACACGACGGCCGAAGTCGGATCGAGCGCCGTCGGCAGCCAGCCCCGACCGCCGCTGACGTGCGGGCAGAGCGTCTTGGTCTGGCCGTCCCCCGGGATGAGGGTCGGGTCCTGCAACTTCGCGCCCGTCACCGGATCGATGTGCGTGATGCCGGTCTGCAAGCCCATGTCGAGCGACGTGATGTACTTGCCGGTCTCCGCATCCAGGAAGTCGTAGATCGCCTGCTTGCCGACCGTCACCACCATGCGCGTCCGGTCGCCGGCATCGGCCCCCGGCCCGCCCGACGGCAGCTCGACCACCTGGCGCTCGAAGGCCCAGTCGAGATCCCACTGTCCGTTCGCCTGGTGCTGGAAATGCCAGACCAGCTCTCCCGTGTCCGGATTCAGCGCGAGCGTCGTGTCGAGGTACAGCGCGTCGTTGTTGACGCCCGGCAAGGGCGCGAGGTCGCGGAGAGGGCCGGTGTCGTAGGTGTTGCCCGGCCCGAAGAGGGCGAGATTGTTCACCGGGTCGTAGCTGCCCGGGATCCAGACGGATGCGCCGTTCCGCGCCTCGCGCGACAGGCCGTTCCAGGTGTGGCCGCCGGGATCGTCCGGACCCGGGATGGTCCCGAAGCGCCAGGCCTCTTCGCCGGTGTCCGCATCCAGCGCGACGATGTAGTTGCCTCCCCCGGCCCGCCCGGTCGTGCCCACCATCACCTTCCCGCGCGCGACGAGCGGACCGCCGGTCATCCGGAGGCCGGCCTCGAGGTCGCCCACCGGCGTATCCCAAACGACGTCACCGGACTTTGCGTCGAGGGCGACGATGTGCGCGTCGGAGGTGGGCACGTAGAGCCGGCTGCCGTGGATCGAGATGCTCCGCTTGATGCTGCTCGGCACGCCGCGCGGCAGGCGGCGCGCGTACTCCCAGAGCAGATCGCCGGTCGCGGCGTTGAAGGCCTGCACGTGATCGCCGTAGCCATGAACGAAGAGCACGCCGTCGTGGGCTATCGGCGTTGCCTGGTTCGGCCCCGCCGGCAGCGACCAGGTCCAGGCGACACGCAGCTCGCCGACGTTCTCCGGCGTGATCCGATCGAGCGGCGAATAACCGGTGCCGTCGTACGTGCGCCGCCAGAGCAGCCAGCTCTCGGCGGGCGGATCCAGAAGCATCGCGTCCGTCACCGGGCGCATCCGGTCGAGCGGGTTGGGCGCTTCGGGCCACGGTGGAATCACCGCCCCCGGCGCCAGTCCACCTCCGCCCGCGGAGGGCCAGCGCGGCGGCCCGAGCGCCGCGAGCGCCGTAACGTCGGCGGGCAGCTCGGTGTCTCCAGCGTCCGTCTCGTTTTCCTGGAACATGTAGGCCAGCAGCGCCGCGTAGGTCTCGTCCGGCAGCGAGCCCGGCCGATCCTGCGGCATCGTGTCGCGGAGCACGATGAAGAGCTCCGACGGCGGCCGCCGCCGCCAGCGCAGGCGAAAATCTTCACCCTTGATGGGGAGCGCGAACTCGCCGTCATCGAGGTGTTCTCCATGGCAGGCCGCGCAGTACTGGCGGTACGCCGTTTCGCCCGCCGCCGCCTGTTCCACGGTGTAGCTGAGAGGTGTCGCCTGACCGCCGCCCCGCTGGGCGTGGGCCTCCGACGCGAGCAGTCCCGACAGGGCGAACGTTGCCGCTGCAATCGAGAGAGTCATCTTGGTCATACGCGCATTCTAGCCGTCATCGGGCCCGTTGATCGTGTCGCGCACCGTCGACGTGCGACGTTTGCGGGCTGGGGGCTAATGCCGGCCTGGAGGCCGGCGCACCAGGCCGGCGCACCGGCTAGACGGCGCCGGAGGATCGGGCGGCGGAGATCTGCTCCGGCGTCATGCCGACGACTTCCGCCAGGATCTCGTCGGTGTGCTCGCCCAGCAGCGGCGACCGGACCACATCAGCGGGGGAATCGGAGAGCTTGACGGGGTTGCCGACGGTGAGATAGGCACCGCGTTCCGGGTGATCGACCTCGACGACGGTGCCGGTCGCGCGAAGCGACGGCTCCTCGGCGAGTTCCTTCATGGAGAGGACAGGGCCGCACGGAACGTTGAGCGGGTTCAGGATCTCCATGACTTCGAACTTGGTCTTCGTCATGGTCCACTTCTCGATCTCCGCGAACAGGGCGTCGAGCTTCGCGAGACGCGCCTCCGGCGTGTTCCACTGCGGGTCGGAGAGCCAGTCCTCGTGGCCGATCACGCGGGCCAGACCATCAAACGCGGCGGCCTGGGTGATGATGTAGATGTAGGCGTTGGGATCGTCCTCCCACCCCTTGCACTTGACGATCCAGCCGGGCTGGCCGCCGCCCGACGCATTGCCCGACCGAGGGGTCGCGTCGCCAAACGCGCCGTTCGGATACTGCGGGTATTCCTTGAGGGGGCCGTGGGCCAGGCGCTGTTGATCGCGCAGCTTGACGCGACACAGATTGAGCACGCCATCCTGCATGGCGCAGACGACCCGCTGCCCGCGGCCGGTCCTCTCGCGCTGGAACAGCGCGGTCACGATGCCGACCGCGAGGTGCAGCCCCGTGCCGGAATCGCCGATCTGGGCGCCCGTCACGGTCGGCGGGCCGTCATCGAAACCGGTGGTGCTGGCGCCGCCTCCGGCGCACTGGGCCACGTTCTCGTACACCTTGCAGTCCTCGTAGGGGCCGGGGCCGAATCCCTTGACCGAGGCGTAGATGATCCGCGGATTGATTTCCTGGATCCGCTCCCAACTGAAGCCCATCCGGTCGAGCGCGCCGGGCGCGAAGTTCTCCGCCAGGACGTCGCAACTCTCGATCAGCCGGGTGAAGATCTGCCTGCCCGCCTCTGACTTCGTGTTGATCGTGATGCTCCGCTTGTTGTGGTTGAGCATCGTGAAATAGAGGCTGTCGACGCCGGGGATGTCGCGGAGCTGACCACGGGTGGCGTCGCCCACGCCGGGACGCTCCACCTTGATCACGTCGGCGCCGAACCAGCCGAGTAGTTGCGTGCAGGTAGGTCCTGACTGCACGTGGGTCATGTCGAGCACACGGATGCCCTCAAGCGCTTTCATCTCACTCTCTCCCGCGGTCGTTCACCGGGTCGCGCGCTACGCCGCGCGCCTCCCGGCCGCCGCAACTGCTACTTCGGCGCTCCCGCGATCCTGATCCCTTCGTCCACGATGGTCTTGCCAAGCAGGCTGACGCAGGCATAGAGCGCTCGGAGCGTCGGCACCTCGACGCCGGTCATCTCGGCCAGTTCGATGACCGCGCCCAGCATGCCGTCGATCTCCAGCGGCTTTCCCACCTCGACATCCTGCAACATCGATGTCTTGTGTTTGCCGACCCCCTCGGCACCGGCAATCCTCCGTTCCATCGGCACGCGGAACGTGGCGCCGAGCCGCTCGCCAACCTCTTGCGCCTCGATCATCATCGCCGCGGCCAGCCCGCGCGTCGGCGGAAACCGGCAGATGTCGACCAGCGTCGCATGCGTCAATGCGCTGATGGGATTGAACGTAAGGTTGCCCCAGAGCTTCAGCCAAATCTCGGAGCGGATGTCCGTGAGCACGCGCGACTTGAATCCGGCCTCGGTGAACAGCGCCGAGACCCGCGCCAGGCGCGCCGACGTCGTGTTGTCCAGCTCGCCTACCGGGAAACGGTTGCCTTCGATATGCCGGATCACCCCTGGCTCTGCCACCACTGCCGCCGGATAGGCGATGCACCCGACGATCCGATCCGGATCTATCGCGTCGAACAGGACGCCACCGGGATCGACGCTCTCCACGACCCGTCCCGCCCAGGGACCTTCCAGTTTCTGGAAATACCACCAGGGGATACCGTTCTGCAGGGTGACGAGACAGGTGTGGGGGCCGACGACAGCCGGCAGATCGTCCACTACGGCGGCGATCTGATGCGCCTTGAGCGCAAGCAGGACCACATCGTGCGGGTCGAGATCGCGGAGACGGTCGGTTGCGGTGAGGCTGGCCGCCACCGTTTCCGTCTCCGCGCCGTTCCCGTCACGCTCGATCAGCTTCAGGCCGTGCGCGCGAATCGCCGCGAGATGCGGGCCTCGTGCGATGACCGAGACGTCATGCCCGGCTGCGGCGAGGCGAACCGCCATGTAGCCGCCGATGGCGCCGGCCCCGACAACCGCGACCGATGCGGGCGGATTCACTGACCGCCGGCCGCTACCTCGCGCTCTTCCGCGCGGTGGCCAGCGAGGATGCCCTCCATCCCGATATTGCCCTCGTGGCAGGCGTACTCGTAGATCGCGTCGGTGGTTCCCATCAAGGGAATCGACGCGGTCCAGGGTCGCGTGTACGTCGTGGGGTCGTCGATGGTGATCGCGTACTCGAGAGTCTGCGGCCCGGTACGCGTCAGGCGCTCGGTCACGCGCATGTTCTCGGCGGAGACACCGCGGAACGTCGCCTTCCCGGAGTAGTTCGCGGTCTCAATCACCAGCGTGTCGCCGTCCCAGTAGCCGCGCGAATCGCCGTGCCAGAGGCGGATGTCGTCGTCGACGAGCGGCGTGCCGTCGATCGGGATGATGCGCGCGTCATGGTTCATCTCGTGGTACATGACGACGTGCGTCGGGCTCTGGAAGATCTGGTAGTAGCTGTTGTAGCCGGCGCCGAGGCGCGGCACGCCGTAGGTGACGCAGCGTTCGGAGAGCGGCCGGTCGGTGTAGCTGTCGGCCGGATGGTCCCGGCGACGCTCACGAAGCATCTGCATGCGGGCGAGGGCCGAGGAGGTGTACTCCGGGATCCGGCCATCAGCCGGATCGACGACGAGCGACGTGCGGTTGTTGAAGTCGCGGTCGGCAATCCAGAACTGGTTGTAGTTGCCGGTGGTCGGATCGTAGGAGCTGGCCTGCGTCCGCTGAATCGCGGCAAGGACGAGCTGGTCGCCGAAGAGCGCATCACCGTCGTCCACCGCCTCCTGGGCGGCTACCTGGAGGGCCGCCAGTTCCTCGTCCGTCAACCGCTCCTTCCCGGCCCACTCCGGCGGACGCTCGAGCGGCGTCGCGTTGTTGTTGGCCCACACGCCCTGGAGGTCCGGCTGGCCGTCCGGCGTCCGGGGCAGGGTCCAATTGGCGTCATCCGTCTGCGCGAACGCCGGCGCGCCGGCCGCCAACGCCATGGCGAGCGTGAACAGGCTGAAGAGGGCAAGCGCCGGGAACGATCGTCTCTGCATCGTGGTCTCCTTCCGCCCGCCCGCCACGACCGACTGGCCGGACGCGGGAGGCATATCGGCGGTATTGTAGCGAGGTCGCGAGGGGGACGGCAACGGCGCAGGCTAGCGCGAGAACAGCGGGCGGTTCGCCTCCGCCCGCGTCTCCACTCCGGCGAGGTGCTCGTCCAGCAGATAGCCCTCCGCCACGAGCGCTTCGGCGGCGCGCATCGTCTGCGCCAGATAGTCGTCGAAGGCTGCGTACCGCTCCTCTATCGACAGACGCGGATCGCCCGACGCCTCGCGATCCGCCCGCGTCTTGGGGAACGGGATGATCCCGCCGGCAAGGCCGAGCAGCGCGCCGGGCTGGCCGATCGCCGCCGCCCGCAGGTTCCAGCTCGTGTAGGTGGCGACCGGCGCCGCGACCGCCGGCATCCGGAGGACCCCCAGTTCGTTGTCGTCTTCGCCGTAGGCCGGAACGCCGACCCCGTAGCGCTCGCCCGGCCGGACCGGCGGATGGTTGTCGATCCGGCGCTCGCTGGCGAAGGCATCGCCATAGTCGACGACATCCGGTTGCTGGATCGAGGCCGGGTAGCGAACGCCCGGCAACGCCTGCCATCCCGCCTTGTCCGCCTGCCAGCCCGCTAGCGTGCCGTCGGCAATGCGCGGATGCACGCTCGGCGGCGGCGGCGTGCCGTCGGTCAGCCACCGGTCCATCGCGAGGAACAGCGCTTCGAGAAACGGCTGATAGACATTCGGATTGGGCGCAAGCTGCCCCCGGTCGGACGGCCCGCCCGCCGGACTGTGCTGCGATCCGCCGAAGACGTAGACGCGCACGTCGTCCGGGACCTCCGTATCGCGCGAACCCGACGGATCAGTCACCACGAGTGACGCGCTCCGATGCCAGTACTCCGAGCTGGTGTCGAGATGCATCACCTTCGGCGCGACACCGTCGGCACGGGCGCGGCGCAGGATGCTGTCGGTCCGGCCGGTGAACGGGTCGGTCTCCTCTCCGTAGGTGAACGGAAAGACGTCGACCGGATAAAGATGGCCGCGGTGGGCGGTGGCGGTCCGCGTCGGCGAGGCGAAGCGATGGTTGAAGAAGCCCTGACCGCCGCCGGAGATGACCGGCATCGCGCCATCGAACACCACCCGCCCCTCCTCGTCGGCGTTGAAGCCTTCGTAGAGGAACGTCCGGAGGGCGCGGCCGCTCTGGGACCGGCCTTCGCCGATGACGCGCTGCGCGATCGGGCGACCGCCGGCGCCGCGTAGCGGGTTCATCGCGGACTCGTCGTAGCGCAGGAACGAGACGACGTCCCGAATCGCGGCAAAGCCGGCGCCCTGCACGACGGACCCGCGCGCCTCGTAGATCAGCTCGTAGATCACGCCGGGCTCGAAGCCGCCATCGAGACGCAGATCCGCCTCGATCAAACCGCTCCCTTCCTCGCGGGGGCGGCGGGTCAGGATGAGCTCCCACTGCTCCCGCGGAATGAGCTCGGGCGCGTCCCGCTCGCGCGCGCGACGGGTCAGCGTCGCGTCGGCCAGCGAGTTGACCACCGGCTCGAAGGCGAGCTGGCCGCGATCCGAGATGGTCAGCCGGTCGGTTGGCGCCTCTGCAATCATCTCCGCCCGGACAGTGCCGGTGACCGGGACGCCGTCTTCGCCCAGGGCCACCGGCGCCTCCAGCCGGAGGAGCGACGGATCGGGGCGGACCTGGGCGATCCAGCCGCTCCAGACGGTGACGTAGCCGTGCCGGAGGAAGAAGGGCTGCGTGCCCCACAGGCGGCGCCCGCGGTTGTTGATGTCGTAGAGGATGGTCGGCTGCGCGAGCGAGAGGTCGCGCGGCGCCAGGATTTCGATGTCGCCGTAAAACTCGACGCGGCCTTCGCCGTTGTCGGCCGCGAGGCCGAGATCCACGACGGCCCGGTTGGCCGGGTGGTCGGGGTCGATCGCGTAGACCACACGCCCGCGGAGCCGCTCATACGCCCCGACCTGTCCGGGGACGGCTTCGACCGGCTCGCGGGACAGTATGTCGAGGCGAATCACCTCCGCGGACGCGGTGGCCGCGAGCGTCGGGACGCACGCGCAGAACGCGACCGTTGCGGCAATCAGCTTGCTGGCCGTCATGCTGAACTCCTCCCGCACCGGGCGCCGGCGGGACCGCCCGGCGTCGGCCCGGACTCCTAGTTCGCCAGGGGATCCGGACGGACCTGGAAGTGGACCACCTTGCTCGGCGTCCCCTGGCCGGTCTCGGTGTGGAACGGCGCGCGCGTGCCGTAGGTGGCCCAGACACCTCGGCCCTTCCAGCCCGCCTCCGGGTCGTCGATCCGCCCGTCCATCCACTTCGTGTAGAAGCCGAGCGGATACGGCACCCGCAGGATCACCCACTCCCCGTCCACCAGGGCAAGCAGCCCCTCCGAGGCGTTGCCGGTGTTGATGGGGACGTTCTCGCCCAGCCCCAGGGTGTTGAACTGATCGACCCAGGTGTAGTAGCTCCCCTCGGCGCTGCCAGAGTCGGCCAACCCCTTGAGCTGCGGCAGCGGCTCCTCGTAGAGCGTCCATCCCTCCGGGCAGTGCTGGCCGGTCGCCTCCGGTCCATTGAGCGGACCGGTGCACCTGCTCCGGTCGAAGCTCGCCATGTGGCCGCTCGCGAACGGCGTCCAGACGACTCCGTTACGGTCGATGTCCATGCCCCGGGGGGAGTATCCCTGCACCGGCGCGTCCGGATTCCCCCACGGCGCCTCGAATACCTCGATGAGAGCCGTCTCGGACGGATTGTCACCCGGATCCAGGCGGAGGATGGAGCCCGGGAAGCCGAGCGACGAACCCCAGATCGCGCCATCCACCGGGTTGACGGCAACGCCGTAGAAGCCGCTCGTCACCCGGTGATCCATCGTCGGGTCGATCGGCTCGTCCGGCTCGGTGTAGGCGTCGCGGCGGCCGTTGCCGTTCGTATCGAGAATGAGCGGCGTCCAGCCCTGCGAGGCTTCCTCGTCGCCGGTGGCGAGGAACTGATTCGTGTCGAGCCAGCCGATCACCTGCCCGCCGCCGCTGGTCCATAGCGTGTTGTTCTCGTCCTCGGCGAAAACCAGGTGATGCGTGCTGAAGCAGGTGCCGATGAGGGTCATTTCCTCGGTCGCCGGGTCCCACACGGCCAGATGCCGGCCCGCCCGTTCCACGGGGAATGCACGGGCCGACGGATGGTCGGAGCCGTCCAGGCACATCGCCGGGTTCTCCGGGCCGCGGACGCGCGAGGTAAGCCAGACGCGACCGTCCTGGTCGAGCATCGGGTTGTGGACGTTCGACTGGCTGTTCCAGATCGCCTCGTCGCCCCAGTAGGGGGACGGCATGAGGGGCGGACCGGCGGCAACCGGGGTATCGGGATCGCGCACCGGCACCGGGATCCGGCTGATGGAATGACTCACCGGGTCGAGCACCGGGACGTAGTCGGCGCTCGCCTCGAGCGCGCCGTAGATCGGCCCGTAGGCGTTGACGGTCGGGTTCCGCTTGTCGGTGGAAATCTCGTCGTGCAGGTACGCCCTCGGATCGGCCCAGTCCCACTGCGTGACGACCACGTTCCGCTCCACGCCCTGCGGCCGGCGCGGCGCCTCGGGCAACTCGCCCGCCATGATCCGGTCGGTCCAGTCGGCAAACATCTCGAGGGCGGCGCGCCGCCCCATGCGGTCGAGGCCGTTCGACATCGACCCTCCCGCCTGACCCGACTGAATGCGCCGGTCCCATGCGTCGACGAGCGAATCGAAATCACCGAGCTGCGGCGGTATCTCTCGGGTAGCGAGATTGCCCATCGAATGGCACGCGGTGCAGCCGCCCGACTTGACGAGGCGGAGCCATTCGGCCTGACTCCGCATATTGGGCGAGATGCCATTACCGTCCGGGCCCGTTCCGGGGAACTGATCCGCGGCCGGCACCTCCAGCAGCGAGAGCCAGTGACCGGCCGGATAGTACTGCGCGGCGGCCGCCTCATCCGGGGCCACGACGGCGGTCAGATCGAGAGTCGCGCCCGGCTGTGCCTGCGTCTTCTCGGAATCGATCAGACCGTACCCGCGCGCCCACACGTCGTAGGTGGCGGACGGCAAGTCGGGAATCAGATAACGCCCCTCGTCGTCCGTAACCACGATGCGACTGAAGCGGGTCGGCAGTTCCATCGTCTCGGCGATGACCCAGACCCCCGCCTCCGGCCCGCTCGGACCGGTCACGACGCCCCGGATACTGTTGGCGTCCGCCGGTTCCGCCGGAACCGCCGGCATCTGATCGCACGCCGCCACGACCAGGACCGCGGCGCAGCCGACTGCCAGGATCGCCCATCGCCAGAAGCTGTTGTTCCGCATCGTCGTCTCCCCCGTCGCCTGGAATTCCAACTCCGCCCGCAACCGCACAGTACCACGAAGTCTCGGAAACCTGTGCGGCGCGCGGGCCACGCTACCTTGCGCCAACCTGCTCGAGCCAATCCACATGGACGCTCGCCACCATGTGCATGTAGCCGCCGGCGCTCGCGTACTGATCGCCGGCGGCTGCGGTCAGATGGCTGCGCGCCGCCTCGCCGTTTCCGATCGCCTCGTAATAGAGGCCGACATAGAGATGCGCGTAGAACAGGGCCGATGGACCCCGGCGCGCAGCCAGCCGCTCCCCGTCGTCCATCACCTGCTCCGGTGTCCGCTCGCCCCGGAACATCTCGTAGATCTCACGCATCGGCGGCCGGCCGTCCGGGCCGACCGGCAGCAGCGCGGCCCGAGCCGACGCGGGCGACTCTCCGCGCGCCACGCAGAGAAAGTGCCAGGCGGCATTCTCGACATCGTTCGGGTTCACCAGGCGATGCGACTCGAACATCTCCCGGCAGTCCTGGTAGCGACCGACGTAGTACAGGGCGATCCCCCGCTGCCAGAGCTGCGGCGCCGCGTCGGGAACGAGCTCCGCGACCTGGTCGAAGCCATCCACCGCCGCCTCGAGGCGGCCTGCCGCGAAGTCTTCCATCGCCTGATTCAGCAGAGCCCGTGGATCCTGTCCCGCGGCGGGGCCGGCGCAGGCGAGGGCGAGGATGGAAGCGGCGGTGGCGACGGCGATCCGTGGCACCTGCACATGGTAAGGGATGCGGGAGGGAGAGGGTGCCGGTTCGATGCCGGCCTGGAGGCCGGCGGACCAGGGGGGCGCGGAGCTTGCCGGCCTGGAGGCCGGCGAACCGGCCGGCGCACCAGGGGAGCGCACCGAGGTGTTATAGACTGCCCTTGACCATGTCCAGCCTGGGAGGTTCCACCATGCACCGCATCCACGCTTTCGGCATTGCTCTGCTGCTGATTGCCCTGACGGCCTCGTCGGCGGCGGCGCAGTCGGCCAACATGAGCTTCTTCATCACGAGCGCCGGTCCTGGCGACGGCGCCAATCTCGGAGGCCTCGAAGGGGCCGACGCGCATTGTCAGATGCTGGCCAGCGAGGCCGGCGCCGGCGGCAAGACCTGGCGCGCCTACCTGAGCACCACCGGCCCGACCGGCCAGAACGCGAGGGACCGGATCGGCTCCGGCCCCTGGTACAACTACAACGGCGTCGAGATCGCTTCCAGCGTGGACAACCTGCTGGGCGACAACAACCTGACGAAGGAGACCCAGCTCACCGAGACGGGCCAGGTCGTCAACGGCCGCGGCGACGACCCGAACATGCACGACATCCTGACCGGAACCCAGCTCGACGGGACGGCCTGGGAGGGTGAGGGCGACACCACCTGCAACAACTGGACGAGCAGCGCGGGCGACGGCAGCGCGCTCGTCGGCCACCACGACCGGACGGGTGGCGGCGCCAACCCGAGCCACTGGAGCACGGCCCATGGGTCGCGCGGCTGCGGCCAGGCCGACCTGCAGGGTACCGGCGGCAACGGCTTCTACTACTGCTTCGCGATCGACTAGGTCGCGGCCCGGAGGAGATAACGGCGCATGGCCCGGCCGTCCGACCGGCGCCGCGGTCAGCCGGCGCGACGGCGAGGGCTCGCGTCGACGCCCGGCGCGGCGCCCCTGGTAGCGTTGCTCATCGGCAGTGCCATCCTGGGCGTGGCGATCGCCGTCACGCTGGATCCGATCGTCCCGGAGTCGGCGGTGGAGAACCGTCCGATCGCCGTGGCCGAGGATGGCTACGTTTCCTCGCAGGCCTGCCAGGCGTGCCATCCGTCGCAGTACGCGACCTGGTATGGGTCGTTTCACCGAACGATGACCCAGGTGGCGACGCCCGAGACGGTCCGGGCCGATTTCGATGGCGTCGTGGTCGACGCGGTTCCGGGCCAGCCGATGCGTCTCGAGCGGCGCGGCGACGAGTTCTGGGCCGAGTTCGACGACCCCGGTTGGGAGGGGCCGCCCTCCGAGCGGCCGCGCGTCACCCGCCAGGTGGTGATGATCACGGGATCGCACCATCAGCACATCTATTGGTACGCCACCGGGCACGACCGGACGCTCAACGTACTGCCGGGCGCGTACCTGCTGGACGAGGAGCAATGGACCCCCCGGAGCGCCCTGGTCCTGTCGCCACCCAACCAGGGCGTGGCGACACTCGACGGCCACTGGAACGCCATCTGCATCGCGTGCCACACGACCCACGGCAAGACGCAGTTCGATACGCCGTACCTCTCCGAACCGATAGCGGATCAGGCGGTAGACACCACGGTAGCGGAGTTCGGCATCGCCTGCGAGGCGTGCCACGGCCCGGGCGAAGACCACGTTGCCGCCAACCGGAATCCGGCTCGGCGTTACGCGCTGCACGCCAACGACGCGGCGGATCCCACAATCGTCGAGCCGACCCGCCTCGACCCGCAGCGTTCGTCGCAGGTCTGCGGCCAGTGCCACAGCATCTGGGAGTTCCGCGGCCCAGCGGACGAGCGGATCGCCAACGCCGGCGGTCTGCCGTACCGGCCGGGCGACAACCTGACGGATACCCGCTTCGTTGCGCAACCGACCGCCAACCTGCAGTCGCCCGACATGCAGGCCCTGCTCGCCGTCGATCCGGATTTCGTCCGGGGTTCGTTCTGGCCCGACGGCCTGGTTCGGGTGTCCGGGCGGGAGTACAACGGCCTGATCGATTCACCCTGCTATGTCAACGCCGACACGCCGGAGCGGACGCTGAGCTGTTTCTCCTGCCACGCGATGCATCAGACGCCCGAGGATCCGCGGCCCCTGGCCGAATGGGCGGACACGCACCAGGTGTCGGCCGGCATGGACGGGGACGCCGCGTGCACTCAGTGCCATGAGCCGATCGCGGCCGACGTTGCCGCGCATACCAACCATGCACCGGAGTCCGCCGGCAGCCGCTGCTACAACTGCCACATGCCGTACACGTCCTACGGCCTGATGCGCGCCATCCGGAGCCATACGGTCGGCAGCCCGTCGGTACGCGAGACCGTGGAAGTGGGTCGGCCGAACGCCTGCAACCTCTGCCATCTCGACCGGACTCTCGCGTGGAGCGCCAGCGCGCTGGACGAGTGGTACGGACAGGAGCCGCCGGAGCTGGAAGACGACGAGCAACGTGTCGCGGCGTCGATCCTGTGGTTGCTCCGCGGCGACGCCGGCCAGCGTGCCCTTGCCGCCTGGAGCTACGGCTGGGAACCGGCCCAGACCGCCTCCGGCACGAGCTGGATGGTCCCCTACCTGGGCGAGCTGCTGGGCGACCCGTACGACACCGTACGCTACATCGCCGCCCGCTCGCTCCGGACGCTGCCCGGATACGCCGGGTTCGACTACGACTTTACGGGCGACCGCGACGCCCGCATCGCCGCCGCCGTCCGCGTCCTGACCGACTGGCGCGAGAGCACCCGGTCGCGCGAGCGTCGCGACCCGGCGTTGCTCTTCGGTCTCGATGGCTCACTGGACACGGCGACCATGCGCCGCCTCTTCGACCAGCGGGATACCCGACCACTCTTCCTGCGGGAATAGATGCACGGAGACGCGCCGTGACCGCCGCCCCCTCCGCAGTCCGGCCGGACTACGTCCGCCGCCATCTCCGGTTCGGCTTCTGGGCGCTCGCCCTGTTCCTCACCCTCGGCGCGACGCTCGAAGCCTTTCACGGCTTCAAGGTGGGCTTCTATCTCGACGTCTCGAACGAGACTCGGCGGCTGATGTGGACACTCGCCCACGCACACGGCGCGCTACTTGGCGTGATCAACGTCGTGGTGGGAGTCGCGTGGCGAGCCGCGCCCGAGCTGACCGAAAGCCGTCGGGGGGCCAGCCTGGCGTCGAAGATGTTGATGGCGGCGACGGTGCTGCTGCCGGCCGGCTTCTTCTCCGGCGGCGTCACGTTCTACAGCGGCGACCCGGGCATCGGCATCGCCCTGGTTCCGCCGGGAGCGGCCTGCCTGTTGATCGCGGTGGTGCAGTTGGCGCGCGCGAGCGGAAGCGCAGGAAAGCAAAAAGGCTGAGCGCACGCCGCGTGGTTTCAGGGCGTACGCTCAGCCAGCGGTCCGAAACTACCGGACGGTGATCGTGACGTCACCCGGCGTGAGGAACATGGCGTCCGACGCCCAGCCGCGAAGCGTATACTCGCCCGGCTCGTCGAAGGTCACCGTCGCCTCGAACGTCGCTGACGTCCATCCGTCGCCATCGGTGTGGGTTGTGGGCGTGTCGGCGGACGTGGCGGCCGTCGCTACGCCATCCACTTCCGTCTCGCCCTCCTCCTCCGCGAACGCCCGCTGATAGCCGGACGGTTCGAAGTTGGCATCCGCCGGGCCGCGGTACACGACCCAGAGCAACGCCAGACCGTTGCGCGGCGGGCGCGGCCTCCGATACCAGCGAATGTTGTCGGGAACCCTGGGCAAGTCGTCGGGCGGTATCAGCGTCGGCAGGCGCGCCCGCGGCCGTCGTGGCGGCATCTGCTCCGGCAGCTCGTCGTCACTCAGCATGGCGGTCAGCGTGACCGCCTCGCCCACTCCCACCGTCATCGCGCTCGCGGAGACGTCTATCTCGGGCGGCTGGTTCGTGAACAATTGCTCGACCGGACGGCCGAAGCCGGTTCCCAGGTTGGAGGTGACGGTGTTCTCGTCGATCTCCCATTCCGGCTGCAACCAACCGTAGGCCTGCTGCTCACTGCCGTTGGCGGTCACGTTCCAGATGATGCCGTCCTCCGGGTTCGGTCCGGTGTCGGCCGGCATCGGAACCGTGAACTGGTAACGCTGCGTCCGCGGGTAGAAGTACGTCGGCTGCCCGCGGTCTTCGGCCCCCGGTGAGAAGTGATTCTCCGGACCGACGGGGATGGAGGGCCGCTCGCTGTAGTTGCGATTCAGGTAGCCGAAGTGGAACAGGTAGCTCCCGTCATCGTTACGGGTCCAGCCCTCGAAGATCGGCTGGATGTCCTGCCCGCCATCGAACCGCTGCTGTGGCTGCGCGACGATCGGCACGTCACGCGGGTTGACCTGCGCCTCGGCGACGCCGATGGCTCCGCCGAAGACCAGAACGACGAGAACGACGGAGGCCGCCGCCATACGGACGGCGGCCTCCTCGAAGTTGAGGTGCCTGATCATGACCGACTAGTCGTTGTTGTTGTTTGCGCGCGCGTCGAGCTCCGCGGCGTACTCCTCTTCGGTCAGGTCATACCAGCTAATCCACCCGAAGGCCATCTCGTCGATGGTCCGGCTGCCGCCACCCGTCCAGTTCAACGCGTCCAGGTTGCCCCGATGGGCTTCGGTGTTGTCGTGGTAGCTGATGACGTGCAGCTTCGTCCCCGCCGGGTAAATCGGCTGCGCCTCGTCCGCGTAGTTGTAGACGATGTGCCAGTTGAAGTCGAAGTTGACGCAACTCACCATCTCGGTCGATGCGTCGGGATAGATGAGCTCCAGACACTGGCGCTTGCCGAGGAAGTGCATGTGCGGCTGGAACCCGGTCAGCCGGCCCGGCAGGTACATCGTGGTGTACCCGTCATGCCGCGTGATCTGCCCCGCCGGGATGTCGAGCTCGCCCGCCTGGCCGAGCTGCCGCGAGTACAGGACCCGCTCCGGCTCCTCGCCCACCGGGTAGAGCACCATGCCGAGGTCGGTCCGGTCAACCACTTCCTCCCCGATGGAGTGGTAGTGGAAGCTGAAGCGCACGCGCGCATCCGCTTCCAGAACCTTGCCGGTGCCATCGGGATACACGTCGGCGTTCTTGCCGACCGCGTACTCGTTCAGGAAGAAGTCGTTCGAACTGTCATTGATGGGAGCGTCGGGATCCGTGACCGCGTACGTCAGTGCGTGGTGCACGACCCGCAGGTCGCCCGCCTTGGTCTGGATCGCCTTGATGTAACGATCCTGGGTGACGCCCGAGTCGACGATGTAGTCGCCCCACCAGTCGCCGGCCTCGGCCGGTACGGTGTGGGGCGGCGAGGTGACGATCAGATCCGGCTCAATCGACCACGCCCCGAAGTCGGGCAGCACGGCCGGCGGTGGCGCATCGGCCGGATTCCCGCGCGGCGCGCCGTTGTCGACCCAGGCCGCAATCATGTCGATCTCCCGCTTCGAGAGCGAGCGATCGTCCTTGAAGTCCTGGATGCCGACGTTCGGGTCGACGTGCCAGGGCGGCATCTCGCGGGCCACTACCTTGTTCCTGATGGACCGCGCCCAGGGACGCGTCTCCTGGTAGTTCATCAGAGACATCGGCGCCATGTTGTCCGGCCGGTGGCATACCTGACAGGAACGCTGCAGAATCGGCTCGATGTCCTTGTGGAATGTGACGTCGTCCGACTGTGCGGACGCCACACCCGGAGCCGCCATCACGACTGCCGCCGCGACGGCAAGGAACACCAACGTGTACTTCTTCATCTCGGCACCTCCACGAGCGGAAAGTGGCGGTAGAAAGTACACGCCTGTCCGCCCGAAAAGAAAACTGGAGAATTCTAGCGCGGTCGTCCCGGCAAGATCAACAACTCATCCGCGGACCATTCCCCGGAGAAATCCCTCCCTCCGTCCGTATAATGTGCCGCGTGAGTCTTCGCTCGAAGCCGGCGGCCATTCTCGCCGTCGCGGGTCTGGCCGCTTCCTGCGCGGCGGCGTGCCGGGATGTTCCCGCGGATCCCGCCGCCTCGGCCGAGGCGGCCTCCGACGTCGCGCCGGCGCCCGCCCCCGGCGACGGGCTGTCGGTTACCGGCACGGCGCCCGTCTCGCCCGACGGCTCGCTCACCGTGGTGATCCTCGAGCCGGCAGGCGACGTGACGCTCGAGCCGCCGCAGACCCCTGCCCGGATGGATCAGATCAGCATGGAGTTCCTGCCGCCGGTGGTGCTCGCGACAGTGGGACAACCGGTCCACTTCGTCAACAGCGAGGACATTCTGCACAACGTGCGGGTCTTCAACATCGACACCAAGGAGACCGCCTTCAACATCTCCACGCCGATCGGCGGCACCTACGAGCATTTCTTCGACGCTGCCGGCACGTACCGCGTCGCCTGCGACATTCACCCCCAGATGGGCGCCAGCGTCGTCGTCTCGACGTCCCCCTACGCGGCGGTCGCCGACCGGGAAGGCGCCTTCTCGCTCGACAACGTGGCGCCAGGAGCGTATACCGCCCTCGTGCAGGCGGGAGCGGAACGATCGCGCCACGCCGTGATGATTGGCGACGGCGCAACCACCCTTTCGCTGGGCGGCGACTGACGGCGGGCGCGGGGTACGGCGGTGGCGCCGGCCCGCCCGCGTTGCGGAAAATCACCGCGCCCGCCGGGCGCACCGGGAGAGCAACGATGAGAACAGCCCAGGAGATCGCGGACCATGTCGGCGGCGTGCTGCATGGCGACGGCGCGGCGGAGATTCACTCCGTCGGCAGCCTCGAGCACGCTGGCGACGGAGATCTCGCTTACGCCGAGGGAAGGCACCTGGCCAAGATGTCGGAGACCGCCGCGGAGTGCATCCTGATCCCCGCGGGAAGCGAGCTCCCGGGCCGGACGGTGATAGTCGTCGACAAGCCGCGCGTGGCGTTCGCGCGGGCCGCCCAGTGGCTGCTGCCGCCGCCGGTGCCGCCCCGCGGCGTGCATCCGACGGCGGTCGTCTCCCCCGGCGCAGCGATCGGATCGGACGTGTCGATCGGCCCGTGGACGGTCATCGAGACGGGCGCGGAGATCGGCCGCGGCACGACGATCCTCGCAGGTGGCTACGTCGGCGCCGGAGCACGGATCGGCGAGGACGGCTTCCTCCATCCGCACGTCGTGGTCTATCCCGGCACGATTGTCGGCGACCGGGCGATCGTCCATGCTGGCGTCGTCATCGGCGCGGACGGGTTCGGCTTTGTCTTCGACGGCGCGCAGCAGGTCAAGGTGCCCCAACTGGGCGGGGTGCGGATCGGGGACGATGTCGAGCTGGGAGCCAACACGTGCATCGATCGGGGATCCCTGGACGACACGCGAATAGCGGACGGCGTCAAGATCGACAACCTCTGCCAGGTGGCGCACAACGTCCGGATCGGTCCGCACGCGATCATCTCGTCGCAGACCGGCATCGCCGGCAGTTCCACCGTTGGCCGGGAGGCGATCATCGGCGGTCAGGTGGGAATCGCCGACTACTGCCGAATCGACGACCACGCGATCGTCGGCGCGCAGTGCGGCGTCCCGTCCCGCAAGCGCATCCCGGCCGGCCAGCCCTTCTGGGGGACGCCGGCCCGGCCTCTCAAGGACATCAAGACGCAGCAGGGCTATCTCGGCCGGCTGCCGAGAATCGCCGACGAGGTAAAGCGGCTGCGCGCCGAGCTGGACGCCCTCAAGGCGCGGCTCGATTGAGCACCCGTTCCACGGCACGGATGACGGAGTCGGTCCCGATGGCGTCCAGGCAGGGAGGACGGCCGTCGCGGGTGGGAGGCGACGGACATTCCTCGAAGAAGCGCTCCCGGCACGGCGAGCAGTCGAAATCGGCGCTGATCGCCACGTGAGGGGCGCCGCCCGCCCCGCGCGGTCCGGTCCGGAACGGCCGGGACGATCCGTACAGGGTCACCGTCGGAATGCCTGCCGCGGCCGCCAGGTGCGCCGGACCGCTGTCGTTTCCCACGTAGAGCGCGCATCGTTCGAGCAGCGCGGCCAGCTCCGTCAGCGTCGCATCGCCCGCGAGGGCCACGCCGCGCGCCGCCGCCCAGCCATCCGGCGCCGCGAACGGCGGTCGCGCATGCAGGATGACGGGCCGACCGCCGCCCGCCCCCGGAGCCGCCGCCAGGTGTTCCGCCAGCACCAGGTAGCGATCCGATGACCACGCGCGCGGCGCCTTGGCGGCGGCCGGATTGACGAACACCGGCCGGCAACCGTCCGGCCAGCCCATCCCCCGGACGAGCCGCGATGCGTACGCACGGTCGCCCGCGGTGAACGCCAGGGGCGGGACGAAATCTTCCCCTCCCCTCCCCCATCCATCCGCCGGCCCGTCGAGGCAACCCACGAGGTCGCGGTACTCGTCGCCGCGATGCGCGTCCGGACGGGGTCGGACAGCGTCGGTCAGCAACGATCCCCGGCCATCGGTGTCATGGCCGATGCGCCGTCCGACGCCCGCCAGGCGAGCCACCAGCGCCGCTTCGAACGAGGGCGCCATCAGCACCATGGCGTCCGGCGCGAACGCCCGCACCGCGCGCGCCGCCCGCCGGACGGCAAGCGCGCCCGCCAACCCGCCGCCGGGTGGCGCGGGATCGATCCGTTGGAACAGACCCAGCCGCTCGACCAGGGCCAGATGCCCTTCCCGCGCCATTCCGTGGAGCGCGGCGTCCGGCCAGCGCGCGCGGATCGCATGCAGCGCCGGCCGCGCGAGCATGATGTCTCCCACCCAGTTCGGCAGGCGCACGGCAAGACGATCCAGCGACACGGCCTATAGTCTCACGTCATGCAGCCCTCGATGGAGCAAGTCCGGGCGTCGGGCGCACCGCCGGAGACATCCGCGGTCCTGCGCCTCGCCGGCGTCTCGCTCGTCCGCGACGGGCGGACCATCCTCGACCGGATCGACTGGGAGGTCGACCCGGGCGAGCGCTGGGTCGTACTGGGCCCGAACGGCTCCGGCAAGACGTCGCTGTGCCGTATCGCCAGCCTGCATCTCCACCCGTCACGGGGAACCGTGGATGTGCTGGGCGAGCGGTTCGGGCGCGTCGACGCGCGGGCGCTGCGGGCCCGCATCGGCATGACGAGCCAGGCGCTGGCGGATCAGATGCGGCCGGGACTCACCGCCACGGATATTGTCCTTACCGGCCGGCACGCGGCGCTCGCCCCCTGGTGGCATCGCTACGACGAGGCGGACCGGACGCGCGCGCGGGCGCTGCTGTCCAGGTTCGGTTGCGGCGCGCTCGCCGCCTCACGTTACGCGACGCTTTCAGCCGGCGAACGGCAACGCGTTCTGCTCGCGCGCGCTCTGATGGCCGAGCCGGCGCTGCTGGTGCTGGACGAGCCGACGGCGGGGCTCGATCTGACCGGCCGCGAACAACTCGTCTCGATGTTGGCCGACGTTGCCGCGGATCGCGGACCGAAGGCCATCGTACTCGTCACCCACCATGTCGATGAGATCCCGCCCGGCTTCACGCACGCGCTGATCCTCTCGGAAGGACGGATCGTCGCCGCCGGCCCGGCCGGCGACACGCTGACGGCCGATACGCTGTCGCGGGGCTTCGGGCTGCCGCTCGCCCTCGAACGGCACGGCGGCCGGTGGTTCGCCTGGGGCGCGGCGGGCGCGCCGAGCGCGTCCTGACGGCGAGACGGCGAGACGCCGCTGCGGCTCGCCGGCCGGGCGGCCCCGCGCGGTTGGACGGCGCACGCCCTCAGACGACGATTGGCGCGTTCTCCCGGAACTCGCGAACGAGGGCCCGCATCACCTCGCGATGGTCCTTCGTCTCCTCGTAGACCTGCCGCTGCCGCCGATAGCTCGGGCCGTTGCGCAGCATGCCGATGACCCGACTCAGTTCGACGTCGCTGCCAAGGCGTGTGGCGACCGCCATCAGGTCGTTCTCGACCAGCTTCGCCAGACTCTCGTCCAACCGTTCGAGCCGTCCCTCCTCGTCGACGATGATGTCCGCGTCGGTTGCCCAGCGCGCCGCGCGCCACTTGTTCTCGCGAACAATCCAGTGGCGGTGCAGGGGCAGGTACTCGCCCTCGTCGTACTGATCCCCCAGCCAGACGAGCAGCGCCTGGATCAGCGCCGTCACGGCGATCGCCTCGTTGAGCGTCGGCAGCCCGTCGCAGACCCTCACCTCGACCGTGCCGAAGTTCGGATGCGGCCTGATGTCCCACCAGATCTCCTGGATCGACTCGATCGCCTTCGCGTTGATCAAGGTGATCATCAGCCGCTGGAACTCGGCGTAGTTGACGAAGCGGTACGGCAGGCCGGCGGTGGGAAGACTCTCGAAGATCTTCGTCCGGCACGACGCCAGGCCGGTGTCGGCCCTGTCGAAGAAGGGCGAGCTGGCCGACAGCGACAGCAGGTGCGGCAGATAGGTGGTGAGGGAATTGAACAGGGCGATCGCCTTTTCGCCGCTCTCGATGCCGACGTGAACATGCAGGCCGAAGATCATCAGCCGGCGGGCCGGCCACTGACACTTCTCGACCAGCCGGTGGTAGCGGGGCGAGGGCGTGATCGTCTGCTGGCCCCAGCGCGAGAAGGGATGCGTGCCCGCGCACGCGATCCGGTAGCCGAGGTCGTCGGCGACCCCGAGCAGGCTGTCCACCCGCGCCGTCAGGTCGCGGCGCACCTCGGCTATGTCGGCGCAGACATCGGTGCAGACCTCGATCGTCGACTCGATCAGCTCCGCCTTGACGTGTTTCGGATCGCCCGACCGTTCGATGATGGCGGGCGCTCCCGGAGCCAGGTTCATCGTCTCGGGATCGATGATCTGGAGTTCCAGCTCGACGCCCACCGTCGGCGCCGGCGATCCGGTAAACGGTATCCTCATGACCACTCCCGTTCCGTCGGAACCGACCGTTGCCACTCCACCGTGCGTCGAAGCCCCTCCTCGACGCCCACGGCCGGTTCGAAACCCAGCAGCTTGCGGGCCAGCGAGATGTCCGCCTGGGAATCGCGGATGTCGCCGGGCCGCGACGAAGTGTACGCCGCGTCGACGCCGGTCGCGCCGGTCGCCCGCCGCAGCGCCGAGAAAAGGTCGTTGACCGATGTCCGCCCGCCGCGCGCCAGGTTGAATGCCCGCCCCGACACGGCGGCGGCGGGCGCCTCGCAGGCCGACAGCACGCCCGCCACCACGTCCGATACGTAGGTGAAATCGCGAGTCTGTTCACCGTCGCCGTAGATCGTCGGAGACTTGCCCGCCAGCAACGCCGCGGTAAAGAGCGAGATGACGCCGGAGTATTGCGAGGTCGGCGACTGCCGCGGGCCAAAGACGTTGAAAAAACGCAGGGAGACAGTCTCCAGCCCGTACAGCCGGGCGAACAGGGCCGCGTAGTGCTCGCCGACGAGCTTGTGGAGCGCATAGGGGGAGAGCGGCGACGGGCAAAGCCCCTCATGCTTGGGCAGCGTCTCGGACTCGCCGTAGACCGATGACGAACTCGCGAAAACGAGCCGGCGCACGCCGGCGTCGCGCGCCGCCAGCAGCACCGCGTGCGTCGCCTCCAGGTTGGCGCGGTGGCACCGCGCCGGCTGCCGCACCGAGCGCGGAACCGACGGGATGGCGGCAAGGTGGATCACCCGATCGATGCCCGCCACGGCCCGCGCCGCCACTCCCTCGTCGGCCAGGTCAACCTCGATCAACTCGGTGCCGGGACACGCGGCGAGGTTGGAACGGCGGCCCGTCGACAGATCGTCGACAACGCGGACATCGTCGCCCCGCTCCACAAGCGCCTCGACAACGTGGGAGCCGATGAAACCGGCGCCGCCGGTCACGAGGTAACGTGCCATCGTCGGCGCGGAGAGCGTCAGGAACCGGGGAACTGTGACCGCTCGATGCCCGGGATCAGGTCGAGCGCGTTCCGGTAGTAGAGCTTGCGGAGGACGTCATCCGGCAGATCCATGCCGTACATCTGCCAGAAGGCGTGGTAGCGCCGGTAGTAGTCGAAGTACTCGTCGCGGGTCTCGAACGTCCGCCAGTAGTAGGGGAACTCTTCCGCCGCGAAGCGGTCCTTTCCGAACAGCACGCGATCCTGGTGCGTCGTGAAGAACTCGCGCGCGGTCCAGGGCTGGCGTCCCAGTTCATACAGGATCGCCCCCGTCTCCACCCAGACGTTCGGCAGCTCGTCCAGCAGTCGGCCCAGCCGGCCGAGGTCGTTTGCGTGCCATCCCATGTGCGCGGCGATGAAATGCGTCTCCGGGTGCCGCGCGAACCGGCGGTCGCGTTCCGCCATCATCGTTTCGAACCCCGGGTAGCGGTCGGCCGGCAACCGCCGGTCGGGCAGCAGCGTCAGTTCCAGCCAGCGCTCGTTGAAACGGTCGACCGGGTCGTAGAAGGACTGCGGCTCTCCGACATGCATCAACACCGGGATGCCCAACCGCCCCGCCGTCTCGAACACCGAGTCGAGCTCGGGGTGATCCACCGGCACCCGGTCGCCGTTCGTGTCGCGCACGTCGATGCCGAAGTTCTTGAAGAACTTCAGGCCGACGGCGCCCGCCGCGACATCCCGCTCCAGTTGCGCCGCGGCCCGCGCGCCGAAACCGGGGCCGACGCCCCCGCCGAAGTCGAGATTCGCGAAGCAGACCATGCGGTCGGGATGGTCGCTCGCGGCGATGGTGCCGACGCACCGCTCGAGCGTGGAACCGTAGCCGCCGCTCAGGTTGACGAGCACCTGCAGGTTGAGCGCGTCCATCTCCTCGACGACCCCGTGCCAGCGGTCAACGGAAAAGCCGGGGCGGTGATGGCTGTGGACGTCGATCACGGGGTACCGCGCGCGGGGGACCGGATGCTGGTCGACGACGAGGGTCGAACGCGGCGTGTACTCCTCGACCGTCAGGGCCGGCTCATCCGCCCGGCCCCCGCCGCGTTGGCGCTGCGCTTCGGCGTCGAGGCCGGAAACAATGATCGCGACTGCCACCGCCAGCGCGGCGCCCACCCCCGCGAGCACCCATACACGTCTCTGCATTCCTGACTCCCCCGGCCACCGGTCCCCACAAGGTCCGCCGCAGGCCGACCATAAGCCGAATTCTGTACCGCGGCGGCGCGACGCGTCACGCCACCGCGGTGACGACCATTCCTCTAGCCCCGCCATTACTGGCGGGATCGAGCAACCTACCCGGAGGCTTCGAACGGGCCGCTCTCGGGCGCCTCCCTATTTGGTCTTGCTCCGTGCGGGGTTTAGCCTGCCATTCCCCTTGCGGGGAACGCGGTGCGCTCTTACCGCACCTTTTCACCCTTGCCGGCCGGCTCCCGGAGGCGCCGGCAGGCGGTATGTTTTCTGTGCCACTTTCCTTCAGGTCACCCTGACCGGGCGTTACCCGGCGCACTGCCCTGCGGAGTTCGGACTTTCCTCCCCGCCCGGCGCGGCGCACGGCCCCGGGCGCAGCGGTCGTCCGGCCGACTGCGGCGGAATGTCAAGGATCGTCGCTAGCCATCAGCCTCCTGGCTGATGCGGTATAGCTCGAGCTTCTTGTAGAGGTTACTACGGGGTGTATCGATCTCCTCGGCGGTCTTCGAGACGTTCCACCCGAAGGCCCGCAGCCTCTCCACCAGGAACGCGCGCTCGCTCGCCTCCTTGAACTCGCGCAGCGTGCGCGCCGCCGGCAGTGCCGACCCTCCCGGAGCGGCCGCCCGTCCATCCGCGAAGGTCGTGGCCCGCACGTCGTCGACGGTGATCGACGGTCCCGGCGCCATTACCATCAGCCGCTCGACCGCGTTGCGCAGTTCGCGGATATTGCCGCGCCAGCGGCGCGCCGCGAGCGCGTCGACCGCCGCGGCGGTGAAGGGCTTGGGGCGGTAGTTGTTCTCGCGGCCGAACCGTTCGGCGAAGTGCCGCACCAGCAGCGGGATGTCCTCCGGCCGTTCCCGCAACGGCGGCACGCGGATCGGGATGACGCTGAGGCGGAAGTAGAGATCCTCGCGAAACGCTCCCGCGTCGATCGCCTGCGTCAGGTCGCGGTTCGTGGCGGCGACCAGACGGATATCCACCCGGATCGTGCGGTTGGAGCCGAGGCGCTCCACTTCGCCTTCCTGCAGGACGCGGAGCACCTTCGCCTGCGCCGCGAGCGACATGTCGCCCACCTCGTCGAGGAAGATCGTGCCGCGGTCCGCCTGCTCGAACTTCCCGATCTGCTTGTCGGCGGCGCCGGTGAACGAGCCCTTCTCGTGACCGAACAGCTCCGACTCGATCAGCTCGTGCGGAATGGCGGCGCAGTTCACCTGCACGAAGCGTTGACCGACGCGCGGGCTCTGCCGGTGCAGCGCGCGCGCCACCAGTTCCTTGCCGACGCCGCTCTCCCCCTGGACAAGCACGGCGCTTCGAACTGGCGCGGCGCGCGCAATCTCGTCCGCCAGACTGCGCAGCGCCGTGCTCTCGCCCACCATCGCGTACCGTCGTTCCTCCGCCAGATGCCGTTCTTCTTCCGCTCGCCGGAACCTTCGGTTCTCGGCGCCCAGCCGGCGCTGGCGCAGAGCGTTCCGGATGGTCACGGTGACCCGCTTCGACTCGAGCGGCTTCTCGAGGAAGTCGAATGCGCCCAGCTTCGTCGCCTCGACGGCGGTGCTGACGTCGCCGTGACCCGAGATCACGACGACCGGAAGCCACTCGTCCCGCTCCCGGATCCGGCGCAGCACCTCGAGGCCGTCGATACCCGGCATTTTGATATCCAGAAAGACGAGGTCCGGTCCGCCGCGCTCGATCCGGGCAAGCGCCGCCTGGCCGGTCGGCGCAGTGAGACATTCGTATCCGTCGTACTCGAGGATCCGCTTCAGGGACTCGCGGATCTCCTCTTCGTCGTCGACCACGAGAATGCGGGGAGCCATGATCCGGAGGGCGCCGTTTTCGGCGGCGCGTACGCCGGCAATCTTACCAGCGGGTCCGGAGCGCCCGGCGCAGGCCGGTCCGGAGCGATGCCGGCGGGTGCCGCAGGCGGAATGGAGGCATAATCGGCGGACTACTCGCCACCGGTGAAGGAGAGCCATGAGCAGACGGCAAGGCGCAGGCGCAGGACTTCGGCTTCTTATCCCCCTGGTGGCGGCACTCGTCCTGATCGCTCCCGCAACCGCGGGCGGCCAAACGCGGATCACGCGACAGAGCGCGCCTCCTGACATCACGGCGGGCGGCCAGACGAACTTCACGTCGCACAACATCGACTTGTACAACCGCCGCTACACCGAGCTGGACCAGATCAACGACCGCTCGGTGGCACAACTTGCCGAGCGGTGGACCTATCGCTTTCCGGCCGGCCTCGACGTGGCCCAGCAGACGCCGCTCGTCGTGGACGGTGTCATGTACCTCCAGACCGGGGCCATGATGTACGCCCTCGACGCAGCGACCGGCGCCGAGATCTGGACCCTGGAGCTCCAGATGGAGCTGTCGGGAAGCAACCGCTTCCGCGGCCCCCTCTACGCCGAGGGAACCATCTATGCCTACGTCGGAAACAGCCTGTTGGCGGTCGACGCGGCGTCGGGCGAGCTGATCGAAACCTTTGGTGACGGCGGTGTCCTTCCGGTCGTCGGCCTCGCCCTGCAGTTCAAGTATCCCGACGCCTATCCGCCCGACTTCGATCCGTTCAGCCTCGGCTACCGGATCAACGCCTCGCCCGCCTACCACGACGGCGCGCTGTACCTCGGCGCCGCGATTTCGGAAAGCCACATTCCGGGCGGCCTCGTCATCGCGACCGACGCCGAGACGGGCGCCATCAAGTGGGTGTTCAACACTATTCCGCAACGGCCGCAGGACGACGGATGGGAGATCGCGCGCGACACGTGGGGAGACGGGCAGCGCGCGGGCGGCGGCATCTGGACTCAGCCCGCGATCGACCCGGAACTGGGGCTGGTCTACGTGAACGCCGGAAATCCGTCACCCGACTACGATGGATCCGCGCGTCCCGGGGCCAATCTCTTCACCAACTCCACCATCGCGCTCGACATGGAGACCGGCGCCCTCCGGTGGTACTACCAGGCGATCCACCACGACCTCTGGGATTGGGACCACGTAACCGGCCCGGTGCTCTTCGACGTCACCGGCGCGGATGGAGAAACGATTCGGGGCGTCGGCGCCGCGGGCAAGAACTGCCTGCTCTATCTCTGGCATCGAGAAACCGGCGAGCCCATCAACCCCATGGTGGAAACGCTGATGCCGACGGAGACGAACGTACCGGGCGAGGTGGTCTATCCGACCCAGCCGATTCCCCACAACGCGCGGGGCATCCCGATGACGCCGTTCTGCGCCACCTATGCCTGGGTGGACGATCCGGAACAGCAGCAGCGCCTCCGCCAGATGTACACGCCGTACTCGATCGACACGCACCACATCGTCGCGCACGGCGGCTCCAGCTTCGGATCGCCGTCGTTCAGCCCGCAGACCGGCCTGCTCTACGTCACCGGGAAGAACGCCGCGGTATCGCTGATCGTCCGCCCGGTGGGCGATTCCCTCGAGGCGGGACCCGATGGCGTCGGTCACTCGGCAAACTACGAGGAGCTGAGCCGTATCCCCGACTACCCGCCGACGACGACGCTTACCGCCTACGAGCCGGCGAGCGGGGAAGAAGTCTGGCAACAGGTGCTGCCGGCCATGCAGACCATCGGCGCCAGCGGCAGCCTCGCGACGGCGGGCAACCTGGTCTTCCAGGGGCTCGACGACGGTGGCTTTCATGCTTTCGACGCGGCCACCGGCGAGCAGTTGTTCCACTACCAGGCGCCGCGGCCGATTCGGTCGAGTCCGCTCACCTACGAGGTGAACGGCAAGCAGTACCTCAGCGTGATTGCCACGGACGCGATCCTGACGTTCGCGCTGCCATAGCCGGGTGGCGCGCCTCATCCGCCCGCGAGCAGGGCGCGGAGAGCCGGCTCGTCGAGGACGGCGACGCCGAGGGATTGCGCCTTCCGCAGCTTCGAGCCGGGGCTGTCGCCAGCCACGACGTAGTCGGTCCTGGCGCTGACCGATCCGGTCACCCTGCCACCCGCCGCGACAATCAGTCGCTTCGCCTCGTCGCGGGTCAGGGCGGGCAGCGTGCCGGTCAACACGAACGTCTTCCCCACGAGCGGAATCGGGGCTTCCGTCGCGTCGGCGGCTGCCGCGGATGCCGCGTCCGACGGCACGGTCGCAGCGGGCGCGGACTCGCTGGGCCGGACACCCGCCTGGCGCAGGCGATCGAGCAGTGCGCGGTTCCGATCCGCCGCGAAGAACTGCTGCACCGACTCGGCGATGCGCGGGCCTACTTCCTCGACCTGTTCCAGTTCCTCCGGCGACGCGGCGCGGATGGCGTCGAGACTGCCGAAATGGTCCGCGAGCAGCTCCGCGGTGCGCTCGCCGACGTGCCGGATGCCGAGACCGAAGACGAAGCGCGCGAGGGGAGCGGATTTGGAGCGGTCGAGCGCGCCGACCACCTTTTGCGCCGACTTTTCGCCGAGGCGCGTCGGGCTGACCTTGGTCTCCTTGGTGAGACCGGCCAGTTGCTCGACCGTCAGTCCGTAGAGGTCCGCGAAGTCATCCACGATTCCGCCATCCACCAAGGCACTGACCAGCCACTCGCCGAGGCCGTCGATGTCCATCGCGGTCCGGCGGGCGAAATGCAGGATCGATTCCGTGAGACGCGCCCGGCAACTGGCGTTGTTGCAGCGCACGACGACCTCGTCGGCCTCCCGGACGACCGGCGAGCCGCAGACGGGGCAGGCCGAGGGCATCTCGAACAGTGTTCGCAGCGGACCCTCGCTGACGACACGCACCACCTTGGGAATGACGTCGCCGCTCCGCTCGATCAGCACGCGGTCACCAATCTGCAGGCCAAGCCGGGCGATCTCGTCCTGATTGTGGAGCGTGGCGCGCGACACGGTCACCCCGCCGACGACGACCGGCCGGAGCCGCGCGCGCGGCGTGACCGCGCCGGTCCGCCCCACCTGCACGTCGATCCCCTCGACGACCGTCTCCGCCTGCTGCGCCTGCGGTTTGCAGGCGATCGCCCAGCGGGGCGACTTCGAGGTCGCGCCGAGGCGCGCCTGCAACCCCACGGCATCCACCTTGAACACGAGGCCGTCGATCTCGTACGGCAGCTCGTCGCGCCGGGCGATCCACCTGTCGCGGAAGGTGAGCAACTGTTCGATCCCGTGGAGACGCTCACGCTTCGGATTGACCTTGAACCGGAGAGCGGCCAGCGCCTCGAGCGACGCCCAGTGCGATTCGAACAGGGGGCGGCCGGCCGCATCCAGCAGCAGATACGGATAGAAGTCGAGGCGGCGTGACGCGGTGACGCGCGCGTCCAGCATGCGGAGCGAGCCCGCGGCGGCGTTGCGCGGGTTGGCGAACGTCTTCTCTTCCGCCTCGAGCTGGCGCCGGTTCAGCTCGGCGAACGCCGCCTTCGGCATCACGACCTCGCCCCGCACCTCGAAGGCGCCGGGCACCCCCGCCGCCTCGAGCGCGCCGGCCCCGACCGACAGCGGCAGGGTGCGCAGGGTGCGGGCATTCGGGGTGATCACCTCGCCCGTCTCGCCGTCGCCGCGGGTGAGGGCCAGGTCGAGCCGGCCAGCCGCGTAGCGGGCCGCCATCGAGACCCCGTCCAGCTTCAGTTCGCCGACGTAGTCCAGTTCTTCGAGGCCGGCCAGCTCGCACGCGCGCCGATCGAAGTCGCGCAGCTCCGCTTCGTCGAACGCGTTGTCGAGGCTGAGCATCTCCGAGGAATGGCGCGCCTTCTCCACCCCTTCGCGTGGCGCGCCCCCCACCCGCCGGCTGGGCGAATCGGGGGTGACGAGTTCCGGATGGTCCGATTCGAGTTGCTGCAGCTCACGCAGCAGAACGTCGTACTCGGTGTCGGTGATGGAGGGCTGATCGAGAACGTAGTAGCGATAGTTGTGGTCCGTCAGCTCGCGGCGAAGCTGCTCGCACCGCTCGCGCGCGGCAGCCGCAGCCCGCCCCGGCGCGGCATCAGGAGGCATCGACGCTCACGTCCGGCTCACGTGCCCGGACCGGGATCAATGGTCGCGGGCGAGCACGAAGTCCGGCAGCGCGGCCAGCGCGTCGCGCTCGGGCGACGGTGCGAACCGCGCGAGCGCGTCCTTCGCCGCTTCCGCGTGGTTCACGGCCCGGCGGTAGGCGTAGTCGATCGCGCCGCGCGCGCGAAGCAACCCGATCAACTCACGCCACGACGCATCGTCGATGGCGCGCGACTCCACTGCGGCGCGAATGATTGCGCCGGCACGGCTGCCCCGTCCTTCCCGCTCCATCAGATGGATCGCGGGAAGCGTCAACTTGCCGTCGCGCAGGTCGCCGCCCACCGGCTTGCCGAGCGCCTCGCGGTCGGCCGTGAAGTCGAGCAGGTCATCCACGAGCTGAAAGGCCACGCCGAGGTTGAAGCCGTAGTCACGGAGCGCCGCGCATTGCTCCGGGGTCGCATCGGCGAGCCGGCCGCCGATCTCGGCCGAACCGCCGAAGAGGTACGCCGTCTTCCGCTCGATGATGTCGAAGTATTCCGGCTCCGAAATATCGGAATCGCCCGCCTTCGCCAACTGGTAGAACTCGCCCTCGATCATGCGGCGCGTCACGTCGCACAGCAGCCGGACCACCTCTATCGAGTGGTAGGTAAGGGCCATCTCCATCGACTTGATGTAGAGATAATCTCCCAGCAGAACCGTAATGTCGTTGCCCCACCGCGAGTGAACCGCAACCCGGCCGCGGCGCACGTCCGACTCGTCGATGATGTCGTCGTGGATCAGCGTCGCGGTGTGGATATATTCCACGACCGACGCATACGTCACCGCCCATTCCCCGGTGTAGCCGCAAAGCCGCGACGCCATCAGCAGCACCGCCGGACGGACCCGCTTGCCGCCGCTCTGCTGGATGTACTCCGCCATCTCCGGCAGCGGATCGATCGACGACGCGATATGCGTCGTGTACGCGGCTTCGACCGCCGCCAGATCGTCGCGGATCGGCTCGAAAAGCTGGATCAGGTCAGCCGGGGGCGAGGTGTTGAGCAACGTAGACACGCGACGGGGAATCACAACACATATGCGCGCCGGTGGTCAATGCGGCAAGCGTTCAGGAACGCTGCGGTCCGGACCCGGCGAAGAGTCGGGCGTACGCGCGGCTCGTCGCCTCGGCCGTCTCCTCGATGCCGGCGCCGCGCGTCTCGGCCACCGCCTCGAGCACTCGGGCGACGCGCGCCGGCTCGTTGCGTTTCCCGCGGAACGGCGCCGGCGCGAGGTACGGGCTGTCAGTCTCGATCAGCAGCCGATCGGCCGGGACAATGGTCGCCGCCTCCCGGATCGCGCCGGCGTTCCGAAAGGTGACGATGCCGGAGAACGAAACGTGGAACCCCAGGTCGAGGGCGCGCCGGGCGAGCGCCGCATCGCCGGTAAAGCAGTGGAAGACGCCGGTCACGTCGCCCCCGCCCTCGCTCCGCAATGCGTCGATCGTGTCCTCGTCCGCCTCCCGCGTATGGATCACGACCGGTCGCCGCAACTCGCGGGCGAGCGCGATCTGGCAGCGGAACACCTCGATCTGCGTGGCGCGGGGCGCGAACTCGTAGTGATAGTCCAGGCCGATCTCGCCTATCGCCACGGCGCCGGCCCGCGCCGTGTACATCTCGCGGACCAGCATAGTCACGCCGCCCGGATCGTCGATGAAACCGCCCGCCTGATGCGGATGGACGCCGACCGCGAAGTGCACCGCCGGCCAGGCCGCGGCCACGCTCCCGGCGCGCGCCGCTTCCGCGCCGCTGGTTGCATCGAGGACTGCCAGGGCGCCGGTGACCCCGGCGTCGCGCGCACGGGCGACTACCGCGTCGAGATCCGCCTCGAACTGTTCGTCCGCCAGATGACAGTGGGAATCGATCATCGCGGACCGATCAGCGGACCGCCGATCCGGCGGGCGCGCGGGCGGGATCCTCGACCGTCAGGAGCACCGCCTCGCCGTCGGCGTCGAGGGCGGCGAGCACCATCCCGTTCGATACCAGGCCGGCCAGCTTCGCCGGTCGGAGGTTCGCGACGAAAACGACATACCGGCCTACGAGCCCGGCCGGCTCGTACGACTTCGCGAGCCCGCCGAGCACCTGGCGGACACCGCGGCCGTCCTCGATCTCCAGGCGGACCAGCTTGCGAGAATTCGGCACCGCCTCGGCGGCGACCACACGCCCGATGCGCAGGTCCACCTTCAGGAAGTCGTCGATCGTGATCTGCGGGGTCTCGGGCGTCCCGCCGCCAGCCGGTGCTTCCACCTTTGGCGCGTCGCCCGCTGCCCGGTCCGAGGTCGTCATCGTCGGCTGCTCCTTGGTTGATTGCTTCCCTGCCGCCTGCCGTCCCGCTTTCGCCGTGGCCGCCGTTAACGGCTTCGGCGGTTCCAGCCGGGGCCAGAGCGGCGGCCCCTCCACCAGTCGCCGCTCCATGCCCGGCGCGCCGATCCATGCGGCGTCGCGGTCAAGCCGGAGCCCTTCCTCGGGAGCCGGCGCGCCCACCCGGGCCAGCACCTCCGCGCATGAGCGCGGCATCACCGGCGACAGCAGCACCGCCGCAATCCGAACCGCCTCGTTCACATCCCAGAGCTGCCGGTCCAGGTCCGCCACGCGCTCCGGATCGCGCGCCGTCACCCACGGCTCCTCCCGCGTGATGTACTCGTTCGCGGCGTCGATCAGGTCGAAGGCCGCAACCGCCCCGCGGTGAAGCGCGTAACCGTCCATCGCCTCTCGGTACCGCGCCACCGTGCGAGCCGCTGCCTCCGCCAGAGGACCGGGCCCGCTCGACGGAGCAACGAGTCTGCGCCGGCGGTAGCGCTTCCCCATCGACGCGAGACGCGAGACGAGGTTGCCGTAGTTGTTCGCGAGGTCGACGTTGTATCGCTCCTCGAACCGGTCCCAGGTGAAATCGCCGTCGGCGCCGAACGCGATCTCCTTCGTGAGATAGAGGCGAAGCGGATCGGGACCCAGGCGGTCCGCCGCCTCGAGGGGATCGACCACCGTGCCGAGCGACTTGCTCATCTTCTGGCCCTGCCAGTGCACCCAGCCGTGGCCGAAGACCTGGCGGGGCAGCGGGACGCCGGCGCTCATCAGCATGGCCGGCCAGACGATGCAGTGGAACCGGGTGATGTCCTTGCCGATCACATGCAGATCAGCGGGCCACCAAGTGTCGAAGAGATCCGCATCCGCACCGTAGCCGACACCCGAGATGTAGTTGATCAGCGCGTCGACCCAGACGTAGATGACGCTGGCGGGATCCGACGGGACCGGGATCCCCCACGCCTGCCCGGTCCGGCTCATCGAAATGTCGTCCAGCCCCGCGTCGAGCAGGCGGAGCATCTCGTTGCGGCGAATCTCCGGCTCCAGGAACGACGGCTGCCGTGCGTAGTGCTCCAGAAGGCGGTCGCGGTACTTCGAGAGGCGGAAGAAGTAGTTCTTCTCCTTGATCCACTCCGGCGGCTTCTGGTGGATCGGACAGTTGCCGTCGTCGAGATCCTTCTCCTGCTTGAACGCCTCGCACGAGACGCAGTACCACCCCTCGTAGACCCCATCGTAGATGTCGCCCGCCTCGGCGATGCGGGACACCAGCGCAGTGACGCTGGTCCGGTGGCGCTCCTCGGTCGTCCGTATGAAGTCGTCGAACGAGATGTCGAGGCGCGCCCAGACGTCCCGGAAGGCGGTCTCCATCCGGTCGCAGAAGGCAATCGGATCCTCGCCGAGCTCGCGCGCGCGCTGAAAGACATTCTGAGAATGCTCGTCGTTGCCCATCAGAAAACGGGTATCGACACCGCGGAGCCTCTTGTAGCGGGCAATGGCGTCGGCGGCGATCTTCTCGTAGGCAGTCCCGAGGTGCGGGCGCGAGTTCACATAGTCGATCGCTGTCGTCAGGTAGAAACGGGACATCGTGGTTACTCCAGCGGCGCGCGGTCGAGCCACGCCTTGACGGCGATCGCCTGAACATCCTTGACGGCAAGCTCGTGCTCGGCCGCGAGGCGAACGCAATCGTCGAACTCCGGAGCGGCGTTCAGCACTGCGCCCCCGCGCCGCGCCACCTTGATGCGCACCGCCCCGAGGCGGGTCTCCACTGTCACCGCTTCACGATCGAGCCGCTCCCGCTGCGTTTCGGTCACGCGAACGCCTATGGTCGTCGACTCCGCGAACAGGATCCCGGCCAGCGCGGCCCGCCGCGGCGGCGGAGCAATCACGGTGACCAGCGTGCCGGGGCGATTCTTCTTCATCTGGATCGGCGCGTAGAAAACATCGAGCGCGCCCGCCCCGCTCAGGCGATCCATCAGCACCCCGTAGAGTTGCGGATTCATGTCGTCAATCTGGCATTCGAGGACGACCACCCGTTCCAGGCCCTCCCCGCCTGCCGCGGTGTGAAAGCCGGCGGCGGGATCGGCGTGCGGCTCCGCTTCGACCGACTCGCCCACCAGCGCCCGCAGCACGTTGGGACGGCCCGGCAGATCGCGGTCGCCGGCGCCGTAGCCGATCCGCTCCACCCGCATCGGCGGCATCGGCCCGAACGCATCCGCGTACTCCGTGACGATCAGCGCACCGGTCGGCGTCGTCAGCTCGACCCGCGGTCCCGCCGCGTACGTAGGCGCTCCAGCCAACAGAGCCGCGGTTGCCGGGGCGGGCACCGGCATTTCGCCGTGCGCGCACTTCACGGTTCCCGAACCGACATTGAGCGGAGACACCACCACCCGGGCCGGCGCAAGCCACTCCAGCGCGCGGACCGCGGCGACGACGTCAACAATGGAGTCGACCGCGCCCACCTCGTGCAGGTGCACTTCCTCGACCGGCATCCGGTGGATCGCCGCCTCCACCTCCGCCAGGCGCCGGAAGAGGCGGGCGGCGCGCGCCTGTCCTGCCGGCGACAGAGACGACGACCCGACGATGCGCAGGATCTCGCTCAGGCCTCGGTGCTCGTGGCTATGCTCGTGACCGTGACCGTGACCGTGACCGTGACCATGGCCATGCCCGTGGTCGTGGTCGTGCCCGTGATCGGGCGCGTGGCCGTGATCGGGATCGTGAGAGTGATCATGCCCGTGGGCACGACCGGCGTCGGGAGTCCCCGTATCGACCCGGAACTTGGCCGCGCCGATGCCGCTCCGATCGACACGATCGCGCGATATGCGGACGCCCTCGAGGCCAAGGGAGTCGACGACACGCGTCAGCGCTTCGAACGGCACGCCGGCATCTATCAGCGCGCCCGCGATCATGTCGCCGGCAGCGCCCGAGAAACAGTCGAGATAGACCACCCGCGCCATCGTCCCGGCGGCTACAGCCGCCCCCCTTCCCGGAAACTGAAGTAGCTGGAATCGGCCAGCACGATGTGATCCAGCACCTCGATCCCCATCAGTTGTCCCGCTTCGATCAGCCGGGCGGTGAGCGCCATGTCATCCTCGCTCGGTGTCGGATCCCCCGATGGATGGTTGTGGAACAACACAATCACGGTAGCCCCGGCCGACGCCGCCACGCCAAATACGTCCCGCGGATGCACCACGCTCGCATCGACCGTCCCGACTGACAGCACCTTCGTCCGCAACACCCGGTGGCGCGCGTCGAGCAACACCACTCCGAACTGCTCCACCGCCCGCGTCCCGAACCGCGGCAGCAGATAGCGCGCGACGTCGCGCGGCCCGCAGAGCTGCACCCGCTCCTCGGGTGTCGCCAGCGTCCGTCGCCCCAACTCGATGGCCGCGAGGACCCGCGCCGCCATCGCCGGCCCCACGCCCGTCACCCGGAGCAACTGCGTGTCGAGCGACTTGGCCAGCCCGTGCACCCCGCCCGCCTGCGCGAGCAGGCGGTTGGCGACATCGAGCGCGCTCTCGTGATGGGATCCGTGACCGATCACCGCCGCCAGCAACTCGTTGTCGCCGAGCGCCGCGGCGCCGAGACGCTGCAGCTTCTCGCGCGGCCGGTCGTGCGACGCCAGATTGCGCATGCGGAATCGACGTGCAAAATCCGTGCCGCAGCCGCTGTCCATCGTACACCATAGGCCGTTTCGTCCCGGTTACCGGCTCCGGCCGCGCTCCCACTCGCCTCGCGCCACCAGTTCGGCCCAGCCGGTCAGGTAGATTCCACCATCGGTCCACTCCACCCGTTGCGATCCGCCGGGCGACACTACCTCCGCGCTTCGCGCCGCGCCGCCGAAACGGGCCGCCGCCACGACCGAGGCGCAGGCCCCGGTGCCCGAGGCGGCGGTCGGCCCGACGCCCCGTTCCCAGATGACGATGCGGATCCGGTCCGGCCGCTCCACCACCGCGAACTCCACGTTGGTTCCGTCCGAAAAGCGCTGGTGCACGGCAAGCGCGGGCGCGATCCGCCGGAACCGACTCTCGGCCTCCGCCACGGAGGGAAGCAGAACCACGCACTGCGGGTTGCCGACCGAGAGAATGACGGCGCGGACGGTCTCCCCCGCTACCGTCAGGGTCTCCTCGGTCAGACCCCGCGGCACGCCCATGTGAGCCCGGAACGTGTAGCGGGGCGGGGTGGCATCGAGCAGCGTCAGCACCTTGCCGCCCCCGGCCGTGGCAACCGCGATCGGATCGCAGCGCCGCACGTCGCCCTCCGCGGCCGGGCCGCCGCCGCGCTGCTCCACCAGGAGCGCCGCCAGGCAGCGGACGCCGTTGCCGGACACCTCGGCGGCACTGCCGTCGGCGTTGCGCAACTCCATCGACGCGCCGCCCTCGGCAGGCTGCCAGACGATGAGGCCGTCCGCGCCGACGCCGGTCCGGCGATCGCACATGGCGCGCGCCAGGTCGTCCAAAGACTCGCCCGGCGCGTCGTCCAGCCCGCCGGCCTCCACCAGGAGGAAGTCGTTGCCGTAGGCATCCCCCTTCACGTAGGGGATCGGGGTGGCGCCGGTCACGGTACGTCGAAACCGCGGAAAACCCAAGTGAAGCCGGCGGTAAAGCCGAGGCTGGCGTCGTCGACGGTGAGGCCGCTCAACAGGGCCGCGTCCAGGCGGACCGTGCCCCGCGTGAAGCGCGCGCCGAACCGGGCGAATCCGGAGTCGTCGGTACCGGGTGGCGGCGTGCCGGACCGCGTATTGCGGCGCCCCGCCACTTCCGCCACCACCTCGGCCCCCTCCGCGAATGCCCGCGCATACGACAGGCCATAGGTGAGCACGTCGTTCTGCCGGTCTCCCCGCGTCGGGTCGCTCAGGATGCCGAGACCGACGTTGAAGACGACCCGGGTCGAGCCGACCGTCTTGCCGATCAGCAGGGAGTTGTAGAAGTCGATGGTGTCGAGACCGAGTCCCTCCTCGTTGCTCGCGTTCGGCAACTTGGTGGCGAAGCGGAGGGCTATGCTGGGCCGGCGCGCGCCTTCCGCCAGTAGCCGCGTCTTGGCGCCCACCACGGTGTCGGCCCAGCTACTGCTGACATCGCCCGTGATGCGCAACTGGTGCGACAGCGGCGCGAGTTGCCGGTCGGTAATCCGGAGACTGGCAAACGAGATGCCGTCGATCTGCACTTCCGCGATCGAACTGACCCCGATGCTGATGCCTAGCACCGGCGTGGTCCGCAGGTGGCCGGTCAGCCCGGATACCGGAAACCGCTGATCGCGCAGGTAGTCGATGCCGGCTTCAACCAGGATCAGCCCGGCGCCAATCGATTCCGGATCTTCGGTGACCAGCGGTCGCTGCTGGCCGGCGGCGGGCGCGGCCGGGACGAGGGCAAGGAGCAGTGCGGCAGTCGCCGCGAGTCGGGGAACCGGGCTGACGGGAAGACGCACCATACGGAGATTCTAGAAGGTCCGCTCGCTGTCGATCAGCAGCGTGACCGGGCCGTCGTTCACCAGCTCCACGTCCATCATGGCGCCGAACTCGCCGGTCTCGACCGTGTGCCCGGCCCGGCGCAGGCGATCCACCACTCCCAGGTAGAGCCGTCGCGCCTCCTCCGGTTCCGCGGCGGCCACGTACGACGGGCGGCGGCCACGGCGGCAGTCGCCGAGGAGGGTGAACTGCGAAACGACCAGCAGCGATCCGTCCGTTTCCGCTAGCGACCGGTTCATCTGCCCGGCGGCGTCGGCGAAGATCCGGAGGTTGGCGACCTTGTCGGCCATCCAGTCGGCGGCGGGGTCGCCGTCCGCCCGGCCGACGCCGAGCAGCACGAGGAGGCCGGGACCGATGGCGCCCGTCACCCGCCCGTCGACCGTGACCGATGCCCGCCGGACGCGCTGGACTACGGCGCGCATTCCGCCAGCGCCGCCTCCACCGCCGGGTCGGCACGCAACTCGGCCGGCGGATTGAGCCGCGTGTCCAGCAGGTGGCGTGGCGCAACATTGCCGAGCGCCTTGAGGATCGACGCCTTCACTCCGGGGTGCTCGCGCTCCAGCTCCAGGAGCCAGCGCTTCACCCGCTGCCGCTTCAGGCTCAGGTCGCCGCAGACCGGACAGCAGCAGCCGATAACCTCCAGACCGCAGGCGCGCGTGTAGGCCCGCGCCTCGTCTTCGGCGATATAGACGAGCGGGCGGATGACGACGTGGCGCCGGTCGTCGGAAACGAGACGCGCCGGCATCGCCTTCAGCGATCCGGCAAACAGGAGGTTCAGCAGCAGCGTCTCGATGAAGTCGTCCGCGTGATGGCCCAGGGCAATCTTGGTTGCCCCGACGTCGCCGGCGATCCGGTACAGGACGCCGCGCCGGAGCCGCGCGCAGAGCGAGCAGGGCGTGTCCCCGGCGTCGAGCACGTCATCCATGATCTCGCCAATCCCGGTGTGCTCGATCCGGTACTCCCAGCCGCGCGCCTCGCACTCGCGGGCGATCACGTCGTGACGGTAGTTCGTATAGCCCGAGTCGACGTTGACGGCGACGAGGGAAAAGGGAAACGGCGCGCGCTGGCGAAGAACGTCGAGCAATTGCATCAGGGCCCAACTGTCCTTGCCGCCGGAAAGACCCACCATGATCCGGTCGTCCGGCTCGACGAGATCGAACGTCTTGATGGCGCGCGTCGCCTTGCGGGCGAGGCGCCGTTCGAGCGTGCTCCGGTACGCCATCCGGCTGCGAGTCTACACCGTGCGGGCGGCGGCCGCTCAGACCAGCAGCAGCCGTTCCAGGGCGCGATCCCAACTGATCGACGCCACTCGCCCGCGCGCCGCGCCGCCCAGCCGCTCGGCGAGCCGCGCATCGTTCATCAGGCGCGCGATCGCTCCCGCGAGGGCCGGCGCGGCCGGATCGACCACGAAACCGTTGACGCCATCCTCCACCAGCTCCGTCGGCCCCCCGCTGTCGGAACACGTCACCACCGGCTTGCCGGAGGCGAACGCCTCCACCGTGACCAGGCCGTAGTCCTCCCGCGCCGCCGGGAAGCAGACGGCGCGGCAGGTCGCGAGCAGGCCGACCAGCTCGGCATCGCTCACGTGGCCCAGCAGTCGGACACGGGAGGTCAGGCCCTCCGCGTCGATCCGGGCCGCCAGCGCCTCGCGTTCCTCGCCGTCACCCACGATGACGCAGCGGACGGATGCCGCGGCCGGTTCCCGGAGCGCGTCGAGCACCAGATGGATCCGCTTGAGCGGAGTGAGCCGCGACGCCACGAGCAGTTCGTCGCCGTAGCCGTCGCATCGGTACGGCCGGGGCGGCGGCGGCGGGTGCACCACCTCGGACGGGATGCCGCCCCAACGCGATAGCCGCTCCTGGATCGTGCGTGACTGGGCGACGAGCCGAGTGACGTTCCGGGTGAGCAGATAGCGGTCCGCCGCATGAATCAGACGGCGCCGCATCCCTTCCTTCACCCGGTTGCGCCCGGAGAGCGACGCGCTGAAGCGCGGCCACTCGTCGTAGTACTCACGCATCCGGTGGTTCAGCCAGCAGACGTGGCGCGCGTGACGGACGGCGTAACTGGGGTAGCGGAAGCTGATCACCTGATCGACCGGCTCGCCGCCGCCCGCCTCGCCCACGTCGGTCAGCCAGTTCGAGAGGTACGCCGAGCCCTGGCGTCCGAACCGGTTCTGCGGCGTCAGCAGCAAGGTGGCTCGATGGTTCCGCGCGTTGAGCGCATCGACCAGCGCCTCTGCGATCACCAGGTGCCCGCCCGCAGCGAACGGCGGATGGGACGTGACGACGACAATCCGGGCCACGGCGGCAAGGATACCCGGACCCGGTCAAGGCGCGCCCCACCACGGATCGATGAGCAATAGCGCGGGATCGCCGAGCTCGCCGCGGTTGATGCTCTCCAGATCGGGCGCGACGCCGGCCCACGGCTCGAGCCCCAGGCGCACGCGATCGCCCGGCCGCCACGAGGCCGCCGGGGTCAGGTCGTTGTCGATCATGCTGCGGACGTAGACCACCGCTTCCCGCCCGGTCTCCTGCGCCGGGCCGTCGATCACGGCGATTGCGGTCAGATGGAGGGCGACGATGTGATCGCGATACGGCACCGACCCGGGACGGGGAACCACGCCGGCGGCCGCAACCGTCGCCTCCACGACGGCGCGCGCGCCGCCCTCCGGCAACCAGAATCCGGTCGCGGGAGGCGGAGGCGCGGCGCCGGGCGCCGGCAGATCGACTATCGCCCAGTCCCCCTGTGACAGCTCGCGCGCGGCGAACTGGTAGACGACTACGCGTGTCGCGGCGAAGCGTTCCGGTTCGCGGGCCATCGCCGCGGCCAGAAGGCGCCGCGGGGCCATGGCGCCCTGATCGTTCTGCGCAATCCGATCGACCGGGCGCCCCAGCTCTACGCTGAGCTGCTCCGCGAGACCGGCCGCCGTGCCCCAGCCCAGCACGTCCAGCGCGTAGACGTTGGTGAAGCTGTCGCCCAGAAGCAGGACTTCGGCGCCGCGCGCCGACTGCCACGGCTCGCCCGCCGCCGTTTCCACCCGGCGCGCCGTGACGGTTTCCGGTGGAAACCGGACCTGGCCCGGCCCCAGCTCCAGCAGGCGCGCCGTGTCGCCCTCGTTCGTCACCTCGACGGGACGCGTGCGGTACGTCTCGCGCCGCGGCTCGAGCGAGACGGTAGCCTCGACGAACCGGGCGAGATCGGCGGCGACCCGCTGCATCGTTTCCGGCCGCCAGTGGGTATCGGCGGCCAGGTAGAGCGGCTTGGCGCCTTCGGTGCGCAGCGCCGCCAGGCTGGCGGACACATCGAATACGGCAACCCCGGTTGCCGCGAGATCGCGCCGGAACGCCGCCCAGGAACGATTCGTCACAACCGCCGAGGCGAAACGGGCGTCGCCTCCCACGCGCTCCGGATCCGCCGATGGCTTGACCGGGGTCGGCGCGACGATGAGGCGGATTCCCCGTTGCGCCAGTTGAGCGCCAAATGCGGCGAGGGCGGGTCGCGGATCCGGCGCCCGCGCCGAGGTGAGAGTGTCGCCGGCCGCCGCGCGGCGGCGGAGCACTCGCGGCTCCAGGAAACCCGGCCCGGTGACGTGGTCCAGGTCGGGACGATAGAACAGCCACCCCTCGCGGCCGACCTCTACCTGGGCGGTGCCCGCCCCGAGCCAGGCGGTCATCGCCGACTGCACGATCGGGCGGACCCGCAGGCCAATCACGGAGTCGTCGGCCAGGCTCTCCTCCATTGTCGTCGCGCGCGCCAGCAGAGCCCGGTTGGCGGCGCGGATCGTCGCGAAGGGAAGACCGTCGGCCGCCGGGCGTTGCGCCTGTGGCGCCGGTCCGCTCCACACGTCCCGGTAGAAGCCCGGGTTCGACAGCAGTTGGCCGATGTGAGGCAGCGCCAGCGCCGCGATGAACGCCCCCGCGAGGAGGCGCGCGACAACCGGCGCGACGGTCGTGTGCCCCACTTCGGCGCGGGCCTGCGCGATCCGGTCGCGTTCGGCGCGCGGCAGGCGATCGAAGTCGGTTCCGGTTGTCGCGGCCATCTCAGAAGATGAAGTAGATGAAGGGGTTGTGCGCCTGCGTGGCAAGCACTCCCCACGCAACGAGCAACAGACCAAGGGCCGCCGCCGCTCTTGGTACGGTCAGGCGGCGCGTCCAGTCCCAGGTCTGCGGCGCGCCCCAGGTGACGAGGGCGGCGGAAGCCAGCGCGACGAGCGAGTACGGCTCGGCCATCACCTGCCCGAGCAGCCGCGCCTGATCGGTTTCCGTCGTCCATCCCGCCAGGCTCCGGAAATAGCCGGCCGCATCGCCCAGATCCGCGGCGCGGAAGAATACCCAGCTCAGCAGCACCAGGCCGAACGTCGCGCCGCACCGCAACGGCGGCGGCAGAAATGCATACAGCGAGGCGCCGCGCCACCTCTCCGCCGCGAGCAGCGCGCCGTGGAACGCACCCCAGCAGACGAACGTCCAGGCGGCGCCGTGCCAGAGGCCACCCAGCAACATGACGACGGCGAGATTGACGTAGGTGCGGCGCGGGCCGCGCCGGCTGCCCCCGAGGGGGACGTAGAGGTAGTCGCGCAGCCAGGAGGAAAGCGACAGGTGCCACCGGCGCCAGAACTCGGTGATGGACTCCGCGCGGTAGGGCGAGTCGAAGTTCTTCGGGAAGACGAAGCCGAGCATGAGACCCAGACCGATCGCCATGTCGGAGTAGCCGCTGAAGTCGAAGTAGATCTGAAAGGCGTAGGCGGCCAGGCCGAGCCAGGCGTCGAGGGGAGCGACCGACCCGGCGTCGAACGCCAGGTCGGCGATCCGTCCGCACGGGTTTGCGAGCAGCACCTTCTTGGCGAGGCCGAGGCTTATGAAAGCAACGCCGCGGGCGAACTTCGCGGCCGTGTGGGTGCGCTGCGCCAGTTGATCCGCGATCTCCGCGAACCGGATGATCGGCCCCGCGACCAGTTGCGGGAACAGGGAGACGTAGCAGGCGAAGTCGATGAAGTTGCGGAGCGGCGGGGCATGGCCGCGCGCCACATCGATGGTGTAGCTCATCGACTGGAACGTGTAGAAGCTGATCCCGAGGGGCAGCGTCACCCGCAGCGCCGTGTCGAGACCGAGCCACTCGGCGCCGAGGGCGGCCCCGACGCCGTTCAGCGTGTCGATGCCGAAGTTGAAGTACTTGAAGAAACCGAGCAGCGAGAGGTTGGTGGCGACGGAAACGGCCACCGCCATGCGCCGCCGGCGCGCCCCGGCGGCGTCCGGGCCGGCCGCGGCGATGGTCAGGCCGCAACCGTAGTCAACCACGGTTGACGCGAGCAAGAGGACCACGAACAGCGGATTGGCCCAGCCGTAGAACGTGTAGCTGAGCAGGGCGAGAGCCAGATGACGGCCACCGTGCGGCAGCGTGTAGTAGACCAGCAGCGCGGCGGGCAGGAAGTAGAGAAGGAAGAGGTGGGAGCTGAAGACCATGGCCCGCTCGATGCAGTGTACAAGCGCCCGCCGGACCGGCCGGAGGCGTCCGGACCGGGCGCCGTGGCCACTCCGGGGCCGCGAAACGGATAAGCTGTGCGGCAGGTCGAGGCCCTGTGACGACACGGAATCAATCCGATACCCCCGCTGGCTCGGGGGGCGGCATCACGGATATCCAGGAGGAGCTGTTCGAGCCCGGGCGATCGAAAGCGGCGCGCTACGCGGCGCTGGTCGTCGGGCGGCCGGGGCTCTGGGCGCTCGTCAAGTACGAGCTGATCGTCACCGCGATCAGCGCCCTGCCGGGAGCCTTCGGCCTGTTGCTCCGGTCGAAGCTGTACCCGTTGCTGCTCGGGCGGGTCGGGCGCAACGTGACCTTCGGGGTCAACGTCGTGCTGCGCCACCCGCACAAGATCCGGATCGGCGATGACGTCGTCATCGACGACAACTGCTGCCTGGATGCGAAGGGAACGGCCAACCGGGGCATCGACATCGGCAGCGGCGTCTTCATCGGGCGCGGCACGATCCTGAGCTGCAAGAACGGCGACATCATCGTTGACGATCACGCCAACATCGGCTTCAACTGCGAGATCTTCTCGGGAGGCCGCGTCCGCCTCGGCCGGCACGCGCTCGTGGCGGCCTACACCTACCTGGTGGGCGGCGACCACGCCCACGGCCGGACCGACATCCCGGTGCTCCAGCAGGCCCGGATCGCTCAGGGAATCGAGGTGGACGACAACGTCTGGCTCGGGGCGCACGTCGTCATCTCGGACGGCGCTACGGTGGGACGCGATGCGATAATCGGCGCCGGCGCGGTGGTGCGCGGGACGATTCCGCCGTACGCGATCGCGGCCGGCGTGCCGGCGCGGGTCATCCGGGATCGCCGGGAGGATCCGGCCGGATCGGAATGAGCGGCCAGCCGTCACCCTCGGTGAATTCGCGCACCGAGAACGTCCAGATCACCATCCGCTTCCGCTCCCAGTAGTCGGGATCGGCCTGGGCGCGGCGCAACAGGTTGACGCGCGCCGCGGTCGAAGCGGATCCCCGCACGGCGACCACGTCGACCGGAAAGCCCAGCTCGAAGGCGAGCTGCTCCGGCAGTCCGCCGCCCGTCGCATGCATGTCGTCACCCGCGTGAAACACCAGGTTGTGGCTGTCGCCCAGCAGGACGACCGGGCTGTTGGGATCCGTCTCGGGCGGCGGGCCCGGCGCGTCCGATCCTCCCGCGATGCCGATCGACCGGATCTGCAGCGTCTCGCCGGTGGCGCCATCCGGAGCCTCCCGCTCGAGGTCGCCGTTGATGGTCACGGAGCGCCAGCTCGCGATGTGCGGCGCATCTCCCGGCGGCGCGCCGTACCACGACCGCCCCAGCAGCGCGCCCGCGAGCTGCGCGCTGGCGACCGCCACGCCGACTCCCGACCAGTGGGTGTCCCGCAGGCAGTAGAGCTGCCCGCGCGGGTGATTTCGCACCTGGAGGAAGCGCTCGGTCAGATCCAGCACCTCCACCCCCTGCTGGCGCAACAGCGTGTAGAACACCACGTGGTCCGGATCGAGGCGGGGAGGCGCCGACAGACCCGACAGATCGGTCGCGAGGCGGTCGGGATAGATGACGCTCTTGGCCGGCACCGGCATGACGATCAGCTCGACGCCCATATCCCGCAACTGCGCCCGGAAATCGAGGATCGCGGCCAGCGGATCGGCCGCCTCGGGATCCCGCGCGCGGCTCGCGGCGGCCGCGTCCGTCCCCCAGAAGGGACCTGCCGAGATGTGGCGAAGCTCCGGTCCGAAGAACAGCCAGTCGTCGAGGCCGGGGACAGTCGTCCGTCCCTCCGCTTCCGCGCCGGCCGCCAGCGCCCGTGCGGTCTCCTGGAACCGCGGAAGGACCTCGCTCGGATCGGCCGGCGCCGGACCGCACGCCGGGGCGGCGGCAATTGTTGCAGCAGTCGCCGCAGCAGTGAACCCCACGAACCATCGCGCGTGCATGACGGCGTTCCTCAGGGTGCGGGGGCGCCCGACTCCGTATCGTAGTAGAGCGGCAGGGTCAGATCGCGCATGCCCATCACCAGCCGCTTCCCTTCCAGCTCGGGATGCGCATCGTAGGGCGCGAGGGTCAGCCGGTACGTCGCTCCACCCGGCCGCGCCGCGCCAGCCAGCGTCTCGCCATCGCGAATCACCCAATGCGCGACCGCGACAACCGGCGCGGCCAGCTCGCCTTCCAGCACCTCCACCACGTCGTACTCGATGGCGAGCAACCCCTCGCGGTAGGGCGCGATCGACTGCGGCGTAGGCAGCGGGACGTCCTCCCGGACGCGCACCGACACCACCGCCTCGGCCGACGCGCCGGCCGGGGCGCGATCGGCGACCGCCGGCGCCGGGACACCCCCGCCCCGCGGCGGCGGCAACGCACCCGGGGCGATCCAGGCGTCCGGATAGAAGTCGGCGGCATCGTTGTCCGTCACCTGCCGCCACGACTCCACCGCCGTCATCGACTCGTTCAGGATGCCGATATGCACCTCCACCTGCCGGCCCCCGGCCCGGATCTTGTTGACGCGTGTCCCCACCGAGTACGGGCCGGTCAGGACAATCGCGCGCGGATCGTTCGTCCAGCGCGGGTGGTACACCTCGTAGCCTCCGAACCGGGGATCGTCGTTCACCGGCATCGTCCAGCGCTCCTCGCCGTCGAGGTCGACCACGGTGACGTTGCGGTGAGCGCCGTCGAAGAACCAGCAAAGCGGTGCCCGACCGGGCGAAAAGGCGGTCCAGCAACCCTCGCCCAACTCCCGCCACGTTCCTGCCGCGAAGTCGATCACGCCGGCCGTCGGCCAAGGGAGCAACGCCGCCGCCGTCTGCCCGTCGGCCGACAACTGGAAGCTGTCCCCGGAGACCGGCTGCGCGTCCCAGACCGTCTCGCTGACCGACGGATCATCCAGGCGATAGCGGCGAATGGCAGGGTACGAGGGAGGATCCGTCGCCCGCTCGTCGACGCCGACATAGACCCATTCGACGCCGTCGGCCGGGTCGGCCCAGACATCCAGCCCGAAGCCATCGGCCACCCGCCGCAGGCCGGTGCTGTCCCAGTTGATGGCATAGACGATGCCCTGCCGCCGCATCGTGAAGACGACGGCCTCCCCCGACGGCGTAATCAGCGGTTTCGCGAAACTGGCCGTCTCCGGCAACAGCGACCGCTCGCCGAGGCCATCGAGCGAGTCGTACGCCATCAGCCGCAGACGGTCCCCCAGGCTGACGAAATCGGTTCCGTCACCCACGTCGCGGGTCCAGGCGACGCGCACGTGCAGGACGTCGCCAGCCGGCTGCGTCGCCGCGGCGGGGGAGGATCCGCCGCCCGTGGGTTCTCCCGCGGGGGACTCCGTCACCTCGGGTTCCTCCGTGGAAGCCTCGGGTCCGGGGGCTTCTACCGGAGCGACGCAGCCCGACAGGCCGATCGCGGCGCCACCGAGGAGCGCGCACAAAATGCGGTGGAGCCCCACCGTCGAGTAGTTGTCCGTCGGCGCGGCAGTCAGCATCGGTTGGCGAGGGAATCTGAATTCATTGTAGCCTCTTCCTCCGAACGCCTCCCTACCCGCCACCACTCCATGTGCGGCATTGCCGGCATCGTCGCCCGCGACCCGGAGCGCCCCACGTCGCCCGACCGCCTCGCCGCGATGGTGGCGACCCTGCGCCACCGCGGGCCGGACGACGCCGGCCAGATCGCGCTGCCCGGCGCGGGGCTCGGAATGCGCCGCCTCTCGATCATTGACGTCGCGGGCGGCGGGCAGCCGTTCACCAACGAGGACGGCACGATCCACCTGGTAGGCAACGGGGAGATCTACAACCACGACGAGCTCCGCGCCGACCTTGTGGCGCGGGGCCACCGGTTTCGGAGCGGCAGCGACATCGAAGCGGTGCTGCACGCCTACGAAGCGTGGGGAGAAGGTTGCCTGGAGCGGATCCACGGGATGTTCGCGATCGCCCTGTGGGACGCGCGCCGACGGACGCTCTGGGCGGCGCGCGACCGCGCCGGCGAGAAGCCGCTCTACTATGCAGCGACGCCGGATGGTCTGGTGCTGGCCTCCGAGATCAAGGCCCTGCTCGCCTGTCCCGACGTCTCGCGCGAGGTGGACCTCGAGGCGCTCGATCAGTTCCTGACCTACGAGTACGTTCCCTCGCCCCGCACCATCTTCGCGGCGATCCGGCGGCTGCCCGCCGCCAATGCCCTCACCTGGCGCGCGGGCGAACTGACAATCGCGCGGTACTGGGACGCCGCCGCCATCGCGCCGGGCGACTGGAACGACGACGACGCGGCCGGGGCGCTGCGCGAGACCCTAGAACGGGCGGTCGAGCGCCAGATGATGTCGGACGTCCCGCTGGGGGCGTTCCTCTCGGGCGGCATCGACTCGAGTGCGGTGGTCGCCTGCATGTCCGACGCGGCGCAGCGGACCCACAGCCCCGTCAACACGTTCAGCATGGGCTTTGCCGACGGCAGCTACAACGAGCTGCCGCATGCCCGGCTGATCGCGGAGCGGTTCGGAACGCATCACCGCGAAGGGATGGTGGAACCCGACATCGCGGCGTTGTTCGATCAGTTGATCGTCCACCTCGACGAACCCTTCGCCGACGTTTCGCTCTTCCCCACCTATCTGGTCTCGACGATCGCGCGCGAGCACGTGACGGTGGCCCTTTCGGGTGACGGCGGGGACGAGCTGTTCGGCGGCTACGACACCTACGCCGCGGAGCGTCTGGCGCGCCGCCTCGCCGCGTTCGCGCCTGGCGCGGCGCTGCGGGCGATTGCCGCGGCCGCGGCGCATCTGCCGCCGCGCGAGCAGAAGAAGGGGCTCGTGAACAAGTTGAAGCGGTTCACCGCAGGGTTGGTGGACGCGCCGGCCGACATCGGGCACTACCGTTGGATGACGTATGTCTCGCCCGCGGTCAAGCGCGGTCTCTACACCCCGGCCCTTCGCGACGCGCTCTCCCGGGCGGAGTCGTACCGCCCGGTGCGCGACGCGCTCGGCGCCTTCGGCGGCGACGACGTCCTGAACCGCCAGCTCTACGCCGACCTTCGCCTCTATCTGGCTGATGACATTCTGGTGAAGGTAGACCGCATGAGCATGGCAACGTCGCTCGAAACGCGCGCGCCGTTTCTCGACGTGGAGGTGATGGAGCTGGCCGCCTCGATGCCGGGCCGCCTGAAGGTGCGGGGCGCGGAGCGGAAGTTCGTCCTGAAGCGCGCCTTCGCGGATCGGCTCCCAGCGTCGATCCTGCAGCGCGCCAAGGAGGGCTTCAGCATCCCGATGAAGAACTGGCTGAAGCGGGAGCTCGCGCCGCTGATGCACGACCTGCTGTCGCCGGAGCGGCTTGCCCGCCGCGGCTGGATCGAACCGCAGGCGGTCGCGAACCGGATCGCGGAACACGCGGCCGGGCGCGAGAACCACGCCCACCTGCTCTTCAGTCTGATGGTGCTGGAGCGGTGGGCGCAGGCCTGCATCGATTCCCCTCAGCCGGGAAGCTGATAGACGCGCCGCAGGTCCGCGACCTCGCGCTCCACCTGCGCCGCCGTCCACCCCAGTTCGCTCGCCATGACGCCCGCCGCCGCCGACACCGCATCGTCGCCCGGATCACCGGCCGACCCCGCTTCGGTTCGGCGCAGCAGCGCATCCGACAGCCGGAGCGCCATCTCCTGCCGTACGGCGTGCCGCACTTCACCTGCGGTTACTCCGCACGTCGGGCTGAGCGGCGTGCGGTCACCGGGCGACATCGACAGTCCGGAAACCAGAGCGCGATACCCCGTCCCATAGGTGCGCGCAAGGCGGCGACGTAGTCCACCCGGCACCCGAGCGTCGCCCTCCGCGGCGGCGTCGCGCACGAACGCGTCGACATCGGGGATGTCGCCGCCAGCGAGCGGCGTCGTCGCGGTCCGGCACGGACCCACGGCCCGTCCCACCTGATCGACGACCACGTCGACCGCCCGCTCGGCCGTCTCGCGCGCCGTCGTGTAGCGCACGCCAAGCAGGCTCACCAGCCCGTGGATGGCGTCGCGCCGGTGATCAACGACCGCGCTGGCCGTCGCCAGTTGCAGGCCGTCGCCGTTCGGCGCGGCGGGCAGCAGGCCGCGATGCACCAGGCGCACGCCATCGATCCGGAGTGGCAAACCCGGGAACGCCTCGCGCGCTTCGCTGATGAACCTATCGATCTCCGCCCGGTCGAGGGCGAGCGCGCCGGCCCCTCCGCTGTACCGGTCGTGGCTGGTCCCGACAATCGCCGCTTCCCGCCACGGCGCGACGAAGAACAACCGGCCGCGGGCCGATCCGGCGACGGCATGCGTCCCCGGGAGCGGCGAGTCGATCACCAGGTTCATCGCCTTCGACAGCCGCGGGCACAGCGCGCCGGCCGCGCCCTCGGCGAGTCGGCGATTGAGCTCCGGCGCCCACGGCCCGGCCGCATTGAGCACGACGCGAGCGCGAATCTCCAGTCCGTCACCACTGAGCCGGTCGACCGCGCGGACCCCCGCCACGTTGCCGCCGCGCGTCGTCGCCGAGACCGCCTCCACGTAGTTCGCCGCCACTGCGCCGCGCTCCACCGCCGAGGCGACGGCCGAGAAATGCAATCTGTCGCCGTTGCGCAACTGGCCGTCGAACCACTCGATGCCTCCCGTGACGCAGTCCGGATCGATCAGCGGATTGAGGCGGAGGCACTCGTCGCGCGACAGAACACGGCTCGGCGGTAGAGAGCCGGCCGGATGCGCCGCGGCGCCGCGATCACCGCCGACCCGCGTCAAGCGGTCGCTGATCGCGAAGTAGGCGCGCAGCAGCAGGCGGTTCCGCGTCAGCCCCCCGCCGGCCGGCAGCACGAACGGAAGCGGCCGGACGAGATGCGGGGCGATCCGCATCAGGGCGCGCTGCTCGCGCGCGAACCGGCGCAACAGGACCAGGTTGCCGCTCTGCAGGACGCGGACGCCGCTGTGGACCGTCTTGGCGCTGTTGAACGAGGTGCCGGAACCGAAGTCGGCGCGGTCAATCAGCGCGGCCGACAGCCCACGCAGGGAGGCGTCCCAGAAGGCGAACGCCCCATAGACCCCGCCGCCGACGACGAGCAGGTCGAACTCGCGCGCCGTCAGCGCGGCCAGGTCCCGTTTCACGCCCGTATACTACCCCCCGCGTGACCGCGCCTCCCGACCCCTCCGGCCCTGCCCTCATCGACCGGATCCGCACGTACTGGGACACCCGGATCCACGATCAGGAGATGAGCGGCGCGGCTCCCGGCACGCTCGCGTTCTTCGACGATCTGGACGACTACCGCTTCGACAAGCTGCGGTACCTGCCCCGACTGGTCGACTTCGACGGCTACCGCGACCGGCGCGTGCTGGAGATCGGCTGCGGTATCGGCACCGACCTCGTCCGCTTCGCACGGGGCGGGGCGCGGGTCACCGGCGTCGACCTGGCGCGGCGGGCGATCGATCTGGCGCGGCGCAATGTCGAGTTGCACGGCGTGGCGGCCGATGCGCTGGAGGCGGCCGACGGCGAGTCGCTTCCGTTCGGCGGTGCGTCGTTCGACGTCGTCTATGCGCACGGCGTAGTCCAGTACACGGCGGATCCCGCACGCCTCGTCGGCGAGGCGCACCGCGTCCTCCGGCCAGGGGGCGAGGCCATCCTGATGGTCTACAACCGGCGGTCTTGGCTCAGCGCGATGTCGGCGCTGACCGGCACCGCACTGGAACATGCCGACGCGCCGGTCCTGCGGACGTTCACGATCGAGGAATTCCGCCGCCTGCTCGATCCGTTCGCCGAGGTGCGGATCGTCCCGGAGCGCTTCCCGGTCCCGTCCCGCCTGCACAAGGGTTGGAAGGCGACGGTCTACAACCGGCTGTTCGTCGGGACCTTCAACGCCTTGCCGCGCCGCCTGGTACGGCCGCTCGGCTGGCATCTCATGGCGTTCTGCCGGAAGTCGGGGTAACCCCGGCGCGGGCTGCCAGTCGAGCGATGTCTATGCGCTTGAACGCCTTGCGATCGAAGGGGCGCAGCACCACCTGCCCGAGGTGGCCGCAGCTCTTCGCGACCGTGGCCAACCAGTGGGGCAGGCGCCTGTCCAGCGGGTGCAACTCCGCTCCCGCGGCGCCGGGGTCCGGCGTCCCGCGGCTCTGCCACCTGGCCAGGTAGTCGCTCTGTTGAGGCGGGCTCGCCAACACGGGCAGCAACGCCACGCGTCGCGCGATGACGCACACATAGGTCGGACGGAAGGTCCGGAACTGCACCCGGGCGCCGAGAACGGCAGGATCGGCCACCTCGTACCACCGTGCGGACGACAATTCGGTGGCGAACATCCGTTCAACCGAGAAACCGTTCGACTCGGACAGGACACGGTAGAAGAGCTCGGGGCTGAACTGATAGAACCCGTGGCCGGCCATGTTGTTCGCCGGAGTGACGATGAGCAAGTGGCCATCGGGCGCGACCATGCGCATGCAATTGGCGATCGCGGTCCGGAAGTCGAACACATGTTCGAGCGAGCCGGAGTCGAGCACGGTGGTGAAGGCGTTCTCCAGATCGGGAGCGATGTTCGTGTTCAAGTCCGCAACACGCGACGCACCTTCGTAGCCGGAGGCGTCGAGAGAGACTATTCGCCCCGCTCCGAGCACTCGCAGGAACGGCTCGGCGAATCCTTCAGCTTCGTCGAACAACCTGGCCGTCGCCGCGGAATCGAGGGCAATCCCGGCGGCCCGCAGGCGCGAACGCAGCCAGGCAGGTCTTACGTACAGGCGCTGCCGGCCGATGGTGGCAACCCGCTCGAACGACGCCCCCAAACCGCGCGCCGCCAGCAGGAACTGCGTGGCTTTTGCGTCAAGGCCCATCCGTCAGAACCGGAAGCGGAGTCCCGCGCTGCCCTGAGTGCCGCCCACATCTATCGGCTGCTGACCGCCCGGCATCTCCAGATCGACCATCCCGTCGGTGTAGCGGAAGAGAAGCCCCACCCCCATCCACCGGGTGAACAGGTAGGTAACGTCCAGGCCGGCGTGATAGCCGATGCCGGTCCCGTTAGCGACCGTCGTGGTCAGGCCGGCGAAGGGCGCCGTGTCGTACGGGGCGACCTCGTCCCCGAGAGAGACGGTGGACAGTACATCGTGCCGCAGTCGAAACAGGGACGGACCCGCCAGCACGGCGACATGGACCCGTTCCGAGAACGGCATCAGGTAGACGACCGGGACGTGCAAACCGAAGTACTGGCGGTTCGCGCCCCCCTGCTCGTGTGACAGGGTGCGGTGGCGTCCCGCAAACAGCGGCGACGGCACGGAGCCCTCCAGGGCGACAACCCCTCGTGCGTCGAGGACCGCCACGCCGACTCCGAGGCCCAGGTTCCCCGCGATGCGCACGCCCGCCCAGGCGTCGACGACCGTCCCACCGGGTGACGTCACGGTTGCCTCGTACGTGGCCGTCTCGCCATAGATGTCCATGCGGAGGGTACTGGCAACCGCCCGGTCCGCCGTCTCCGCACCGCCGTTGATGTGAATGAAACCGTTCCACTGCGCCCCGGCGCGGCCGGGCGCAAGCAGGGTCATCGCGAGCAGCGCGAGAACCCACCGGAGGGAGGAACGCCGAGCGGGCATCCTACCGAGCATCGCAGGACCCTCGGCCGACCAGGTTGGGGCGCGACGGCAAACGTCGGGATGCTAGCACAGCGCGAAACCGCGGATCTATGGGCAACGGTGCCGGGATCCGATACGATTCTGCGCGCCGTGCGCGTATTCCAATCCGTCTGGTTCCGCGCGGCTGTCAGTGCCGCCCTGCTCTCCTGGCTTGTCGCCCAGATCGATCTGAACGCGGCGGTCCGCAGCATGACGGCGATCACGGCGTTGCATCTGGTCGCCGGACTGTCGCTGGTGGCGTTCGACCGCGCGTTGATGATTGCGCGCTGGGTGATGCTGATCCGCCGGTTCGAGCGCACGGTATCGATCCGCTCCGCCATCTGGGTCTTTCTCGTCGGCGCGTCGCTCGGGCACGCCCTGCCGAGCGGCTTCGGGGCCGACGTAGTCCGGGCATACGCCATTGCGCAGCGCACCGCGCGCCGCACCGACGCGGTGGGTCTGGTTGTCGTCGATCGCTATCTCGGCATCTGCTCGCTCGCGTTGCTCGCGGCCCTGGGACTGGTGCTGTGGAGCAATCAGGCGGTACCCGAGCTACGGCAAGTGAGCGCGTTGCTGGCGGTGGTCGTCGTCGGCGGGGCGGCGGGCCTCCTCTGGGCGGATCGGTTGCTCGCGCTGGCCGTACGGTCCCGCCCCGAGAAGAATCGGCTGCTGGACCGGATTCATGGCTTCGCTCGAACCCTCGGTCAGTACCGCCGGCATGGAGGTCTGATCGCCGGTCTCCTGGCGCTGTCGTTCGTCGTCCAGATCACGCGTGTGCTGCAGGCGTACGTCTTCGGCCTCGGACTCGGGATCGATGTTGCCTTCAGCTACTATTTCGCGTTCATGCCGGTGTGCATCCTGGCCGCGCTGTTGCCCATCTCGATCGCCGGAGTGGGGGTGGCTCAGGGCGCCATGGTCGCCCTGCTCCGCCCGGTCGGCGTGCCCGACGAGCAGTCGTTCGCGCTGTCGACAATCCTCGTGCTCGCGGCCCTGTTGAGCGCAATGCCGGGCGCTCTACTCCTGATCCGAAGCCGAATGGCCGGAGCGCGGTCGTAGTGGCCCGGGACTTCTACCGTTCCTTCCGCGAGCGCCGGCAGACCGCGTTCGGCGCCTCGCGCCGCCGGCGGGTCGAGCTGGCGCGTCTCGCCCTGCTGCACCGTTTCGCCTCGCCGCCAGGCGACCTCGTGGAGATCGGGCCGGGCGATGGCTCGCTTGCCGCCCGGGCGATCGAGGCCGGATGGCGCTACCGCGCGGTCGAGGCAAGCCCGGCGCTGGCGGCCGCCCTGCGCGACCGCGGCCTGGCCGTGACCGAGGCATGGTCTCCACCGATTCCGGCAGACGACACGAGCTCCGACGTCATCTACGCCGATCAGGTGCTCGAGCACATGACAGGAATCGACGCGGCGCGAGCGTTCGTCGCCGAGGCGCTGCGCGCGTTGCGGCCGGGCGGGGTACTCTTCGTTGTCGTCCCGGACTACCTGAAGGAGCGTGCCTTCTTCTGGGACGTCGACTACACGCACAACTTCGTTACCACGGAACGACGGGTGCGCCAACTGCTGTACGACGGCGGGTTCGAGATCGCAACCACGGTTCGGAGCATCGGCGCCGCCACGGGCCTTCAGCGCGACGCGCTTGCGGCCGGCGCGCTCCTCGTCAACCTGCCCGGCGTCGATGCGTTGTCGCGGTGGACACGGACGGAGGAAGCGATCTTCCGCGTCCGAAAGAACCTCTTCGAGACAATCGCGTTCGTCGCGCGCAAGCCGCACGCATCGGGCTAAGGAGTTTGCGCGGCAGTGGCGCGCCGGCGTCCACGCCGGCATTGCCGTTCTCTTGCCGGCCTGGAGGCCGGCGGACCCCCTCGGAGCCCGTCAGCGGCGCCCACTCAGCGGTACCGCCCCACGAACACCGGCGCGCCTCCGCCGGCGCTCCCATCGATCATGACCGTCTGATTCGACGGTACGCCCGACAACACGTGCATGGCTCCATCGACGAACGTGACCACGATGTCCACCACCGGGTGGGAGCCCAGACCGACATGCACCACGGGATCGTCCTGACCGAGGTAGCCGCTCGCGCTTCGGCTCTCCCGAAAGGCGAGCAGCCGTTCCCGCCGCGAGGCCGGATAGACCGCTACCTTGGCGCCGAATGCTCCGGCCTGTCCCTGGCCGGATCGAAGGCGGATCCTCAACCAGTTCGTGTATTCCACTTCCAGATCGTTGCGAACCAGCCAGTTCCGGCTCCGCTTCACCCCGACGGCAAAGTCGAGGTCGCCGTCGGCGTCGATATCAGCGAGGGCGATGGCGCGCGGATCATCAATGCCCGTTGCCGGCACTGGCGGTCCCGGGGAGAAGACGCCTGAGCCGTCGTTCAGGTACGCGACATCGTCGCCGGCGAACACCAGGTCGACGTCGCTGTCGTGATCGAGATCCGCGAAGGCTCCCATGTAGCCGTCGATGTCCATGAAGCTGCGCAAGTAGCTGAAGGTTCCTCCGCCGAGGTTCCGGTAGAGGTGGCCGATCGTCTCGCCGCCCGCGTCGAGACCGACGATCAACAGATCAAGATCCCCGTCGTTGTCGATATCCGCCGTGGTGACGCCGCCGTACGCGCGGTGCGTGATGCCGATTGCCCCGGGATCGACCAGTGTGAATCCGTTGCCGCCGTTTCTGAGAACGACGAGATCGCCATCGCGGTTGGCCGCGATCAGGTCGATGTCGCCGTCCCCGTCGAAGTCCGTGTCGGTTACGCCCTGCCCCGCGGGAGCCGCGACGGCAGCGGCATCATCGACCGGCGAGAAGCGCATATCGCCGTCGTTGCGGTACAGCTCGTTGCGTTCCCCCGGTGGATCGCCGGACCCGAGCCAGCCGGAGACCGCGAACGCGTCAAGGTCGCCGTCCCGGTCCATATCGAAGAGCGCTACGCCGCGCGTCGGCTCCCGCCGGTCCCGCATCGCCGAGGGCGTCGCATCGCGGAACCGGCCTCTGCCGTCGTTCCGATAGATGTCGTTGGAAGCTCCGGCGCTGCCGCCCGTCGTTCCATTGAACAGGTCGAAGTCACCGTCGTTATCGAGATCGCCCCAGGCCGCGCCGTGCGAGCCGCCGTCGAAGTCGGCAAGGCCCCGGGAGACGCCGGCCTCCAGGAACGTTCCCCTGCCCTGGTTGACGAAGAACTGGTCGGCGACGGGGTCGTCGAAGTTGACCGTGATGTAGAGATCGGGCCTGCCATCTCCCGTGGCGTCAGCGAACGCGGCGCCATGTCCGCCGAGCGGAATCGGGGGCGGCCCCGTGAGACCCGACGATCTCGTGACGTCCGTGAACCCAAGCCGCGGTCCCGTCGGGCTGCCGGTCTCGAACGTCCAGGCTTCGGACCACGGACCGGCGGCGCCGCCGAGTTCGGCACGCACCCTCCAGGCGTAGACCGTCTCTCCCGTCATCGGACCCGGGAATCGGTACGAGACACCGCTGTCTTTCTGCGGCACCACCGCGGAATCGACGAGCGCGCCCGCGGCGTAGACCTCGAAGCGATAGTCGAAGACGGCCGGCACGAAGACGCCGCTCGCAGGCTCGGCGATGAGTGTGACGAACGGCGGGACGTTGCCGAACCGGGCGCCGTCACGAGGCGCCGCGGGCATCGGAGCGGTCGCCTTCAGCACGGTTTCCTGGGCGCCGACCTCCGCGGTGGTCGCCAGTAGCGCGCCGAGGAGAATCACCAGGATGACGGACCGCACCGTTCTACGTCCCGGCCACCGCCCTGGTTCGCGCTGCGGACCCGGGGAGGCCGCTAGTTCTCAAGGATGCAGTTGCCACCGTCGACAGCGAACCAGGTCCCGCCGACACGGCCCTCAATGCCGTCGTGCGACTGGATGTTCCAGTGCGGTTGGGGATCGCTACTCTCCGCGCCACGCATGATGTCGATACTGTACGGGCCGCGGCCGCGACCCGTCGACGTCCGATACGCGACCGTATCCTTGCCGACCGCGCCCGAGTCGTTCAATCGACGCCCCCAATCGCCATCCTCGGCCGCGAGACATTCCGCCACCCGCTCCGTGAACTGCTGGATGTCCTCTCGGTACAGGTTCCCGGTGGCAGTGACAATGTCCTGGACGACCGAGAATCGATTCGGCGGCGGACAGCATTGGCCCAGGCCCGGGGCGGGACGCCGCGATGTCCTGAACGATTCCGTCCGCGACCATGGGCCGACGATTGCGGCCTGCTCGGGACCGTCCACCAGCGCGCGGCTGCGCCAGTAGTACCGCGTCTCGGGCTCCAACCGACGAATTGTCGTGGACGTGTTGCCATCGCCGGCCGGGGCGGTGGCCGTCGCGAGGCCCGTTGACAGGTTGCCGTCCGTTGTCCACTGGAACTCGTACCGAACGCTCCGCGTCGGCCCGGTGACCGGGGCATTGCGGACCGTGAGAGTGGCCGTCAAACCGGACACCCGCGTGTTGTCCACCGGGGCAACCGGTTCCGGGCGGCCCACCGTGACCAGCGTGGACACCTCGAAGGTCGCCACAACTGACCATGCGCCGGCGATTGCGTCCGCCGCCCGACCGTCCGCCAACGCTCGGCTGCGCCAGTAGTAGCGCGTGCCACGTTCCAGTTCGCGGATGGCGACAGAGGTGTTCGACGCGCCGGCCGGCACCGTGGCCGACTCGACGGCCTGCGACAGATTCACGTCCTTCGCCCACTGGAATTCGTAGCGGACGTTCCGCGCAGATCCGGTTACCGCCGCATTTCGAACTGTCAGCGTGGCCGACGTCCCGACGACGCGGGCGCTACCCACCGGGGACACGGGCTCCGGACGACCGACTGTGACCGGGGTGTACACCTCGAACGTCGCTGCCTCCGAGTACGGCCCCGTGTTCGCGCCGTCGAGCGCCCGGACTCGCCAGAAGTACTGCCCCTCGGCGTCGAGGATCGGGATCTGGTACGACTCGGTGGGGTTGCCGGACGGCGCCACCTGGTCGTCCGCATGGATCAGCGCATCGAACGCGTTCGACATCGAAAGTTCGATTTCGTACCAGAATGGCCGTTCGCTGTTCGACGTAGCGGCGCTGAATTCCAGTGCAATGGGTTGATCGGTCACGCCTATCAGCCCACTGCCCGCCATCGCCGGCATCGGGGCGCTGATGACCACTCCCTCGATAGGGCCGGCGATCGACGGGCTGAGTGGATTGCGGCTCTTCTCGACACCACAACCCACGAGCGCGGCGACCGAAGCGGCGATGCCCCAGCCCATGGCAAGACCTTGACGGCGCGTAGTCACTCTGCCTTTGTATCGGATGGTTGGCTCCCGTCGGTGACAGCAGCCCGACAGGTCGCTGCACCGTTGCACGGCGCAGGCTCCCGGGGGCCCGCATGCTATACTGCGCGGGCTTCAGGGCGAGGCCGATTCAGGCCACCGACCAGCCCGCCGGGACGGCCGAACAGCGTGAACGCTTCCGCTCGGATCCTGATGCTCGCGCCCGAGCCGTTCTTCGAGCCGCGAGGCACCCCTTTCAGTGAGTATCACCGAATCAAGGCGCTGTCGGAACTAGGATACCGGATCGACCTGGTGACCTACCCTCTGGGCGCGGACGTCGCGATCCCGAACCTGGAGATCCACCGCTGCGCAGGGTTGCCCTTCGTCCGCCGCGTTGCAGTCGGCCCCTCCATCGTGAAGGTGCTCCTCGACCTGCTGTTGACGATCACGGCGACCCGCCTGGCGTTCAGCCGGCGCTACGCGGCGATCCACTCGCACGAAGAGGCAGGACTGCTCGGGGTCTGGCTTGCGTCGTGGATCGGCGTGCCGCATCTGTACGACATGCACTCCAGCCTGCCCCAACAACTCCGCAACTTCCGCTACACCCGGCTGACGATGGCGCAGTGGCTCTTCGAATGGGTGGAGCGGACCATGATCGAACGCTCACGCGTCGTGGTCACGATCTGCCAGGAGCTGCAGGACACGGCGATCGCGCTCGGCGCGGGCGACCGCGCCCGCCTCATCGAGAACGTGATGGGAGGCGACGTCGATCACGGCGCCCTGACACCGCGGGACGCGCTGCGCGCACGCTACGGCCTGGACGCGCATCAGCCCCTGCTCCTCTACACCGGGACCTTCGAGCCGTACCAGGGCCTGGACCTGCTCACTGACGCCGCAACCCGCCTCCACGCCACACATCCCGCCGCGCGCGTCCTGGTCGTGGGCGGCACCCCGGCCCAGGTGGATGCCGCCCGGGCACGAGCCGAGCGGGCGGGCAGCCCCCTGATCTTCGCCGGGCAACGCCCACCGGAGGAGATACCCAGCTTTGTTTCCGCCTGTGACATCCTGGTGTCGCCACGGATCCGCGGCACGAACACGCCTCTCAAGATCTACTCGTACCTGCGGTCGGGACGGCCGATCGTCGCGACCGATTTGCGTACCCACACCCAGGTGCTTGCGCCGGATACGGCGCGGCTCGTACCACCGGAACCCGCCGCCCTCGCGGAAGGCATGGCGGCGCTGATCGATCGCCCGGAGGAACGGACGCGGCTGGCCGAGGCAGCGCGTGCCCTCGCCGAGGCGCGGTACAGCCGGGCGTCGTACGTGACACGCACGGCGGAGGCCTACGCGCACCTGCTCGACACGCCACCTGACGCCGGTGAGCACGAGGCGCCGGGGGCGAACCAGGCGTGACCACCCTCGTCACCGGCGTCACCGGCTTCACGGGCGGCCATCTCGCCCGGCGCCTCGCCGCGCAGGGGCGGACGGTCCGCGGCCTGGTCCGTCCAGCGAGCCGCGCCCGCGCCGACGCGCTCCCGGCGGATGGTGTCGCGATAGCGCTGGGCGACCTGACCGACGCCGCGTCACTGGCGCCGGCCTGCGAAGGCGTCGACGTCGTCTACCACATTGCCGCGACCTACCGGACAGCGGGACAGTCCGACGCGGCGTACCACGCGGTGAACGCCGAGGGGACGCGCGCCCTGATTGAAGCGGCGCGCGCGGCGGGCGTCCGGCGTCTCGTGCACTGCAGCACCGGAGGCGTGCACGGCCATATCGAGCGGCCGCCGGCCAACGAGGACGCTCCGTTCGCGCCGGGCGACGTCTACCAGGAGTCGAAACTGGACGGCGAACGGATCGCGCGGGAGGCGGGCGAAGCAGGGGGCATCGAAGTCGTAGTCGCTCGGCCAATCGGCATCTACGGCCCCGGCGATACACGTTTCCTGAAGATGTTCCGGGCCATCGCGCGCCGCCGCTTCCCGATGGTCGGCAACGGCAAGGTGTTCTACCACCTCACCTACATCGACGACCTGGTCGAGGGCTTCAGACTCTGCGGCGAGACTCCTGCCGCCGCCGGGCGGACCTACCTGCTCGCGGGGCCGCGCTACACGACGCTGGCCGAACTGGTGACGATGATCGCGGCGGAGTTCGGCGTCCCGCCGCCCCGCTGGCACGTTCCCGTTGCCCCGGTCTGGCTGGCGGGCGCCCTCTGCGAGCTGATTTGCGTCCCGCTCGGGATCGAGCCGCCGCTCTACCGCCGCCGCGTCGACTTCTTTACCAAGAGCCGCGCCTTCGATGGCTCGCGCGCCCGGCGGGAACTCGGCTTCGATCCCGCGACCGATCTGCCGGAGGGGATCCACCGGACCGCCGCCGGGTACCGTGAGAGGGGATGGCTGTGACGGACCGCCGCCTGAACATCGTTCAGATCTGCGATCACCTGGGATGGCCCGGCTCGCGCATGCACGGCGTCAAGCGGCTGTTCGCCTGGATGATCCCGGAGTTCGACGCCACACGCTACAACGTCTCGCTGATCAGCCTCCGCGCGCCCGACACGTCCGGGGATCGGCTGGAAGACTACGGTGTCGACGTGACCTACCTGTCGCGGTCGAAGTTCGATCCGATGACGCTGCCGGCCCTGCTGGCCGAGCTGGATCGGCGCGAGGCCGACGTCCTGCACCTGCATGGCTACGGCGCCACGACGTTCGGACGTCTCGCCGCGGCGCGCCGCGGCTTGCCGGTGCTGCTCCACGAGCACGCGAACCTGACCGATACGCCCTGGTTCCAGAAAGTGGCGGACCGGTTGCTCGCGCCGTACACTGACCTGGCCATCGCGGTATCGCGTTCTACCGCGGACTTCGTCACGCGCGCCCGCCTCGTGCCGGCGGCGCGCACGCGCGTCGTCTACCTCGGCGCGCCGGTCGCGGAGTTCGCGCAACCCAGCAGCGACGCGGAGATCCGCGCGACCCGCGCCGCGCTCGGCCTCCCGGCGGATGGCCGGATCGTCGGGACCATCACCCGTCTCATGCCGTCCAAGGGCAACGAATACCTGGTGGCGGCGGCGCCACGGCTACTCGATGCCACGCCCGACGTCCACCTCTGCATTGTCGGCGAAGGCGAGCTGCAGGACAACCTCGAACGGCAGGCCCGCGAGCTGGGGGTGGCGGATCGAGTCCATTTCCCCGGCTTCACGCGCGACGTCGCAGGAGCGCTCGCCGCCTTCGATCTCGTCGTCTTCCCGTCGCTGTGGGAGGGAACGCCGCTCACCGCATTCGAGGCGCTTGCCGCCGGCCGGCCAATCGTCGCGACGGACGCCGACGGGCTGTCGGACATCCTGCATGACGGAGACGACGCCATCATCGTCCCGAAGCGCGATGCGCCGGGTCTGGCCGACGCCATCATTCGGCTGCTGGGAGAGCCGGACCGCCGTGCCGCGCTGGCCGCCGCCGCCCGCACGACCGGGGCCGGGTACGACATCGCGGCGTTCGTCCGAAAGATGGAGCGGCTCTACCGACTGATGGATGCACGCCGGCGGGAGGGGCGGCCCCGCGGCCTGGCCGACGCCGACCTCGCGTTCCTGACGGAGACGGCCCATCCTTCATAATGAGGGCGACGAGCCATGTCGACCGAAACCGGCGACCCCGCGCCCGCCGCTACCGCGCCGCCCGCGCCGCGCCGTTGGGATACCGGCCGCCTCGCCGCAATCCTGCTTCTGTTCGCCGGGGCGTGCGGGGCGCTCTCGATCGACGTCGCCCGGACCGGCTTCGGCCTGAAGGGTGACGAAGCGACCTACGTCGCCATGGCGCTCAGCGTTGCCTACGACGGCGACCTCGTTTACCGGACGGAAGACATCGCCCGGTTCTACCAGGTCTACGAAGAGGGCCCGTCGGGGATCTTCCTCAAGACCGGTTCGGGCGACCGCGTGCGGTTCGACCAGCTCTACTTCGGCAAGGCGTATCTCTACTCGGTGGTCGCGGCGCCGTTCGTTCGCCTGTTCGGCCTGAACGGGATGTTCGTCCTGCACGTGCTCCTGTTCGCGGGGATGCTCGTCGCCGCCTATGCGTTCGTCGCGGCGCGGTCAACGCCGGGCGCGGCACTGGTCTACGTCCTTGCCTTCTTCGGCGTGTCCATCGTGCCGGTGCACGCGGTCTTTCTCAGTTCCGACTTCTTCCATGTCGCCGCCGTCACCTTCGCCTACTTCCTCTGGTGTTACAAGGAGGTGGCGCCGCCTCGCGACGGCCCGTGGGGCGCCTTCCTGCGCGGACCGGCATCGGACGTCGCGGCGGCGGTGATCCTGGGGCTGATCACCTTTTCCAAGCCATCGCACATCTTCCTGATCGCCCCGCTGCTCGCGCTGGCCGCGCACCGGCGGCGGCTCGCGCATGGCGCGGCGATAGGCATCGTCTTTGCCGCGGTAACCGCAGGCGGCTTCCTGATCAATGCGGCAATCTCGGGCGAAATGAACTACCAGGGGGGCGAACGCAAGATCTTCTACGACATCTACCCGTTCGAGCGTCCCGAAGCGAGCTTCGAGACGCTCGGGGTCGAAATGACGACCAACGAGATCATCGTCGATGAACCGTCGATCTCGCGCAACGCCGTGCTGCTGGCAGAGAACATCCGCTACTTCGCCATCGGGCGGCACTTCGGCTTCCTGCCGTTCTTCTTCCCCGGGATGGTCGCGGTCACGCTGTTCCTTGCGACGCGGCGGGACCGGCGCCTGTGGCAATGGGCGACTCTGGGGATCGCCGTGTTTACCGCGATCGGACTCGCCGCCTATATGCCCTACACCTGGTCGGGCGGGGGCGGTCCACCCGGCAACCGGTACTTCCTGAGCATCTATCCGATTCTCTTGTTCCTGACGCCCCCGCTCACTACGTTCGCCCCGGCCGTGGCCGCGTTCGCGGGCGGAACGGCGTTCCTGGCGCACGTGCTGATCAATCCGTTCAGCGCCGCGAAGGAACCGTACCTGATCGCCGAACGGGGACTGCTGCGCGCGCTGCCGGTCGAGTTGACGATGATCAACGATCTCCCCGTCTCGCTCGACCGGCGACGGAGCCGCATCACCTACGACTCCGAGCCGGAACTGATGATGTATCTGCTCGACCACAACGTCCACCCGTCGAGCCTGACCGAGTTCTGGGTGAACGGCGAACGGCGCGGCGACGTCATCCTCCGAAGCCCGGAGCGGCTGGACGCGGTGACGGTGACCATCAGCTCACCGGTCCCGAACCGGGCGACAGTCAGCCTGGGAAGCGATTCGGCGACCCTGGACCTGCGGCCGGGCGTCGAGGAAACCGTCACCCTTCGCTCGCGGGGCGTCTACTCCCTGCAGCGCTGGGCGTACGTCCTTTCCGTCGAAACGACTTCCGGATTCATTCCGAAGCTCGGAAGGCCGGATTCGGTCGATGCGCGCTACCTGGGCGCGCAAGTCCACCTCACACCGCACGTCGACGGCGGGGTATAGCCTGAGCCACGGCGTAGAAGTTGGTCCGGAAACGGAGCGGAAACCGATCAGGATTGACGAGCGCGACGGCAAGAACGCCGAGTTGTCCCAACTGCGCGCGGACCTTGTCACGGAAGTACTGATTGACGACGGGAACGTCCAGAAACTCCAACGAGAATCCCGCCGACCGGAATCGCCGCTGGAGTTGCCCGAACGTGTGGAGCGAGCAGTGATCCGACTTCCACGCCGTGAAGCTTCGCCAACGAATGGTCTCGAATACCACGTTCGTTATCTTGTTGGGAGTCTGCAGCACGTAGTAGCCACCCGGACGCAGGACGCGGCGAACTTCCCGCAGATGCTGATCGGTATCCGGAATGTGCTCCAGTACGTCGAAGCTCATGACGACGTCGAAGTGCTGGCCGAACGGCAGCGCCGCACCATCGGCCTGAACGAACCGCACCTCGGGTATCACCCCCGGAAGTGTGACGTCGCAACCGACGACGCTCGCGCCGAGACTGCGCACGTACTCGCTGAGGTAGCCGTTGCCGCAACCGATCTCCAGCACGCGACGATCTCGCAGCGGAACACCGCTTGCGTGCAGTGCGTGGAAGTTGGCGCTGCGATTGCCGAACGCGCGTCCCGTCGACATGTGAACGGGTCGTACTATAGCTTGCAGCGGGTGGTCGGATATAGTAGCGGGCCTTGTCGTTGACCTCGCTCTCACGGCGCCGTCCGGCGCCAGGTTCCGCGCGCCGTTCGGTGGCGATCCTCAGCCTGCTCGTGGCCATGGCCGGGTGCGCGGAGACGACGACGCAGCCCACCGGGCCATCCCTGCCGGCCGACAAGGTGCAACCGCTCGTGCTCGCCTGCCCGGCGGGCCCGCAGGTGGAGTCGCCCGACGGCGGACCGGTTCCCGTCCATTTCCGTCAGCCGACCATCATCGGTGGCCTTCCTCCGGTCAACGTCACCTGCACGCCCGTGTCCGGATCCAGCTTTCCGCTGGGCCACCACACTGTTACGTGCCAGGGAAGGGATCAACTGGGACTGACCGCGAGTTGCACCCTGCGGGTCACCGTCTTCCTCCGCACCGAGGCGACCCGGATCCTGGCGTTCGGTGACAGCCTGACCTACGGCACTGGCGTCGCCCGGACCGCCGCCTATCCGGCGGTGCTCGAGAGGCTGCTCCGGAACCGCTACTTCACCCAGCGGATTGCCGTCGCGAACGAAGGACTGCCCGGGAACGCAGCGACCGACGCGCTGCCGCGGTTCGAAGCAGCCCTCAGGCAGCACAATCCGCATGTCGTCCTCATCATGCAGGGGACGATCGACATCGATCTCGGTCGGGACGCCGGCGCGGCGGAAGCGATCCGGCGCATGGCGCTCGACGCGCGAGAGGGTGGGTGGGATCCCATCATCGCGACGATTCCGCCCCAGGGCTCCAGCCGAAGAGAGGCCGACCGGATCGAACCGTACAACCAGTTAATCCGTCAGATCGCCGCCATCAACCGCGTGCCGCTCGTGGACGTCCACCGCATCATCCGCGACGGTCGTTGCAGCGACGGCCCGCCGGGAAGGCCGAACGGTGAGTTGTCGTGCCTGGCCGGCGACGACTTGCACCTGACCCGGCAGGGCTATGCGCTGGTCGCTCGGGGATTTTTCGATGAACTGAGGGCCCAGTACGAAGTCAACGCGGCGGACGGCCAGTCGCAGTTGGTGTTGCTCGGATCGGAGTAGCCGACGCGCCACCCCGCGAACGCGGTCGCTCAGAACCGGAAGCGGAAGCCGGCGCCGGTCTGGACGTTGCCGGCGTTGGCGGCAATGGTGGTTTCGCCCCAGCCAGGCAGATCAACCGTGGCGCGGGCGAATCGCACAAAGTAGCCGAAGCCGATTTGACGCGTCACCATGTAGACCAGGTCGAGCGCGGCGTGGCCGCCGATCGCGTTGCGCCGCTGCGTCGCCGTCGCGATGTCGAGCCCGATCTGGTCGAAGTTCGGCGGCGCCCCCTCCCGGAACAACAGCCCCACGACCGCGCCCTGCATCACGTTTAGCGCCGTTGGACCGGCGGAAAGGGTCAGATCCACGCGCGACCCCAACGCCATGCGGAAGGCCGCGGACACGTGGACGGCAAGCTCCTCGCGCCTGAAGCCGAACTCCTGCGGTGGCGGCGTGCGGGGCCGTTCGGACGCGAGCGGATGCGGCACCGACCCGGTGAACGTTGCCGTGTCCCGCACCTGCATCCAGGTGACCGCGGCGCCCAACCCGAAGCGCTCGCCGAAGTGGAGCATCAGGCCGGCATCCGCCGTCGGGCCGCCTTTCAGCGCATGGACGGTGCGAAACGTCGCTTCTTCGCCGTACGCCCGCTGACTGGCGGTGGCGTCGAAAGCGGAAGGCGCCGCCTGGAACCCCCCGTTCACCCAAAGCGTGATGCGCGGTGCGGCCTCCTGAACCGCCTCGGAGTTCGCCTCCTGGGCGGCGGCGGGCGTCACACCGGTCACGGTGCAACTCAGGAGGACGATCGCGGAGAGACGGCGGAACCGGTTTCGCATCGCAGGATGGCTACGGGACCGGGTGCCCCACTTCGACCTCGCCGCCAACCGGCGCCGTCTGTGGCGCCGGAACACCGGCCGGCGGCTCGAGCCGCTCGCGGACGGCATAGATGGGCTTCCCTTGCGACTCGTGATACGTGCGCGCCTGGAGTTCGGCGAGCAGTCCGAGCGTGACGAGCTGCATGCCGGCGAAGATCAGCAGGATCGCCAGCAGCAGCAGGGGACGGTCAGCGATCCCCTGATCCGTGAAGAGCCGGATATAGCCGAGATAGCCGGTCAGCGCAACCCCCACCGCCCCCATCACCAGCCCCGGCGGACCGAACATCTGGAGCGGACGCGTCGAGTAGGTGAGCAGAAACTTTACCGTGAAGAGGTCCAGCACGACACGCACGGTGCGCGACAGGCCGTACTTCGACTGCCCGGCGCGGCGCGCGCGGTGGTTCACCACCCTTTCGGCGATCCGCACCCCCTGCTCGCTCGCGATCGCCGGCATGAAGCGGTGCATCTCGCCATACAGGCGCATCGAGCGGACGACATCGCCGCGGAACACCTTGAGCGAGCAACCGTAGTCGTGCAGGTGGACGCCGGTGGTACGCGAAATGATCCAGTTCGCCAACTGCGACGGGAGCCGCCGGGTCAGCCACGGGTCCTTCCGGTCGCGGCGCCAGCCGCAGACGATGTCGTTGTCGTCGTTCAGCAGGTCGACCATCGGCGGCAGGTCGCGTGGATCGTTCTGCAGGTCGCCGTCCGCGGTGGCAATCAGCCGTCCCCTCGCATGCGCGAAGCCCGCCGCGAACGCCGCGGTCTGGCCGAAGTTGCGGCGCAGGCGAAGCACCCGGAGGCGCGGGTCCGCGGCGTGCAGTTCGCGCAACTTGTCGAACGTGCCGTCGGTGCTGCCGTCGTCAACCAGGATCAGCTCGTAGGGGTGGCCCCAGGCGTCGAGTACCTCGGCCAACTCGCGGTGCAGCTCCGCGACGTTCTGCTCCTCGTTGTAGAGGGGAACGACGACCGACAGTTCGGGAGTCGTCACGGCTCACGATTATAGGTGGCCCGCGCTTGCGGCGCGCCGAGACCGCCGGCGCCAGATCAGCCAGGCGGCGGCGCCGACCACGACGAGGGCCGCGATCGCCAGGGCGACGGCGCGGCCGTTCTCTTCGATGAACCCGATCGCCTGTTCGCCGTACAGGATCGACAGGACGCCGACCGTGACGTACCGGAACCCGCGGGCGACCGCCAGGGTTGCCGTGAACTTCCAGATCGGGATGCCGGCTACACCCCCCAGCAGGACAAAGATCTTGAACGGCGCGGGAGGGGGCAGAATCGACGGCACCGCGATTGCCAGCACGCCGTACCGCCGCGACAACTCGAGCGCCCGCTCGACGCGCGGACCACCGAACCGGCGGCGGACCAGCGTCTCTCCGCCCCGCCTGCCGATCGCGTAGAGCACCAGACAACCGGTAACCGAGCCGAGGGTCGCCATCAGGGCGTAGAAGGGCATCCGTTCCGGGTGCTCGACGACGAGCAGCACGACCAGCAGGTCGTTGATCTCGGGGAGCGACAGGAACGACGAGTCGAGGAAGGCGACCAGAAAGAGGCCCGGCCCTCCGATGCCGAGCGCGAAGGCCTGAACCCAGGCGACGATACGGGACACAGACGCCGGATTATAGACCGCGGCGGAGGGCGGCGCGCCGGCCTGCCTCTCGATACTTGATATCCTCCCAAACCAGGATGCGCGGCAAGCTGGTTCTCCTGGTCGCCGTGGCGCTCTCGATGGCCGCGGCCACAGCGCCGCAAGAGCCGGCCGGGACGCCACCAGTCGTCCTCGACAGGGCGCAGCCCGACCCCCAGGCCGGCACGCTGACCATTGCGGGCGCGGGCTTCGGCGCGACTCCGTTCGTCACGCTCGATCTCGTTCCGCTCGTCGTCCGGTCCGCCACCGACGTCGAGATCGTCGCCAATGCGCCGATCTCCCTCATGCCGCGCGGCGACTACATCCTGACCGTCAGCCGCGGTTCCGACCCCGGTGACCATGCCTCGCTCGACATCGCCCTGCACGGCGGCGTGGCGGCCGGCGGGTCGTCGCCCGCCGACCGTTCCGGCGCGGGGGCCGGTCGGGCGCCGGCAACGGCAACCGGACCGGGCGGCCCCGATGGCGCGGACACCCGGGACGGCCCCGGGCTCGCCGCGGCCCCGGACGTCGTCGCCGCAGCCGTCGGAGACCGGACCATCACCGTGGCCGAGGTCGATCGCGAGTGGCGACGGCAGGATCCGGGCGGCTTTGTCGCCCTCGCGCGCGAGATCCACGATACCCGCTGGCGGTACACCGACGCGCTGGTGGCCGACGAGTTGATTGCCCGCGAGGCCGAAACCCAGGGCCTGACACCGGACGCGTTGCTCGAACGGGAGATTCCGCCACGGATCGTGGAAATGCCGGAATCGGCCGCCCAGTCGCTCTATGCCGAGCTCGGCGGCGCTACCCGGGGCTACAGCTACGAGCGGATGAAGCCCGCCCTGCGCGCCTGGCTGGAACGCGTGACGGCGCGCGAGCTGGCCCGGATGAACTACCTGGAGGAGCTGATCGCGATCTCGACGAACGCCGAGCTGACCCTGGACGCGCCTCGCCTCGTGGTGGAGCGGACCGAGCAGGACGCTGTCGTCGGTCCGGAGAGCGCCCCGGTCGAGCTGGTGATCTTCGGCGATTTCCAGAGCGCCCAGTACGGCCGGTTCGCAGCCGTGTTCGGCAGTGTCCGAGAGACCTACGGCGACCGCGTCCGGCTTGTGTTCAAGCACTTGCCGGCGCCCGACCGCCCCGCCGCGATCCAGGCGGCGCAGGCGGCGCAGTGCGCCAATCTCCAGGACGGATTCTGGCCGTTCCACGACGCCCTGCTCTCGCGACCGGCGCTGCTGAACGTGACCCGCCTGCGGCAGGCGGCGAGCGAGGCGGGCCTCGACGCCGAACGGTTCGGCGCGTGTCTGGCGAGCGGAGAGACGCGCGGGACGATCACGGATGCGCTGGACGAAGCGATTCGCTACGGCCTGCAGGCCAGTCCCGCCTTCCTGATCAATGGCCGCCTGGCGCCGGAGCCGCCCCCGTTCCTGCCACCCTCCGAGTACTTCACGCGGCTGATCGAAGAGGAGCTGCAGCGGGCGTCACGGGCCGGGCGCTGACGGCTGGCTGCCTTCCGCCTCGTCGATGACGAGGAGCTGGTTGGGAGCGACATCGGTGAACCGCTGCGTGCGGCCGGAGGGCCAGATGACCTCGACGGACCCCACCACCGGATCGCTTCCGAGGCCAAAGGTCAGCGGCAGCTCGCTCTGCGAGGCGTAGCTCGATCCGCTGCGCACGGTCCGCCACTGGGTGCCGGACGCGCTGGTAATCCGGACCACCGCCCCTATGCCGCGCCGGTTCGAGGAGATCCCGGCGAGTTGGACCCGCAGCCAGTTGTTCCGGTTGCCGCCGTCGTTGCGCAGCAGCCGCGCCGGTTCGCTCAGCGCCGTCACGGCGATATCCAGGTCGCCGTCGCGGTCGTAGTCGAGGTAGGCCGCGCCCCGGGCCATGGCGCGCCGGCCGAACGCCTCGCCCGCCGCCGGGGTAACGTCCTCGAACGTTCCGTCGCCGAGGTTTCGCAGCAGCAGCGGCGGCTGACTGAGGCGCGCCCGCGAATCGAGCATCCCCTGCGATTCATCGGTGCCGCCGTTGGCGGCGAAGATGTCGAGAAAGCCATCGAGATCGACGTCCAGAAAGAACACCGCCCAGGTGACTGACTGATAGCTGGCCCGGCCCACCGTGCTCCGCGGCGCGGCGTCAACGAAAAAGCCGTCCTCCGTGGCGCGGTAGAGGCCGAGCATCTCGTGGAGGAAGTTCCCGACGAGGATGTCCGGCCTCCCGGAACGGTCGTAGTCGGCGGCGTCGACACCCATGTTCGCGCGCGCCCGTCCCCGCTCGCTCACGGAGACGCCCGCGCCCAATCCGACATCGGTGAATCGTCCGGCCCCGTCGTTGCGATACAGCTTGGCGGGCACGCGGTCGCTGCCGATGAACAGGTCCGGCCATCCATCGACGTCGTAGTCCAGCACGGCGACTCCCATCGCCTTGTCGGTCGGATCGTCCAGGCCGGCGGCGCCCGTGACGTTTTCGAACCGCCCGCCGCCGGTGTTGCGGTACAACGCCGGCGCGACCGGTCCGTACGCGTCGGGACCGCAATAGCCGGGCGGGTCGCCGCAACCCGTCTCGATTTCCGGAGACCAGTCCACGTAGTTGCCGACGAAGAGGTCGGCCAGTCCGTCGCGGTCGTAGTCGAACCACGCCGCGCTGACTGCGAATTGGCCGTCTCCGATGCCCGCCGCGGCGGTCACATCGCGAAAGGTGCCGTCGCCGGCGTTCCGGTAGAGCCGGCCGCCATCCACGGTGGTCAGGAAGACATCGTCGTAGCCGTCGTTGTCGTAGTCGGCAACGGTCGCCCCCAGCCCGTAGACTTCGGCGCCGTCCAGGCCGCTGCCGCCGAATACGTCGCGGAATGTCCCGTCGCGATTGTTCCGGAACAGCCCGTGGCGGGTCTCGCCGGACGAGTCCCAGTCCCGGCCGTTGACGAACAACAGATCCGGCCACCCGTCGGCTTCGAGATCGAGGACGGCGACGCCGCCGCCGAAGAGTTCGGCGTACAGGTGGCGGCCACTGGCGCCGTTGTCGTGCGTGAAGTCGATGCCGGCCTGCGCCGTCACATCGGTGAACGTAACAGTGGCGGGTGGCGCGCCGGGTTGCGCCGCAGTGACCGCCACGAAGACGCTCAACGCGGCGCCGGCCGTCGCCAGCGTGGCCGCACGGCGGAAACGCCGGCAGCCTCGCGGCCCGGGCGCAACCGGAGCGGGCGCGTGGGTCCGCGCCCGTGCCGTCACGGAACGACGGTGACGATTATGTCGTGGTCCATGTCGAGCGCGCCGTCACTCGCCCGGCATCGAAGCGTGTAGACTCCCGGTTCCTCGAAGGTGACCGAAGTGACCCAGCCGTTGTCCGGCGGCGGCTCGGGGGTCACCCAGTGCGGCGACCAGGGCGAGAGCGATCCCGGCCGGGTATCCTCCCACACCGTCACCTGCGGGGGATCGAACCTCACTTCCCCGGCGCCGCGGTAGACGAACCACGACACGCGCAAGCCGGTCTCGCTGCTCACGGTGGCGCGGTAGGGCGGACGCCACGGATCCAGTCGCCCCGACTGCCGTCGGCTGGCCGACCGTTGGCGCCGCGACTCCGGTATCCCGTCGTCGGTTGCCCGCGCCACCAGCGTCAGCGGCTCTCCCACGCGGATCTGCCGTTCCGTCGGGCCCTCGACGGTCAGCGTCGGTCCGGCGTTCGAGCGAATCGTCGGGTTCGTCGTGCCGGCGCCGATGGCGCCCTGCTCCGACGCCCGAACCATCGAATCGACGAAGTAGTCGAGGCGCAACGTGGCGTAGGCCACCTCCGTCATGCCGTTCGTCGTCAGCGTCCAGATCATCTCGTCCGTCGCCGTGAAGTTCTCCGGTACCGGCACGCGAAAGATGAACCGGTTGCGACGCGGCAGGAAGCGCGTGGGCTGCCCCTGATCCGGCCCGCCGGGTTCGATGGAATTGTCCGGGCCCGCCGGGACCACGATCTCTTCCTCCCAGTTGTGGTTCATGTAACCGAAGAGGAAGTAGCGCTGCCCGTCCGGATCCCGCTCCCATCCCTCGTAGGCGGGGGACACGTTGAGACCGCTCGTATACGACAGCGTGAAGTCCCCGCCCCGGCCCTGGGCATCCGCCACGGCCGCCGGCAGCATCACGAAACCCGCCAGCGCCAGTGCCGCCGTCAGGCGCGCCAGAACTCCGCGCGGACTCACTCCTGGCACCATCACGGCTACTGCGCGGCCCCGGCGGCGGCGTCCGCCTCTGCCTCCGCCTCCGCTTCCGCCTCTGCTTCCTCGTCCTCGTCCGCCGGGACTTCCAGATCGTCATAGCCGCACAGCGGGCAGCCGAGGATGTGATCGCCCGGCCGCCAGTCGTGCGCCTGGCGCCGCTCGGCCATCTCCTCGAGGAACTGCTCGTCCGACAGCTCCACGCCGAGACCGAGGTCGATGAACATGTTGGTCACCGACCGGTTGCCCGACCCCTGCCAGTTCCGCGGATCCGGCACGTTGCGGTTCGTCGGCGAGTTGTTCATGTAGCCGGTGATGTGCAGGATGGTCCCCTTGGGGAGCAGCGGCGCGTGGTCGTCGGCGTACTCGTAGGTCCGGACCCAGTTGTGGTCGTAGCCGACACAACTGAGGGTTTCGATGAAGTTGCCCCAGATCGCCTCCAGGCACATCCGCTCGCCCGGCGCGTGCAGGTGCGGCTCGAACGTGGTGATCTTCTGGTGCTCCTCCAGGACGGTATAGGCGTGGAGCTCCTGCCCCGCCTGCATGCCCCGGATATCGATGTCGAGGCCGTTGCCCAGGCTGCGCCCGGCCGGCTTCAGCGTCGGCTCGTAGCCGCGCGGATGGAACTTGAACGCAATCTCCAGGTGCGAAGTCGTGTCGCGGCCGTTCGAGTGCAGGTGCACCGAGTTCGAGACCACGCTGGAGTTGGCGGCCAGCAGGCGGCCCGCCTTCGGATCGAAGATGTCGGCGTTGCGACCCACTTCATGCACCGGCCAGCCCGTGGTCGTTTCGCGCCGGCGCTCCGTGTCCTGCTCCCCGTCCTCGTCGAGGACCTGGGTGCTCCAGATCATGTGGTGGAAGACGTAGCGCCCACCCACCGTATCGCGCGCCTCTTCGAAGTCGTAATCGTTGACTTCCCGGAACTCGAGCGCCGCCACGTAGCGGTCCTCATCCAGCCCGACCGGCGTCGACTCTATCTCGCCCCACCAGTCGGGGGCGTCGCTGGCCACCGTCACCTCCGGCAGCTTCACGACCAGGTCCGGCTGGCCGATTGACCAGCCGCCATCGCTGAAGTCCCGCGGGGGAGGAAGCTGCGACAGATCGCCAGCCGGCGCGCCGCTGTCGACCCACGCGGCCACCGTCGCGATCTCTTCGTCGCTCAGGGACGGATCGTTCTTGTAGTGCTGAATCCCGAGGTCGCGCTCCACGTACCACGGCGGCATGACGCCGGCGCGCGGCCCCATGCTGATCCGCTGCTTGATGGACCGCGCCCAGGGGCGAACCTGCTCGTAGGTCTGCAGCGCCATCGGCGCGACCGAGTCAGGCCGGTGGCAGTTCTCGCAACTGCGCCGGAGAATCGGCGCGACGTCCTCCGCGTAGGTGACAGAACTCTCGGCCGAGCCCTGTGCGGCGTCCGCCGGTGCAGCCAGCAGGAAACCCGCCGCGACAACTCCCCCGAGAATGAACAGTATCCGCATGGGTCAGACTCCTCCCCGCTCCGCGTCGAAGCGACTACCGATCCGCAAAACGCCCTATATGATAACTCCCTTGTCCGTCGAGGCAAAGCGCCGGCGGGGACACCCCCAGTTGCCCGCACCGGCTCTCACGGCACCTCCCCCTCGGGCCACGGCGTGCGGCACGGCTCGCCGCGCTCGTAGAGGCGGAGATTCTCCTCCAGCCGGCGGACGATGTCCGGCAGGCCGGCGCGACCGGCGCCGGTGATGAGATCGCGCTGCAGCGCCGCCGCGCGAGCGAAGGCGCCCACTTCGGCGAGGGCCATCGCCATCGTCTCGCCGAGATCCAGGGTCCGCGCCTGCGCCGCGAGGCGATCGACGATGGCCAGCGCCTGTTCGCCGTCGCGCACCTGCGGGTCCGGCGCCGCCGCCAGCAGGCGGGCGCGGGCGTGGATCAGGCCCGCGTCGTCGGGATGCGCCTCCAGCGCCTGCTCCAGGCGGGCGCGCGCGTCCTCCCAGCGGCGCAGGACCACCAGCGCCATCGCGTGCCCGAAGGCGGCCTCGACCACGTCGGGATACCTCCGGGACAACTCCTCGTAGTGCGACAGCGCCTGCTCCGGATCGCCCGCCCGGCGCAGGTTGTAGGCAAGCCGCACACGCGCCTCGGCATAGGTCGGCCGCTGTTCGAGCGCCGCCGCGAACCGCCCGACCGCCTCGGCATGCCGCCCCTCGTCCTGCAACAGCACGCCCAGGCTGTAGTCCGCCTGCGCGATGCTCTCCCCCTCCGCCGCAGCGCGTTCGAACTCGATCCGGGCGGCATCCGTATCGCCCCGCAGGTACAGCGCCGTCGCGAGCCGGTGGCGCAACTCGGCGTCCCCCGCATCGAGCTCCAGGCCGCGCCGGAACGCCGAGACCGCGCCGTCCCAGTCCTCCCGGTTGAGCGCCTCGATGCCGCGTGTCTCGTACGCCTGCGCACTCTCCAGCAGATCGTCCAGGGCGTCCATCAGCGGGTCGGCCGGCCGGATATCGGCCGTTTCGCGTTGCCGCAGGTGAACCTCGGCCCGATCCGGCTCGCCGAGCCGGACGTAGGCCTGACCGAGCGGGTAGTGGGCCGCCGTCGCGGACGGCTCCAGCTCGAGAATCTCCTCCAGCCCCCGCGCCGCCACGTCGAACTCCTCGCGCATCAGCGCGGCGCGGGCCAGCCCGAAACGCGCCGACAGGGAATCGGGATAGAGCTCCAGGGCCCGATCGAACAGCAACCCGGCGGCCTCCGCGTCTCCCTGGGCCAGGCGAACGTCGCCCAGCCAGACGAGGATCGCCATGTCGCTCGGATCGAGTCGCCGGGCCTCCTCGAAGCGCCCGGCCGCCTCGCCGAGCGCGCCGGCGTCGCGGTGCAGGTGGGCCAGGTAGTACGGCCAGCGGACGTCGTCGGGGGCGAGCGCCCGCGCGCTCCGGAACGCCGGAACCGCGGCGTTGGGAAACTCCGCCGCCATCAGCACCATGCCCAGCGCGCCGTACAGCGCCGCCGCGTCCGAGTCCGGAACGGCGGCGGCCTCACCCGTCTGCAACCGCTCCACCGGCCGCCAGCGTTCCTGCACCTGCTCGCGGACCGAATCGCTGACCCCCGAGAGGTCGGGAAGGACGACGGTTTCCGCCAGCGGCTCGACCGCCGCCCGGTTGTCCGGGCCGCCTCCGCCGGCGGTCGGCGCACCGCCGGATGCCGGCGGACCGGCGCCGCCGCAGGCCGTCGCGAGGCACAGCGGCACGGCCAGCAATGCCGCAAACAACGCGCCCCGGCCCCCTACCGCCTGCTTCATGGCCTTCCGCCGTTCAGCCGTCGACCGGTCCCCTGCTCCAGGGTCCGCCACTGATCGACCGCCAGCGCCTCCCACCGCTCCGCGCTTCCGTCCGGCCAGTGGACCGTCACGTCGTGCGGCGCGTCCGAATCGCCCAGTCCGATCAGCACGCGCGGATCGTTCGCGGATGCGTAGCTCCCATCGGAGCGGGCGCGCCGCCACAGCGGGGCGGCCCCCTGACGCTCGACCGCGACGCGCGCACCCAGCATATCGCGCCCGCCCGCCCCGGTGAGCCGGAGGCCAAGCCAGTGGTTCGCGTTCCCCACTTCGTTGATGAGGAGCCGGGCCGGACCATCGTCGTTGCCCACCAGAACATCGACGTCGCCGTCGTTGTCGACATCGCCGAACGCCGCCCCCCGGCCCACTGCGGAGAGCGCGAAGACGGCGCCGGCCCGCTCGCTCACGTCCTCGAAACGGCCGTCCGCCAGGTTGCGGAAAAGCCGCATCCGCTGATCGTAGGGAAAGCGTTCGCCCTCCCGACCCTCCACCATCACCACGGTGCCGTTCACCGCCAGCAGATCCAGCCAACCGTCGTTGTCGTAATCGAACCACGACGTGCCCCAGCCGGTATACGCGAGGCTCGAGGCGCCGAGGCCGGTCCGGGCGCTGCGGTCGGCGAAGAGACCGGTACCGTCGTTGACGTACAGATTGTTGCCCTCCCGCATGAGGTGGGTCATGAAGAGGTCCTCGTCCCCGTCGTTGTCGAAGTCCCCGGCGTCCACGCCCATGCTCGCCTCGGGGACGCCGAGGTCGCTCAGCGCCGCGCCGGACGCGAGCGCGGCGTCCCGCAGCGTCCCGTCGCCCTGGTTCATCCAGAGAATGTTCTCCGTCCCGTCGTTGGCCACATAGATGTCGGTCCAGCCGTCTCCGTTGAAGTCGGCCGCCACCACGCCGAGCGCGGGTCCGAAGCGCCCGCCCACCAGCACGGTCTCGCTTACGTCCTCGAACCGGCCGTCGCCGCGGTTGCGGTAGAGGTAGTCCGGCAGCCCGCCGTACACCTGCGGCGGGCAGTAGTCGCGGACGCCTGCCTGGTTCGGACACTCGGCCGCGTTATCGAGGTCGTAGTCCACGTTGTGGCCGACGTACAGATCCAGCCAGCCATCGTGGTCGTAGTCGACGAACGCGGCGGAGACTCCGAATCCGTCCGCTCCCACCAGTCCGCTCCCGGCCGTCACGTCAGCGAACGTGCCGTCACCGTTGTTGCGGTACAACTGCGGCGGCCCGAAGTTCGTCAGATAGAGATCCGGCAGGCCGTCGTTGTCGACGTCCCCGGCCGCCACCCCCAGGCCGTAGTCGCCGGCGTCGATGCCGCTCGCGTCGGTGACGTCGGTGAAGCGGAGCAGCGGCTGCCCGTCCGGGCCGGGAGCCAGGTCGTTCCGGAACAGGCGTCCGCCCCCCGCCGCGCGCCCGTCCAAGGTCGTCTCGGTGGGGCCGCCCAACCCACCGGCCCCGTCGAGGGCGCCGCTCTGTACGAGGTAGGCGTCGAGATCGCCGTCGGCGTCGTAGTCGACGAACGCCACTCCCGGGGGGAGGATCTCCGGGTAGAAGAAGCCGCCGGACGCGCCGTTGACGTGGCGGAATTCGAGGCCGGTTTGCGCCGCCCGGTCGGTGAAAAGGTCGGGGGCAGCGTTCACCGGCGGCGGGTCGGCGCCGCCCGCAGGCCCGACGGCGTCAGCCGGCGCACTGGAACCGGCCCCGCAGGCTGAAAACAGACCGGCCAGAACAACGAAGCCGACCGCCGGCACAGTGTGCCCCGTGCGGCGATGCATTCCGGCAAGAGAAAGGAACGCCGGGCGGCCGCCCAGGTGCGGCCGCCCGGCGCAAGGAAACCGGATCAGGCGATCACTGACAGAACAGCGTGCACCCGTCCCGTCGCTGGCGGAGGCTCGACGGCGTGGAATCCTCCGTGTTGCGATCGAGCGCCAGCATGATCAGGCCGAGCCCGACGCCGGCGCCGATCAGTGTCCAGACGTTGCGGGGATTCATCCGGCTGCCGCCGCTGTCGTCACCCTGCATCGCCGCCGAGGCCCGGGCCTCGACGGCTGACGGAGCAAACGAGCCGGCGACCGCCACATCGCCGGGCGCCGCCGTCCGGGCGCCCATTTCCGCCGCGGCCCGCACCGCGGAATCCCGCAACGGTCCGGCGAACGCCGCTGGCGTGTACGCGATCAGCAGGGCAAGGGCGAACGCCATCACCCGCATCCAAGTCGTCTTCGCAACCATCGTGTGTTCTCCTCCTCGCGTCATGCGGACGGCTAGAACCGCAGGTTCGCGTAAACCTGCAGGACGCGGGCGTCGAGCACCGAGATCGGCCGGCCGAACGCGGTACCGATCGTGTTCTCGATCGACTGAACCGAGTTCGAGTTCAGCGCGTTGTAGAGGTCGATGCTGGTGTCGAGCCGCATGTCGCCCAGATTGAACGTCCGGAGGAACCGCACGTCGAGCTGCGTGAAACGCTTGGTGAAGTACTGGTTCGGCGAGGTAACCGCGAGCGTCCGCGTGCTGCCGCCGGAGAAAACGGTCCGGGTGCTCATCGGGTCGCAGTTGCCGTTGCCGTCCGCCCAGCAATGGATGTCGGCGTTGGTGAAGTCGCCGACCGGGTTGATCGAGGTGCCCGGCGTGTTCTTGTAGATCCAGCTCAGGGTGAAGTCCGCCGGGAGCGGGATGTCGCCGTGCATCCGGAAGTCCGCCAGGTTGCCCCAACTGTGCGTATGGCTGCAGTTCGGGCCGCCCGCCGGCAGGTTGTTGAATATGTCGCGCGGCTGGTTCGGCTCGTCCACGGTGAAGCAGTTGTTGATCGTCTGCGTCCCGATGTCGAGGCCGCCGGTCACTCGGATGCCGTTCGGCAGCCGGCCGTCCACGTTGAAGACGAACCCGTTCCAGACGCGGCTCTGGTCACCGTACTTGTCCGCGACGGTCACGAGGCGCTTGCTCTGGCCGAAGAGCTCCGGCCTGACGTCGTAGTAGCCGCAACGCACCTGGCCGGGCGTGAGATCACTGGCGACCTCGTACAGCCGACCGCTCGACGGCATGCTGATGCAGTACTCGTCGAAGTCCGAGGGCTGGACCGCCAGGTTGTCGGAGACGCGGTAGGCGCCCGTCCAGTTCCGGTTGTAGCCGGCGCTGACCGACAGGCCGGTCACGATCTCGCGCTGGATTTCGGCGAGGAAGTCCCAGGTGTAGGGGCGGTTGGCGGACAGGACATCCGGGTCGAAGATCGTCGCGGGACAGCCGTCAGGGCTCGCTTCGGAGCACCCGGGCAGGTTGCCGAAAATGTAGTCTTCGGGCTGTAGCTCCGGAAACTGGCCATAGTTGGCGTTACTGATGGCGCCACACTCGCCGTTCGCCGAGAAGTCCCGCGTATCGCAGTCCGCGATCCAGTTCTGATTCAGGTCGTACCACGACCGCCAGGCCGACGAGACCGACGAGCTGAACGGATGGAACTCGCGCGTCATTCGGCTCCGCGTCAATTCGTTGAAACGGCCCATCGACACCTTCACCGCCGTCCGGCCGTCGCCCGTCAGGTCGTAGCTGGCGCCGCCGCGCGGATTTACGTCGAGCCATTCGGGTACGCCGCTGAGGCCCGTCACCGTCCGCTCCGGCACGAAGGGTCCGGCATCCAACTGGGCGGCCGGGAAACCCATCGAGACGTAGTCGGTGCGAATGCCGCCGGTCAAGGTGAGATTTCCGAGCGTCCACGAATCCTGGACGTAGAGGCCCAGTTCGGTGTTCATCCGCTCCTGCTGGAAGTACGGCTGGGCGTAGTAGTACAGGCGCAACGGATTGCCGTTGAACAGCAGCCACCACAGCGTATCCTGATGGCCGGTGGTCCGCTCCTCGTCGTTGAACGCCTGCTCCAGCGTCAGGCCGACCCGGAAGTTGTGCGAACCGGTGACGTACGACATCCGGAAGTACTCCATGCTCCGGCCCGTCCGGGCCCGCGGCGCGATGTTCAGGAGCGGCGAGCCCCACCGATAGCCGGTGCCGGCGTCACGGATATGCCGGTCCTGGCCGTCGACCACGCCGGTGGCGGGGAAGTTGACCCAGTTGGCGGTCTGCCAGCCGCCGCCCGCCTCGAGCAGGAGGCGCGTGGTCACGGGCGAGGTCCAGGAGCCCTGGACGACGCCGTTGGGCCACATGTCCCAGCCGTTCTCCTGCTCGATCGCGAACTGGCCGCTGTAGCCGGTGGTGCAGCGACAGTCCTTCTGGACATCGAGGAAGCTCGCGAACCGGTTCCGGTCCGTGGCCTGGAACGTGAACCGGACGGCGTGGGTCCGGTTCCAGTCGAAGTCGTGGGCGGGACGGCTCGGGTCACGCTCGTGGAAGATGGTCCGCGTGTTGTAGAAGCCGGGAGCGCCGGGCCCGCCGCGGAGACCGAACGGATCCTCGATCTCGTAGGGGCCGCCCATCCGGGGATCGGCGAACTGAGCGTTCGGATTGCCGAACTCGTTGTGCCCCTGCAGCGCGTTGAAGAAGCCGCCCGGAGGCTGAATCCGGCGGCCCCAGCGGGCGATGGAGACGTAGTACCACGCCCGGTCCGAGATGATCGCGCCACCGACGGTCCCGGCCGCGCGCCAGATGTTCTCCATCTTCGGCGGGTCGATGCCGAATTCCCGAAGCTCCGGGGTCAGATTCTCCGACTGCATGCCGCCGCCGGAGTACTTGGTGTTCAGGGACGCGGTGAAGACGTTGCTGCCCTCCCGCGGAATCGCGTTGATGGTCGTGCTGCCGGAACCGTTCTCGGCCCCCATGCCGGCGATCTCGACCTGCATCTCCCCGATGGTGTCGGAGTTCGTGATGTAGCCGGAACCCGAAGCGGAACCGATGAAGTACTGATTCCGGAAGCCGTTGAACGAAGCACGCGTGCCGGGCTTGCCGTGATAGAAGCGGTACGCGCCCTGGGCCGACCACGTATCGCGGGTGCCCCCGACGTCGGCCCGGTCCTCCGTGAACCCCGGAGTCACCTGGGCGATGGTCTGCAGGCCGTAGTTGCCGACCGGCAGAACGTCCAGCTCGTCCGTGTCGAGCACCGCCTGCTGGCGGACCGTCTGGACGTCGACCACCGGCGCCTCGCCGGTTACGGTAACCGTCTCCTCCACCGAACCGACCGACAACTGGGCATCGATCGTCGCGGTAAACCCGGCGCCAATCGTGATCCCGTCGCGGACGACGGTGGAGAACCCGGGCAGTGTGAACGTGACGGTATAGGTCCCGAGCGGGAGCTGAACGACGCTATAGAGCCCGGAACCATCGGTGAAGGCCACCTGCGGCGCACCGAGCGCCTCGGAGGTCACCTCGACGGTGACGCCGGGCAGCACGCCGCCCGTGTTGTCGGTCACCTCCCCGGCGATACCACCCAACTGCTGGGCGGACGCGGCGGCGACCGTGCACGCCAGAACCGCGCAGAGCGCGGCGGCAACCCGAACGCCGAAACTGAACCGTCGCCTCAACGTACTCGACATAAGCACCTCACGATCTCCGAAGTGAACCAATTGCGGGCGGAGCCCGTCTAACCATACGCACGTGCGCAGTACGCAAAACGGCTAATACTTAGCACAGGCTCCCCGGCGGGCGCAAGCCCCCGGCCCGGCGGTATGCGTGCGCTATACTGCGCCAATGCGCCTACCGCCCGCACCGACACCTGGTTGCCTCCGAAGTGCCGCCTTCCTTGCCGTGCTGGCGGCCGGCGGAATCGCCCTCGACGCGCAGCGGCAGGAGCCGGTCTTCCGCTCCGGCGTCACCCTGGTGACGACCGACGTCATCGTGCGGGACGGCGACGGCCAGTTCCTCCCGGACCTGACCCGGGACGACTTCACGGTCTACGAGGACGGCGTCCCCCAGGAGATCGCCTCGCTCGTGCTCGTGCACGGCGGGCGGGTCTTCAACCAGTTGCTGCCGCCCCCGCCGGTGCAGGAGGGGATCATCCTGCCGGGGCGGGGCGCGCCGCCGGCCACCGCGACGGCAGGGCGGATCTTCGTCATTTTCGTCGACGACCTCCACATCCGGGCTCCTGACACGCCCCTGATCCACCGCGTAATGGATCTGCTGCCGGAGACGCTGATTCACGAGGGGGACGAGTTCGGGATCATCTCGAGCGGCAAGTCGGCCATCCGCGTGCCGATGACGACGGACCGGAACCGGTTGCGGGCGATAGACCAGGCGGTCGGGGAGGCGTTCGAACCCCGGCAGTTGATCGAGCGGGCAACCCAGCTCTCGTCCCTGAGCGAATCGCGCTGGCGTGCCCACGTGGCGTTCAAGACGGCCCTGGAGACGGTGCGCGGCCTTGAGCAGATCCAGCATCGGCGCAAGGTGTTCCTGTACGTGAGCGCCGGCTACAACTTCAATCCGTTCGACGACAGCCGTGTCAACGCTCGCATCGAGTCGATGCAGGACGCGGGTCTCTTCGATGACGCCACGCAACTGCCGGCATTCGATGAGCCGGCTCTCGATCAGTTCACGACGACCGACGCGTTCGGCGAGGTCTTCAGCAATTCGGAGCTGCACACGGAGCTGCTGCTGCTCGTCGACGCGGCGAACCGCGCCAACGTCTCGTTCTACACGATCGACGTCCGCGGGCTCACCACCATTCCGGATCTCGACTTCGACCTGCGCACCACGGAATGGAACGAGTACATCCGCACGCAGCACTCGTCGCTCCGGACCCTGGCGGAGTTGACCGGCGGTCTTGCGGTGGTCAACCGCAACACGTTCCGCGAGGCGTTCACCGAGATCGACGCCGAGACGAGCGACTACTACGTGCTCGGCTTCTACTCGTCCAACCCCGACGAGACGCAACGCACGCGGCGCCTGCGCGTGGAAGTGGCGCGCGACGGTGTGGACGTCCGATCGCGCACCCACTACATGCTGCCGTTTCCCGACGCACCCCCCGTCGCGCCGGCGGGAGCGGCCCCAGTAACTCCGGTGGAAGCGCCCGGTCCCGGCAGCCGGTAGCCGTACCGTCGCCCCCCGCGACGCCGCCCGGCCGCGCCTTCACGCGCTTCGCTGCAACCCGGTCAGTAGCGGAAGAGGTACGAGATCTTCGTGAAGATCGCGCGGTTGGTCTCGCGGAACGCGTCGGTGAAGTAGCGCTCGGGATCGATGCGGTTCTCCTGCTGGTAGTGGCCGTCGTAGCCGACGTAGAACACCGTTCCGGAGTTGACGCGGTAGGTCAGGAGCAGGTTGCCATCGAAGGTCCGGCGGAACGAGTTGTACTCCAGAATGTTCCGAAGCAGAAGCCGTTCGGTGAACTGGAAGGTCGTGAGCGCCCGCAGCACCTGGATGTCGAACACGAGCGCCTGGGTGCGGGGATCCTCCAGACGGCTCAGCTCCACGTTCAACTGCGACTGCAGCCGCGAAACCGGCCGGAAGATCGCGGTCAGGCTGCCGAGCCGGGCGCGGCCGAGGAACGGCATCCCGGTGTAGCGGATCGATTCGCCCCACGAGAAGCTGCCCACCAGTGCGATCCGCCGGCTCGCGTTGACGTCGAAGCTGACGCCGCGGTTCCACTTCCAGAAATCGATGCCACCGTACCGTTCGAGCGCCCGATCCGCGTTCAGCGCAAGCCGCACGTTGCGGGCGAAGGTGAAGTCGAGGCCGCCGCCGACACTTTCGTCCATCAGCTCCCCGGGCACGCGCTCGCCCGCCACCACCTTGCCGAACGAGTAGTTCCGCCCGTAGCTCACGCGCGGTCCCCAGTTGACCAGCCAGTGCTCCGGCCACCAGCGGTAGGAGAGGTTGGTGTTGATACGCCGATCGTCGGCCCTCCGAACGAAGCCGGTGTCGATGCGGAAGTCGGGAGTCGTCCCGCCGTAGAAGGCGGAGAAATTCACGTTCCGTCCCACGTGGTTGAAGAAGGTCCCCATCATTTCGCCGACGCGCTCGACCCCGCGCTCGTCGCGGTGAAACGAACGCGCCAGGAAGACGTTCCAGCGATTGGTGGCCCCGAGGCGCAGGTTGGAATCGAAAGAGACCATCCGGCTATAGCTGTCCATGAAGTCGCGGTTCGTCACCGTCGCCCCGACGAACGATTCCGGGTACAGGTCGAAGCGGGCGCGGCCGATCGCCACGTTGGCCGTCCGGCCGAACGCCGGGTCGTTGGGATCGTCCCGCTTCCCCGGCGCCTCGTCGTCCGCGAACAGGACGCCGATGGAGCTCCGGCCCACCTTGCCGCTCACCTTGCCGCCGTAGCGGGGATCGATGATCGTCCGCGTATGGATGGGCGTGATCGGGGCAAAGATGTTGAAGATCTCCTGGCCTTCCAGGAAGAACGGACGCAGTTCGGGATAAAAGAGGGGAAAGCGCTGATTCACGTCGATCTGCGGCAGGTCCGACTCGATCTGCGAGAAGTCCGGGTTGATCGTGAAATCGGCGGTCAGGTCGGACGAAATGCCGTACTTCAGGTTGAAGCCCGCCTCGCCTATTCCCTCCTGAGGCATGCCTATCCGCCGGGTTTGCAGTGCCGTCACCGTCGGCAGGATCTCCAGGTTGCGAGCCGTCGACAGGTCCGTCAACCCTTCCAGGACTCCCATCTGGGCCAGAAACTGCGCGATGTCCCGGGAGACCGGCGACCAGACGACCGTCTCGTCCTTGCCCTTGACGGTGCGTGACACCTGAAAGCCCCAGCGGTGGAACTCGCCCGCGTCGACGGCCGGATACCGCAGGCTCCTGAAGGGAATGGCCATCTCGGCCGTCCAGCCGTCGTCCGACAGCGTGCCGGCCGAGGAGAAGAGCGCGTCCCAGGAGATGTCGCCATCGGGAATGCCGCTCGGGGAAGCGCCCGACGGGCCGCGCGCCCCGATCGCCCGGCGCTGCGATCGGTTGCGCAGGCCGGTCGAGTTCATCAGCGCGTCCCCCTGCACACCGAATCCGTTTACCGTGAACTGGAACGCGCGCTGCTGGTCGCGGAAGGGATCGAAATACAGGGAGACGGTATCGTCTTCCGCTATCTGATCGCGATCCGCGCGGTTCGCCCGCATGAGGCCGGTATCCGCGTAGCGCGCACGGATGCCGACGTACAGGCTCTCGCGGTCATAGGCAAGGTAGACGTCCGTGGGCTCGGTGGCGGCGGCCCCCTCGACCGGCGTGGTTTGCACAAAGGTGGACAGCCGCGCCGCACTGCTCCACGCATCATCGTCCAGCAGACCGTCGATGACCGGCGGCTGCTCGACGCGAATTGCGGTTACGGCAGGCTGGGCGAGAGCATCCGCCGCGGCCCCGGCAAACGCCAGCGCCAGCGTCAGGACGGCGACTCGACCGCCTGACGGCGCCGGCAAGAACGTGATCTTGTTCTGCACCAGGTTCTGGGCACGAGCCCGCGAGCCCGTTCGACCACGCGGGCGCCAGTGCGGCAGGTAGTCTAACAGCAACCGGCAGGCGGCTTCGGCGGCCGAGCGCGGTCGTTGCGAACCCGGGCGGGGGCGGGCCCTCAGAACCGCATGCCGATGGTCACCTGCGACATCAGGCCGCCGAGGTCAATCTCGTCCTCGAGAAAGCCGTTTTCCAATCCGACGACGCCCGACGCCTCGTGGTACTGAAGCTCGACTCCGATCGACCACGAATCGCCCATGGGAACGCGAACGCCACCCAGAACGATCCCGCCGGCATCGGCGCCCGTCGCCACGTAGCGGTCCCTGAAGACGGTGAAGTCATGGAAATCGATGAACTCCCCGAATTCAGCGTAGCGCCAGGAGTACAACCCGACGCCGACGCCGAAGAAGGGCTGCAAGGCGGAGCGCCCGAACGGCACGACACGGACGGTCGCAGTGGCCGGCACGATCCGCAGGCGGAAGTCCTGCGCGATCTCGGCCCCTCCCATGTTCGTGTAGTCCGTGTAGACGCTCGGCACAGTTCGCTGGTAGTAGCCGAGACCCAGGCTCGCCTCCAGGTAGTCGTTCAGTTCGAGGCTCCAGGTCCCGGTCAGCGAGGGTCCGTCGAAGTCGCCCACCCGGAAGGCGAAGAGATCAAGGTTGCTGAGCACGACGTCATGAGCCACGCGGCTGTCGATGTCCTTCAGGCTGAACTGACCATACCCGACGGTGAATGACTGCTGCGCGAGGGCGGGTGCTGCGCCGCTGGTGAGAAACACGGCGCCGAGCGCGGTCGCCGCCACTGCTGTCCTGAAACTTGCCTTGCGTCGCATGAGATCCTCCCGGCCATCCGGCCTCCATGAGAACCTCAGCGATGCAGGATCAATGCCAACCTCTACCAGGCGCGGCCTCGACCCTTGTTATTAATATTTTTGGCTCAATTTATTAATATATGTGTTGAATGTAGACAATCATAGTAAAAAATAGGCATATTAATTAAATAAGTGTCAGCGCCCGCCGGCCGCTACCTGTCTCGACGGGGAGTCAACCTGTCCGCTGCAGGGAACGCCGGCGGATCGTCGCGATCATCCTCTCGTGGATGCGCCCGTTCGAGGCGACGATCGATCCGTCGCGCGAGACGAACGGCTCACCGCCCAGACCGCTCACCATCCCGCCCGCCTCGGCAACCAGCAAGGCGCCGGCGGCGATGTCCCAGGGGTGGAGTCGCTCTTCCCAAAAGCCATCGAACCGTCCCGCCGCCACGTAGCAGAGGTCGATGGCGGCGGACCCAAGCCGGCGGACGGCGCGGGATTCCGCGACGAACGCCCCGAACAACGCCACCACGTCGTCGACCGTTTCGTGCACGTCATACGGAAAGCCGGTGCACAGCATCGCATCGACCAGCGTGTCGGTTTCGGAAACGCGCAGGGGTACGCCATTGAGCCGCGCGCCGCTCCCCAGTTCGGCGGCAAAGAGCTCCCTTCGCATCGGGTCGTAGACCGCCGCCACCGACGGGACGCCATCGATCTCGAGGGCCAGCGACGCACAGAAGATGGGCAGGCCGTGCGTGAAGTTGATCGTGCCGTCAATGGGATCGAACACCCAGCAGTAGTCGGTCTGCCCCACCACCGGAAGCGCGTCCGCTTCCGTCGCCAACTCCTCCGCCAGCACCCGGTGGGTCGGGAAGCGTTCGGCGATCATCGCGCGGAACCACCGCTCGATGTCGACGTCCGCCTGCGTCACCAGATCGATGACGCCTTTCTTGTCGACGGCGACATCGGTGCCGAACCCTTCGCGCTGCATGGCGCCGGCGTGTAGCACCGCCTCGGCTGCCGTCGCGACCCAGAGCGGATCGATCACGGGCGACGTCATGCGGCCGGGTCCAGTCGCTTCACCATGCGGACTTCCATTCCTCCCTCGGGAAGACGGCGCAGGGTGACCTCGTCCATCAGCCGCCGCATGAAGAAGATGCCGCGGCCGCTCGGCTTCAGCAGATTCTCTTCCGCCAGGGGATCGGCGACTTCGTCCGGATCGAAACCGTCGCCCGGATCGAGCACGCGCACCACCAGCTCCGCGGGTTCTTCCGGCGGCTCCAGGCCAAGCTCCACCGCGATCTTCTTGGTGGTGTCCTCGTTGCAGCCATGGCGGATGGCGTTGACGACGCCCTCCCGGACGGCGACCCCGACCCAGTGGGTCGCTTCGTCGTCAAGTCCCCCGACGCGGCCCAGATGATCCGTCATCGTATGGATCAGTTCGAGCACGTCGGCATGGGCGCTAAAGTCAAGGCGGATCCGGACGCCGGAGTGTGGCATGCGGTTCGGTTGGCGGCTTCCGTACGATAACGCGCCCCCCGGAGGCATGGCAAGGCGCTATCCGGTAATATCCGCCGATGCCCGCCGGAGCGCCGGCCCCGGTGGTCGTGGCCCCGGCGGAACGGCTGCGCGGGCGGCTGCGGGTGCCGGGCGACAAGTCGATTTCGCACCGCTACGCCCTCCTGGCCGCGTTCGCCGACGGCGCGTCGACCATCACCGGCTACTCCACCGGCGCCGACTGCCGTTCCACGCTCGCCTGCCTGCGCGGCCTCGGGGTGGAGCTGGACGCGACACCCGACGCGAACGGCGAGCGGATGACGGTGGCCGTGGCCCGCGGCGGCCCGGAGGCATGGCGGGCGCCGGGGGCGCCGCTCGACGCCGGCAATTCCGGCACCACGATGCGCCTGCTGTCCGGGATGCTCGCGGGCCGTCCGTTTGTGTCCACGCTCGCCGGCGACGCGTCGCTGAGCCGCCGCCCGATGCGGCGCGTGATCGAACCGCTCACCGCAATGGGCGCCCGCATTGCCGCCGCGGAAGGGGGACGGCCGCCGTTGACGATAGACGGCGGCGCGCTTACCGCGATCGACTACACGCTGCCCGTCGCCAGCGCCCAGGTAAAGAGCGCGGTGCTGCTTGCCGGCCTTCAGGCGGACGGAACGACCCGCGTGCGGGAACCCGCGCCTACGCGCGATCACACCGAGCGGGCGCTCGCAGCATTCGGCGTCCGCGTGGCGCGCGAGGGCAATGCGATTGCGGTGACCGGCGGCGCACGCCTGACGGGAACCGGCCTCGCCGTCCCTGGCGATCCGTCGGCAGCCGCGTTCTGGGTCGCGGCGGCGGCCGCGATGCCCGGCTCGGACGTGACGATAGAGGGCGTCGGCCTGAACCCGACCCGGACCGCGTTCATGGATGTCCTGCGCGACGCCGGCGCGGAGATCGCGGCACGGGTGGCCGGACGAACCGCGGGTGAGCCGTCGGGCGATGTGTCGGTGCGGGGAGGAACACTCGGCCCCATCGTGGTGGACCCGGCGGACGTGCCCGGGTTGATAGACGAGTTGCCGGTGATCGGCGCCCTCGCCGCGCACGGCGTCCCGGTGACGGTCAGCGGCGCCGCGGAGCTTCGTCTCAAGGAGAGCGACCGGATTGCCGCGTTCGCGGCCGGCCTCCGCGCCCTCGGGGTGCCGGTCGATGAACGGCCCGACGGCTTCCACGCCGAACGCCGTGGACCCCCCGCCGGCGGCACGGCCGACGCGGCTGGCGACCACCGCCTCGCCATGGCGTTTGCCGTCGCCGCGCTCGGCTGCGAGGAGCCATCGACCATTACCGGCGCCGATGCGGTCGCTGTCTCCTATCCCGGCTTCTTCAGCATCCTCGCCACCCTCCGCCGGTAGGGCCTGCCGCCGGGTCAGCGCCTGGCCCGCGCGGGCGCCGTCACTACCCGAGCCAGTCGAGGATGCGGTCGACGAGTTCCGCGGCTGGCGTGCGGTTGGCGTCGAGGCGCAGGTGGGCCCGCCGGTAAGCGGCCTGCCGTGCCCGGAAAAGCGCTTCCATCGTCGCGCGGTCGGCGGCCAGGGGGCGTCTTCCATCAGACGGCAACCGGTCCACCACGGTCTCGAACGTCACGTCCAGCCAGACGGACGCGCCGTCCGCGTTGATACGCCGCCGGCTCTCCGGGTGGGCAAAGGTCCCGCCGCCGGTCGCGACGACGGCGTGACGGAGCGGCAGCAACTCGTCGAGGATGGCGCGCTCGACGTCGCGGAAGTAAGGCTCGCCCCGCGCCGCAAAGATGTCGGCGACGGTCGAACGCTCGCGGGCCTCAATCAGGCTGTCGATGTCCTCCGCGCGCCAGTCGAGACGCTGGCCGAGGGCGTCGGCGACGGTCGACTTGCCCGCCGCCATGAAGCCTACGATGTAGATCTTGTCCGTCCGCACGGCGTCACGCCGCGTCGGCCCGTGCCTTCCGCGCCGCGCGCTCTTCGCGGCGCCGCAGTTCCGCGGCGTACGCATCGGCCGCGGCCCGCGACCCGAGGATCCAGCCGATCACGATGCCGAACACCAGCACGGCCGGGATGAAGATGAAGTGGCCGGCCGTCATGTCGAACATCAGGCCGCCCCTCCCCCGCTGCCCTCGCCGTCGCCGGGGCGCCTCTGCAGATCCTGCACGTCCCGCTCCACGCTGCTCAGGCGCCGGGACAGTCCCCAGAAGTAGCCGAACGCCAGCAGCCAGACGACGGAGTAGGCGGCGACAAGGAAAGGCGCGGCCGGCAGCCGGTCTTCCGGCGGCAGTGCATCGATCGGAACGAACTCGTTCACCTGCTCCGGCTGAACTGCTTCCACGCCCGCCGGGGCGACCACGAGCGCCGCGCCGGCCAGCAACGCTGCCCCCACCGTCATCCAACCCATGTTCTCTCGCATCCTCACGCGTCCTCGTCGTAGGCCAGGCGCAGCTCGTCGAGCGCCGCACGCTGATCCTCCAGGCGGCGGCGCGCGTTGAGCATCGCCGTGAACAGCACCAGGTACGCCGCGACGCACCACCAGAACGGAAGGCCCATATCAGCCGGCAGCGTCGGCACGACCGACGTCTCCGGGTGGATCGTCCGCCAGACGTTCACCGAGATGTAGACGAACGGCACGTTGAAGACGCCGAACAACGCGAGGCCCGCGGCCAGTTTCTCGGATCCCGGACCGCCGTAGGTCCGGAGCAGCAGGTAGGCGATGAAGATCATCTCCAGGATCAGCGCCAGGGTCAGCCGGACATCCCACTCCCACCAGACGCCCCACGACACGCGCGCCCAGAGCGGCCCCGTGATGAGCCCCATCGCGCCGAAAAGCACCGCCAGTTCCGCCGCCGAAACCGCCAGGCGGTCGGCCGACTCCTGTTCCCGGAAGAGGTAGATCCCGCTTGCGATCCCGCAGATGAAGATGGCGAGGAACATCACGAACCAGGCGGGCACGTGGAAATAGAAGATCTTCGCCACGAGCCCCATCGTCGCCTCGTTCGGAGCCTGGGCGATCAGGATGGGCGCGACGGCAAACATCGCCGCCGCGACGACGAGCCAAGCCGTCGGCCAGCGTCCCTGCATGCCGTCATTCTGTCATGAGCGGCTCGAATGTCCATAACGCGAGGGTCACGAAGACCGCATCGAAGAAGATGACGAGGGCCAGCCAGAAGCGGGCCAGGTCGAGGTTCGGGTCGGCCTGGATCAGCGAGAGGGTCCCGTTGACGCCCGCGATCAGCACCGGCACGGTGATGGGATAGAGCAACACCGGCAGGAGCACGGCGCGGCTCTCCGTCCGGGTGAGCATCGCCGCAAACAATGCGCCTACCGCCGCGAAGCCGAGGGTGCCCGCTGCCAGCAGCCCGAGGAAGAGAAACGGGTGAGCGAACAGCGGCGCGTCGAAGAAAAGGGCCACGAAGAAGACGACGACTGCCTCGACCAGGACCATCAGGAGGATGATCCCGAACAGCTTCCCGACGAAGACAGCGGAGCGCTCGGCCGGCGCGAGAAGCAGGCCGAGGAGCGCGTCATGGTGCAGCTCGCGCTCGAACGCGCGCCCCAGGGCGAGCTGGCCGGCGTAGGCAAGAGCCACCCAGACGATGCCCGCCTCGGCCCCCTCGACCGGGGTGCCGGCCCGAACGAAAGCGAACGAAAAGACGAGGACGCACGACACCGCGAAGAAGGTGGTCGTGTAGAGCATCTCGCGGCTGCGTGACTCCACCCGGATGTCCTTCCGCATCACGAGCCAGGCGATCCGGAAGAACTCAGCCATCGCCAGCCTCGCGATACCGGTCCCGCAGCGTCCGCCCCTCGCGCTCGAGCGGAGTCGCCCGGCCCCGCTGCAACACTACGGCGCGGTCGAGCACATCCTCCACGACATCGATGTCGTGCGTCGCGAGCAGGACGATCCGGCCGTCGCCGCCCAGCGCGCGGAGCCGCGCCGCCAGGTCCACCGCCGACCGATCGTCCAACCCGGTGAACGGTTCGTCCAGCAGCACGAGGCGCGGTGCGTGCAGCAGCGTCCGCTCCAGGGCCAGACGCTGGCGCATGCCGCGCGAGAAGCGCTGCACCGGCTCGTCCGCCCGGTCGTCGAGGCGCGCCGACCGGAGCGCCGCCGCGACCCGCTCGTCAGGCTGACGGTCTCCGTAGAGGCGCGCGAAGAACTCCAGGTTCTCGCGTGCCGTCAGCTCGGGATAGAGCTGCAGATCGTGGGACAGGTACCCGATCCGGCGCCGCAGGGCGCCGCCCATCTCGCGCGCCGTCCGGTCACCGTAGTGGACGCGGCCGGACGAAGGAGCAATCAGGGTCGCAAGGAGGCGAAGCAGCGTCGACTTGCCGGCGCCATTCGGCCCGAGGAGGCCGACCACGTCGCCCGCCGCCACCTCCAGCGACACCCGCCAGAGCGCGCGTCGGCGGCCGTAGTGGCGCGAGACCCTGTCGAGCTTCAGGCAGTCGAAGTCGAACGCGCCCGGCCCGTCGCCGGCTGGGTTGGGTGTGGCCATGTCGAAGGGGTCAGCGCGTCGTCCAGGTCGGCGTAGATCCGCTCGAGGTCCGCGAGCAGCTCGGCGCGGCGATTCGCGTATCGGGTCGGACCCACCTTGCCGTTGCGGTGCTGCTGCTCAAGCGCCACCAGATCGGCGAAGCGCTTCTCCCGCCGCTGCTCCAGGCGGCGGCGCCGGTCGGCCCCTTCCGCCGCGACGGGGGTCGCGGCAGCCCACGCGCCGATTCCGAGAATCGACAGCGCCAAGGCGACACTGAGAAGACCTGGCGTCCGGCTGTGGTGCGGAAGGCCGGAGATCTCGAACCTGATCGGCGTCCCCCCGGCCACCGGCGGCCCGGCCGCAAAGATGTACGTCTCGTCGGTCCCCTCCGGCGACATGTCGGCGCGGCGCGCGATCTGATCCGACGCCAGATCCATCGCTCCCCACTTCTGCACCACCATCAGCAGGCCGTCGAGACCCGCCGGCAGCGCCTGCGACACGGCGGCGGTTCCGCCCGAATACGGCAGGACATAGGCGATGCGCAGCGGCGTCAGGCCGGGGGCGAAGGGTCCGTCGATCGTTACGTTGGGACCCTCGATGCGAGTCGACGGGGCGGATTCGCGCAGCACCGTCGCGCCCGTGGCGCCGAACGGCAACGTGAAGGCAACGGGTGTCGGCGGTTCGACGGGAGCGAGGAGCGGGTTGAAGATATCGAGCAGGTAGAAGATCGAGAGGTTCTCTTCTCCCAGCTCCACGACAATCCGGGAGTCTGCGCCGAAGCTCACTTCACCCTCCTCGGGTGGCGCGTCGGACGTAGCGGCATCGCCCGCCCCGACCAGCATCAGCCGGACGCCGCCGGCGCCGGGAGCGGCAAAGGGCTGCGAATCAATCCGTTCGCCGTCCAGCTCGGTCGAGGCGACCACTGTCTCGCCCGCGTTGAGCATGACGAACTCGGCGCGCCCCTCGGCGTCCGTCAGCGCCGTCTGGGCGATGTCGCCGGCGCGTATCTCCACCGGGTGGTCGGGGACATTGTTGTCGAGGGTGCCGCGAACGACCCGGACAGTGACGGTCCCCGGGGAGAGCTGGGGATCGGGAAGCGGAATCCCCGACATCTGCCGTGGGTCGGGTTGCGCCGGCGCGGTCGCCGGCCACGCCGCGAGCAGCGCGCCGGCGAGCGCCACGACGAACGCGACGCGTGGCATGCGCCTGTTCCTCACAACTCGGCTCCGCACTGCTTGCAGAATCGGGCGTCGCGTTCGTTGCTCCCCCCGCAGCGACCGCAGACGAGGCGTGTTGCCGAGGACCGAGGCCGGTCCGCCGCGGCGCCGGCGGCGGGGGCAACCGCTTCGCGAAGCGGCGACGCTTCCTCCAGTCGCTCCGCCAGCTCCCGTTCGATCAGATCGCGGTACGCGGTGCCATCGACATCCAACTGCTTCAGCAAGGCGCGCGCCCGCACGCGCAGGCGGCCGGCCATCTGATCGAAGTCGGCGTCGGACACCTTCCCCATCGCGCGGTCGAACTCCAGTTCCTTGATCGCCCGGAGCACCAGCGTCTTCTCGCGTTCGAGCGCGGCGCGGGTGCGCCCTCCCACCAACTCGGTCCGGTCGGCAAACGTCCGCGACGCGAACGGAACGAACATCCGGTAGAGGGCGTAGCCGACGTACGCGCCGGCACCAACCGCGGCAACCAGCAGGATTAGGGCCGCAGCGCCTTCCGGCCGGACCATTACCACCGCGACCGCCGCGCCGAGCAGACCGGCGAGAACGAAGAGATGCCAGGCGCGGAAGGTGGATGACGCCGGCGCCGCGGAGGCCGCGTCAGTCGAGGTTCCGGAGCTCATCATCCAGGCGGGCGTCCAGATCCGGGTCGATGGCCACCGGTGCGCCCGCCGTCTCGAGCGTTGCCGCGCTGCCGCGGCGCGACCAGCGAACCGCGATCACCCCCACCGCGACCAGGCAACCGATGCCGACCAGGTACGGGAACAGCCACGCCACCCGGTTGAAACCCTCGTCGAGCGGCGCGCCCAGCGCTTCCTGACTGCCGTAGGTCTCGATAAACCAGTCGAGAATGGCGCGGCGGTCCTTGCCCGCCTCGATCTGCTCGCGCAACTGCGCCCGCATGAACTCCGCTCCCGCCGCCGTCAGCCGTGGCGCGCCGTCGGGCCCGGCCACGTACTGTGGGGGCGACGAGCAGCGGCAGTCGGCGAGGACCAGGTGCGGACACGTACCGCAAAGGCAGACCAGCTCCCGCTGCAACTCGGCTTCCAGCTCGCTCGTCGTGGCGTACGACTCGGGCGGCGCGCCCGTCTGCGCGAACGCCGGGCCGGCCAGACCACCCAGTCCGAGGGCGGCAACCAGGACCAGCGACGTTGTAGTGGTGGTCGCCGCCGATCCGGGCGCGCGGGCATCAGGCCCGGCGCGGGCCGCGAGGAAGGCGAAACGGCTCTCCGGCAGAAGCGCAATGCCGGTGCCGAGAGCCAGGATGCCGAAGCCGAACCAGATCCAGTTCACGAGCGGATTGACCGTCACCTGGAAGCTGGCCGACTGATCGCCCATGTCGTAGGCGGCCAGAACGACGTAGACGTCCTCCGCGAACGTGCGCCGCATCGCCACTTCGGTGGTGGGCTCCGCCTCGTACTTCCGGTAGAACCAGCGCGCCGGATAGAGCTGCGCCACCTGCTGGCCGTCCTCGAATACCGTGACGTGCGCGGTGTGCATTTCCTTTGCGCCGTCGTCGGTGACGCTCAGGCGATCGTGGCGCACCGAGAAGCGCCCTACGTCGACCGATTCGCCCGGATTCAGCAGCACCTGCTCGCTCTGCCGGTAGCCGGACCCGGCGAAGCCGAGCATCATCAGGACGACGCCGAGGTGGACGACGTAGCCACCGTAGCGCCGGCGCGACCGCATCACGAGACCGATCATCGCGGTCACCATGTCGCTGCCGGTCACGCCGCGGCGCACCACCGCGCCCCGGATGAACTCCTGCCCGACCGTGCCGGCCACGAAGGCGCACAGGGCGAAACAGATCCCGGCCACCCAGACGCGGAAGCCGAGCGCGACGAGCACGGCGGTGACGGTGAGCGAGAACGCCACCGGCCAGAGGAACTGCTGGCGGAGGTTCGCGAGCGTCGACTTCCGCCACGCGAGCAGCGGTCCGATGCCGGTCAGCAGCAGCAGCGTCAGCCCGATCGGAATCATCCACTTGTTGAAGAAGGGAGGGCCGACCGTGATCCGCTGCCCCGTCACCGCCTCGCTCAGCGTCGGGAACATCGTCGCGAACAGAATGAAGAAGGCGGAGAACAGCAGGATCCAGTTGTTCACGAGGAACGCCGCCTCGCGGGAAGCCCACGACTCCAGATCGTTGCGCGCGCGGAGGAGCGGCAGGCGGTAGATCACGAGGCCGAAGGCGATCAGCATCACGGCGCCGATGAACAGACCGAACATCATCGCGAGCTGCGGGTCTTCGCCGAACGCGTGAACCGACTGCACGATGCCGGTGCGCGTCAGGGCGGTGGCGAAAAGGGTCAGCGCGAAGGCGATGATGACGAGCGAGATGTTCCAGACGCGGAGCATGCTGCGCCGCTCCTGCACCATCACCGAATGCAGGAACGCGGTCGCCGGGAACCACGGGAGCGCGCCGGCGTTCTCCACCGGGTCCCAGCCCCACCAGCCGCCCCAGCCGAGCTCCTCGTAAGCCCAGATCATCCCGAGGGTCAGGCCGAGCGAAAGGAAGAACCACGCGAACATCGTCCAGCGGCGGACGGCGCGCAGCCACGCGTCGTCAAGGTAACCGGTAATCAGCGCCGCCATTCCGAACGCGAACGGGATCGTCATCGCCACCAGCCCGGTGTAGAGCGAGGGCGGATGGATCACCATGTACGGGTTCTGCAACAGCGGATTGAGCCCGCGCCCGTCCGCCGGCGTCTGCATCAGATAGGTGGCGAACGGGTTGTTGTTCAGGATCATCACGCTCAGGAAGAACATCTGCACCACGGCGACCGTCGCGATGACGTACGGAATCAGCTCGCGGTGACGCTCCCGGTTCGTATGTACGGCGATCGCGCCGAACACCGAGAGCAGGAAGACCCAGAACATGATGGATCCGTCGAGGCCGCCCCAATACGACGTGATCTTGTAGAACAGGGGCTGCACCGCGTCGGAGTAGCGGTCGACGTAGCGGATGGAGTAGTCGCCGATGACGAACGCGCGGACGATCACCGCCGAGGCGAGCGTCATCAGCGCCGTAACCAGGTAGAAGGCGCCGACGCCGCTCTCGAGAAGGCGGGCGTTGCGGCGGCGGTGACCCGCCACGGCCGCCGCTGCGGCGTACGCACACGCAACGAAGGCGGCCAGAAGTGTGTAGGTTCCGAGTGTCGCCATGGCGAAGACGGCCCCCGGGCCGTGGTGTCAGGACGCGACGATCAGTTTTCGGCGCCGTCACCGGTGGCCGGCACGTAGCCGGCCGCATCCGCCGCCGCGCCGACGGACGGCTGTTCCTCGTACTTCGAGGGGCACTTGGCCATGATGCCGTCCGGATCGATGTGGAACGTGTCGCCGACGAGCCGTCCGGTCGCCACCACCTCGGCGTGGTTGTCGAACGTGTCGGGGACGATGCCGGAGTAGACGGCGTTCATCATCATCGTCCGGTTCTCGACGCTGTCGGTTATCTCGAACCGCCAGTCGAGGCTGTCGGGACGGCGCATCACGTTGGCGGCGTAGCCATGCACCTGAAGCGGCTTGCCTTCCCACTCGGCAGGCTCGGCAAGCACTTCTTCCACCTCCAGGTAGAACTGCGTCCCTTCCTGCATCGTGGTCCAGAGCAATCCCGCAAACGCGGCGCAAAGCACGCCGGTGGTCAGAAGAACCTTCACTGCAGTGCTCGGCATGCGTCTAGGATATCGTCCCCGTCGCGAGGGCGTCAACGATGCCGCGACGGCTGTCCAGCGACTGCCCCTAAAACGCTACGTTTCGGTACAGATTGCATTTCAAATATTCGATCTGTACACTCAAACCGTTGATCCTTCGCCACCTGACGCCAACGCTGCTACGGGCGAGCCGGCAGTACCCGGTGCTCTCGGTCACGGGACCCCGCCAGTCGGGAAAGACCACCCTGCTGCGCCACACCTTTCCCCAGCACGACTACGTATCGCTCGAAGCACCCGACGCCCGCGAGTTCGCACTCTCGGACCCGAGGAGTTTCCTGGCGCAGTTCCCCGGCCCGGTGATACTCGACGAGGCGCAGCATGCGCCGGACCTGTTCTCCTACATCCAGCTCGTCGTTGACGAGGAGCCAAGAGCCGTCCGTTTCATCCTGTCCGGCTCGCACAACTTCCTCCTCATGCGCCAGATTTCCCAGAGCCTTGCCGGACGCGTGTACATCGCGCATCTCTCGCCGTTCTCGCCGGCTGAATTGCACGGACTGGAGCTCCGCGGCGGTGCGGACATCGCGCACGCGGCCCCGGTCGCCTTGCCGGGCGCCTGGACGGACTTCGCCGCCACAGGGGGCTATCCGCCCATCCACGACCGTCGCCTCGAGCCGTCCGAATGGCTCTCCCTGTACTTTCAGACCTATCTGCAAAGGGATGTCCGCACACTCACGCAAGTGGGCGATCTCGAAGCCTTCCGCCGCTTCGTCCTTCTCTGTGCCGGCCGTGCGGGACAACTACTCAATCTCTCGAGCCTGGGCGCCGACTGCGGCGTCAGTCACGAGACGGCGCGCCGCTGGCTGTCGGTGCTCGAAGCGAGTTTCATCGTGTTCCGCCTGCCGCCCCACCACGAGAACTTCAGGAAGCGCCTGACGAAGAGTCCGAAGCTGTACTTCGCGGATACCGGTTTGCTGTGCTATCTGCTGCAGGTGCGAACCGCTCGCGAACTCGCCGCGCACGCGATGCGCGGCGCGGTGTTCGAGAACCTGATCATCTCGGAGCTGCGGAAGTCCTGTCACCACGCCGGTCTGGAGCCGCGTCTCGCCTTCTGGCGCGACCACCGCGGCAACGAGGTGGATCTCGTCGTGAACATTTCAGACGCCGCCATTCCCGTCGAGATCAAGTCCGGCGCCACGATTGCATCGGACTTCTTCCGGGGACTGCGCCACTGGGAGAAGCTGGCGGGAAACCCCGGAAGGGGCATTCTCGTGTACGGCGGGACCGACAGTTACCGTAGAGACGGCGTGGCGGTTCGATCCTGGCGGCACTGGCCCTGAACAGCCCCGCGAACCCCCTCAGGCCGAAACGGCGGCGGCCAGCTCGCGCAGAAGCCGATCCACCCGGGCGACCGGCAAACCGACGACATTCGAGTAGGACCCTTCGATCCGCTCCACGAACCGCGATCCCAGTCCCTGCACGGCATAAGCGCCCGCCTTGTCATCCCCCTCCCCGGTCGCCACGTACCAGGCGATCCGCTCCGGATCCAGAGGTGCGAAGGTCACGCGCGTGGTTTCCACCGCGACCGCGACGCGGCCGCCCGCCGCCACCGCGACGCCCGTCAACACCTCGTGCGTCCGCCCCGCGAGCCGGCCCAGCATCGCCGCCGACTCGCGGCGGTCCGCCGGCTTCCCCAGCACGTCGCCGTCGATCAAGACGATGGTGTCGGCGGCGACCACCGGCCGCTCGCCGGCCGCCCCCGCCACCGCGGCCGCCTTCGCCCGGGCCAGCCGGACGACATAGTCGCGCGGCGCTTCGTCCGGGCGCAGACGCTCGTCGACGTCCGCCGGCAAGACATCGAATTCGTACCCGGCGTCGCGCAGCAGGTGGGACCGTCGTGGCGACCGGGACGCCAGCACCAGGCGCACGGCGCGATGATACACTCGCGATCGATGGTCCCGGTGCAGCACGACGCGACCCGCGCGCTCGGCAATCTGCTCGGCCGCCAGCCCCTGACCGACGCGAAACTGCAATTTGCCTGGCGTGTCGCGGTGGGCGAACGGGTAGACCGTGCGACGACCGTCCGGCTCCGTCCCGACGGCACGCTGACGGTGTGCGCGGCGGACGACGAGTGGCGCAGCGCCGTTCGCCCGGTCCGCCGCCTGATTGCGGCGCGGCTGCGCGACATCCTGGGACCGGGTCGGATCAAGCGCATCGCCATCACGACCGAGGGAGCCGAGTATGCAGTCCGCCGTCATCACCAGCGCCGTCCGCCTGCCGACCGGCAAGTTTCTCGGCGCGCTTAACCCGCTTCCCGCCACCGATCTGGGCGCGCGGGTCATCCGCGAAGCGGTGCGGCGCGCCGCCATCGATCCAGAGATCGTCGACGAGTGCATCATGGGGAACGTCGTCTCCGCCGGTCTCGGCCAGGCGCCGGCCCGGCAGGCGGCGCTCGCCGGCGGCCTGCCCGACCACGTCGGCGCCCTCACGATCAACAAGGTGTGCGGCTCCGGCCTCAAGGCGGTGATGCTCGCCGCTCAGGGGATCGCGACCGGCGACATCGACGTCGCGGTGGCGGGCGGCATGGAGTCGATGAGCAACTGCCCCTACCTGCTGCCAAGTGCGCGGAGCGGGATGCGCATGGGGAACGGCGAGGTCCTCGATTCGATGATGCACGACGGGCTCTGGTGCGCCGTCGAGCACTGGTCGATGGGCGAAGCGGCGGAAGCGGTCGTCGAGCGCTACGGCATAGCGCGCGAGGACCAGGATGCGTTTGCCGCCGCCAGTCACCAGAAGGCGGCCGCCGCGATCCGCGACTGCCACTTCAAGGACGAGATCCTGGCGGTCGAGATCCCCCGGCGGAAGGGCGATCCGATTCGTCTGGAATACGACGAGGGCGTCCGGCCCGACTCCACGCCCGAGGCGCTGGCGAGGCTGCGCCCCGCGTTCGTGAAGGGCGGCACCGTGACCGCCGGCAACGCGCCGGGCGTGAACGACGGAGCGGCGGCGGTGGTGGTGATGTCCGAGGCGAGGGCGGAAGCCCTGGGCCACACGCCCATGGCGCGCATCGTCGGCCAGTCGGTCAGCGGCCGTCCCGCGAAGTGGCTGCTGATGACGCCGGTCGAGGCGGTCCGGAAGCTGCTCGCGAAGGTGGGCTGGACGCTCGATGACGTCGACCTGATCGAGTTGAACGAGGCGTTTTCCGCCCAGGCCGTCGCCGTCATCCGCGAGCTGGGCGCGGACCCGGAAAAGGTGAACGTCAACGGCGGCGCGGTTGCGCTCGGCCACCCCATCGGCGCGAGCGGCGCGCGCATCCTGACGACGCTCCTTTACGCCCTCCGCCAGCGCAACCTCCGGCGCGGCATCGCAACCCTTTGCCTCGGTGGCGGCAACGGCGTCGCGATGGCGGTCGAGCGCGCGAACTGACCGACCATTGCACGGTTCGCGAGACATGGAGGCGGACATGAAGCGATGGAGGCGGGCGGCGGTCATGCTGTTACTGGCCGGCTTCGTTGCGGCGTGGCCCGGAATCGCCCGCGGCGGTCAGGAACTGCCTGACGACGTCCACCACGAGTCGCGCAGCCGCCTTCCGCCGATCGATCGCACGGAGCTGGACGCCGATCGCCGACAGGCGTACGACGCGGCGGTGGCGAGCGAGTCGGGCGCCCCGGCGGGCGCCGCCGCCCTGCGGTTGCACGGCTCGGGAACCGACCTCCGATTCAGCGCGCCGATCGGACGCCAACTGACCGAACTGGCCATCCTGGCGACGGCGCGCGAGTACGATCAGCCGTTCGAGTGGGCCATGCACGAGCTGGAAGGCCTTGCGGTAGGGCTCGACGCGGAGGTCATCGACGTCGTGCGGAACCGCAAGCCGCTGACCGGACTGCCTCCCCGCGAAGCGATCGTCATAGAGGTCGGCCGGGAGCTGTTCGGCGCCCATCGGTTGAGCGCCGGCGTCTACGAGCGCGCCCTCGCGCTCCTGGGCAAGACCAACCTCGTCGACGCCGTCGACGTGATGGGCCGGTACGCCGGCACGGCCGCCACGCTTACCGCGTTCAACCAGCAGATGCCGCCCGGCTGGCGACAGTCGCTTCCCCTCCCCTTCACGCATCCGGAGGACATCCATCCCGATTCGCGGAACCGCCTGCCGTTGCGCATCCCGGAGACGCAGACTCCGTCGTCGGCGCTCTACGGCCGCACGCTGTCACCCTCCGGCCTGGGCCCCGGGGCGATCCGCGGTTACGGAGCGGGACAGGCGTCGCTGGAGGAACGAGTGGGACGGCGCGTCATGCAGCTTGCGATACTGGTGACGGCGCGCGCCCACGATTCCCAGTACGACTGGACGATGAACGAGCCGAAAGCCCGCGAGGCGGGAGTCGAGCCGGAATTGATTGACGTCGTGCGCCATCGCCGGCCGTTGACCGGTATCGACGAAACGGACGCGGCCCTGGTCGCCTTCGGCCGTGAACTGTTCGACAATCACAACGTCAGCGCCGAAACCTACGCGCGCGCGGAGCGCGCGTTCGGCGTCCAGGATCTGGTGGATATTGTCGCCCTGATGGGCTCGCACGCGGCGGACGCCGCCGTTCTGGCCGCCTTTGACCAACGACTGCCGGAAGGGGTGGAGCCGCTGCTGCCGCTGGACTAGCCCGACGATCGTCGCGGGAGATTGACATGAATATCAGACACTCCGTTCTGCTGTCGGCGCCGCTGGTGCTCCTGATTGGCGCGTTCGCCTACGCGCAGGAAGAAGCTCCCATCGGGGTGCCGGTACCGCCGCTGGGTGACGGTCCCTGGGTGATCGATACGGCCGAGCAGCACAAGATCCGGGTCAGCCTCGTGGCGAGGGGCCTGGAGAATCCCTGGGCCATCGCGTTCCTGCCCGACGGCGCCATGCTGATCACCGAGCGATCGGGCCGTCTCCGCGTCGTTCGTGACGGTGCGCTCGACCCGCGGCCCATCTCGGACGTGCCGGCAGTCCGGACCGACGGCAACGGCGGCCTGATGGACGTGGCCGTCCATCCCGACTTCGCCGGCAACGGACTGGTCTATCTCACGTACACCAAGCGCCATGACGACGGCCGCGGATCGCCGGCCCTCGCGCGGGGCCGGCTGGAGGGCCACGCGCTGCACGACGTTGAGGACCTGGTGGTCACCGAGCCCTTCCATACCAACTCGGGACTCAATGGACGGGTCGCCTTCGGCCGAGACGGCAAGGTCTACATGTCCACGGGCGGCCGCATTCGCTCCCTGGACGGCGATCTGCTCGATGCCCCGCAGGATCCCGCCAGCCTGCGCGGCAAGGTCCTGCGCCTCAACGACGACGGATCGGCGCCGGACGACAACCCGTTCGTGAACGAGCCGGGTCATCGGCCGGAGATCTACACCATCGGGCATCGCAACACCCTCGGCCTCATGCTGCATCCCGAAACCGGCGACATCTGGCAGCACGAGAACGGCCCCAACGGCGGGGACGAGCTCAACGTTCTGCTGGCGGGCCGCAACTATGGCTGGCCGCTAATGAGCTTCGGACGCCTCTATCCCGGCGCGCGCGTGTCTCCGCATCCGACGCGCGACGGCTACGAGTCGCCGATCATCGTCTGGCTGCCGGCCATCGCGGCGGCCGGCATGGCGGTCTATACCGGCGATCAGTTCCCGGCGTGGAACGGCAACCTGTTCGTCGGAGCTCTCCAGCAGGGCGGGATACCGGGGACCGGCCACCTGCAGCGTATCGTGTTCAACGAACACATGGAGGAGTTGCGGCGCGAGTCGATGCTCACCGAACTGCGGCAGCGCATCCGGGAGGTCCGCGAAGGACCCGACGGACTGCTCTACGTGCTGACGGACCACGACGACGACGGTGCGCTGCTCCGCATCGAGCCGTCCCCGTGACCGGCCGGCGCCGGTCGAGCTGCGTGAAGGTGCGGGGATCGTTGACCGTGAACCGGTAGTCGATGGTGTCGTCGGCGACCCGCGTGTAGTACTCCGTCAGGTGGAGAGTCTCCCGAGACCCGCGCCAGTTGGTCTTCGGCGAGAAGTTCGCCGTCTCCACGACCAGCGTGTTCCCTTCCCAGCGGGCGCGCGAGTCGCCCATCCACAGACGGATGGACTCCGGCAGGTGCGGGCGCCCATCGCTGTAGGTGTCGGGCGAATCCGAGGGACCCCGCGTTGCCCGTTCCGCCCGCTCCGCCGCGATGCGGGCTTCGGCTTCGGCCGTGAGCGGCGGAATGCGGCCGTCGGGCGGGTCGATGATGAGCGACGTCCTCGCCAGGGGATTGCCGAAGTCCCGCCAGAACGCATTGTAGGTGCCGGGGCTCCCCTCCCTTGGGGGGAGGTCGTAGGCCGCCCGGTTCTCGGCTTCCAGACGGGCGGCCTCCTCCTCGGTCAGCGACTCCCTGCCCGCGAGCGGCCCCTCGAGAGGCCGCTCCAGGGGAATCGAGGTCTGGCTGTTCCATTGGCCCTGCAGGTCCGGATCGCCCCACGGCGTCATCGGCGGTGTCCACGCGCCGGTCTGGGCAAGCACCGGAGCGACAGCGGCGAGACTGAACACCACCGCCAGGATCGCGACTCGATGACTCATCGATGACCTCCGATCAGTTCATCTTCCAAAATGCGAGTCCGCCTGCCTGTTTGCCGATGTTCACACTGGCCACTCGTTCCGCTGCGGCGATGTCGTAGATCTCGACCGTTCCCGGATCGCTGCCGACGCCTTCGAGGGTGACGAAAGCGTAGGCGCCGTCCGGGGTAATGGCGACCCCGTGCGGAATGGTGTGCGACGTAGCCACCCGCGCCCGCTCGGAGCCGGACGCCAGATCCCAGAACGCGACGGCGTCACCGGTCTTGTAGGTGGCGATCAGGGTGGCGTGGTCGGGAGTGACGGCCAGGTTGTAGGGACCGCGACCCGTCTCGAACGTGCGCGTGATCCTCCACGCCTCGAGGTCGACCTCGAAGATCTTCGCGACGTTGTTGCCGGTCACGTAGACGATGCCGTCCGGGGTCGGACGGGTGACCCAGGTGGGCTGCACGCCATCGCCCAGGGGGAGACGGCGGGAAACCTCGAACGCGAGCCCATCCATCTCCACGAGCTCCCCGCCCATCATGTTCACCGAGTAGTGCCTCGTACCGTCGCGGCTCACCCGCGAGCCGTGCGGCATCACGCCGCTGTCGATGCGCGCTACTTCCGCCATCGTCTCCGTCTCGACCGCCGATACGCTGCTCGGCTCCATGCCGCCATGCAGGTTGAAATTGACCACCCACAGGAGGCCGGTCGCCGGAGAAACATCCATCGTCGCGGGATAGAGGCCGAGGGTGACATCGCCCACCCACTCGTCGGTGCCGGTTTCGTACTTGTGGACGCTGCCGAATGGCACGCCGTGGGCCAGTGAGACGTACCAGTGACTGCCATCCGGATCAACGGTGATGCCGTGCGGACCCTCGATCTCGTTCGGGAAGCTGCCGACCCGGATGGTCTTCTCGACCGAGGCGCCCTCCGGGCCATAGCGGACCAGCGCAACCTCGTCCTCCGATTCCGCGCACACGTAGACCCAGTAGCTGCGCGTGGGCGGGTCGGGAAGCGGCCGAGCGCCGACCGCGACGATGCCGGCGATCGCGAGCGCCGGCAGCAATGCAATCCCGGTCGAGCGCGGCCTCATCGGTCCTTCCCGCCTACTGCGGTTCGCCGATTACCGGCGCCGGACCGGTCTTCTCATTGAGCCGGACTGCCCACAGACCGCTGTTGTAGTCGGTGAAGAAGATGTGCCCCTTGTAGGGCTGCGCCCCCCAGACGAACGGCGCGTTCGGCGTGAAGCCCTCATGATCGAAAGGCACGAATCGCGCCACCTCGCGGCCCTGCCTATAGAGATCACCCATCAGATCGCCCGAGACGTCGACGACGCGCAGACCTCCCGGATAGTAGAAGCCGACGTACATCAGGTCGTCCTCCACCCAGATGTTGTGCGTCCCTGCCTCCGGCACCTGGTAGCGCGCCACCTCGCGAGGATTGTCCCAGTCGCTCCATTCGATGACGTGGATCCAGCCGGCGGTCCGGAACGGCTCGTCGTCCGACGCGTCGTCGTCCGTCCCCAGGCCACCGTACGGATACGCCTCGTCGCCGGCGAAGACGTAGAAAGTCCCGGTCGACTGGCTGCGGTAGGGATATGCGGCGTGGTTCCACCCGTTCGGATAGGCGTAGCGGCCGAGCTCGACCGGGCGCTCCGGGGTGCCGCCGCGGCCGCCGCCGCCGATGTCCACGGCAACCACGCCGTCCGTCCAGTTCGACGAGAACGCGATGCCGTCCTGAATCCAGACGTCATGTACCGCGTGGCCCGGCGTGTCCAGCTCGAAGCGCCCCACACGCTGCGGCTCGCGCGGATCCTCGATGCTGATCACGTCGTACCGGCGGCCCGCGCTCAGAGCGTAGACGTGGTCGCCATCGATGAACATGTTGTGCACGCCGCCGGTGAGCTGATCGTTGAACTCGGCCAGCACCGGGACCCCCTCGCGGGGATTGCCGGCGCCGAGCACGACAATGCCGTTCCGCCGGTTCGACGCCCCTTCGCGGCCGATCACGGCCACCTCGCCGTCGGCCGATACCTTCACGTCGTTGACGGTCCGGGCATCGACCTGCACCTCCTGAACCTTCTCGATGTTGGCCGGGTCCGTGACATCCCAGAAGAAGGAGTGTCCGTCGGCGCCCCACGTGCCCGTGATGGCATAGTCGCGCCCATCGGTTCCCTCCCAGACCCAGAGATCGGACGACCGGCGATCGAGCACCTTTCCGCGGCCTACGACCTCTATCTCGCGGTAGACGTCACGCGGCTCGATCGCGACGGTAGCGACGGCGCTGTGGCTGCCGGAGGTGGCGATCACCGTGTAGGTGCCGGAACGTTCGGCGACGAACCGTCCGTCGCCGGCAACCTGGGCCGGTGCACCGGCGGCGACTATGCCGGGCGCCGTCTCGCCCGCCACCGCGTAGCTGATCGGCACGGAGTCGACCTCCCTACCAGACGCGTCGGCCGCCACCACTGTGAAGCGGATGACATCACCGGTCCGGCCACCGTCCGCGCTCGGCCGCAGCTCGAGCGACGCGATGGGGTTCGCCAGGACATCGATCGCCACCGCATCACGCACGCCGTCGACGGACGCGGAAACCTCGACCCGGCCCGTCTCGTGGAGAAGGAGGTAGCCGAAGCGGTCGATCGTGGCGACCGACACATCGTCCGTGGCGAAATCCGGCGTCACGTCGTTGCGACGCGCTCCGCTCGCGTCGGTCAGCGCGACCTCGAGGCGCGGGCGGGTCCCGACATAGAAGCGGGCCGGCAGCTCGGTGAACGCCACTTCCACGATCGGGGGCTGCGGCACCGTCACCTGCACTTCGGTTCGAACCCGCGCCTCCGGGCGGCGGCCCCGGTCGTTCGGGTCGGCCGGAACCAGCGCCACCAGCGTGTAGCTGCCGGGCTGAATCGCCTGCACGCGCCCCTCGCGCGTGACGCTCACGCTGCGGCGGGCTCGCGAGAAATACATGACGCTGGCGTCATCGACCACGTTGCCGTCGGCGTCTCGGACGGTCGCGGAGAGCTGGGCCGTCGCACCGACTTCGAGCGTCAAGTCGACCGGCGCCACCTCGATGGTGATGGCGTCCTCGGATTCCGGCGGTTGCGATCCCGCCAGCACCGCGCCGGCCATTCCAGCCGCAACTGCCAGGGCGACGGCGGGCGCCCGCCATCTCCTTGCTCGTGCGCCGCCGCCACCGCCGCCGTGCACGGCTCTGATCATTGGAAAGTTACCTGCGGCACCTGGGCCGCCGCCTCGTCAGCCTCGAAGTACTCCCGATCCGAAAAGCCGAACAGCCCCGCCACCATGTTGGTGGGAAACTGCAGCTTCTGCGTGTTGTAGGACCTGACCGCGTCATTGTAGCGCCGTCGTTCTACTGCGATGCGGTTTTCCGATCCGGCCAGTTCGTCCTGCAGGCGGATGAAATTCTCGTTCGACCGCAGTTGCGGGTAGTTCTCGGAGATTGCCAGCAGCCTTCCGAGCGCACTCGTCAGACCGGCGTTCGCGGCGCCCGCCTCGGCCGGCGTCACCGCACCCGCCAACCGGCTCCGGGCATTGGCCACTTCGGTGAAAATCTCCTGCTCCTGATCCGCGAAACCCTGCACCGTGGCGACCAGATTGGGTATCAGATCGCCGCGGCGCTGCAGCACGTTCTCGACCTGCGCCCATGCGCCGTCTATCTGTTCGTTGAGGGTCACGAGACTGTTGTAACGCGTGATCAGGAGCCCTCCGACGATCAAGACTCCGAGCAGCATCACGCCCAGCATGCCGAGCGCGACCATTGCGATAATGCCCTTTTTCATCCCTTCGTTCCTCCGATCTGCCGCGGCGCAAAGCGGTCGATCCGGGCCACCGCCGCCGTCAGTGCGTCGTAGTACCGCCCGAACAGCGCGGACGGATCCGACCGCGGCGCCTCGCCCTGCTTCAACTGCGCGACCTCGTCGAAAGGCGCCGGATCGATACCGGCCGCCTCGGCGAACGCCGCCGCCACCTCACTATTGTGGACCGGGACGGGGTCGCCGTGCAGGCGCAGGCAACCCCGGAACAGAGCCACAAACGTGGAATACGACTCGGTCAGGAGCCGCGTGAGGGCGCGCGGCGCATCGTAGGTCTCCATGTACGCCTCGCGCAGCCGCATCATCTTCTCGCGCAGCTCCCGCTCGCACTGCACGCGGAGGTGGTCGAGGTGCACTTCGAAAGCGGCAAAGGGGTCGCTGCCATGCAGGACGCGGTGGGAGGCCTGCAGATCGAGGAACTCGATCGGAAAAACATCGGCCGACTCCCGAATGATGGCGGGCGAAAGGAGCCGAACCATCGGCTGCCCGCTCCGTTCCCACCGCCGGACGGGACCGCTCAGCTTCTCCAGGGTCTGCGGCGTCAGGTCGTGCACCACGAGGAGGACGTTCAGGTCGCTGGTGGACGCCTCGTAGTCGCCTCGCGCCGCCGAGCCGTACAGAACGACGCTCGCGAGTTGATCTCCCAGCGCCTCGCGGAGACCCTCGACGAGCTTCTGCAGAACCGGAGTGCCGCCCAAATCCACCGTCGACATCAGAAACTCCCTCCGGCGCCGCCGCCGCCGAATCCACCTCCGCCGAATCCGCCGAATCCACCTCCGCCGCCGAATCCGCCCCCGCCGAATCCACCTCCGCCGTAGCCGCCGCGGTGGCGGTATCCGCCGTAGCCGCGACCCACACCGGAGAACATCAGCAGGAAGAAGAGCGTCGGATGGCGGAACAGGAGGAAACCCATCCCGAGCATGACGAGCAGACCGAGGATCCCGCCGCGGCCATCGTCACGCGCCTGGCGCGGACCACGCGCTGCTGCCACGCTGAGCGTCGCGCCTTCGATGGCGACGCCGTATTCCTCGGCCGAGAAGGCGGTCAACGCCTGGCTGATCTGCTGAAGGCCGGTCGAGAAATCGTTCTGCGCGAGAGCGGGACGCGCGAAGTCACGAATCGCGCCGACGCGGCCATCGGGCAGGAAACCCTCGACCCCGTAGCCGGTCGCTATGAACATCTCCCGTTCCGCGATTGCGATGACGACGACAATCCCACGATCCTCACCCGCGCGTCCCGGCTGCCAGGCCTCGGCAATCCGCAGCGCGAAGTCGGCCGCCGGCTCCCCATCCAGGGAGGGCATGGTGACAACCACGATCGCGACGCCGGTCTGCGCGAAGAGCGCGCCGTGCAGCCTTTCCATCGTGTCGATCGCCTGAGTCGACAGAACGCCGGCCACATCGTGAACGGAGCGGTCGGCACGCGGAGGGAGCGCCGCCTGCGCCGCGGCAATCTCGACAAGGAGCGCAGCCGCGAGGGCCAGACACAATCCCGCCACGCGGATGGCGCGGGTCAGAGTCACCGCCATCAGCGTACCACGACGCTCCGCGCGGCGATCTCCGCCGACCGATGAGAGGACAGGCGGCGAAATCCAGCCGCAGTGAGCTCCAAGGCGAAAGTAGTGTCGTTTATAAGTGTATATAAAACAATAGGTTGCATAACTCAAGCCAGGTATTTTCGCTTGACATGGCGGCGGTCCCCGCGCTACGATGGGAGTCCCGTCACGGAGACAGCCCGACATCCACCCGTCCAAGCCGGAGCAAGGAGCGAATAGCAGATGAGGACGCCTTCCGACAGGATCTCGCAGGAGCGCGGCAAGGCGATCGACATGGCCGTCGGTCAGATCGAAAAGCAGTTCGGCAAGGGGTCGATCATGCGCCTGGGCCAGACCGGCGCCGTCTCCAGGATTCCGAGCATCTCCACCGGGGCCATCAGCATCGACTATGCGCTCGGGATTGGCGGCGTGCCGCGCGGGCGAGTCGTCGAGGTGTACGGCCCGGAAGCGTCGGGCAAGACGACGCTTGCGCTGCAGATTATCGCGCAGGCGCAGGGAAAGGGCGGCAACGCCGCCTTCGTCGACGCGGAACATGCACTCGATCCGATCTACGCCCGCGCCCTGGGGGTCGAGCTCGACAACCTGCTGGTGTCGCAGCCGGACCATGGCGAACAGGCGCTCGAGATCACGGAAACGCTGATCCGCTCCGGGGCAGTCGACGTGGTCGTCGTCGACTCCGTCGCCGCGCTGGTGCCGCGCGCCGAGATAGAGGGCGAGATGGGCGACTCGCAGGTGGGCCTGCAGGCGCGGCTCATGTCGCAGGCGCTCCGGAAGCTGACCGGTGTGGTGGCGAAGTCGAACACTTGTCTCATCTTCATCAACCAGTTGCGCGAAAAGATCGGCGTGATGTTCGGCAATCCGGAGACCACTACCGGCGGTCGCGCCCTGAAGTTCTATGCCTCGGTCCGGATTGACATCCGCCGGATCGGCGCGATCAAGGACGGCGACCGGGTCGTGGGCGGCCGGACCCGCATCAAGGTGGTGAAGAACAAGGTCGCGCCGCCGTTCCGCATCGCGGAGTTCGATGTGATGTACGGCGAGGGTGTCTCGCGAGAAGGTGATCTGATCGACCTCGCCGTCGAGCACCGTGTCATCGAGAAGAGTGGCGCCTGGTTCTCCTACGGTGGGGAGCGGCTCGGACAAGGGCGCGAGAACGTCCGCCGGCTCCTGAAGACGAAGCCGGAACTGTACGCCGCTCTCGAGGCCGAGGTGCGGAAGGCGCTCGGATTGACGGCGGCGGACGGTGATGCGGCGAGCGGCGAGGCAGCAGTGGCGGAACCCAGGGCCGTCTGAGTCGTCGAGACCGAACGGCGCGTCGCGGCCGTTGAAGCTGGAACGGTTCAGCTCGAGCCTTGGGAGAACGTGAGGCGCCGGATCGAACGCGAGATTCTCGGGCGGTGACCGTCCACACCATCGCGCCAGCCAGCAACGAATTGCGTCAGGCGGTGCGATGGTACGAGACACGCCGCCCCGGCCTCGGCGGCGAGTCATCTCCCTGCGTTTCCTCGGATCGTCGTCTGACAACGCCCGATGTAGCCTTCGCGGAACTGCTCACCCCTTTTGTCTCAGTCGAGCTGCACCAGCACGTCGATCGTCGTCCTGAACTCGGCGGCGATGCGGGACAACGCGGCGGCGGAGCCCGGCTTGAGGCCGCGTTCGATCTCTGAAAGGTAGCTGGCCGCGATGCCCGTTCGGGCAGCCAGATCACGCAGGGTCATGCCGTGATGCCGCCTGAACGCCACAACAGGCCGCTCGCCGTCCATGATCGCCAGCGCCACCGCGTGCGGGATCCGGCTGCCATCATCCGCCTCCCGGGCGGCCAACGCGTCCTCAAGATCCTCGGTTCGGGCAATCAGCGTTTCGTACTCCGAGCGCGTCAGCGTGACAGTGTCGGTCTCAGTCATATGCTTCCCTCCGGTGTCGCACTCTCAGCACGACGATGACGACGGTCGTGCGCTGTTCGACCGTGAAGAGGACTCGATAGCCACCCACCCTCAATCGCCGATAGGGACTACCAGCAAGCTGGATCACGTTGTTGGCCAGCGACGTCGGCTCGTCGGCGTACTGCTCGACCTTGGCCACTATCCGCTGGCGATCTGGACCGGCAAGACGGCGCATATCCTTCACTGCCCGGGTCGCCCACCGGATTCTCGACACACGCGATTCCTTTTCCTGATGTTCTCATATAGCGAACACCGGGGCAAGTGCTCGAGCACCCGTTGGTAGCTTGCTGCTGAAGCGGTGACGCGCAAGCGGGCGGCAAGGGGCGATCGGACCTATCGACCGCGATGCAAAGGGCTGCGGTGTGGCGGCGGGGCGGGATCGGGATCTTCCGGACGGATGATGAACACGCGTTCGCCGGGACGCATCAGTCCCAGCTCGCCGCGAGCCACTTCCTCTATGCGGCCCGGATCATCGCGCAGGCGTCGCGCGTCCTCGCGGAGCGCTTCGTTCTGGAGGCGCAACGCCTCGGTCCTGGCCTGCAGATCCGCGTACTGACGGTCGGCGGCCAGCATCGCCAGCAGGCCGCTGTCCCCCACCAGCAGGTTCACGACCAGGCCACCCGTCACGGCAAGCAACACGTAGCCGAGCGCGCGGCCGAGACGCTGCTGTTGCCGCCGCCGGGAAGTGCTGGTCGCCGCCACGCTCTCGTTACTCCCGGCCTACTGTCCGGACGGGTACTCCATGGTAAACGGATCGGGAAGCGGAATGGCGGTGATCGTCCCCCCGGCCAGTCCCTCCAACTGGATCGCGGGGTTGTCCGGGTCACCCGCCTCGATCGTCGTCCGGTCGCCTACTACCAGAATCACCAGCCGATCCGGATCCAGATACTCCCGGGCAACCCGCTGCACGTCGTCACCACTCACGGCGCTGATGCTGTCGCGGTAGGTAAGCAGATAGCCCGGGTCGCGGCCCGTGTACTCGTCGTCCGCGAACAGTCCGGCGGTCGATGCGGGACTGGAGAAGTTCCGGCTGAACGTGTCGATGAAGGAGGCCTTGGTTGTCCGCAGCTCCGCCTCGGAAACCGTTTCGGTCCGAATCCGATCGATCTCCTCCAGCACGATCGCCGTCGCGCGCGCTACCGTCTCGCTCCGCGACTGGAAGCTGACCCGGAACACTCCCGGGTAGTAGGTGCCAAGACCGAACGACGAGTACGCGCTGTAGGCGAGTCCCTCGTCGGAACGGATCCGCGTCAGCAGGCGCGACGTGAAGCCGCCGCCGCCGAGGATGTCATTCATGACCATCAGCGCGTAGCGGTCCGGGTTGTCCCGCATCGCGCCGTGGTGTCCGATGACCACGCGGCCCTGGTTCACGTCGTCCTTGTCGACGACATAGACGCCCGGCTGAAGCTCATGCGCGGGTGCAGGAACCGGCGACGTCACCGGGTCGAGCGCCGGCCAGTCGGCCATCCGCGCCTCGAGTCGCGGCAGGATGTCGTCAGGCTCGACGTCTCCCGAGATCGCGAAGATGAAGTTGCCCGGGTGGTAGTACTGCTGGTGAAACGCCACCAGGTCGTCGCGCGTGATGGCCTCGATCGTGGCGCGGGTTGACGGAAGCGTCGTGAAGTGATCGACTCCGCGCAGCAGGCGGCCCCATTCTCGCCCCTCGATCCTCTGCGTGGAGTCGTTCCGCCGCTCCATCTGCTGCAGCGTCTGACTCTTCGCCAGCCCCAGGCGATCCGCATCGAACCGCGGGCGGCGCAGCATGTCGAACAGCAGATCGAGCGACGCGTCGAGGTCTTTCGTCAGGGTGTTGACGCTCGCCCGGCCGGACGTGTCGCCGATGCGGCTCGACAGGTTCGCGGCCAGGAAGGCCGCCTCCTCGTCGAACGCGGCGGGATCGCGGTCGCCGGCCCCGCCGGCGCGCATCTGGCTGCCGGTCAACGCCGCCAGTCCTGCCCGTTCGGGAGGCTCCAGCCAGCCGCCGGCCCGCACGATCACCGATACCGTGACGAGCGGCAACGCGTGGTCCGGCACGACAAACGCAACCACGCCGTTCGAAAGGACGTGCCGATGGGCCGCCGGGTCCGGCGGATCGAACTGCAACGCCTCGAAGACCAGATCCCCCGGATGAGCCGGGATCGCTTCCGACTGGGCCTGGGCGGATGCCGGCGCGGCGCCGGCCATCACCAATGCCACCGCCGCCAGCCAACCGATCCACCGCCGTCCCTCCGCGCCGTTCACTGTCCACCTCCCGACTCTTCGATGCGCCGGCGGATCAATTCCACCAGCGCCTGGGCCAGATCCTGGCTCTCCGGCGGCGCCTGTCCAACCGCCTGCTGCGCCTGGGCCAGGAACGCCTGCAACTGCTCGGCCGGCACCTGCCCAATCATCGCGCGCATCTGGCGGAACTGCTGCCGTTCCTCGTCGCTCAGTCCCTCCACCAGCGGATCGTCCGGCTCGTCCGCCGTGCTCTCGTCGCGGTAGTAGATGGCGACGGCGCGCGTCTCCGGGGTGAAGTAGGTGTTGGCCACGCGCATCACGTCCTCGGCGGAGACCGCTTCGTAGAGCGCCGGGTCGGTATTGATGTGCTCCCAACCCCGGTTCCCTTCGCGGATGAGCAACTGCATCATCAGGCCGAAGTTGCTGCCGAGGTCGCGGAACGTCGCCGCCGCGTTCTGGTTCTTCACCTTCTGGAGCTCGCGCTCGGCGACCGGTTCGGTCTTCAGCCGTTCCAGCTCGGCGTAGATCGCCTGCTCCACTTCCTCCGGAGTGCGCCCCTGCCGCGCGGTGCCCCGCAACTCGAACATCCCCTCGAACTTGAAGCCGGCCTGACCGCCTGACGCCGAAGTAGCCACTTCCCGCTCCTCGACCAGGGCGCGGTACAACCGGCCCGTCCGCCCGCTCAACAACTGTCCCAGAACGACGAGCGCCGGCTCGTCCACATGCCCGTCGCGAACCGAGTGGTAGCGGATCACCACCTGCGGGTTGGTGTCGGCATACGCGACCATCCGCTTCTCGGCCAACTGCGGCATCTCGCGCGTCCGCGGCTCCAGGGGCGGCCGTTCGCCGCGATTCAGGCGGCCGAAATAACGCTCGGCGAGGGCGATCGCCGCATCCGGATCGAAGTCGCCCACCAGCGCCGCCGCGAGATTATTCGGCGCGTAGTAGGTGTCGAAGAACGTGAGCGCCTCCTCCCGGGTGATCCCTTCCAGGTCGCTCGGCCATCCGATGACCGGCCAACTGTAGGGCGACGACTGCCAGAACATCGCCTCGAACTGTTCCTGGAACTTGCCTATCGGGGTGCTGTCGGTACGGAGCCTGCGCTCCTCGTGAACCACGCTCCGCTCCGCGTAGAACTCGCGGAAAACCGGGTTCGCCAGGCGGTCGCTCTCCATCCAGAACCAGAGCTCCAACTTGTTGGCCGGTACGTTGATGAAGTAGATCGTGAAGTCGTAGCTGGTGCCGGCGTTCATGCCGGATCCGCCCTCGGCGGTATAGATGCGGCTGAAGTCTTCCTTGATGAGCAGGTCGCTCTGTTCGCCGAGCAACGCGTCGAACCGATCCAGCAACTGCCGGTGGTGCGCATTGCGCGCGGCAGGGTCATCCGGATCCTCGATCTCGCCCAGGGCGAAGCGGCGGTCAAGCTCCGCCTCCTCCGCCTGGATGTCGGCGCGCAGGCGGTCGAGCTCTTCGATGATCGCCAGGTCGCGATCGATGTCCTGCGTTCCGATCGCGTGCGTCCCCTTGAACATCATGTGTTCGAAGAGATGCGCCACGCCGGTGATACCGGGGCGCTCGTAGACGGAACCGACCTTGGCGATCCAGCCAGCCGCCACGTTCGGATCGCCCGGACGCGGGACGAGCAACAGAGTCAGGCCGTTGTCGAGCTGATGCTCGATCACTTCCACTTCCTGCGCCGACGCGGTGGCAGGCAGGAGCAGGCAGCCGACCAGTACGGTAAGGATGGGAAGCCGTGCAATCATGGGGATCAGTGTCGCATAGACGGCGATGGGACGCCACCAGCGGTGCTGGGCCGGCCTGGAGTCCGGTGCACCAGTGCCGGCCCACCAGTGCCGGCGCTGCAGTTTGCGCGGCCGGCGTGGCTGCGGTACATTGGGAGTTTGGCGTGCGGCCTGGATGCCGAGGTAGCTCAGTCGGTAGAGCACATGACTGAAAATCATGGTGTCGCCAGTTCGATTCTGGCCCTCGGCACCACCACCGCGTAAACCCTCCTCTGGTAGATTCCCAGAAAATCCAACAATGCGGGGCCTTGCGGACGGTTCCGGATCGCCGCGCTCGTCTGCCAGTGCGACAAGCCGCGGCCACAGTACGGCTATTGCCGGGACCTGCAACCTTCCAGCGCCGCCTGATCCCTCCGACGCCAAGGCTATCCGCAACTGGACGCAGCAACTGGAACGCTACGCCTTCCCCGTCATCGGGGACACGCCGGTCGATCGGGCGCCTTGACATGACATTTTTCCCCAGTTGCGCTGGCCCGCAGAGTTCGTCCAAGGCGTAAAGGTACCTCCCCGCCGAAAGGACCTAGTGGTGTGTCCCTAAAATAGCTTTACATTTACAGGCGCGCGTTGTATACC
>CAZWUJ010000009.1:0-94844 GCA_964636705.1 uncultured Vicinamibacteraceae bacterium
GCTACATCACCCGTACGCACGCCGCCGAGATGCCCTGGGTGCAGTTGGAGCTGTCACGTGCGCCGTTCGCTTCCGATCAGCAGAAGCGCAAGCACGTGTTGGCGGCGCTCACCGCCTGGACCCGCAAGGTGCCGCGCTGACAGTGGACCTGGACCGGATCGAGCAATCCTTTCAACGCTCGAGCGACCTCAAGCGTTCGTTCGCGACGGGCGGCATGGTCGCCACCGCGTTTCCCGACGCCACTCGCGCGGGCGTGCAGATGCTCGCGAGCGGGGGCAACGCGGTTGACGCCGCGTGCGCGGCCGCCCTGGCGCTGGGCGTCTGCGAGCCGCAGGGCTCCGGTTTCGGCGGCCAGACGATGGCGCTTCTGCACATCGACGGGCGGACCATCGCCGTGGACGGGTCAAGCCATGCACCGGCGCTGGCCCACAAGTCCAGGCTGAGAAGCAGGCGCTCCAGGGAGCTGGGGTACACGGCCACCACCATTCCCACCACCCTCGCCGTTCTCGGGCATCTCAATCGCTCTTACGGCCGTCTCGAGTGGAGCACGCTGTTCGAGCCCGCGGTGCGCATCGCCGAGGACGGATATCGGATAACTCCGCTTCAATCAGGGCTGCAGGAGCGAGAGAAGAGCGGCTTCCTGAGAGTCCCGTCCCGCTCCGGCGCGCGTTACTTCCTCAAGAACGGAACGACGCCGTACGCGTCCGGAGAGAACTTCGTACAGAAGGACCTGGCCGCGATGCTGCGCGAGGTGGCCAGCGACGGAATCGAGGCGTTCTACCGGGGGAGCATCAGCGAGCGCATCGACGCCGACATGAAGCGGCACCGGGGCCTGATGCGGGCGGACGACCTTGCACTGCTGCCGGAGGTAATCGAACGCGAAGCGCTAGCCGACACCTATCGCGGCCTGACCGTGCACACCTTCCCGCCGCCCGGCGCCGGCCATACGTTGCTGCTGATCCTCAAGATGATGGAACGCTCTCCCGCCACGCGCCTTTCGGACGGCACGCCGGAATCGTATCGACTCCTCGCAGAGATTCAGCGTCTCGCGCTTGTCGAGAATCGAACGAATCCGCTGAATCCTCACACGTTCCATCAGTTGCAGCCGTGGACGGAACATACCCGGCGACGTGCTCACAGTCTTGCCACGTCAGTCGACGAGGGCTCTTCCCCGCCAGGGCAAGCGCTCCTGTCCGGGGGCGATACGGGGGAAACGACCCACCTCTCCGTAATGGATGGCGCCGGCAACGTAGCCGCCATCACGCAATCGGTGAACCTGGTGTACGGCTCGAAAGCCGCGGCCGACGGCCTGGGATTTCTTTACAACGACTACGTGGAAGCGTTCCAGTACGACAAGCCCACGCACTACTACAATCTGCGACCGAGCGGCATCCCCTGGTCCTCGGTGGCGCCGGCGTTGGTCTCGGTGGGCGGCAGGCCGTGGCTGGTCGCCGGCAGTCCCGGAAGCCAGCGCGGGTTTTCCGCGACCGCCCTCTTCCTGTCTGCCGTCATCGACGGAGAGCTCCCCATTTCCGACGCGATGTCGAAGCCGCGCCTCTACGCGAAGGTGGATGGCGAGATCAACATCGAGGCGGGCCGCGTCGATCCGGCGGTGCTTGCGCATCTGATGCAGGCGGGGTACCGGATACGCCGGCGGGAGGACTACGCGTTCTTCCTGGGAGCCATGCACGCGGTTCTGAGGTGTCACACGAAGGACGGGTATCAGGGTGCGGCCGACGTGCGGCGCGACGGGACCGCGGAGGGCCCGCCGTAATCCTGGCGACGATACTGGAGGACGCTGAATGCTGTTGCTGGCTTTTGCCGCCACCATGACGGTGGTGATATCGAGCATGTGCTCCCTGTTCGAGTCGATCCTGTTCTCGACGCGCGTGGGAGTCCTGGAGGCCGAGCGGGCGAACGGCCGGCATTCCCGGCTGGCCGCGCGCTTCATGGACATGAAGTCGAACATCGCCGAACCGACGTCCGCCATCCTGGTGCTCAACACAGTGGCCAATACGGCCGGCGCGACGTTCTGCGGCATGTACGCCACGCAGGTTCTGGGGCCGGCCCTGGTGCCGGCCGTATCCGTGGTCCTTACGCTCGCCATTCTGTTCGTCGGCGAGATCCTGCCGAAGACCTACGGCGCCACGTACTGGCGCTCCCTCTGGCATTTCATCGTCTGGCCGCTCGCCGTCATGCAGAGAGGTCTGCGCCCCGTCATAAGGGTGACGCAGGCGTTCGCCGACTTCTTCACCGGCAACCGCAGCGTCCCGTCCATCACGGAGGATGAAATCCAGGCCAGCATCCGGCTCGGCCGCAAGGCGGGCGAGCTGTCGCGGACAGAGCTCCAACTGCTGAACGCCGTATTTCAGTTCGACGACCTGACCGTCCGCCAGATCATGGTGCCCCGCACCGACGTCGACTTTCTCGATGCAACCTGGCCGCTGCCGAAGTGCCTTGATGTCGCCAAACAGACGCGGCACACGCGCTTTCCCCTGCGTCGCGGCACGCGCGACGAGGTGCTCGGCATCATCCACGTGAAGGAGCTCATCGGATTGGGAAGCGGCGACGAAGTGGAGTTGAGCTCCATCGTTCACCCCGCGTGGCACGTACCGGAGACCCTCCCCATCAGCCGGCTGCTGCGCGAGATGCAACGCAACCACCAGCACATGGCGCTCGTGGATGACGAATACGGCACCCTGGTCGGGATCGTCACCATGGAGAACGTGCTGGAGCAGATAGTCGGCGCGGTGCAGGACGAGTTCGATTCCGAGACGCCCGACATCACACAGGAAGATCCGGTCACTTTCCGCGTCAGGGGGCAGGTGCTGATCGAGCGGGTGAACCGCGAGTGCGGCCTGGAGCTCTACGCGGCGGACGTCGATACGCTCTCGGGCCTGCTCGTGAGCCACCTGGGCCGGCTGGCGGAAAAAGGCGACCGCGTCCGTCTGGCGGGCGCGACGGCCGAGATCCTCGAGGTCAAGGACGGCCGTGCGGACGTGGTCCGGATTCGGCTCGCGAAAGAAGAGGACGGCGAGGAGTAGACGGGACGGGGCCGTGCTCCCGCCGCGAAGGTGCGCCGCGCGGCGTCACGCCGGCACGCGCCGGGGTCCGCCGGCCACGCCGTCGCGGCGCGGATCGGCCACGCCGACGAATTCTCGCCTTTCGTGCAGGACGAGCTGTACGCAACCCAGAAAGAACGAATAGGGGTCGCGGATGTCGAGCGTGAAGCCGTGCTGCTCCAGCGCGCGGGGCAAGTCGTCGCGCATCCGTGACGCCTCCAGGGATACCCGGCCGGCAAGCGAACAGAAGAGCCGCGGCGCGGTGACCGCATCCAGCGGGCCGGCGCCCTGCAGCAGCCGGATCAGCACCTGCAGAATGGAAGGCGTGATCCGCTCGCTCCCGGGCGATCCAATGGTCAACCAGGGCTGCCGCCCCCGAAAGACGATGGTCGGTGCAACGCTGGCCCAGGGCACCGCATTCGGGCGCATGTAGTACGGATGTCCAATCTCGCTGTAGTCGAACGCGTTCATGTAGTTGTTGTAGAGGAAGCCCAATCCGCCGGCGGCTTCGCAGGCGCCGTAGACATTCTCGATCGACTGGGTCAGCGCCACCGCATTGCCGTGCCGATCCATCGCGGACAGGTGCGTCGTCTCGCCGTTCCCGACGTACCGCCTGCTGATCGCCGCCGCCATCTCTCGGGCATAGTCCTCGCGCAGCATCCGCTTCTCGGACACCTGCGAGTAGAAGTTCGGATCGAACGGACGATCCGCGCGGTCGAGGAACGCGCGCCGGATCGTCTCGGCAAGCAGCACGGCGCCGTCCCGCGTGTCGAGCTCCCGCCGGTGCTCGGGCAGGTGCTGGTGGATGTGCATCATCTCGACCAGCGTGCGTCCGGCCCCGGGCGGCGGCACGGTGAAGACCCGGTGCCCGAAGAAACGGCACGTCAATGGCCGCCGCTCGATGGGCAGAGGGACTTGCGCCAGATCGTCGCGGCGCAGGAACCCATCGTGCTGCGTCATGTCCGCATCGATTGCTGCGGCGATGTCCCCCTGGTAGAAGTCCGCGATTCCCCGCTCCGCAAGCTGGCGCAGCGTGCCGGCCAGCAGCGGCTGGCGAAACGGCATTCCTGCGCGGTACGCCAGCCGGCCGGCGCGCAGGAACAGCGGCGCTGCGCTGCCCTTGCGGAGGAACGTGAGCTCCCGCCGGGCGAGCGCATGCTGCAGCAGGCTGATCTCGTAACCGCCCTCGGCAAGGCGAATGGACGGTTGCAGCAGGGCCGCCAGTGGGAGCCGGCCATACGTCTCGCGCACGTAGTCGAGCACCGCGGGCGTGCTTGGCACGGTGGTCGCGCGATAGCCGCGGCGACGCTCTCCCCGCAGGTCCCTGAACGCTTCGACCGTGGCCCGATTCGGCGCCCGTGACGAGCCATCGAGCGCAAACGTCCGGGCGGCCGTCGCGTCGTAGATCAGCATCATGGTCTGGCCGCCCAGACCCGACGCGGCCGGCTCACAGACGCCCAGCGCGAATGCCGCCGCAACCGCCGCGTCGAAGGCGTTTCCCCCCGCCTCGAGCGCTTCCACGCCTGCCGCGGTCGCGCCGTAATGCGCGGTTGCGACCATGCCGTGCTGCGAAACGGCCAGACGCTGGGGCTCGTGGATGTTCCGGTCGCGCAGGGTGAGGAAATCGGTGTCGACCGCCTCTGTAGCCTTGCGCTTCGTGCGCATGACGCGATCAGGCTGCACGACGGCCGTCTCGTCGCGTGAGACACTCGCAGGAGCGGGTCCTGTGGAGGGGTTCATGGTCAGGTCGCCGCCGCGTCAGCCAGCGAGGCGGTCGCCGGTAGGGTGTACGCTGCAGCCGTACCGCGTTGGATTGCCTACTCTATCGTTGGACAATCTCAGCCGCAAGGCGGCGTCGGTGTCCGCGCGCCGGCTGCCGGCATCGCGCCGCCCGGAAGAGTGATTGGAATGGACTACGAGATGGGTGCAATCGGCGCCATGCTCATCAAGCCAGGATTGAGTGCGGCCGTCCTTGTCGGGTACTACATTGCGACCCGCCTCGTCGACCGCTGGATCACAAGGCACGGGGAACGGAAGAATGCCGCGCCGCTGCGGGCGTTCTACATCGGCAAGGTATTCGATCTCGGATTGGGGATCGTCGCCGCCCTGGTTGTACTGCTGGTGTGGGGAATCGAGTATGGCAGCGTGTTCCTGTTCGCCTCCTCCATCGTTGCGGTGCTCGGGGTGGCATTCGTTGCCCAGTGGTCCATCCTCAGCAGCATCACCGCGAGCATCGTCATCTTCTTCAACTTCCGGGCGCGTCTCGGAGACCGGATTCGGGTGCTGGACTCGGCGGAAGCCGGGATCGAAGGGGTCATCGTCGACATCAACTTGTTTCACGTCGTCATCAAGGACGATGCCGGCAATCTCATTTGCCACCCCAACAACCTCTTCATCCAGAAACCGGTGATGACGATGCAGCCCTTTCAGGCAGGATGGTCTCGTTCAGACCACTTAAGATAACCTAGCAGGTTCGCTGGACCATGGATCTGAACACTTTGTTCGAGTCGCTGGCCACGTCGGCAGACGGCACCATCAGGCCCCTGCTCACTGCCTGGCTGGTGCAGGTCGGGGTGCTCCTGCCTCGCCTGCTGGTCGCGATCCTGATCGTCGTTGTCGGCCTGGTCGTCGGTCGGATTGCCCGGAACGCGGTGACCGCCGCCGCCCGGGCCGGCCGCCTCGCCCGGGCCGATCTGCTGGGCCGCGCGGCGCAGTTTGCGGTGGTGGCGGCGGCGGTGGTTACGGGCCTCGATCAGGCAGGCGTCGACAGCGGGTTCCTGACCGCGATGGTCGCCATCGTGCTGGGAAGCGCGCTGGGCGGCACGGCTTTGGCTTTCGCCTTCGGCGCCCGAACCGAGGTGGGCAACCTGGTCGCCATGCACTACGTCCGGCAGGTCTACCGGCCCGGACAGCTCATCCGTCTTGGGGACGTGCAGGGGCGGATCCGGGAGTTCACCAAGACGACGGTGATCGTGGCGATGGACGATGGCGAGGCGCACCTGCCCGGACGCCTGTTCAGCGATCATGTGGCACAAGTGCCGGCGGCCCAGGCCGATCGGTAGGAGCACGGGGGCGGAGCAGGAGCGTGGAGGCCGACCGCCGACTGACGGACGCCTTCTTCGATCACCATCCCACGGAGGCGGCGCGCGCTCTCGAAGCGGCGGCTCCGATCGAGATTGGAGAGTTGTTGTCCGAAGTGGACGGCGCGCGCGCGGCGCCGGTCGTCGCGGCGATGGATCCGGCGGTGGCCGCCACCGTGCTCGGGGCGCTTGACCCGCCGGTAGCCGCGCGCTTCGTCGAAGCGTTGCCGGTGCGCACGGCCGGCGTCCTCCTGCGCCGGGCCGCGCCCGCGACGCGTTCCGCAATTCTGGAGCAGTTGCCGTCGCGTGCCGCGTCGCGCCTGGGCGTCTTGCTGCAGTACGCGGACGGGAGCGCCGGCGCCCTGCTCGATCCGTCGGTCCAGACCGCGCCCCCCGACGTGACCGCGCGGGCGATGCTCGATCGGCTGCGCACGACCGGCGAGACGGTCCACTTCTACCTCTACGTCGTCGACCGGCGCGGCCTGCTGATCGGGGTCCTGACGCTCCGGGAATTGATCGGCGCGCCGCCCGACGCCCTGCTCGGCGCTATCGCGAAGCGACGTATCGCAACGCTGCCGGCGACGGCGGGACACGCCGCCATCGCTACCCACCCCGCGTGGCGGGACGTGCGGGCGCTGCCGGTGGTGGACCGCGAGGGCCGGTTCCTGGGCATTGTCCGGTACGCGACGGTCCATGAACTGGAGGCCGCCGCCTCAGCGCACGGGCTGGAACCGGCAGCGGCGGGCATCGCCCTCGATGTCGGGGAGCTGGCGTGGACGGAGGGCGCCGCCCTCGTGGGAGACCTGATCGACGCGCTGTCCGATGCGTCACGGCGCGCGCGACCCTCTGGTGCGGTGGCGGGATGATGGCGTCGCCCACTGAGCTGCGCGCGTCCCTGGCGGCTGACTATGCACGCCTGTATCCCGGCGAGGCGGCGGCGGTCCTCGAAGAGCAGCCTGCGGAGAGTGTGGTGGAACTGGTCGAGCAGAGTGCGATGGCCCGGGTCGCGCCGGTCTTCGCGGCCTTCACGCCGGCTGCCGCGGCCCGGCTGCTTGCACTGCTGCCGCTGGAGCGCGCGGCCGCGCTGCTGCAGGCGATCGATCCCGCCCGTGCCGCCGCGCTCTGCGCGATGCTCGACGCCGCCCTCCGCGACCGCCTGTTGGGAACGCTGCCGGAAGCCGACGCGCGCGAATGGCGCGAGTTGATGAGCTATCCGCCCGGCACCGCCGGCGGATTGATGACCGTCCGTGTCGAGACCTTCCGCCCGGATGCGTCGGCAGGAACGATCATCAGCCGGTTGCGCGCGCTCCGTGCGGCGTCGGAAGGGGAATCCGAGGCCGACGTTGCGCTCGTTGAAGAGGATGGGCGCCTGGTCGGTACGGTGGAGGTGGCCGCGTTGGCGGCGGCGGATCCGGCGACATCGGCGGTTCAACTCATGCGTCCGGAAGGTGTGTCCGTCCCGGCGGTGACGCCGCGCGACGAGGTGGTCGAGGTGATGAGACAGACCGGTGTCGGGGCGTTGCCGGTTGTCGACGCGACGGGGCGCCTCCTCGGCGTGGTCCGGCAGCGGCAGCTCGCCCACGCGATCGAGGCGGACGCAACGGTCGACCTGCAGACGATGGTGGGCGCCGGCGGAGAGGAACAGGCGTTGTCCCCGGTGGGCCTGGCGGTGCGCAAGCGCCTGCCGTGGCTGCAGATCAACTTGGCCACCGCGTTCCTCGCGGCGTCGGTCGTCGGGATCTTCGAAGAGACCATTGCTCAGGTGACGGCGCTGGCCGTCCTCTTGCCGGTGGTGGCGGGGCAGTCGGGCAACGCCGGCTCCCAGGCGCTGGCCGTCACCATCCGCGGTCTCGCCCTCCGCGAAGTGCGCCTGCGCCACTGGCGGGCGGTAGCGCTGAAAGAAGGGGCGGTCGGACTGATCAACAGCCTCGCGGTTGCCGCCACGACATCGCTCGGCGTCTATGTCTGGAGCCGTTCGCTGGGGCTGGCCGGTGTCATCGCCCTCTCCATGGTGGCGTCGATGGTGGTTGCGGGACTGGCGGGTGCGGTCATTCCGATGGTGCTCACCGGGGCGCGACAGGATCCGGCGCAATCGTCCAACATCATCCTCACTACGGTGACCGACGTCGTCGGTTTTTTCAGTTTCCTCGGCATCGCCACGCTGCTGATGTCGATGCTCTGACGTCCCGTGGTGCGACCCTCGCTTCAGTCCGGCCGCGTTGCCTTCCGCTTGACCGCGTTGACCGTGTGTTCGCGCTGGTGGTTCGGCGCACTGGCCCTGATGGCCGCGGTGGCGACGCCGGGGATGGCCAACGCGCAGACGGCGCCGGCGGGCGCCCGAACTCCCGTCGCGGATGCACTGACGGCCGTCCGGGTCAAGACCGCCATCGTCAACGACGCGGATCTGGGCGAGTTGCCCATCGAAGTACACGCGGTTGCGGGTGTCGTCACGCTTGAGGGCGTTGTGCGGGCCGCGGATCAGATCGACCGCGCCGTCGAGCTGGCGGAGGGGGCGCCGGGTGTCACCCGGGTCGAGTCGGCGCTGGTGGTCGGGGATCCCGACCCGCTGGCGGAGCAGGCGCGGCCGCGCCTGCCGGCCCTTGCCCCGCGGCCCAGGGAAGGGCCCCTGCGGCTGATCGCGGCCGGCGGCACCATGCGGCTGACGCGCAACTCCGGCGGTTTCCTGGAGCGGGTCCGGTCGATCCGTCCCGTCTTTCGGTTCGGCTCGAGTACCGGCTTCGGCCCGTCGGTATCGTTCAGGGGGGGCGAGGCGGCACTCGATCCCGGCAGCGAGACGCAACCGGCGCTTGCCGCGGTACGGCTGCGGCCGGTGATGGCCGGCCTCGACTACAGGCTCGTCAATGAGCGCGTGACGGTCGGCACCGGAATTCTCGCCGGCTTTTCGTTCAACAGCCTGAAGGTCGAAACGGCGCGTGCGGGACCCGGCCGCGCCATCGCGGTATCGAACTCCTTCGTCGTCCAGCCCAAGCTGGACATCTGGTTCGACCTGACGCAGCGCATCGGGATCACGCTGCAGGCGGGTTACCTGCTCAGCCGCCCGAAGGTGACGTTCGGCAGCGACGATCTGGTGGCAACCGAGCGGATCCGGGTGAATGCGGTGGTGCTGAGCGCGGGGCTGGCGTACTGGATCTTCTGACCATGCTGCAGGCATTACGCGCGTTCGCCATTGCTCGCCTCGCTGGCGCCGGAGGCGCGTCGCTCTTCGCCGGACGCGCGCTCGTCGCCGCCTTCCGACCGCCGTTCGAGCTGAAGGAGACCGCGAGGCAGATCTACGAGATCGGCTGGCGGTCGCTGCCGCTCATTACGGCGTCCGGCTTCGCGGTCGGCATCGTCCTCTCGATGCACACGCGGGCGTCGCTCGAACGTTTCGGCGCGGAGGCGTTGATCCCGGCGGGGCTTGCGCTGGCTCTGGTGCGCGAGACGGGACCGCTGGTCACCGGCCTGCTGATCTCGGGGCGGGTCGGCGCCGGGGTCGGCGCGGAGCTGGGCGCCATGAAGGTGACCGAGCAGATCGACGCCCTGGAGGCGGTGGCCGTCGACTCGTTCAAGTTCCTCGTGGTGACCCGCATGATCGCCTGCATGGTGGCGATGCCCATCCTTACCGCCGTGATGAACTTCACCGGCATCGTCGGTGGATGGGTGGCCGAGGCGCCCATCTCCGGGATGGACTTCCCCGTCTACTTCCGGACCGCGTTCTCGTCGATCCAGTTCACCGACTACATCCCGAGCGCGCTCAAGACGGTGGTCTTCGGCTTCATCATCGCCATCACCGCCGCGTACCTCGGCGTCAACACGCGCGGCGGCACCCAGGGGGTCGGCTACGCGGCGACCCGGGCCGTGGTGGTGGCCTCCATCCTGATGATCGCGGCCAACGTGGTCCTGGTCCGGCTCATCTTCTTCATCTTTCCCGAGGCGGCAGGGTGACCGACGGCACGCCCGTCATTCGCCTCGAGCATGTCTCGAAGGCGTTCGGCTCGTTCCGGGTGCTTGATGACGTGTCGCTCGCGATACCGCGGGGCGAGGCGACCGTCGTGCTCGGCCGCAGCGGCACCGGCAAGAGCGTCATGCTGAAGCACGTGGTCGGCCTGCTCCAGCCCGACGCCGGCCACGTCTTCGTCGGGGACACGGACATCACGACGCTCTCGCCGTCCGAGCTCGCGATTGTCCGCCAGCAGGTGGGCTTTCTCTTCCAGAACTCGGCGTTGTTCGATTCGATCACGGTGGGCGAGAACGTCGCCTTCCCGATGCGCCGCCACGGCGACTGGCCGGAGCGGACGGTGCAGGAACGCGTTGCGCAGAAGCTGGCCGCGGTCGGCCTGGAGCACGCGGCGGACCTGATGCCGTCGGCGCTCTCCGGGGGCATGCGGAAACGGGCCGGCCTGGCGCGCGCGATGGCGCTCGACCCGATGGTCCTGCTCGTCGACGAGCCGAGCGCCGGACTGGATCCGATCACGTCGGACGAGATCGACAGCCTGCTGGTACGCGTCAAGGAGGAGTTGGGCACGACGCTGATCGTCGTGACCCACAACATCCCGAGCGCCCGGCGGATTGGCGACGCGCTGCTGTTCCTGCACCAGGGACGCGTCCTGGCACGGGGAACGGTGGCGGAAATGGACCGTAACGAGCACCCCATGGTGCGTCAGTTCATGAGGTCGGAAGCAGGCGGTTAGAAGCCTGCGGGCAGGACGGAGGAAGGAGATCAACGATGGGTTCCCCACGCCTGGCGCTGGTTGGCGCGTTCGTGATCGGCGGGCTGCTGCTGTTCGCGGTCGGACTGTTCATGATTGGTGACCGGAGACTGCTCTTCACCGAGAGCTTCGAGGCGGTTGCAGACTTCGGCAACGTGAACGGCGTCGAGGTGGGCACGTCCGTCCGCCTGTCGGGGCTGGCCGCGGGCGAGGTAGTCGCGCTGACGCTGCCGCCGGGTCCCGGCGGGCGCTTCCTCGTCCGGATGCGCATCCGGGAGGACCTGCGCCCGCTGGTCCGCACCGATTCGGAGGCGGCGATCCTGACTGACGGACTGCTCGGCGCGGCGTTCATCGAACTCCGCTCCGGGAGCGCCGACTCGCCGACGGTGGAGGACGGCGGGACGATACCGGGGGTGGACGCCGTCCAGGTGGCCGACCTCATCGCCGAGGGGCGCGAGACCTTCCAGGTCGTCGCCGACGAGATGGTCGCGATGCAGGACCGCGTGCAGGGGACCTTCGACGAGCTGGGCGAGACGGTCAACGCGACGACGGATCTGATCCGTGACGTCGGCGCCGACGTTCGCGAGGTGGGCAGCGCGAGCGTGCTGCTCGTCGACTCCGCGCGAGGCGTCATGGACGAGGCGCAGCGCCTGGTGGAGGGTGTGGCGGAAGGCGAGGGGACGGCGGGCCGGCTGCTGACCGACGACACGCTCTACACGCATCTGGCCGGCGTTGCCCGCGAGACCGAGGCGACCATGCAGGCGGTGCGCGGCAGCGCGGAGGAAGTCCAGGCGATGGTCGGCGCATGGACGCAGCTCGACAGCCCCGCCCAGCAGGTGCTGGTCGACGCGGGAGACGTGGTCACCTACGCGCGCGACGCGATGGCGGACCTCGCCGAGAACACCGAGGCGATGAAACGCAACTGGCTCTTCCGTGGTTTCTTCTCGGATCGCGGCTTCTACAACCTGGACGAGATGACGCGCGACGAGTACCGCGAACTGCTGGTCGACGACCGGTACACGCCGCTCCGGATCTGGTTGTCGGCCGACGTGCTCTTCGAGACGGCCGACGAAGGCGAGCGACTCCAGCTTGGCGATGGGGCCGAGCGGCGGCTCGAAGAGGCCATGGGCGAGTTGCTCGACTACCCGCGGAACGCCCCGCTGGTGGTAGAAGGGTACGCTACCGCCGGTGGCCCCGGACAACAGTTCCGAGACGCGCAGGAGCGCGCGTCGGCGGTGCAGGGGTGGCTAACGCGCGTGTTCCGGCGCTCGGCGGAGCTGACCGGCACGATGCCGCTCGGGCCGGACGCGCCGGAGAGCCCGGCGGGCAATGGCCGTTGGGACGGCGTCGCGTTGACGCTGTTCGCATCGACGGAGGAACTGGAGGCCGAGAACTAGCTGGTCCGCCGGCCTCCAGTCCGGCACTAGCCACACCGCTCCGCGCCACTCTCCGAGAAGCGTACAGGTAGGATGGCAACAGGATGCTGACGCTGTTCCGGGACTGGCTGATCGAGCAGGGCCTGGCCGCCAGCACGGCCGGGCTGTTGGCGATCGCGGCCGACATCGCCGTGGTGCTGGTGCTGGCCTACATGGCCGACGTCGTGACGCGGCGGGTCGTCGTGCAATACGTTCGAGGCCTGGCGAGCCGGTCGATCACGCACTGGGACGACCACATCGCGCGGCATCGGGTGTTGATCCGGCTGGCCCACGTCTCCCCCGCGGTCGTCATCTACTACATGGCGCTGCCGGTCCTCGGCGACTATCCGGGACTTCAGGCAGTGGTGCGCCAGCTTTGCCTCATCTACATGATCGGGATCGCCACGCTCGCCGCCGACGGCGCCGTGAACGCGGCGGCCGACGTCATCAGGGCGTCCGGGAAGGCCCGCGGCCTGCCGGTTGCCGGCGTGGCGCAGGTGGCGAAGCTGTTCCTCTATGCCATCGCCGCCATCAGCGTGCTCTCACTCGTCCTCAACCGATCCCCGCTACTGATGTTGAGCGGCATCGGCGCGGCCGGCGCGGTAACCATGCTGATCTTCCGCGACGCCATCCTGGGTTTCGTCGCCGGGATTCAGATCACGCTGAACGACCTGGTGCGCCGGGGCGACTGGATCGAAATGCCGTCGCACGGTGTGGACGGCGACGTGATCGAGGTCGGGCTCACGACCGTCAAGGTGCAGAATTTCGACAAGACCATCGTCACCATTCCCACCTACGCGCTCATCGCCGAGTCGTTCAAGAACTGGCGCGGCATGTCCGAGTCGGGGGGGCGCCGCATCAAGCGGGCCATCAACATCGACATGAATTCGGTGCGCTTCTGCACGGAGGAGATGCTGGCCCGGTACAAGCGCATCCGCTACATCGAGGAGTACGTCGAGCGGAAGCGCGGCGAGGTGGAGAACTGGAACGCCGAGCATGGGATCGACCGCGAGGACTACGCGAACGGCCGCCGTCTCACGAACCTCGGGACATTTCGCGCCTACATCGTCGCCTATCTGCATCATCACCCGATGGTGCACGACGACATGACCTTCCTGATCCGTCAGCTCGATCCGACCGAGCACGGCCTGCCGATCGAGATCTACGTCTTCAGCCGCGATCAGGACTGGGGGCGCTACGAGGCCATCCAGGCGGACATCTTCGACCACCTGCTGGCGATCGTCCCGCAGTTCGATCTGCGGGTCTTCCAGAATCCATCCGGCGCGGCCGTCGAGCGAGCGCTGGGCGCGGTGGCCCGCCCCGGCGGCCCGGACGCGGAACGGGATCCGGCGGCGGTTGGCGCGGCCGTCCGCTCAGGCCAGTAGCCGCCAGATCTGCGTTACCAGGAAGCAGACCGTCACGCCCATCGCGAGCGGCAGCAGGGTGGCGACCGTCGTCCAGCGGGCGCTCCGCGTCTCCTTCCAGATCGTGTAGATGGTCGTGGAACAGGGATTGTGGAGCAGGCTGAACAGCATCAGGTTGACCGCGGTCAGCAGCGTCCAGCCGCCAGCGCGAAGTAAGGATCCCGTGGCGTCCGCGCTGTCGAGCTCGAACATCACGCCGGCGCCCGCCCCCGCGTCGCCCGTGACGCCGGCCGCGGTCAGCACCGTCAGCATCAGCACGGTCGGGATGACGATCTCGTTCGCCGGGATGGCGACCACGTAGGCGAGCAGGATGACGCCGTTCATGCCAATCAGCAGGCCGACCGGGTCGAGCCAGGCGACCGAGTGCTGGGCGACGCTGACGCCGCCGATGGTGACGTTCGAGATCAGCCAGATGACCGCCCCGGCCGGCACCGCGAAGATGACGGCGCGCCAGAGCACGATCAGCGTCCGGTCGATCACCGACGTATAGAGGGTCTGCAGTATGCGTGGCGGACGGTAGGGCGGCAGCTCCAGGCTGAAGCTGGTCGCCTCGCCCCGCAGCACCGTGCGCGAGAGAGCCCAGGACGCGACGAACATCATCGCGATGCCGAGCAGGGCGATGCCCACCACGGCGCTGGCCGAGACCAGGCCGGCGAGGTGCGCGGGCGCCAGCGCGCCAATGAAGACTGACGCGATCAGGATCTGCGTCGGCCAGCGTCCGTTGCAGAGGGAGAAGTTGTTGGTGATGATGGCGATGAGCCGCTCGCGCGGCGAGTCGATGACGCGGGTCGACACGACGCCGGCCGCGTTGCAGCCGAACCCCATGCACATCGTGAGCGCCTGCTTGCCGTGCGCGCCGGCGCGGCGGAACAGGGAGTCGAGGTTGAACGCCACGCGCGGCAGGTAGCCGAAATCCTCCAGCAGCGTGAAGATCGGAAAGAAGATGGCCATCGGGGGCAGCATGACCGCCACCACCCAGGCGGTCGCGAGATAGACGCCGTCGAAGAGGAACCCGCTCAGCCACCAGGGCAGGCGAATCGCGTCGCCGAACTCCTTCAGGGCCGGGTGCGTGGTGTCGATCAGGAGCGTGGCGAGCATGCTGGACGGCACGTTCGCGCCTTCGATCGTGATCCAGAAGACGGCGGCCAGGATGGCGAGCATCACCGGGAAGCCGAGCCACCGGCTGGTGAGCAGGCGGTCGAGCCCCCGGTCGAGATCGAAGCCGGTCTTGCGCAGTCCCCGGAGCTGCGCGCGCTCGGCGATTGCCTGCGCCGCGCGGTAGATCTCCGCGGTCACCGTGTCGTGGAAGTCCGCAGGCAGATCCCACCGCAGGCGCTCCGCCGTCGCGAGAACCCCGTCCGACCGTCCGGGCGGGTCGGCGCCGGCGGGCGCGGGCGTCTCCGACGGGGTGCCCCGGGGCTCCTCCGGCAGGTTGTCGGCTTGGCCGCGCCCGGGTGTCTGGGGGTCGGCGATCTGCCCCAGCTCTCCCGATCGGACGGCCTCGACCACGGCGCCATCCGCGTTCAGCAGCCGTTGCGCCACCCATCGGCTACTCCGCACGTCCAGAAAGGCCTGCTGCACGACGCCGGCCAGCTCCGCAACCGCGCGCTCCACCTCCGGCGCCTGCTGCGCGAGGCGGAACGGCGCCGTCTTCCGCTGCCCCATGGCAACCGAATACGCCGCCTCGACCAGTTCGTCGACGCCGATCTTCGACCGCGCCGCACCCGCCACCACGGGCACACCCAACTCGCGCTCGAGCCGCGCCGCGTCGACCGCGATCCCGTTCCGTTTCGCCTCGTCGATCAGGTTGAGGAAGACCACTACCTGCCCGGTGACGTCGAGAATCTGCAGGGCCAGGTTCAGGTTGCGCTCAAGGCGGGTGGCGTCCACGACGACGACCGTCACGTCGGGCCGGCCGAACAGGATGAAGTCGCGCGCCACTTCCTCGTCGACGCTTCCCGCCTGCAGCGAGTAGGTTCCGGGGAGGTCGACGATCTTCACGCGCGATCCACGGTGCGCGAAAACGCCCTCGGCGCGTGCGATTGTCTTCCCGGGCCAGTTGCCGGTGTGCTGGCGCAGACCGGTCAGCGCATTGAAGACGGTACTCTTGCCGACGTTCGGGTTGCCGGCGAGCGCGATCAACAGATCCCACCGATCCGGGCTCAGGCCGAGGCGAAGCAGATGTTCTTCGCGGCGGGCGCCGCCGCCGTGACAGGCCGGAGTGGGGAGCGGCATTATGTCGTCCGGCCGGTCGTCTCGGCGCCGTTGCCGGTCCGGCTGCCGGCGCTTGCAGCGTCGGCGTATGGTGAAGCGACGTGGATCCAGTCCGCCTGCGAACTGCGAAGGGCGATCAGGGCGCCGCGGATTCGGTAGGCGACGGGGTCGCCGCCGGCGCTCGTCAGCTCGCGTGTGATTGGCGTGCCGGGAACCACGCCGAGGTCGAGCAGACGCCGCCGCTGCGCCCCCTGGCAGGCACGCGAGATGTCCGCGACGTGCACGGTCTCGCCCGGCCGCGCGTCGGCCAGTGTGCGGCTTGGCGCGTCGCCATGTTCGCCGGCCGGCAGCAGCCGCACCGTGACGTTGCCGGCGGGGATGGAATCGACATCCCAGGTGCGGCCGCTCGCATGCACCTGCACGGCTGCCTCGGATCGTCCCACGACGTCGAGCCGGCCGCCGAGAACGAAACCGTCCGCAATCAGCGCGTCATACAGCTCCGCCGGCTCGTCCTCGAGGTGGACGACCTCGACTGCGCTTCCCGGCTCGACCGCCAGCAGGCTGATCCCCCTGTCCGGTGGCATGTCGCCGGCGGGAGTGGGAATCGGATCGCCATGCGGATCCCAGCGGGGATAGCCCAGCCGCTCGTCGAGCGCGTCCACTTGCGCGGAAGACAGGTCGTGCTCCACCCGTTCCGCTTCGTCGTGCCACTCGCCAGCGGGCACGCCGGTCCGGTCGGCGAGGTAGCGTTCCCACATCCGGTGAGTCCGGACGAGGCGGAGGGCTGACTGCCGTCCCGCGCCCGTCAGCTTCGGGCCGGCCGCTCCCGACTCCGCCAGACCCGACTCCATCAACCGCGAGAGGAGGGCGGCCGCGCGCGCGCGCGTCACGTTCAACCGGCCGGCCAGCCCTTCGAGCGTGCCGGGCCGGGCCGAGCGCTCGCACGTGTAGAGATGCTTGAGCGCGTCTTCGAGCAGGACCCGTTCGCTGAGGCGAATCAGTTGGCGCAGCCGTGCCACCGCGCCAAGGCGCGGCCAGAACAGCAGGCCGCCGCCGGTGGCGACAAGACCGAAGACGAGTAGGGCAAGTCCTGGATCCGGCATGGCGCTTTTGACTGTTCAAAATAATTATCTCTATCCGTCGAAGATGTCAACCGGACGCCTCGGGATTGACCCAGCGGTTCAGCAGTACGCAGGCGACCAGGTCGCCTACCACGTTCACCGTGGTCCGGCTCATGTCCAGTATCCGGTCCACCCCGATGAGCAGGGCCACGCCCCCAGGCGGTACTCCCATGCTCTGAAGGATTGTCGCCAGGATCACGATGCCGGCCCCCGGGCTGCTCGGGGATCCGATCGAGGCTCCGATCGTCGTGGCCGACAGCAGCAGCAAGTCGCCCAGCGACGTCTCCACGCCGAAGACCTGGGTCAGGAAGATCGCCGCGACAACCTGGTAGAGCGCGGTGCCGGCCATGTTGACGGTCGCACCGACGGGAATGACGAACTGCGCGATGGAGGGCCGCACGTCCAGCTTGTCCTGAACAGTCCGTATCGAGAGCGGCATGACGGCCGCCGAACTCGACGTCGAGAAGGCCAGCAACTGGACCTCGCGGGTCGCGCTCAGGAACCGCATTGGGGACATGCCCGCTCCGATTGCCACCACGAGCAGGTAGAGAACATTGAGGATGACCAGGCCTCCGAGCACCACGAGGACATAGATACTGAGGCCCAGAAGCGCTTCGAGGCCGATCCTGATCGAGATCTGAGCCAGCAGGCCGAAGACGGCGTACGGCGCGAGCAGCATCGCCCAGCTCACGACCTGCATCGACACTTCCTGCAACGAGCCCGACAGATCGAGCAGCGGCTTGGCCCGCGCCGGGGGAATCGCGAGCAGGGCGATCCCCATCAGGATCGCGAAGAGGACGATCTGGAGCATGCTCTGGTTCAGAGCCGCCCGGGCCGGATCGGATGGAATCAGAGGGCTGAACGAACAGCGCCAGCGCAATGCCGACCGCCGTAGCGGCCGCCGTGGTCACGAGAAAATAGAGTCCGACGCGCCCGCCCATCTTTCTCAACTGAACCGGATCGCCACTGGACGCGACTCCGAGCACAATCGACGCCACTACCAACGGCAGAACCACCATCTGGATCAAGGCAAGGAACACCTGTCCCGGAAGCGCCAGCCATCCCGCGATGACGTCGGCGCGGTTCTGAGACACGAGGGCGCCTCCATCGGGCGAAAGGAGCATTCCGACTCCAATGCCCAGCACCATCCCGACCAGAATCTGGACCCACAGGCGCGTCCGGATCAGGCGCTGGATGGTCTCGGTTAGCTCACTGAGCGGCTTGAATCCAGAATCCCAGTCCGTTGGTTCGATCGACATCACCTTCCTCGCGCGGGGCTAGTCCGTGGAGTGGCGTTCGACGGCTCGTTGGGCTCGACGTGGACGGGCAACAGCCCTGTCTCTACTTGGCGGCTGGCGCGAGGCGCTCGAGGGCGCGCTGGAGTTCCGCGACCGCTGCGGGCAACTGGCTTCCCGCGTCGCCATCCAGCACGATCTGCATGGAATCGAGACGTTCACCGTAGAACCGCTCGTTCGCGTCGCGATCCGCCCTTAGCGTCGCACCCCCCAGAGTCATCCCCGCGAACACGCCCCGCGTACGGGAATAGCTCAGGATCTCCGCGGTCAACTGAAGATCGGTCGACGCCTCGACGCTGCGGCCCACCGGGCCCAGGACGGCAGAGGCGTCTCCGCCGAGCTTGAACTCGTTGTCGAGCAGACGCGTGAGGCCGCGGCGGTTCTGGATCAGGAGAATGATGTCGACCGACTGGGCTCCAACCTGCAGGCCGATGCTGCCGCCGGTCAAGGTCAGAAACGCGGGTGGCGACCACTTGCCGGTGTCCGGGTCTCTGCCGGTGATGAATCCGCGACCGCGCTGGCCGCCCAGCAAGAACCCGCCCTTGATGGTCGACGGAAAGATCGCGACCGCGACAGCCCGCCCGAGAATTGCCTCCGGTATCGCACTGTCCGGGGCCTCCATGATCTCCTCGAGCACGGTGATGGCCTCTTCGATGCGCGCCGCCTCTTCGCTGGCTTGGGCCGCCACCGGCGCCCCGACCGGGAACAGGACGATGACCATCGTCGTGGCAGCGGCAGCGAGGGTGGCGAACGACGGGATTCCCTTGTCAGTCATTTCAAGATTCTTGGACGACGCGCGTCAAGGAAAGTCACACGGTCCGACGGCTTGGGGGCGACGCCACGTTACAAGCCTACATCCAACCCCCCGGTAGCCGAGGGCCAGACAGGGACCGCCTTGTCTGCATGTGACTTTTATCCGTGTTCGGGTCGTCCAAACGCATGGCGGGCGCCTGCACGATGCGGCGCCGGCCCCTCGACTTGAACGGGCAATCGTATCGACAGGAGCCACCATGAACGTAGCGAATGCCGTCGACTCACTCGTGCGGGCCGCGGAACGCGTGCTCACTCAACTCGAAGCCCTCCTGCCTTCCCTGCTCGCGGCGCTGGGATTCCTCTTCGCCGGATGGCTCGTGGGGCGGCTGCTGGAACGCGCAGTCACCAAGCTCATCGACAGGCTGGCGCCCGGCCTCGAGAGCCGCGCGAGCCGGCTGATCTCGGCGCGGCTCGGTATCGAGCGGCGGCTTGCCGAGGTAGCCGGACGTTTCGTGTTCTGGATCGTCCTGGCGGTCTTCGCCGTGGCGGCCGTCGAGGCGCTCGGCCTGCCCGTGCTCGCCGCCTGGGTCAGTCAACTGGGCGCCCTGCTGCCGCGCCTGTTCCTGGGGGGATTCATCGTCGTCGTCGGATTGCTCGCGGGCGCCGTCGCGCGGGATGCAACCACGGCGGCAGCGCGGGCCGGCGGCGTCGAGCGAGCCGATACCCTTGGCCGGGCGGCTCAGGTTCTGGTTGTCGTCACCGCCATCGTCACGGGTCTCGACCAGGTGGGTGTCGACAGCCGTTTCTTGACCTCCATGCTCGCAATCATCCTGGGCGGCGCTCTCGGAGGGACAGCGCTGGCGTTCGCGCTCGGCGCACGGACCGAGGTGGGCAACCTCGTGGCCATGCAATACGTCCGGCGGATCCATCGCGCCGGACAGCTCATAAGGCTGGGTACGGTACGCGGCCGGATCCGGGCGTTCACGACGACGACGGTCGTCCTTGCCACCGACAGTGGTGAAGCACACGTACCGGGTCGCATGTTCAGCGATCAGGTGGCGGAAGTTCCCGTGTCGGAGGACGAAGTTGGAAGCCGATAGACTCATCTCCGCGGCCTTCCTCGCGAACCACCCGGCCGAGGCGGCCAGCTTCCTCGAAGCCCGCCCCCTGCCGGCTGTCGCGGCCTTCCTGGCCGCATGCGATCCCGATGATCTGGCGCCAGTGCTCGCGGCCATGGATCCGACCCTTGCCGCCGCGGTGCTGCGCGAGGTGGATGTCGGGGTCGCCGCGGAGTTCGTCGAGGCCCTGCCGCGGGATGTCGCCAGCGTCCTGCTGCGCCGCGTGGCGCCAGCCGGGAAGGGTGCGATCCTCGACCGATTGCCGCCGCGGATCGCCGGCCGCGTCCGGGAGTTGCTGCGTTACCCTCCTGGCAGCGCGGGCTCCCTGCTCGATCCGGCCGTGCTCACCATGCCGCCCGATCTGACCGTCCAGGAGGTCCTGCTACGGGTACGGGACGCCCACGTCCACGTTCACTGCTATCTGTTCGTTGTCGAACGCCGCGGGTCGCTGCTCGGCGTCCTGACCCTGCGCGAACTGATCTCTGCCGCCCCCGACGCGCTGGTCGGTGCGGTCGCGCACACATCCGTCGCGACGCTTCCCGCGACAGCGGACCGCGACGCCATCGTGGCGCATCCGGCGTGGGACGATCTGCACGCGGTGCCGGTTGTCGACGACGGCGGGAGGCTCCTCGGCATCCTGAGGCACGAAACGCTGCGCCGGCTGGAACACGAGGGCCACAACAAGCCGCGCACCCGCGCGGCGGCCGAAGTCGCGCTTGACTTCGGTGAGATCGCCTGGACGACGGGCGCCACCCTGCTTCACGACCTGGCCACGGTTCTCGCAGTACCACCTCTCCGGCCCGCGCGGATGGAGACTGCCGAATGACCGTCGTGAACGCGGAGCACGCAGCGCTCGCCGGCGACTACGCGCAGCGCTATCCGGGTGAAGTGGCGGCGCTGCTCGAAGAGCAGCCGGCCAACGACATTGCCTCGGTATTCGAGCGAAGAGGCGTTTCGGTCGTCGCGCCGATCTTCGCAGCCTTCACCGCGGCCGCGGGGGCGCGGCTACTGGCGGCTCTGTCGGAAGACCGCGCAGCAGAATTGCTCGGCGCCCTGGATCCTGCACGTGCCGCGGTCCTGTGCGCGGCCCTCGAAACCGACTGGAGGAACCGGTTGCTCGAACGCATGCCGGCCTCCGAGGCGAACGAACTCCGGGAGCTGATGTCGTACCCGTCCGACACAGCGGCCGGAATCATGACTGCGCGCGCCGAAACGTTCCGGCCGGCGGCCTCGGTGGGAAGCATACTGGCGCGGCTGCGGACCGGTCGTTCTCGGGGGGTCACCGACGTAGCGCTGGTCGATCCGAGCGGGCGCCTGGTGGGCATGGCCACGGTTGCGGCGATGGCCGCCGCCGAACCGGATACGCCCGCGGCGGCGCTCGCCTCTCGGAGCGTCGCGACCGTTTCTGCAATGACCCCGCGTGAGGAAGTGGTGGACCTGATGACCCGTACCCGCGCCGCGGTGCTGCCGGTCGTCGATCCAGAGGGTCGGCTGCTCGGCGTCGTGCAGCACGACCGGCTTGTGCGAGCGGTGGAGGAAGACGCTTCCGTCGACTTGCAGACGATGGTCGGCGCCGGCGAGGGGGAGCGGGCCCTGTCACCGGTCGGGTTCGCCGTCCGCAAGCGGCTGCCCTGGCTGCAGATCAACCTCCTGACGGCCTTTCTGGCCGCCGCTGTCGTCGGTCTGTTCGAGGAAACCATCGCACAGGTTACGGCGCTCGCCGTGCTTCTGCCGGTAGTCGCCGGGCAGTCAGGCAACACCGGTTCGCAGGCCCTCGCCGTGACCATTCGCGGCCTGGCGCTGCGCGAGGTCCGGTTGCGCAACTGGCGGCAGGTATCGGTCAAGGAGAGCGCCGTCGGGTTGATCAACGGGCTCGCCGTGGCGCTGACGACATCTTTCGCGGTGTTCGTCTGGAGCCGCTCGCTGGGGCTCACCATGGTCATCGCGATCTCGATGGTGCTCTCCATGGTCGTCGCCGGCCTCGCCGGCGCCGTCATCCCGATGGGGCTGGTGGCCGTCCGGCAGGATCCGGCGCAGTCGTCGTCGATCGTCCTCACGACGGTGACCGATGTCGTAGGGTTCTTCAGTTTCCTCGGCGTCGCGACGTTGCTGATGGACTGGCTGTAGGCGCCGGGGACGCCGCCGTCAGAACGCTTGGCCGAGCGACAGGAAGAGGCGGCCGTTCGGTTCACCTGCCGTCCGCTCGGCGGCTACCCCGTAGTCGACTCGGACCAGCCCTACCGGGCTGTCGATCCGGCGCAGGGCGTCAAGACCAATCGCGTCAGGCGTCAGCCTCATGCCGGCATCCAGGCGATCTGCTACCGTCTCGGCCCAGGCAACAGGCGAGGCGCTCAGGTGGCCGGTAGCCGTCAGGCTGTCAAGCGTTCCCACCACCTCGCCGGTTACTGTCGCGGCCCCTGCGGCGGTCGTGCTGGAGAGCCATGGGGCGACGCGCGCCAGATCGAACTGGGCCTCGTAGCCCAGTGCCAGACGCGGGTGGCCCGTTAGCGCATCGATACGGCCTGTGACCTCCACCTCTCCTTACGATGCAGCCACATTCAACCGGTGACACGCTTCTCCGGGTGGGACGTTCTGTGGAGGAACCGGCCGGGGCCCGACAATTCGAACCGCGCCGTAGGATAATCGGATGTCGATCCCTTGGACGACCGTTGCTGATCGCAAGTCACACGGGAGGGCGCCTTCGCCGTTATCGGCCGGACGTGTGACTTGCGCGGTGCGCCGGGCGTCCAATGCACTGGCGGCTTCGACTGGAGCGCGTCCGCACGACTTGGAGTTGCGTGCAAGTTGACTGAGTCTGATCCGAAGACGTCGAGCGACGAGACGCTCGTCGCGCGCGTCCGCGAGTCGCCTCGGGACGACTTGCGCGACTTCGACACGCTCGTGCTCCGGCACCGCGCCCGCGTCGTTGCCAACTGCCGCTTTCTGACACGGCAACCCGAGAATGCGGAGGACTTGGCCCAGGAAGTCTTCGTCAAGGCGTACTTCGCGCTATCCCGCTTCCGAGGTGGATCCACATTCCGCACGTGGTTGCAGAGAATCAAGATCAACCACTGCCTCGACTACCTCAAGAGCCAACGAGGCCGTACCTTCGTGGATGTGACGGCGCCCGAGGTGTCAGCCTCTCCGGACATCGCGGTACCCGCCGCCGCCGAGGAAGAGCTGATTCGGAAGGAGGCCCGCGACCGGTTGGCCGCCGCAATAGACGCCTTGCCGGAGAGTCTTCGAGTCCCCCTCACTCTTCGGGACCTCGACGGATTGACCTACGAGGAGATTGCCGAGACGCTGGGTCTGAGCCTCTCCGCGGTGAAGATGCGGATCCTGCGGGCGCGACGCCAGGTGCGCGCGGGCCTCAGGGCTGAGAGCCTCGCCGCGCGACCGCGGCGGGCCGCAGACGTGCGATCGGGCGAAACGAGGTCGGAGCAATGACGGACGAATCCCAGCTCCCCCAGAGTGGAGCGCCGCCGACCGAGGCGGAGCTCCAGGAACCGATCGACATGTTGCCACCGCCCACGGAGGACGACGAAGTGACGGGCGCCATGTTCGGTCGGCGCGTCGAACGTGCCGTACATCGTCGCCTGCTCGGTGCCAGCATCACGGATTTCTGTGTCCTCGGCCCCACCCTTGTAGCACTGGGGCTCGTGGTTGCGGTGGTCGGCTACTGGCAGCGTGGCGAACCCGCGCGCGAAGACGAGAGCGACAAACGATGATCGAGACCATCTTCGAAGGTGAACTGGCTGAGACCCTTCAGGCTTTGGTGCGGTGGTTCCTCGGCTCCGGTGAGGTGCTGCTCGTCGGGTCGCTGCTATTGCTGGCCGCCGTCGTGGTCGCCTGGCTGGCTGGCGCCGCCACTCGGGGCCTTCTGGGGCGAGTTGCCCTCGACAACTGGGCCGCCACCGCCGGGTTGCGAGGGACGCTGAGCGGATTCGGCATCGACCTGCCGTTGAGCCGGGTGCTTGCGCGGGTCGTGTTCCTGCTCACTCTACTCTTCGCGGGACAGATCGCCGCGGACGCCTTGGGGTTGGCTGCAGTGGCCGCGGGCCTCGGGACCCTCATGGCGTATGCGCCTCGCGCGCTGGCCGCCGGGGCGATCCTGCTCGGCGGTGTCGTCGCGGCGGGCTACGCGCGGCGCGCCGCTACGCGCGCGGCCGAGGATTCCGGCATCGACTACGCGTCGGCTCTCGGCAGCCTCGCCTTCGTCGCGGTGGCGTTCTCCATCGGCCTGGTGGCGATCAGCCAGCTCCGGATCGCAACGGACGCTGTCTGGTTGACGCTCGGCTGGATGCTCGGCGGCCTGGCTCTGGCCTTTGGGCTGTCGTTCGGCCTCGGCGCCCGCGACGTGACCCGCAATATCCTCGCCGGGTTCTACGCGCGCCGGATCTTCCGCATCGGCCAAGAGATCGAAATGCAAGGCCAGCGGGGCACCCTGATTTCCATAACACCGACCAACACGCTGATCGACCAGCCGGACGCGATCGTCTCGATCTCGAACGCGCGGCTCCTCGACGAAGTCGTCCGGCAGCCCAAGTAGGCCTCTGACGCAGACCGGCCTCCGCGTCCATGTGACTTTGGCCGGCCCCGGTCGTCCAAACGTACGCCGCTAGTCGAACCGGGCGCCCGATTCCACCCGGTTCCGTGGAATCCAGGCAGAGGGAGACAAGGGATGGAAGAGACACTGGGCGTGTTTCAGCCCGCGATCGAGCAGTTGACGTCCGTGGCCGGCGGGTACGCGATGAACCTGCTCGGCGCCATCGTCATTCTTGTCGTCGGCTGGCTGCTTGCACTTGTGGTCAGCTCGGTGACGCACACCATCTTGCGCCGGATGCTCAGGAACAGCCCGATAGCACGCTGGCTGTCCGCGGACGGATCCGCCGAGAGCGTCCCCGTGGAACGCTATGCATCGAGCGCGATCTTCTACCTCGTGATGTTGTTCGTCCTCGTGGCGTTCTTCCAGACGCTCCGCCTGACCACCGTCACGGAGCCGTTGAACGCGCTCCTGCAAACCATCATCGGGTTTGTTCCCCAACTGATCGCCGCGGGCGTGCTGCTGGCTGTCGCCGTCGCAGTCGCCTCCGTGGTGCGGCGCGCGGTGACGTTTGCCGCCGGCCACTTGCGAATAGACGGCCGCTTCGGTGACGACATCGCCGACAACAGTGAGCGCCTGGCTCGAACGCTCGGGGACGGCGTGTACTGGTTCATCCTGTTGCTGTTTCTGCCGGCGGTACTCAGCGCCCTGGCGATCGAAGGCCTGTTGCTGCCGGTCCAGGAACTCCTGCAGCGCATTCTCGGGTTCCTGCCGAGCATCTTCGGAGCCGCGGTCATCCTTGCCGCCGGCTGGTTCCTCGCCAAGTTCGTGCGCCACGCCGCAAGCAACCTGCTGGCGGCGGCTGGTCTCGACAGGTTGAGCGAGGCCGTCGGGCTGCACCGTGCACTCGGCACATCGCGCCTCTCGGACCTCGCGGGTCTGATTCTGCACGTGCTGGTCCTCGTTCCAGTCGCCATGGCGGCCCTCGACGCCTTGTCTCTCGAAGCCATCACCGAGCCGGCGTCCGCCATGCTGGCGCGGGCCCTCGGCGCCATACCGTCACTCTTTGCCGCGGCGCTGCTTCTGGCCGTGAGCTATGTCGCCGCCACTTTGGTAGCGGGGCTCGTGACACGTGTCCTTGGCGCCGCCGGATTCGACGAACTATTGGCCCGTCTGGGCATCAGTCTGCGAGACGACGCCCTGCGCCAACCGTCAGCGCTAGCCGGCGCCCTGGTGGTGCCGGTCATCATGCTTCTGGCGTCGATGGAGGCGGCGGCACTGGTCGGCTTCTCGAACCTGTCGTCGCTGGTCGCCGAGTTTCTGCTCTTCGGTGCGAACATGTTGCTGGGGCTGGTCATCCTCGGAATTGGTCTGTTCCTGTCGCGTGCCGCGGCTGACGCGATTCGATCCAGCGGAACCTCCCAGGCCAGCGCTCTGGCGTTCGCTGCGCGAGGTTCCATCATCGTTCTGTCCGCCACGATGGCGCTCCAGCAGATGGGACTGGGGGCAGAGATCATCACGCTGGCCTTCGGCATCCTGGCCGGCAGCGTCGGGGTCGCGGCCGCGATCGCCTTCGGCCTGGGCGCACGGGATACGGCTGGCCAGTCGGTCGAGCGTTGGGTCAAGCGGCTTCAGGACCGGGAATCTCGCACCGAGTAAGTGCACGACGTACCGGGCCTTCCGAGGCGCCGTGCTTCCTGCCGCTTGGGGTGCTCGCGGAACGCCGGGTGTTAGCACGGCCGGCGGCGCGGCTGCGAGTCATCCTGCTGAGCGGGGCCCTGCTGGGATTGACTTCGGGAGCCGCTGCGCAAGCGCCCGACCCGCCCGACGTGTACCGTTGGCTGGCGTCCGATCCAACCACTCAGGTCGCCGGAGATCGCACCCCGGTCCCCCCGGATATGGGCGCCGTCTTCGTGCCCGCGATGACGGACGGGGAAAGCGAGCCCGACGCGATCGTGTTCACGGCCGACGACGACGAGGTCGCCAGCGGTCGCAACGGAACTCGCATCCCGGTTGCGCCGGGAGCCTACTTCGTCAGGGTGGGCAGCGGTCCGGCTTCCCAGATGGTGTCCGTGCCGGTCGACGTGGAAGCGGGCGAGACGGCGGTGATCCCCGTGCGCTGGGGCGGCCTGCGTGTCGAAGTGGTTGACGAGAGCAACCTGCCGCACCGCGGCGGCTACGAGCTGATTCGCGTGGCGGACCGGCAGCCGTACGCCGTCGGCTTCGGCGCCGACACGCTCCAGGGCGAGCGGCTGCTCACCCTGTTGATGCCACCGGGCCTGTACCGGATCGTGAGGTCCGGATCGACCTATCGCGCCCGCACGGACTTCGCGACCGTGCTGGTGCCGGAGGGCGCCCTCGTGCACTACAGGCTCGTCGTCGATCCCGACAGCGGGCGGTTCCGAGGCGCGGGCGTCATCACTCCCGAGGAGATCGGGGCGGTTTCCGATGTCTCCCCGTGGAACCGGCGGTACTCCATCGGCCTGTCGTCGCCGATCACGGCGACCCGCAACTTCTTCGGCGTGAAGAACGAGACCAAACTCGGGGCCGAGCTGTTCTTCGACACGTACATCACCTACCAGCGCGACAATCGCCTGTTCAGTGGCGTCCTGGAGTTCGAGTCGGGCTTCGAGAAGGTCAAGCCGGAGGGTGTTCCCGCGATCCCGTGGCGGAAAACCCGCGACCGGCTCCGGATCGACCTTCTGTACTCCCGGTTCCTTGGCTCTCGCATCGGGCCGTACGGCCGCCTGGGCCTGCGGACGAGCGTGTTCGCCTCCAATACGCTCGCGACCGAAGACACGGTCGTCTCCCGGCAGTTCCTCGACGGCCGCCGTACCCTGGAGTTCGTGCCGGCCAACACGACGTTCGAGACAGGCGACCCCTTCAGTCCGCCGGTGTATCGGGAGGGCGCGGGTCTGAATACGCGCCTTCTGCAAGGCCGGTCGGTCCGTCTCGACTGGCGTTTCGGAATCGGGCTGCGGCAGAATCGCTTCGCCGGGGCCTTCTTCCTGAACGACGATCCTGCAACTCCGGAACTGGAGTACCGGCAGGCGAGCAACTTCAACGCGGCGGGCGTGGAAACGACGCTCGTCGGGACCGCCCGGTACCGGTTCCTGCTCTACAACACGACGCTCGACCTGTTCGGAGACTTCGACCGGTCGGCGCCGACCATCGACTGGCGCAGCACGCTGAGCTGGCGCCTGACCGGCGACCTGTCACTCGACTACAAGATCGACCTGGTAAGGGAGCCGCGGGTCAGCCGTGCGAACCAGGTTGCCCAGCGCGTCCTCTTCCGCTACGCCATCGGCTCGTAGAATTCCCAACGCTTTTTTCTGCGATCTTAGCGCGACTTCTGCGCCATATGAACGAAAAGGGAAGTGAAAATGCAACCAGATCGACTTCCGCCGAGGACTTGACGGAACCCGGGGCATAAGGGACTTGCTGACCCCAACAACGCTGGCGCTCTCAGCCGCCAGGCGCGTAAGTGACTCCGATTTCAGAAAGGTAGGGAACGTTGTAGCGAGGATGCATGTCCTTGGACTCCGGCCGCGGCGCCGGGGGCCTGCCTTCGGTGGCGGTGGCGGCGTCCCGTCCGCCACGTTACGTCTACTGTTCGACGCGGACGATTCCAATCAGCCACGGCTCTTTGGCATTCCGGAGGATCGATCAGACGTCACGGATCCCGAGACCAACAAGCGCGGAGCTCAACTCGCATTCACTTCCCACGACACGTCGCTGCTGAACGGCTTGAACCGCGACGAGGTCTGGCTCACCGAGAAGGCGCCTGACGCCAGCACACAACTTGTCGGCTTGGCTGAGTTCGGGGGTGAACGCGTGAGAAAGTCCTTGAATCTGGAACGGGCCTACCTGCAAGGCCGATTCGGGGCCGTTCCCGAAGTCGACCAGATCACTGTCCGTAGAGCTCTGGGGCTTTTTTCCGAACCTCCCAATGGCCAAGCGGACTAAACGCAGGCGCCGCAAGAACCGACCGCTTCGCCGCAGGGTCGCGGTTCGCAAGCCCAAACGGACATTTCTCGTGTTCTGTGAGGGAAAGAGGACCGAGCCCGACTACCTCCGGGCCCTGAAACAGGAGCCGGCCGTTCGTGACGCCGCGTCCGTTGAGATCCAAGTAGACCTGGATGCAAGTGGCTCTGTGCCCTCGACCTTGGTCGACGCGGCGGCCGAAGCACAAGCCCGCAATGCCGAGGAGCAGGGTGAAATCGACGAGGTGTGGTGTCTCTTCGACGTTGAATGGCCTCGGAATCACCCTCGTCTTTCAGAAGCCAAAGCCAAGGCTCAGAGGAGCGATATCCGTCTTGCCATTTCCAATCCGTGCTTCGAGCTGTGGTTGGCGCTCCATTTCGAGAACCGCACCGAGTGGATCGACACCCCCGCTGCCGACGCGCTTCGCCATGAGCACGACGGGAGTCCCGACAAGGGGCTGGACGGCGCCGCGTCGGCTCGCTCTTTGCGAAACCTCGGCCGCAGGTTTCTAACGGACAGTGACGTCGACAAAGGCGGTGGTCCAGCAGCACTGATCGCCGCCGCCACCGTTACCGGAGGTGTCGTTCGCGGTCGCCATCAGCCGGTACTCGCCCGGTTCGCTGAACGTGACGAGGGTAGTGGTGTCGCCACCCTCCACTTCCATGAACTCATGGCGGCCGTTCTCCGGCTCCTCTTCCGCTCCGGTGTCGAACGTCACTTCGGCGGGACCCCGGTAGAGCCGCCAGGTCAGCGTCAACTGGGGACGGGGCCTCGCGTTGGGGCGTCTGGCTCGCGCCGGGGGCGGGTTGGTAAGCGCGATATCGCGCACGGCCGCGTTCACTTCGAGCGGTTCACCGATGGTGGCGTCGAGCATCGCACTCAGGCCGGTCACCGGAGGTCCCTGCACCTCCTCGGCATCGCCGACACGCAGCCACGGCGGCACGTTGCCATTCGCGCGGTTCAGGAACGGATCGAGGTAGTAGGACGGGTTCAACCAGAACACGACTTCCGACTGCTGGTTGTTCACCGTGAGCGTCCAGGTGAACCTCTGATCCCCGAAGTCTTCCGGGACCACGATCGTGAACACGCCCCACCCGCGGCCCGACAGGAAGTGGGTGGGCTGGCCGTGGTCGGGGCCGCCGGGCTCGATCTGGTTCTCGGCGCCGATAGGGATGTCGACCGGACCGTTGTTCCGGTTGTAGTAGCCGAGGAGGATGGTGAAAGTGCCGTCTTCGTTCGGGTACCAGCCTTCGAACGCCGGGAAGATGGCTTCCCCCTCGGCGCCCGCCGGCTCCAGGGGCAGTGGAGCGCGCGGGGGCTGCGCCGCGGCCCCGCCCGTCAAGATGAGCAGGGCCGCGGCGAACACCAACAGCGTGATCGAAGACCGCATGGGTCTCTGTCGAGGAGCGCGATCAGTTGTCGTTCGTCTCGCGCGCCGCCACTTGTTCTTCGTACTCTTCGTCGGTGAAGTAAGTGACGTTGACCCACGCGTGCGCCATCTCGTCAACCGTGCGGTCCCCGTAACCGACCCAGACGTTCGGATCGGGATTGGCGCGGTTGGCGGCGGTGTTGTCGTGCCACGCGGTGATCTTCAGAAGCGTTCCCTTCGGCAGCAGCGGGGCGGCTTCGTCCGCGAAGACGTAGGTGTTGTGCCAGTTGAAGTTGAAGTCGCCCACGTGGCTCAGCACTTCCCGCCGGCCGTTGGGAAGAATCGCCTCCATCGACATCGCCTTCCCGCGCAGGTGCATGTGGGGCTGGAAGCTCTCGACACGTCCCGCACGCCGCATCGGGAAGAAGCCCTCGGTCACCGACACCGTATTCGGCGGAATGTCGACGCGGCCGGCGCCCATCAGGTGGAGCACCTGCCGGTGCTGCGGCTCTTCTCCCTTCGGGTAGAAGTAGATGCCCAACTCCACATGGTCGGTGATGTCCTCGCCCGCGGACGAGTAGTGCACGTCCCAGATGATCCGTGACCCCGGCAGCATCAGCTTGCCGCTGCCCGGGCGCATCAGCTCGCCCTGCTTGCCGACCGCCCATTCCATGAACAGTCCGGAGTTCGCGAGCGGATCGTTGTCGTCCGTCGCCGCCGGATTCTGGAGGAGCGGGTCGGTCTCGTCCTGCTCGAGCCGCGCGATGGCGTGATGCGTAATGCGGCGGCCGGCCGTCGTCCCGGGGCGCAACTCGATGGCGCGCACCCACCGCGGCTCGGTCAGGCCTGTCTCCGCGACAGGCTTCCACCAGGCGTCCGGCGCTTCGGCCTCCATCGTGAACGGCTCGGACTTCACCACGAGGTCGGGCGGACCACCGAACCGTTCGGCGAAGTACCACTTCGACTCGTCCGGCCACTCGACGGGGGCCGGCATGTCCTCGGGGTTTCCGCGCGGCGCGCCGCCATCGACCCAGCGGACGATGGTGTCGAGCTCTTCGTCGGTCAGCGACCGGTCGTTGCGGAATTCGCTGATGCCGACGGTGCGGTCGACGTGCCAGGGCGGCATCTGCCGCGTCGATACGCGGTCACGGATGGAGCGAGCCCAGGGGCGGGACTCCTCGTAGGTGACCAGCGACATCGGGGCGATGGAATCGGTCCGGTGACACGCCTCACACTTCGCCTGGAAGATCGGCGCGACGTCCCTCGTGAACGTGGGCACCTGGTCCTGGGCTGCGAGGGCGGTCACGGGCATCCACGTAAGAGTGGCGACGGCGGCGACCGCGACGGCCAGCAGCGTACGGTTGAGCATGGGTGTGTCCTTTCGAAAACTACACACGAGCAAACCGTAATTATAATGCCAAGCGCCCGATGTCAACGAGGTACCGCGGTCCCCATTTCGTGCTGGCCGGCGCGACGGCGATTCTCCTCGCAGCGATGATCGCCAGCACCGTTTCGGGCCAGCGGGGCGGGGCATTCCGGGGTCCCCGCGACCACCCCGCCATCCAGTACACCGACGGACCGGTCGACAACGTCGTGGCGGACCTGAACGCCCGTCTCGCGGCCGGCGAGATCGAGTTGCGCTGGGAAGGGCGGAGCGGCTACCTGCGCTCGGTGCTCGAAGCGCTCGAGTTGCCGGTCGAGTCGCAGGTGCTGGTCTTCTCACCCACCAGCTTCCAGGCGGACCACATCGAGTTCGACAACCCCCGCGCGCTCTACTTCGCCGACGAGGTATCGCTCGGCTGGGTGCGCGGAGCGGAGGTGCTCGAAATCGCCGCCTTCGACCGCCGGCAGGGAAGCATCTTCTACTCCCTGGCGCAGACGCCGGATGGGGAGCCTCGCTTCGAGCGGCGCGAGACATGCCTCGCCTGCCACCTCTCGTGGGACACCCTCGGGGTTCCCGGGCTCCAGGCGATGAGCATGTTCCCGCTTCCGAAGGACCCGAACGCCTACGCGAGCGGCCATTTCGTCGATCACCGTAGCCGTCTCGAAGACCGGTGGGGCGGCTGGTACGTCACCGGGGCCCATGGCGACTCGGCCCACATGGGCAACGTCGAGGTAGAGAACGTCGACGATCCGAACGCGACGTTCGGCGTCGTCCCGCCGGTGATCGAGTCGATGGAGGGCCGCTTCGACCTCGAAGGCTATCCGACGCCTTACAGCGACGTCGTTGCCCTCATGGTGCTGGATCACCAGGTGCACATGACGAACCTGATCATCCGCGTCGGCTGGGAAGCGCGTCGCGTCGAGCACCGGGAGGCGCAGGTCGCCCCGGAGGACCGCGGCCGCTCCACCGACGACGGCCGGTTCCGGGAGATCGTGGAGGAGGCGGCGGTAGAGCTGGTCGACTACATGCTGTTCGTCGACGAAGCGCCGTTGCCTGCCGGCATTGCCGGCGGGTCGGGTTTCGCGGAGGCGTTCGAGGCGCGCGGCCCGCACGACAGCGAGGGCCGGACCCTCAGGGAGATCGGCTTGGACGGGCGGCTGTTCCGGTACCCGTGCAGCTACATGATCTACACGGCGGCGTTCGACGCGCTGCCCGACGTCGCGCTCGATGCGATCTACCGCAGGATGTGGGCCGTCCTGTCGGGCGAGGTGACGGAATCGCCCTACGACCGTCTCACCCTGGCCGACCGTCAGGCGATTGTGGAGATTCTCCGGGAGACCAAGCCCGGGCTGCCGGACTACTTCACGTCGGTTGCCCAGTAGGGTCCGCCGGCCTGGAGGCCGGCAACAGAGTGTCCTGTACTGACGTTGCCGGCCTGGAGGCCGGCGGACCTGTACAAATATGCCGGCCTGGAGGCCGGCGGACCTGTACAAATATGCCGGCCTGGAGGCCGGCGCACCAGGCCGGCGCACCAGGGCTACACTGCGCCGTAGGCGACGAGCGCTTCCGCCACTTTTCGGAACCCGGCGATGTTCGCGCCCTGAACGTAGTCGACGTAGCCGTCGTCGCCGGTCCCGTCGGCGCAGCACTTCTGGTGGATGCCCTTCATGATCTTCCGCAACTGCGTATCCACTTCGTGGTGGTCCCAGGAGATCCGGAGAGCGTTCTGGCTCTGCTCCAGCCCGGACACCGCGACGCCGCCGGCATTCGCGGCCTTCCCGGGGCCGAACAGGATCTTCCGTTCACGGAAGATGTGGGCCGCCTCCAGCGTGGACGGCATGTTCGCGCCTTCCGACACGGCGATGCAGCCGTTGTCGAGCAGGGTCAGCGCGTCCTCACCGTCGAGCTCGTTCTGCGTAGCGCACGGCAGGGCCAGGTCGCAGGGAACGCTCCAGGGCCGCTTGCCCGCGTGGTAGTCGCAGCCAAAGTGCTCGGCGTATTCGTGGACCCGCCCCCGCCGCTTCTCTTTCAGGTCCTTTAGCCAGAAGAGCTTCTCGGCGTCGATGCCGTCGGGATCGTGGATGAAGCCCCCGGAATCCGACGCGGCTACGACCCTCGCTCCCAACTCCACGAGCTTCTCGATCGCGTAGAGGGCGACGTTGCCCGATCCGGAAACGACGGCGATCTTCCCGCGGACCTCGTCGTTGCGCATCGCGAGCATGTTCTGGAGGAAGTAGACCGCACCGTATCCGGTCGCCTCGGTCCGCACCCTGCTCCCGCCGAACGCCAGCCCTTTGCCGGTCAGGACGCCGGTGAAGCGGTTGGACAGGCGCATGTACTGGCCGAAGAGGTAGCCGATCTCGCGGGCGCCGACGCCGATGTCGCCGGCCGGCACGTCGGTGTCCTCGCCGATGTGCCGGTGCAGCTCGCGCATCATCGACTGGCAAAAGCGCATCACTTCGCTGTCGCTCTTCCCGCGCGGGTCGAAGTTCGCGCCTCCCTTGGCGCCGCCCATCGGCAACCCGGTCAGGCTGTTCTTGAAAATCTGCTCGAAGCCGAGGAACTTGAGCACGCTGCGGGTCACCGTCGGGTGAAATCGGAGCCCGCCCTTGTAGGGACCGATGGCGTTCGAGAACTGCACGCGCCAGGCCCGGTCGGCGTGGATGTAGCCGTCGTCGCTCTCCCAGGTGACGCGGAACGTGATGATGCGGTCCGGCTCGGTCAGCCGCTCCAGGATCTTCAGCCGTTCGTACTCCGGATGGTGCGCCTTGATGAAGGGGATGACGGACTCCGCTACCTCCTGCACCGCCTGGTGGAACTCCGGCTCCGCCGGGTTGCGGCGGATCAGGCCCTCCATGAAGTTCTCAAGCGTGAGGGGTCTGGGAGGTGTATGGATGTGCATGGTTGCCGCTCAAGCGTGAGGCAGCGCCGCTCGGATGGGGCAGGGATTCACGCTGGCTACTTCGCCTCTCTCTTCAGGATAGCGGCCAGGTCGCGCTGCTGTCCCGGCTGGCGGTCATCGCCGAGGGCCAGCATCCACATCGGATAGGGCCGCGGCCGAGCGCTCACTTCGTCCAGCGACGTCACCTCCTCGCCGGACAGCGCCAGGTCGACCGCGCCGAGATTGTCGCGCAACTGATCCATCCGCTTCGCGCCGATGATGACGCTCGTCACCGCCGGCTTGGCGAGCAGCCAGGCCAGCGCCACCTGCGCCACCGACGCGCCGCGCGCCTCGGCGATCGCCGCCATCACGTCCAGGATGTCGAAGGTCTGGTCGCGGTCGATCGGCGGGAAGTCGAACGCGGCGCGCCGGGCGTCGCGGTCACGGGCGCCCTCGCGGGTGAACTTGCCGGTCAGGAAACCTCCCGCGAGCGGGCTCCAGACCAGCAGGGCCAGCCCCTGATCCTCGATCAGCGGAATCGTATCGTGCTCCAGGTCGCGCCCCGCGAGCGAGTAGTAAGACTGCGTCGCGCAGAACCGCTCGAGGCCGCGGCGCTCGGAAACGCCGAGCGCCTTCATCAGCTCCCACGCCGGGAGGTTCGAGCAGCCGATGTAGCGGACCTTCCCGGCCCGCACGAGATCCGAGAGCGCGCCGAGCGTCTCGTCGATGTCCGTGTCGGGGTCGCCCCGGTGAATCTGATACAGGTCGATGTAGTCGGTGCCGAGCCGGCGCAGGCTTGCTTCGCACGCCTGGATGATGTGGAGCCGCGACAGACCCACGTCGTTCGCCCCCGGCCCCATGCGCCCCCGCACCTTGGTGGCGATCACGACATCCTGCCGCCTCGGCGCGAGCGCCTTGCCGAGGATCTCCTCGGAATCGCCCGTAGAGTAGACGTCCGCCGTATCGAAGAAATTGATCCCCGCGTCGATGGAAGCTCCCACCAGCGCGTCGGCGTCCGTCTGCCGCAGCGCCCCGATCACTTCCCACTGCGTCCCGAACGTCATCGCGCCCAGGCAGAGCTCCGATACGTACACTCCCGTCCGGCCCAACTGTCGATATTTCATGGCGGAGATTCTAGCCGGTCCGCCGGCCCCGGTGCGCCACCCCGGTCCGCCGGCCTCCAGGCCGGCTCCACCGCGACGGACGCGCATGCCAGCCTGGTCCGCCGGCCTCCAGGCCGGCTCTCCGCCCGCTGGTGGCGGAATGATACAATGTAGGTAACCTGCTACATGCATGACAGATGGCCCTCAACCTCAGGAATGCCGAGACGGAGCGGTTGGCCGCGGAGTTGGCGCGGCTCACCGGGCAGACGAAGACGCAGGCGGTAACGGACGCCATTCGGGACAGGCTCGATCGCCTGCGTGACGCACGATCGGGACGGTCGCGTCGGGAACGTCTGCTGGACCTCGCCCGACGCTGCGCGCGGCTGCCGGAACTGGATCCTCGGTCCCCCGACGAGATCATCGGCTACGACGAGGACGGACTGCCGACCTGATGGTGATTGACTCGTCCGCCCTCGTGGCAATCCTGCTGGGAGAGCCGGAGAGCGAGTCGTTTATCGACGCGGTGGTAGGGGCCGAGGTAGTGCGGATCTCCGCAGCGACATTCGTTGAGACCTCGATGATTCTGGAGTCCCGGCGCGGGGCTGCAGGCATCCTCTTGCTCGACCGATGGATCGACGATGCCGGCATCGAGGTCGTCGCGGTCGATGCGGCCCAGGCAAGAGTCGCCCGGCAGGCGTTCAGCGACTTCGGAAAGGGACGGCACCAGGCCGGCCTGAACTTCGGGGACTGCTTCAGCTACGCACTGGCGCGGCGACTTGGAGAGCCGCTCCTTGCCAAGGGCGACGACCTTCCGCGCACGGATGTAATGATGGCCGAAGTCCGTCCGGCCGGCAGCGGCGGATAGCCGCCGAGGCGTCCCGGTGCGCCGGCCTGGTCCGCCGGCCTCCAGGCCGGCATTTCAGACGGCTCTCAACAGCTTCAGCGACCGCTCCACTGCGCGACCATCCAGTCGCCGGCGGCCTGGAGCGATGGGACGTAGCTTCCCATGTTGAAGTGGCCGATCCCCTCGAGAGGGGTGAATGCCACCGGATGACCCGCCTCTTCCAGTTGCCGGAACGCCGCCTCCGCGGGGTCGAACGGAACCACTTCGTCGGCCCGGCTGTGGATGATGTGGATCGGCATCGTGCCGAACGCATCGGTATCGAGATCGCCCGGGCGTCCCGCGATGGGGATGGCGCCGGTGAAGAACTCGGGGTGCTGACCGGCGAAGAACCAAGTGCCGGCGCCGCCGAGGCTGAAGCCGGTCACCAGGATCCGCGAGCGGTCGATGGTGTAGCGGTCGAGAATCTCGCCGAGCAACGCCATCACCCCGCGGTCGGCGACCTCGGAGTTCCACCGCCGGGTCGGGACATCCGGCGCGACCATCACGGCGCCCAGGCCGCGGAGGGCTGGCTCGAAGATGGTGCGCATGTACTGGCTGCCGTAGTACTGGCCGCTGATCCCGCCTGGGTGGAGGGCCAGCACCAGCGGACGCGGCTCGCCGTCCGGTTCGTAACCGTCCGGCACGGAGACGGCGTAGGGCATCTCGCCGTGGCCGTCGATGGTGAAGACAAGGTGCTCCATGGTGGGGCGTCCCTGTGCTGCGACGGCGGTCACGACGGCCAACAACAGGGCTGTCGCAAGCGCCGTCCGGTGCGCCTTGAGTGTGTTCAGTATCATGTTCTTGCTGCCAGATCCCACCCGCATGATACTGCATCGGAAGGACTTGGAATCGGCAGTCGAGGCCCGGATCGAACCGGGCTATACTCGGCCTACATCGGTACCAGGTCCCGGACGATCTCGGGCCGCTCGGAGCCTCCTGTCGCCATCGGAATTCCTCGCGTTTGGCTGAGTCGTGCCGAAGCACATCCACGAGATCAGGGACCCGATTCACGTGTTCGTGCGCCTGGATAGCACCGAGCGCGAGGTCCTCGACTCCGCTCCGCTCCGTTCCAGCGTCTGCGCCACATCCATCAACTGGCGCTCACCTACCTCGTCTATCCCGGCGCCACGCACCGTCGATTCGAGCATTCCCTTGGCGTCATGGAACTTGCGACCCGGGTGTTCGACGTCGTCACCGCCCGCGCACACTTGACCGGTTTTTCCTGCGAGAAACCCTTAGTGACGGCGTCTTCTCTATTGATCTCCAGGAACATCTCTGCAGTACCGACGACGAGTTGACCGTGATGTTGCGGCAGGCGGCCGACGATCCCAGCTGTGTGGGGCATGTCCACGCGAACCGCATTGTTCACCGGAGGCACTTCAAAGTCGTCTACCAACGCAACCCAGCGGATGTGGCGATCAATCCCGAGGCGGGCGCGGCTGTCTACGAAGCCCTGTGCAGGAAATACGGGGCGGCGATGGCGAGACGATGTATTTGCCGACGATTCGGTTGCGGAGGAAGCGAAGAAGTGGGTTCAGGAGAACCGGGAGGACATCATTCGGCTTCCGGAGGAGGGGGACGATGAATAGACTGGCGAGGGCGGCCGTACTCACGAAGCTGGTGGAGGCGCTGCAGGCTCGGGGGAGTTGGTGCGGAGAGACGCATATTCAGAAAGCAGTATATTTTCTCCAGGAGTTGAAGAGTGTGCATCTTGGGTTCGAATTAGTACTCTACAGGTACGGCCCATACTCGTTCGACCTCAGGGATGAGCTGACGAGCTTGCGGGCCGACGGGCTTGTCCAGTTGGCTTCCGGCGCCCGCATGGGTTCGAGGTTTGAAACGACGAACCGGACGCAGTACTTTCACAGCCGGTTTTCCAGGACTTTGGAGGCCCACGAAGCCAGCCTGGAGTTCGTCGCAGAGAAGGTTGACAACAAGGGCGCGGCAGATTTGGAACGATTTGCTACGGCTCTTCACGTGGTTAAGAGTGAGCCAACGGTATCCGAACAAGATCAAGTGGGTAGATTGACGCAATACAAGCCTCACATTTCCGATGTTGCCGCGACCGAGGCGGTCAGAAAGGTCGAGGAGTGGATCGAGGAGGCGAAGGGCGCACAGTAAGGGTCCGAACGCGGTTCGCTCCCAGCCCCACCGGCTACCTTCACATCGGCGGGGTGCGGACGGCGCTGTTCAACTGGCTCTTGGCGCGGCGCCACGGCGGGCAGTTCATCCTTCGGATCGACGACACCGATCGGGAGCGCAACGTCGCCGAGGCGCTGCAGCCGATCCTGGACGGTTTCCGCTGGCTCGGGATCGACTGGGACGAGGGGCCGGAGGTGGGTGGCCCGGGCGCGCCGTACTTCCAGTCGGAGCGGGACGATCGGTACCGCGCCGCCGTCGGCGCCCTGCTCGAGCGCGGTCGCGCCTACCGCGACTACGCGACGGCGGACGAGACGGCGGCGGAGCGCGAGGCGGCGCAGCGCGCGAAGCAGCGCTTCATCTACAGCCGCCGGTGGATGGCGGAGACCGACGCCGACGCTGCGCGCTTCGAGGCCGAGGGCCGCACCGCTGTCGTCCGCCTCAAGATGCCGCGCGCGGGCGCCTGCGCCTTCGGCGACCTGGTGCGCGGCCCGGTAGCGTTCGACTGGGCGCTGGAGCAGGATCATGTGATTCAGCGGGCCGACGGCACGCCGCTCTATCACCTGGCCAGCGCGGTGGACGACCACGACTTCGACATCACGCACGTCATCCGGGCCGAGGAACACCTGTCGAACACGCCGCGGCAGATCTTCATCATGCAGTCGCTCGGCTACGACGTGCCCCGCTACGCGCATCTCCCCTACGTGGCGGCGCCCGGCGGCAGCGAGAAGCTGAGCAAGCGGAAGCTCAACAAGTACCTGCGGCAGGACGACTTCCGCAAGGCCTACGAACACGCGTCGGGCATCATGGCCGCGCTGGGCGAATCGACCGACGACGGCGCATTCAACCCGGTGATGGTCGGCTTCTACCGCGCCGTCGGCTATCTGCCGGACGCGCTGCTCAACTACCTGCTGCTCCTCGGCTGGTCGCTCGACGACCGGACCGAGGACTTCACGCGCGAAGCGATGATCGAGAACTTCTCGCTCGACCGCGTCAACCGGTCGGCGGCCGGCTTCGACCCCCAGAAGCTGCTCGCGTTCCAGGAGCGCCGCATGGCGCGCTTGCCCCTGGACGACAAAGTCGAGATGGTGCGCCCCTACCTCGCCGCCGCCCTCGGCCCGCCGGCCGGTCCGCCGGCCTCCAGGCCGGCCCATGGTCCGCCGGCGTCCACGCCGGCCCGCAGTTCGCCGGTCCCTGGTCCGCCGGCCTCCAGGCCGGCACGCAACGACGGCAAACTCCACGCCGTCGTCTCCGCCGCCGCCGATCGCATCAAGGTGGCCGGCGACATCGTGAACTACACCGAGTTCTTCGTCCCCGACGACGCCTTTCCCTACGACGCCAAGGCGTTCGGCAAACGCATCGGCGCGCCCGGCGCCCCCGAACGGCTCGCCCGGTTCCGATCCGCGCTGGCCAGCGTTGATCCGTTCGACGCTCCGACCATCGAAGCCGCGCTCCACGACTTCGTCGACGCGGAAGACATCCGGATCGGCGCCATCATCCACGCGGTTCGCGTCGCCGTCACCGGCAAGGCGGTCGGCTTCGGCCTCTTCGAGGCGATGGCGATTCTGGGCCGCGAGGCCTGTCTCGCTAGAATTGATCGTGCGCTGGCCGCCGCGGCCGGCCCGGCCGCCCCAGGATTGACATCGTGACCACACCCGACGCCGCCGCACCCAGTCTCGACTTCATTCGCGAGATCGTCGCGAACGACAAGGCGAACAACCGCCGCAACGGCCGGGTCCACACGCGCTTTCCCCCGGAGCCGAACGGTTATCTCCACATCGGCCACGCCAAGGCGATCTGCCTCAACTTCGGCATCGCGGACGAGTACGGCGGGTTGTGCAATCTCCGGATGGACGACACGAACCCGGAGACCGAGACGATCGAGTTCGTCCGCGCCATCGAGAAGGACGTCCGCTGGCTCGGTTTCGACTGGGAGGACCGCGCCTTCTATGCGTCCGACTACTTCGAGCAGCTCTATGACTGCGCGGTGAAGCTGATCCGCAAGGGACTGGCCTACGTCGACGACCTGCCGAGCGACCAGGTGAGCGCCTACCGCGGCCGCTGGGACGAACCGGGCCGCAACAGCCCCTACCGCGACCGTTCCGTCGAGGAGAACCTCGACCTGTTCACCCGCATGCGGGCCGGAGAGTTCGAGGACGGCGCCCGCACGCTGCGCGCGAAGATCGACATGGCGGCGCCCAACATGAACCTGCGCGATCCGACCATCTACCGGATCCGCCGCCGCCCGCACTACCGGTCGGGCGACGACTGGGTGGTCTATCCCACCTACGACTTCACCCACCCGCTGTCGGACGCGTTCGAGGGGATCACGCACTCGCTCTGCACGCTCGAGTTCGAGGACCATCGCCCGCTCTACGACTGGTACCTGCAGGCGCTCGACTTCGAGGATCCGCCGGTGCAGACCGAGTTCGCCCGGCTCAACCTGACCTACACCGTCCTGAGCAAGCGCAAGCTGCTGGAGCTGGTGGAAGGGGGCCACGTCAGGGGCTGGGACGACCCGCGCATGCCGACCCTCACCGCGATGCGCCGGCGCGGCTGCCCGCCCGCCGCCATCCGCGACTTCTGCAACCGGATCGGCATCGCGAAGGCGAACTCCGTCGTGCAGGTGGCGCAGCTCGAGGACGCCGTCCGCCAGGAGCTGAACCGCACCGCCCCGCGCGTCATGGCGGTGCTGCGCCCGCTGAAGGTGGTGATCGAGAACTATCCGGAGGATCGCGTCGAGCAGCTCGAGGCGGTCAACAATCCGGAGGACGAGAGCGCCGGCACCCGCCCGGTTCCCTTCGGGCGCGAGCTCTGGATCGAGCGCGACGACTTCATGGAAGACCCGCCGCGCAAGTTCTTCCGGCTGGCGCCGGGCCGCGAGGTCCGCCTGCGCTACGCCTACTTCCTGACGTGCCGCGACGTCGTCAAGGACGCCGGCGGCAACGTCGTCGAGCTGCGCTGCACCTACGACCCGGAGACGCGCGGCGGCTATGCGCCGGACGGCCGCAAGGTGCGCGGCACTATTCACTGGGTCTCCGCGCGGCACGCCGTCCGCGCCGAGGCGCGGCTCTACGATCACCTGTTCGCGGCCGAGTATCCGGAGGATCTGCCGGAGGGTGTCAACTGGCTGGACGGCATCAACCCGGCGTCGCTCGAGACGCTCGACGCGTGCTATGTCGAGCCGGGCATCGCCGCCGCCGCCGCCGGGACCCGCTGCCAGTTCGAGCGTCTCGGCTACTTCTGCGTCGACCCTGACTCGACGCCGGCCCGTCCCGTCTTCAACCGCACCGTCACCCTGCGCGACACCTGGGCGAGAATCGCGAAGCGGCAGGCATAGCAGGCGGCAGGCGTAGTACGCTGGCCGCCACACAGGAGGCCTTCATGCAGTCCGAACAGCCACGTTCGTTCCTGGCGTCGTTCCTCGTCGTCGGTGCGCTCGCCGCCACGCTCGGCATCGGCGCTCTCTTCCTCGGCGAGGCCTACGAAGCGACCGCGCCCGCCATCGCGGCGCCCGCCGAGGGGAGCGGAGGCGCGCTCGCGGAGGCGGATCTCGACACCGTCGATCCGGCGGAAGTCGGCCTGTCCGCCGAGCGCCTCGAACGTCTCGACGCCGGCCTGCAGGGCCTGGTCGACGACGGCAGTATCGCCGGCGTGGTCGCCCTGGTCGCCCGCCACGGCAAGATCGCGTTCGCCGACGTCGCCGGCGTGAAGAACGTCGACACCGGCAGCGCGATGACGCGCGACTCCATCTTCCGCATCTTCTCCATGACGAAGCCGATCACCGGCGTCGCGATGATGATGCTCTACGAGGAAGGGAAGTGGCGGCTGAACGATCCCGTCGAGCGGTACATCCCGGAGTTCGCCGACCTCAAGGTGTATGCCGGTGAGAATCCTGACGGCTCGATGCGGCTGGAGGATCCCGACCACCCGATCACGATGCGCGAGCTGATGACGCACACCGCCGGCCTCGGCTACGTGCTCAACCCGCGCCACCCGGTCAACCAACGGTTCCTGGAGCAGCGCGTCCTCAACCCGACGGAAGAGCTGCAGGTGATGATCGACAAGCTGGCCGGCATTCCCCTGCTGGCGCAGCCGGGCCAGCGCTGGATCTACAGCGTCGCCGTCGACGTGCGCGGCTACATCGTCGAGAAACTGTCGGGCCAGCCCTTCGAGCAGTTCCTGCAGGAGCGGATCTTCGACCCCCTCGGCATGGTCGACACGAAGTTCTACGTGCCGGAGGCCAACGTCGACCGCATCGCCCTGCGCCACACCATCGACGAGAGCGGCAGCCTCGTGCTCGATTCACGCGGCGATCCGTTCACCTCCAACCCGGCCGGCCCGTCCGGCGGCGGCGGACTCTTCGGCACCGCCGACGACTACATCCGCTTCGCGCAGATGCTGCTGAACGGCGGCGAATTCGACGGCCAGCGCCTGCTCGCGCCGCGCACCGTCGAGATGATCCGCACCAACCACCTGTCGGCCGGGGCGACCGAGAACATGCGCGCGGGCATGGGCTTCGGCATGGACGTCATGATCTACGACGACCCGGCCGCCGCCGGGGAGCCGCACGGCACCGGCACCTACTACTGGCTCGGCATCGACGGCACCTGGTTCTGGATCGACCCCGCCCACGACCTCGTCTTCGTCGGCATGCTGCAGCACCGGGGTCCCAACCAGCAGTACACGCACGGCGTCAGCCGCAACTGGGTCTACCAGGCGATCATGAACTGATCGCGCTGCCGGCGATGGAGGTGGGTCATGATCAGGTACAAGAACGGCGACATCCTCTCAGAGGCAGCGGACGCATTGGTCAATACTGTTAATTGCGTGGGAGTGATGGGCCGTGGGGTTGCGCTTCAGTTCAAGCGGGCGTTTCCCGACAACTTTCAAGCGTACGCGGCGCACTGCAAGCGGTACCAGATGCGACCCGGAACGGTGTTCGTCTTCGAAACAGGTACAGTGGTTCCCCCGCATTACATCATCAACTTTCCTACCAAGCGCCATTGGCGTGGCAAGAGCCGCATCGAGGACATCGAGTCCGGGTTGGAATCGCTCGCGCAGGAAATACGATCGCGTGGTATCCGATCGATCGCAATTCCGGCGCTCGGAAGTGGGCTGGGCGGGTTGCATTGGCCGAATGTGCGCCAGCGTATAGAAGCAGCCCTGAGCGTATTCGAAGATGTCGAGATTTTGATCTTCGAGCCTGGAGGTCCTTATGCACTTCCAAGTAGACGGCCAGGGAGCCGTTGAAGCTGCGGTGCCGAAGGGAGCCTGCGGACCGTACGCCGAGAATCTCCCGATGTTCTGAAGCGTTTCTCGCCAACAACGCTTGGTACTCAGGCTCGCAAATATTGTCATCAATTGGAGGCGAGCATGCAGCTCTCGATACTCGAAGGCGATTCTTGGACCAAGCGCACTGCCCGAAGCGGCTTTCCGATTCTTGTCGAATACGCCGGAAAGCGAAAGAAGATAACTTATAGTGAATGGAATGATGAAATCGTGGGACGTGGGTTCGGGTCACATGTAGTTGCGGTCCTATATGGCCGTCCGGCTGGAGAGATAGGCGACGCGTGCGAGAAGTACGCCCAGCAAACGGGCGAACGAGTGCCGCCGATCAACCTGATGGTGGTCAGGAAAGAGACGCAAGTGCCCGGAACCGGCGCAGAAAATTACATCAGGCAATTCTGTGCCGATTTCCTGGACCGCGATGTCAATCTGAGTCGCCTCAGCCCACGCGAGGAACGAGCGGTAATTGACCGCGCGCTGGAAGAGATCTTCGACTTCCCCTCGTGGGGTAGGGTTCTAAAGGCTTGCGGCCTTGCGGAAACGAACGCCCGGCGTTCTACGAAGCCAAGGCGGCGCCGTTCGCCCGAGCCATCGAGATGGAAATCGGGACCCGAAAGCGACGAGCACAGGTACTTGAAGCGACTGATTGTTGACGATCCCACGTTGGTCGGCTTAGAGACGGACGAGAATGCAGCGCAGGAACACACGCTGTGGTCTGGCGATCGACTGGATATCTACTTCGAACACGCGGATATTGGTGTAGAAGTGAAGACGGCCCATGCCGGATTCGACGAAATTCTCAGAGGCATCTTTCAGTGTGTGAAGTATAGGGCTGTTCTTCGGCACCAGCAGATTTATGACCGTCGGATCCCGACTGCGGATTGTCTATTGGCTTTGGGCGGCACGCTTCCCGAGGAACTACAGGAGATTCTGGATAGGTTCGGTTTGCGTTACTTCGCTCAATTGGCGGAGTGATACAGAAGGAACGCGCGGCTTTGCCCTTCAGGTCGCCGAATCAGCGCGTTTCCTCGATCAGCCAGCGCGCGGCGGGCACCCAGGTCACGCCGTTCGGAAGCCGCCGCCGGGGCGGCGACGCGTCAAGCGTTACGAGCAGGAGACGGGCGTCGCCGTACGCCTGACCTGCAGACCGGAGCGCGCGCACTTCGCGCTCCCAGGTCGTATCCTCCCTGGTGTCGAGGCAGACCTGGACAAGCAATGGCGCCTCTCCCGGGCGGTGGGCGAAGAAGTCGACTTCCCACCCCTCCGCCGTGCGCAGGTAGGAAACTCCCCAGCCGCGCCGTTCCAACTCCAGCAGGATGGCGGTCTCGAGGGCGCGGCCCTCGTGGCTGCGACCGCTGCCCGCGAACAGCGAGATCAGCCCCGGGTCCACGGGATAGGCCTTGCGGGGATTGACCATTCTCTGGCGTTCCGAGGCGGCATGCAGGGAGACGGTGCGCACGAGGAAGGCATCCTCCAGGTACCCGAGGTAGGCGTGCAACGTGTCCTTGCCGACCCGCACCCCCTGCGAGCGCAGGGTGTCGTAGTGCTTCTTCACGGAGAATGCCCCGCCGGGGTTCGCCAGCAACTGCCGCTGCAGCCAGCGCAGCGCCAAGGGATTCGTGACTCCATGCCGGTCGATCACGTCGCGCAGCACGACGATGTCGACATAGCCGCTCAGCAACGCCGCCCGGTCTCGCGGGTCCGCACCCTGCGCCTCGGGGAAACCGCCCTCGATGAGATAGCGCCGCAGGCGCTGGTCGAGCGCCGCCGCCGGCCATTCCTCCGACCCGGCGCGCGCCGGTGGTTCGTCCCCGGTGTGGCGCAACGCTTCCCGGAAACTGAAGGGATGAACCAGCACTTCCATCGCCCGCCCACGAAGGCTGGTGGCCACCTCCCTGCTCAGGAGGCGGGCCGAGGAGCCGGAGAGAAACACGTCGACGCCGCCGGTGTCCATCAGACGCCGGACCAGCCCTTCCCAGCCTGGCACTTGCTGGACTTCATCCAGGTAGACAGTGACGACGTTGTCTTCATGGAGGTGTGGAAACCGGCGGGCGTGCTCCTCGATCAGCCAGCCGAGGTCGGCGACGGTGAGACCGGTGAGCCGCTCGTCCTCGAGCAGGAGCATCAACTGCGATTCGGGGGGAGCGCCGGCACGCAGGCGCGCGGAGCGGCACTGCGCCAGAAACGAGGTCTTGCCGCTGCGGCGCACGCCGATGACGGCAAACGCCTTGCCTGGGATCGCCGGCAGCCGCATATCCCGGTGCGTCAGGCGCCGGAGCGGCAGCGCCAGTGACTCGTCCAGTTTGGCGCCCAGGAGCTCTCGTGAAATTGTCACTGGTGAAATGACAATATATGGAAATTTGTCATTTTGTAAAGGACAATCTGCCGAGACGATTCCGGTCGCGCCGGCGGAGGTCCTTCCGGAGCCGTATCGGAACGCGCGGCGGCTTCGCCTGGTAGGTCTACTGGCGAATCCGATGCCCGAGGACGCTGAGGGCCGCCGCCGCGGCCAGCTTGTGGTCCTTGCGCCAGGGCGCGCCCGCCTCCCGGCCGAACCGGGCGATGAGCGCGGTGACCGCGGCTACCTCGACGCCCATCGCTTCGGCGGCGAGCACCGTCGGGTCGGTCCTGCGCGGGTACCGCCGGACTTCCATGCCGAGGTCGACGGCGGCGTCGGCGAGGAACTCCCGGTACAGCATGCCGTCCGCGGCATTGATCAAGGGGCGTGAGCGGAGGACCTCCTCCAGCGAGTCGGGCAGCTTGTCGTACGGACTCGCGGGAAGGACCAGCGCCTGGGCGCAATAGGTCGCGAGCAGGGTCGAAATCGCCGCCCGCGCCTGTTCCGCCACCGATCGCCTCACCCGGTCCACGAGTTCCGTGGCCGCTCCGAGGTCCAGCGTCAGAGCCTCGTGGTGATAGGGCGCGCTCGGGAGTCCCTGGTCGATCAGCGCAACGCACCGCCGATCGAGAAAGACGGGGGCGCCGTCTTCTACCGCGAGGGTGACCAGCTCGGCCCGCGCGTAATGGTCGACGGCTCCGATGACGACTTCGGCGACCCTCATCGATGACGACTGTATCGCGACTCCCGCGTCGATCAGGCTGGCGCCGCGGCGTGCGGGTGCCCCCGCGATCCCACCGATCCTCGGGTCGGAACCGGTAAACTTGGTGTTCGTCCGTGGCGAGAGGCTGTGTGCGGTCACCGTCACGCGGTTTCCTCCACACCCGGACTGTCGCCCCGTCGCCAGGCCACTCCAATCACGTCGGGCAGGTCGGGCAAGCTTCGGACTCTCTCGAACGACCCGAAGATTGGCGATCACCGGGAGCGCTTCGACCGCTACCGGCCCGTTGTTTCGGTGCAGCGCTTGGCCATCACAGCACGTGCAGCGCAACGCCATAGCGCCGCGCAAAGGTGTGGCGTCGCGGTAGAATGAAGGTTCGCTCGCAGGTTCGAGACACCAGTCATGGCGACAACGTCAACCGCCACACCATGCTTCGACGCCCTCCACAGCCATGCCGCTCTGGCTGAGCGAAACCGGCAGTCCAGGGCACGCCTTGATCCCGTGCGCGAGGCCCTCAATGAGAGCGCTATGGTCCGTGACAACCCGCTGGCCATCTTCTGCGCTGGCTCCTTGGCCAGGATGGAGTCCGGACGGAAGTCCGATTTGGATCTCTTCGTGACCGCCGAAGCCGGCGAACACGGCAAGCTCCGCAAGCGCTTGTTCCAGATCACGCTGTTTTCTGAACTGATAGAGATCAACCAACGACTGGAATTTCCTCCATTTAGCAACGATGGGGAGTACTTGAAGGTGTACTTCATGGAGGACCTGACTTCCCGTACCGGATCACCCAGTGACGACAGCGAGAATCTGTTCACGACCCGCATGCTGTTGATATTGGAAAGCCAGCCGATCGCACACGAAGACATCTACCGCAAGCATCTCCGTACGATTCTGGAACTCTACTACCGAGATCGGAATGCAACGAGTCCGTTCAGACCCATCTTCCTTCTGAACGACTTGCTCCGGTACTGGCGGACGATGTGCCTCAACTACGAAGAGCGTCGGCACGACGCGGACCGTCCGTTTCGCAAGAAAAATGTCAATCTGAAGTTCAGCCGTATGCTGACCGTATTTGCTACGGTCCTTCCGTTAATCGCGCAGCCTGCCGATTCGGTGCCCAAACTCGAGAGTCTGTGCACGAAAACACCGCTTGAGCGGCTCGCGACCGGGCTGGACTTTCTGGGCGATGAGGGTTTGGCAAACCGCTGGCCTGGCATTCTGGACGCTTACGAGGAATTCCTATCCTGGAAAGAAAAGGATGATGTAGAGAACTTCCTGACCGATCAGACGACTGCCGTCAACGCGCTGGCAAAGGACCTATCAGCTTTCTTGTACGATGCGCTGACGCACTCGAACGTTCGGGACGAGTTCAAGCGCTATCTCATCTTGTAGGTCACGATGACTACTGGTTTTGTGTTTCTGGAGATTACGCAGCCGGAGATCCGGGAGCTGCTTTGGCACATGCAGTGGATCCTTTCAGGTGCCGAGCCACGACATCCAGTGCATGTCACGCTACGGGGACCGTACATGCGCAGGATCGCCCCGGAGATCCTGAAAAAATCGAAAGAGACGCTGTGCAACGACACATTGCGAATCCGTGGGGTGGGACGATTCAGGCAGCGCGAGGAAGTCGTGTTCCTTGGTGTCGATAGTCCGAACCTCCGCAAGGTCTGCTGGAAGCGAGACTATCCGAAGAAGTACGGTTATAAACCGCACATCTCCCTCTACCGTGGACACGACGCCACGTTCGCGGACCGAGTCGCGGACTTCCTCGTACGCGAATCGTTGGAATTCTCCTGTACCGAATACAAGTTGTGGATCCACAGGCGGGCGGGTCTGCATTTCGAATCAAGTGGAACTCGGGAATTCGGATTCGGTGAAGCGGGCACTTCGTTCGGGGACGGACGGATGGAAACGCAGCTTCTTGCGCGACTCCGCGGATTCGTGGACGAGTACCGGGCCTCGGCGGCACCCTCGGCCGTCACTCATGCCTCCGACACAGTGGCGTAAAGGCGGTATCGAGATGCTGACGACCTCCATCGCCAGCTGGCCGATCGGCGTCATCGGCGACGTGCACCAGGATCTCATCGCGTTTCTCCAGAGCCTGACGGACGACGCGTTGCTGCGCGACCCGCGCTGGAGCGACCCCTGGGCGCTGGCGCCGCGAAGTCTGGCGGCGGGAGCCGCTGCGCCGCTTCCGGGACGAAGCGGAGCGGCCGACGAGGAGGGGTCAGTACCGGCCGCGACGGATGTCAGATGAGTCTGTTGTCGCTGACCCGTGTGGCGTGACACGCAGCGCCGGCAATCTGGCACTCTATTAAACATAGGCTTCCAAAACTTAACATGATACCTGCTGAGCGGTGCGCCATATTAAACATATTTCGCCTATCGTTTAACATGCCGTCCCCCGGTCGCCAGGGGGCCACGCCAATCACGTAGGGCAGGTCAAGGTGCTTCCCGTCCCCGTTGCGGATCTTGCTCAAGATGAGGAAGATAACGGAGGTACCCCGATGTCCAGAACGTGGTGGAAGAGCGTGGACCGCTGGACTGAGGATTTGCAGGGACGCATGCCGAAGAGGATGTGGCCCCGCTACAGGTGGGGTCCGGGGAACATCCTCGCCTTCACGTGCTTCTGGATCCTCGGGATCTCCTGGGCTTGGTGGCACGCGGACGGCTGGCCTTACCGCTGGCTCTATGGGCTTCTCCTCGTGGTGTGGCTTCTCTTCGGGTGGTGGAGGTGGAAGCTCGATGTGACGGCCAAGGGTGATTCGTGAGCGTTGAGGAGCGCCTCCGAAATCCGAACTGACGATCCCGCGCCGTCGCTGGCGCCCGACCAGCCCTTGAGTTCGTCGAAGCAGCGGATGCGGACGAGCAGTTCGTAGATGGCGGCCTCGGCGGCTGGCCCTTTGACCAGTGTGGCGGTGTTACTTGGCGGCCGACTTCAGGGTGCAGGGTCGATGCCCATATTATTTAAGAATAGGCTGTAATTCTTATTATGCAAGGCTCAGAATTGGGTGCTTGTTAATACAATTGCCGCATAAATTAACTATAAGGGTTGCGACCCTTCCTAGTGCTCCGTAGCGGTAGCCCCAAGCGGTGCAATGATCTTCAACCGGGTTGAACCACGCGACCTGCACGGTTTCCCTCGTTTCCCCACGAACTGGTCGATTCTTGGAACCTGTTAGCATCGCCACCAGTCGATCGCGGGAGCGTGCTGACAGCCTTCCACGAACCGGAACAGAACGACATGGAGATGACGTTGTTTCCGCTGTGCGAGTCGTGTGCGGCGGAGTTGGATCTCGACGGGACCATGGCGTGTGGTCCGGTGACGGAGCCGGGAACTGACTGCGTCCGGTGTTGGAGGACGAACGACGACATCGCCGAACCCGCTGAATCGAGGGGCGCGCCGACGGCGCGCCGCCCGGGTCCGGGTCGGAAGGCCAGCCGCCAGGGTGACTTACGGACCGTGATGTCCGCGGTCCGTCACCAAGGAGGCGACAGCATGGCTTACGTCATCATCAACACCAGGCTGCTCGATCGGTGGCACGAAGCGATCACCGAGGCTCGCAATCTTGCGAAGGAGGCGAAGCACTACGCCGACTCCGTCGCGAGCGACGCAAACGAAGCCGCGGCTCAGGCACAGGAAGCGATCAGCTCGCTCGACCAGGCGGCAGAGGCCCTCTCCGCCATCATCGAGAGGGCCACCGATGAAGACGAGCGGCGGCGGCTGATGGAGTCCGGCGCCGCCGTTCCGATTCTCCTCGACGACGATTCGATTGTCGCGCGGCGCCCGAGCGCCTCAGGCCTGAGTTAGCCTCAGAAAAACGACAGTGCTGGACGTGTACGCGGTTGGTTCGCAGATCGTGATTGCCATCCTGACCGGCGTGGGCGTCGTGTGGGCCATCCACGCGTCGCTCGGCCGGGAACTGCGCGGTGACATCAAGGAATTGTCCAGGGAGATGGCGCGGTTCGGAGAACGGATGGCGCGCGTCGAGGTGCTTTTCGCGAGCTTCCAGCAGCGTCTTGCGGGTGTCGAAGAGCGACTCACAAGTGTCGACGGACGCCTCGTTAGCGTCGAAGGGCGCCTCGCTAACGTCGAGGCGCGCCTGGTAGGTGTCGAAGGGTGCTTGGTAGGTGTCGAGGGCCGCTTGACGAGTGTCGAAGGGCGACTCGTGAGTGTTGAGGAACGCCTCTAAGTCCGAACTGACGATCCCGCGCCGCCGCTGGCGCCCGGCGACGTCCGGTAGCCGCCCGCTACGTCTGGAGATACCGCTCGCCGGTCCATTCCGGCGCCTGCTGATTGTGCTTCAGTCGCAGGCGCTGCAGCGCGAGTCCCGCGTAGTAATCGTCCAGTCGGTCGCTGCCTGATGACACGCCGGGGAGACTCGTGGCGGCTTCGATGGCGAACCGGTCACAGAGGAGGCGGTTCGGCGCACTGCGGTACGCGTCGTTCCACCAGGCCAGGATGCGTTCCTCGGCCTGCCGCAGGATCCGATCCCCCGGCAGCAGGTTGCGTTTCTCACGCTGGTTGACCTGCCGGTGGGTCGGCATCAGGTTCCAGAGGTCGCCGCAGGGCCAGACTGCCCACGGGAAGCAGTGATCGATGTCGAGGCTGCCCGGGGATAGCCGACGGCCGGTCCAGACACAGTGGAGCGGTCTCGCCGCCAACAGGCGATCCGCCTGTTCGCGGGCCAGTCGAACGTCGCGTTCCGGTTCGAGCCATGTCATGGCCTGGGCAAGCCCCTGCTCGTCGAGCGGGCGTCCCTGCCGGTCGGCGTACGTCCGCATCAGCAGCTTCCACTCGGCAATGATCGCCGGCTCGACCCACACGCTCAGTCGCCGAATCGCCAGCCAGAGGTGCATCGGTACACGCAGGGTGCCGAAGCTGGCGAGGTAGCCGGCAGTCAGTCTGCCATCGGCAGGACGTGTCGGCCGTCTCGTCGGCCCGGAATGCCGAACAGGAAGAATCGGTTCGTCGCTGTTCGGATAGGTCATGTAGCGGACCGGCATCCGGACGATGGTGGACGTGACGTCGAGCAGGGACCGATGCAGGGCGGCAAGGTCGTCGCCCGAGAACCGCAAGCCCACGCGGAGATCGTGGTGCGAGACATCAAGGTGTTCGACCCCGGCAGGCTTGACGAATCCCAGTTTGCGGCCGCCGCGATCGTTGACCGGGCTCTGGGGAATGTCGGCGTCGAGCAGTGGTTTGTAGAGCCGGATCCAGGTGAGGGCGACCAGTCCCATGGGGATCACGACGTGGTCCTCGCCCTGTTCCTCCGCGAGGCCGAACGCGCCGTCGGCGATGCGGCACAGAACGCGGAGCAGGCCCAGCTTGTAGGTCGAGCTCTTCGAATCGTTCAGGATGACGTTGCGCAACAGCGGCAGCGCATCCGTCCCATCGTCCGGGAGGCGGACGGCGACCTGCCGCCAGCGGACATCGCCGCGGCCCCTGTGATCGGCATTGGTCGACTCGCGCTCTACGTAGGCGCCGTGGTCCGTCGCGAGGCGGCGGAGTTCGTCCACGGTGACGGGGTGAAAGCCGCGGTGGTCGTCGTCCGGACCGTCGCGCAGGGTGATGGCGAGCAGGGCGCCGGGCTTGAGCAGCGTGATCAGCTTGCGGAAGGCGCGGGGACGGTCGGTAGGCGCCAGGTGCATCCAGACGGCGCTGACGAGGATGACGTCGAACGAGAGCCCGGTGGCGAAAGTGTTCTTCAGCGCCGGAAGCCGGTCGTCGCGCCAGTTGATGCGCGGGTCGTCGTGGCGGGCGCGGGCGAGCTCGCGCATGCGCGCGGACGGCTCGACGGCGACGACGTCGTAGCCGAGGCCGGACAGGTGGGCAGCGTCGCGGCCGCTGCCCGCGCCGACGTCGAGGACGGCGGCGGGCGGCTTCGGCAACAGGTCCGCCAGCCAGCCGTGGACCCGCTCGAAGGCGACGGACTCGTAGCGCTCGGACGCGACCTCGGCGTTGGCGTCGTACCAGGCTATGGGGTCAGGCATCGCGCGCCCGCATTGTATGGCGGGATCGTGTTGCAAGCGCCTCCAGGAATACCTACCATCGGCGCATGACTTACCCAATTGACGAGAAGACTGGCGACCGGCGGCCGGCGGCCCGTTGGACGGGAATCGTGGCGCTGTTGGCGGCGTCCGTCGCCTTTGCCGCCTGCGGGCCGGCGGAGGTCTCGGAGACGCCGTCCCCGGAGGCCGAGGCCGCCGCCGACGCGCCGATGGCCGCGGAATCCCCCGCCTCGGGGCTGCCGGCGGCGACGCCCGACACGGTCGGGATGTCGGCCGACGGTCTCGCCCGCATCGAGCCCGCCGTGCAGGCCTACGTCGACGACGGCCGGGTGGCCGGCGTGATGACGATGGTGGCGCGGGGCGGGCACGTCGTGCACTGGGCCGCCGCGGGCATGCGCGACCTCGACGCCGGCGATCCCCTCGAACCGGACGACATCTTCCGCATCTACTCGATGACGAAGCCCGTCACGAGCACCGGCGTGATGATCCTGGTCGAGGAAGGGGCGGTCGCGCTCGACGATCCGGTCTCGAAGTTCATTCCGGAGTTCGCCGACGTGCAGGTGCTCGACGACGACGGAGAGCGGGTGGCGCCGGCCGGCCCGATGACTGTCGAGCACCTCCTGACCCACACGTCGGGGTTGACCTACGGCTTCTTCGGGGATTCTCCGGTCGACCGCCTCTACAACGAGTCGGGCTTCTTCACGCAGTCGGTGGGTCTCGAAGATTTCGCGCAGAACGTGGCGGAGCTTCCCCTGCTGGCGAGCCCGGGCGAGCGGTGGAACTACAGCGTGTCGACCGACATCCTGGGCCGGGTGATCGAGGTCGCCTCCGGCCAGTCGTTCGATGCCTTCCTGCAGGAACGGATCTTCGACCCCCTCGGGATGGAAGACACCGCGTTCATGGTGCCGGCCGAGAAGCGCGGGCGCTTCCTGGCGAACTACGCGCGCGCCGACGACGCGCTGCAGATGATCGATTCGCCGGACGATGGGCAGTACACGCGTCCGCCGCCCTGGGTCTCGGGCGGCGGGGGGCTGGCGTCCACCGCCTCCGACTACATCCGCTTCGCCCAGATGCTCCTCGAGGACGGCGCGCTCGGCGACGTGCGGATACTGGCCCCCGAGACGGTGGCGATGATGCGGTCGAACCGGCTCCCGGACGCGATGGTCCCGATCCAGCTCGGGAACTACCTGAGTCCCGGCTACGGGTTCGGGCTCGGATTCGCGGTCGCGGTGGATGCCGACGGCACGCCCGAGCCGGACAACAACGGCGTGTTCCGGTGGGCCGGCGCCGCCAACACCTTCTTCTGGATCGACCCGGAGGCCGACCTGATCGGCATGGTCTGGACGCAGTTCAATCCGTTCGCGGCCTACAACCTCGAGCGGGAGTTCCAGACCCTCGTCTACGAAGCCATCGAGTGATCCGCCGGCGGAATCCCTCCCCCGTTCACGGCAACGTCTGCGCCCGTTGTGACGTTTTTTCGACGAACGAGCGCGGAAATGGACTATTATCGACGCTGAAACAGGTTTTTCGACGTGATGACACGACCTGCGCCGGCCACCTTTCAGGACCTCGCCCGTCCGCCCGCGACCCGTCTTGCCGGGGCGGCCGCCCTCGTCCGCGAATTCGGCCTGGGTGTCCCCGTACGGCGCCCGGCCAGCGTGTCCGATCGGCACGTCAGCGGCAGCCGCCGCAGCGACGGCTCCTGGATCGTCTTCGACAAGCGCTACTGGCCGGGAGACGAAGCCACCGGCCACCTCGCCTTCATGCTCAGGCACGAAGATGCCGACCTTCTGGTGCTGCGGCGCATCTTCGAGGCGCTGCCGCAGAACGTCATCGAGACGCTTGTCCGCGCGGCGCCGACCGCCCGTCACACGCGCCGCATCTGGTTTCTCTACGAAACGCTCACGGGCCGCATCCTCGAAGTCGACGATGCGGCGGGCGTTGCCGCCATCGACCTGCTCGACTCCAGGCGTTACTTCACCGGCAGGCCGCGCCTCTCGAGGCGCCATCGGGTACGGGACAACCTGCTCGGCACCGGCCGGTTCTGCCCGGTAATCAGGCGCACGCCGGCGCTGCAGAGGTTTCTTTCCCTCGACCTGGCCGCGCGCGCGCGCGCCACCGTAGGCCACGCGGGCGGGCAGGTGGTCGCCCGCGCCGCCAGCTTCCTGCTCCTGGCCGACAGCCGCGCGAGCTTTCAGATCGAAGGCGAGCGCCCGGGGCGCGACCGTCTGGAGCGTTGGGGCCGCGCCGTGCTTCAGGCAGGAAGAGACGCTCTCACCCTCGATGAGATCATCCGCCTCCACCGCGTCCTGATCGAAGACACGCGCTTTGTGCAGGCGGGCCTGCGCACCGATGGCGTCTTCATCGGCGACCGCGACCACGCGGGCGACCCGCTCCCCGAGTTCATCGGCGCTCGCGCGCAGGATCTCGAAGACCTGATGGCCGGCCTGCTCGCAGCCAACGACCGCATGCGCGACGATGGCGTCGATCCGGTGCTGCAAGCCGCCGCGACCGCGTTCGCGTTCGTCTACGTACACCCGTTCGCGGACGGCAACGGGCGCCTGCACCGCTGCCTGATTCACCACGTCCTGGCGGAGCGGCGCTTCACGCCAGGCGGCATGGTCTTCCCGGTGTCGTCCGTCATGCTCGATCGCATCGACGATTACCGGAACACGCTGCAGGCGCAGTCCGGACCCCTGATGCCGTTCATCCGGTGGCGTCCGACGCCGGAACGCAACGTCGACGTGCTCAATGACACCGCCGACCTGTACCGGTACTTCGATTGCACGGAGGCCGCCGAGTTCCTCTATGCCTGCGTACGACGCACGGTTGATGACGATCTGCCCCGCGAGATCGACTACCTGCGCTGCCACGACGAGGCCATCCGGCGCATCGTGGAGGGCGTCGACGTCCCGGTGCGCATTGCCGAAGACCTCGTGATGTTCATCCGCCAGAACCGCGGCTCGCTCCCCGGGAGACGGCGCCGGCGGACATTCCAGGAACTGAGCGACGAGGAAGTGAACCGGGTAGAGAGCATCGTCGTCGACGCCTTCGCGGGTGCTGCGGGCGACGGGGTGGCGGCGCCGGACTAGCCGCGGCTAGTTGATGCCGATCCGCAGGACGGTGAACAGCAGCCAGCAGGTGAAGCCGCCGACAATCGTCATCGACAGCCCCCACGCCATCAGCTTGTTGAACAGCTTGCGGCTGTCCTCGTGAGACGGCGCCGCCGCCATGCAGAGCGCGCCGAGGGTGGAGAGAGCGGAGACGTCCACCAGGTGCGCGCCGACGTTCATGGCCGAGGCGATGGCGAGCGGGGTGACGCCGCCCACCTGTTCCGCAAGGCCGGGGACGGTCGGCAGGAACGCCGGGAGCACGACCCCCGACGTGCTGCTGTAGATGGAGATGAACCCGGTGGTGAACGCCATCACGCCGGTGACGGTGTTGGCGGTGGAGACGCCGGCGAGCACGCGGGTGAAGAGCTCGAGCCCGCCGGTCTCGTCGAGGACGGAGATCAGGACGGTGACGCCGCAGACCATCATGATGACCCGCCACGGCATCAGCTTGACCGCCTCGTTCTCGTCGCCTGCCTTGAGCAGCGCGAGGAGGATCGCCCCCGCGAAAGCGCCGAGGCCGACATGCAGGTTGAAGAAGATGACGCCGACGAGCAGGGCGCCGATGACGCCGATGGTGGTCCAGTGGCGTCGCTCGAAGGTGTCGCCGTCGCCGTCCCCCGCCGCACCGCCGTCGTCGCTCACCGACGCTTCGGCGTCGCCGGAACTCCCGCCCGGGACGACCAGGTCCCCGTGGTGGCGGCGGCCGAGCAGGCGCCAGCCGCCCAGCAGGAAGTAGGCGGCGAACGCGATGACGATGTGCGCCATCATGTTGTTCAGGTAGGTCTGCAGCTCGTTGCCGCCGAGGCCGATGTCGGCCATGACGCCGTTGACGATGACGCCGGTCGGCGCGATGGGTGACAGCGACCCGGCGTTGGCGCCGTTGCCGATCATGATCGCCATCAGGAACGCCGGGATGCCCACCTGGCCGGCGACCGCCATCCCCATGGGCGCCATGAGCGCGGTGGATGAGATGTTGCCGGGCCCGATCGACGCCAGGACGAACGAGAGCAGGAAGAACATCATCGGCATCACGCCGACGTTGCCGCGGCAGAGGCGGACCGCGCGGTGCGCGATCAGGTCGAGGGTGCCGTTCGCCTGCGCCTGCGAGAAGAGGAGCGTGACGCCGGCCAGGGTCAGAAACAGCCGGGTCGGGAAGCCGGCCATCACGTCGTTGGCGCTCATGCCGGCCAGGAAGACGCCGACCACCCAGGCGAGCGCGATGGCCAGGAAGCCCACGTGCAGGCGGATGGTGCAACTGACGATGATGGCGACGGCAAGCGCGCCGAGCGAGAGGGTGGCGACGTCCATGGGGCGGGAGTATATGGGAAAGGGGGCGTGGCGTTAGGGTGCGCCGGCGTCCACGCCGGCATCAACAGCCATCCGCAGTGCCGGCCTGGAGGCCGGCGCACCAAGGCTGGCCGGCGCACCGAAGCTGGAGGCCGGCGCACCAAGCTAGAATGAAGGGATCGGGCGGCGGCTTAAGTTGCACATCATCATCATCGGGGGCGGCGACATCGGGTATCCGCTGGCCAATGCCCTCTCGGCGGAGCATGACGTCTTCCTGGTCGATCGCGACCCGCTCCGCTCCCACCGTTTTTCGCATCTCGACGTGGAGTTCGTCGCCGGCAGCGGCACGAGCCCCGACGTGCTCCGGCGCGCCGGCGTCGAGAAGTGCGACCTGCTGATTGCCGCAACGCGTCTCGACGAAGTGAACATCGTCGCCTGCTCCATAGGCAGCGGGCTTGGCGCGAAGCGGACCATCTGCTTCGTCACCAAGGAAGATCTGCTGACGCACCGGGGCGGCGATGACAGTCTCCGCCGCACCTTCGGCATCGACGAGATCATGTGGCCGGAGGCGCAGCTCGCGGCCGAGATCGAGCGCATCATCATGGCCCCGGGCGCGGTGGACGCCGAGCTGTTCGCCGGTGGCCGCATCGAGCTGCTGGAGTTTCGTCTCGATGCCGACTCGCCCGTCGTCGGTCGCGAGGTGGCGTCGCTCGCGCTGCCGGCCGGGGTCGTCATCATCGCGCTCAAGCACGAGCATTCCACGTCGATTCCCCGCGGGCAGACGGTGCTGGAGCCAAGCGACAAGGTGGTGCTGATGGGCACGCGGGAGGGGATGAAGCGCCTGCGTCCCGTCATCGCCCCGGCGAGCAGCAACGCCGACAGGCAGATGGTCACGATTATCGGCGGTGGCGACGTCGGCTTCCGGCTCGCCCAGAGCCTGGATGGGGCAGACGGCATCCGCCTCGTCGTCATCGAGCGCGAGCGCGAACGCGGCGAACTGCTCGCCGCGACGCTCCGCAACGCGCTGATCCTGCGGGGCGACGGCACCGATCTGGAGCTGCTCGAGTCGGAGGAGATCGGCCGGAGCGACGTCCTGGTTTCCGTCATCGACAACGACGAGCGGAACCTGCTTGCCTCCCTGCTCGGCCACCAGCTCGGCGTGCGCAAGGTGATTACGCGCGTCAGCAAGCCGTCGAACCATCACCTCTTCGAGCGGGTCGGCATCGACGTGGCGCTGTCGGCGCGCGGGGCCGCGGTCGCGTCCGTGATTCACGGTATTGACGGGGGGCGCGCCAGCCTGCTCGCCGTCCTCGAGGAAGGACAGGCGCGCGTGCTCGAACTCGCAGTGCCGGGCGGCTTCGCGCCGACCGCGGTGCGCGACCTCGAACTGCCGGCCGACTCGATCATCGGATCCGTCCTGCGCAAGGGGGGAGTGGTGGTGCCGCGCGGCGACGACCGCGTGCAGCCTGGAGATCGGCTGCTGGTCTGCTGCACTGAGCCGGCGGTGCGGGGAGTGCGCGATCTCTTCGGCGGCACGTAGCCCGGCGGCCACTCGATGCGGATCATCATCGTCGCTTCGATCGCCGGCCGCATCCTCCGGGTCTTCGGCGCCGCGTTCCTCGCGCCCGCCGCCGTCGCGGCCGGATACGGCGAGTGGCCGGACGTGCCCGGCTTCCTGATCGGCGGCCTGTTGTCCGCCGCAATCGGGGAAGCGATGGTGCGCGGTTCGCGCGGCGCGGGCAAGGACCTGCGCCGCATCGAGGCGCTGGCGGTAGTTGCCGGCGTCTGGCTGCTGCTCGCCCTGCTCTGCGCGGTGCCCCACCTGTGGGTCGGCCTGGACCCCATCGACGCATTGTTCGAGGCGATGTCGGGCATCACGGCGACCGGCGCGACCATCCTGACCGACTTCGAGACGCCCGGGCGCGGCTTCTTCTTCTGGCGCGCAATGACGCAGTGGCTCGGCGGGATGGGGGTCATCGCGCTCGTCCTTGCGGTGCTGCCGCGGTTGGCGATCGGCGTGCGGCAGCTCTTCTTCGCCGAGGTACCCGGTCCGACCGAGGAGAACCTGGCGCCGCAGATCCGAAAGACGGCCGGAACCCTCTGGCGCTTCTACGCCGGACTGACGGCGGCGGAAGTGGTGGCGCTGATGGTCGCGGGGATGCCGCTGTTCGATGCGGTCTGTCATGCGTTCACCAATGTCGCGGCGGGCGGCTTCTCGCCGAATCCCGAGTCGATCGCCGGCTACAACAGCGTTGCCATCGAGTGGATCGTCATCGTCTTCATGTTTCTCTCCGGCGCCAACTTCGCGTTGCAGTACCAGGCGGTGCTCGGCTACCCGGGCGCGCTGGTGCGCGACGACGAGTTCCGCGCCTACGCCGGCATCGTCGCCGCGGCGGCCGGGATCCTGGCCGTGTTGCTGTGGCAACTGGAATCGGCCGGCGCGCCGATCCGGACCGCGCTCTTCCAGGTGCTGTCGATCCTGACCACCACGGGCTACGCGAGCACCGACTTCGAGTTGTGGTCGGACCAGGTGAAGGTCGTCCTCCTCGCCATGATGTTCATCGGCGGCTGCGCCGGCTCCGCCGCGGGAGGCCCGAAGGTGCTGCGCCACATGCTGATCGGCCGGTTTACGCTGACCGAGCTGCGCCGCACCCTGCACCTGCGCGGCGTCATGCCCGTGAAGCTGGGTGGCAAGGCGGTGCCGGAGGAAGTAATCCGTGGGGTGCTGGTCTTCTTCCTTTTCTATGTGCTGATGTTCGCGATCACCACCGCTGTCGTCATCGGTTTTGGCGAGGACATGGAGACCGCGGTGACCGCTACCACCGGCGCGCTCGGCAACATCGGCCCCGGCTTCGGCGAGGTGGGGCCGATGGCCAACTATGGCGGGCTGCACCCCGTCAGCAAGCTGATGCTGATCGCCGCCATGTGGATCGGCCGGCTGGAGGTGGTGACCGTCCTGGCGCTCCTCCGCCCGGAGGTCTGGCTGCGAGCCCACTGGCAGGGCATCACGCCGCGGCGGTAAGCTGCTCGTTCAGGATCTCCCACGCCCGGCGGACGTGCCTTTCCTCGGTCCGGATGTGGCCGATGGCGAGCCGCAGGGCATACACCCCATTGAGCTTCGTGTGCGAGAGGAAAACCTCGCCGGTGGCGTTTACGGCATCGAGCAGCCGCTCGTTGAGCGCGTCGAGATCGGCGTCGCCGGCCGCGCCGTCCGGCGGTCGCGCCCGGAAGCAGACGACACTGAACGGCGCCGGCGCCAGTCGCTCGAATCGAGGGCTCTCGTCCACCCATCCCGCGAACCGTTGCGCGAGACGCAGGTGTTCGCCGATGCGTTCGCCAATGCTCTCGGAACCGAAGTAGCGCAGCACCGCCCAGAGTTTCAGGGCGCGGAATCGGCGGCCGAGCTGCACGCCGGTGTCCATCAGGTTGCGCACTTCGGAGCCGCCCTCCGGCGTCCGCAGGTAGTCGGGGGTCAGTGAGAACGCCGCGCGCACCTCGTCCATCCGCCGGCAGTAGAACGCGCTCAGATCGAAAGGCGTGAAGAGCCACTTGTGCGGATTCATCACGAAGGAGTCCGCCTGTCCGCAGCCCGCCATCATGTCGCGCATCCCGGGCGCCAGCGCCGCCGCTCCGGCATAGGCCGCATCCACGTGCAGCCAGACGGAATCGCCGGCCAGCGCCGCCGCGATCTCCTCGACCGGATCCACGCTCGTCGTCGACGTCGTCCCGACCGTCGCGACGACCGCCATCGGCACCGCGCCGGCCGCGCGGTCCGCCGCAATCGCCTCGCCCAGCGCGTCCGTCCTCATCCGGAACTGGTCATCCACCGGGATCTTCCGGATGGCGTCCAGTCCCAACCCGAGCGTCATCACCGCCTTGTCGACGGACGAGTGGGCCTGCTCGGAGGCGTAGACGGCGAGCGCCGGCAGGTCGTTGCGCCCCGCCATCCCGCGGGTCCGCGTCTCGGGCGCCACGCGATGTCGCGCGGCCGCGAGGGCGTGCAGCGTGGAAACTGACGCCGTGTCGTAGATCACCCCTTCGAACGCGTCGGGCAGCCCGAGGAGCTGCCGGAGCCAGCCGAGGGTCACCTCCTCCAGTTCCGTGGCGGCCGGCGACGTCCGCCACAACATCGCCTGGACGTTGAGGGCGGCGGAGAGAAACTCCGCCAGCACACCCGGCGCGCTGCCGGAAATGGCGAAGTAGGCGAAGAATCCGGGATGGTTCCAGTGGGTGAGACCCGGGACAATCACGCGCTCGAAGTCCCGGAAGATCGCATCGAACCCGACCCCCTCACGGGGCGGCCGGTCAGGCAGCGCGCCGCGAACATCGCCGGGACGGGCGCGCGACAGGACCGGGTAGCGCTCGGATCCGTCTAGGTACGCAGCAATCCACTCGACGAGCGCGTGCCCGTCGCGTCGAAACGCCTCCGGATCCATGTCACCGAGGCGCTTGCGCACTCCGAAGGGCGTCAGTTGCTGCCGAGGTAGTCGAGCGCGAAGGCTCTCAGCGCGTCGCTCCGCAGGCCGATCGCTTCCGCCTCGGCGGTCGCATCCGCGATGGAGTACTCGTCCTGCTTCACCCGCTTGATGAGCCACATGAAGCCCACCCGGTTGGCGGATCCGCAGTGGATGTAGACCGGCTGATTCGCCGGATCCGCCACCGTGTCGAGGAACTGCTCGACGAGCTCGGTCGTCGGCTCGCGGAACGGCAAGTGGACGTAGTTCAGGCCTGCCTCTTCCGCCGCCGCCTGCGACTCGACCACGCGAGCATTCCGCTCGCCCGCGGTCCGGAAGTTGATGACCGTCCTGAATCCGCGACGCTGGATTTCCGGCATCGCCTCCGGCCCGGTCGCCCCGGCGCACGCCACCGTGGCGTCCACCCGGGTGTAGTTCGGCACCCCTTCGGGCCCCTCTTCCTGAATGAAGTCCTGCGCCTGCACGGCCACGACCGTCCCGGCCGCAACGAGCAGGATCGCAGCGATAGCCGCCATCGACGTCAACGAGTTTCTTGACTGCTGCATGACCGGCGATTGTACCATCGGCGTCCACCCGGTGCGCCTAAGGAAGGAGTCACTGCATGCCAGACGTCGTCCACACCAGCCGCATGCGAATCGAGCGCGTGAAAGGCCCGATCCGCGAGGCGTTCCTCGAGGGCTTCGAATCCCCGATTCGATTCGGCGTCCACGGGGGCATCAAGAAGTTCTACGGCGTGGAGCCCGAGGAAGAGGTTCCCGCCACGCTCGACTACATCGTCGGCTCGGTCGGCGGTTGACTGCTCGGCACCCTTGCACGCGCACTGGAAGTGCGCAAGATTCCGGCGCCGCGCGAAAAGATATCGGCCCAGGTGGAAGGTGACATCGAAGCGGTCGACAACGTCCTGCGCATCACGCGGATCCGCGTGCGGTACGACCTGACCATCCCCCGCGGGATGCGGGAAGCGGCCGAGCGCGCCGTCGCAAAGCACCCCACGGGCTGTCCGGCCGCGAACAGCGTCGCGGGCTGCATCGACCTCGACATCGCCGCCAACATCACCGAGGAGTAGTTCCGCCGGCCCGCCCGAGGGCGATGCCAGGACGGTCGCCGTGACGCTACCCCCGCCGGACGACTCCACGGCTCGCCCCGTCGGGTGGCGCTCGTGGTGCGCACCCGCCTTCCGCGAGGCACGGGCTTGCGATGCGCCGGTTCTGCTGGCGCTTGGACCGTCATGGTGCCGCGCCACGTCCGCGATGGCGTCCGAGACCTACGGCGATTCGGTTGTCGCCGCCCGCATTGCCGAGCGCTTCATTCCGATTCGCGTCGATGCCGACGCCCGTCCCGACATCGCCGACCGCTACAGCCTGGGAGGTTGGCCCACCACCGCCTTCCTCACACCAGACGGCGATCTGCTGGGGGGCGAGACCTACATCGCACCGGCGCGGATGCGCGACCTGCTCCCGCAGGTGGCGGACGCTTTCGCCGCGCAGCGTGAGGCAATTGCCGGACGGCGCGAGCCGGGGGTGGACGCACCGGTCCCGGCGGCCGCGCCCGACCTGACGATCGACGGCTGGCTCGCATCCCGTCTGCTTGATCAGTTCGACGCGACGCACGGTGGCTTCGGGTCCGCGCCGAAGCGCGTGCACGCGGCGGCGCTGGAGTATGCCGCCCGCCGCGCCGCCGCGGGCGACGTGCGGTTCCGCGAAGTCGTGGACCGGACGCTCCGCGCCATCGGCTGGGGCGGCCTCTACGACGATGTCAATGGCGGTGTCTTTCGCTATTGCGTCCGGGCGGACTGGACGGAACCGGCAACCGAGAAGCTGCTGGGTGTGAACGCGGCGGTGCTGCGTCTATTGCTGGAGCGCGAGGGCGAGGAGTACCGCGAGCGCGCCGCCCATCTGATCCGCTACGTGCGCCGGACGCTGGTTGGCCGTCCCGACGGCCGGGCCGTTTTCTTTGCGAGCCAGCGGGCGGATCCCGACTACTACCGTCAGGCAGCAGCGGGCGCGCGGCGCGCACCGCCCGCGGTGGACCGGGCGCTGTATGCGGATCGGACCGCGCAGATGGCCCGGGCGTGGGCGCGTGCGGCGACGGTCCTGCGTGACGAAGCGCTGCTGGCGGATGCCGTTGATGCGCTGGAGCACGTGGTCGCAGGTTCCTACGAGCGCGGCGGCGGGATTGCCCACCGGGCGGGCGACACCGAGGGTACGGCCGGCGCCGTGCGCGGATTGCTCCGCGACCAGGTGGAAGCCGCCGCCGCGCTGCTCGACCTGTACGCCGTGACGGATCGCGAGGTCTACTTCGACATGGCGCAGGAACTGATGCACTTCTGCCTGCGCCGGCTCTGGGACCAAGCGGCAGGCGGTTTCCGCGATCGCGTCCACGCGGCCGACGATGTCGGCCTGCTCCGTGAACCCGTGTATCCCTTCGCGCCGAATTGCGACGCCGCCCGCGTCCTGCTTCGCCTCGCGCGTCTGAGCGGGCAGCCGGCGTTCCGCGACCATGCCGTCTTGGCGCTGGCCTCCCAGGCCGCCGCGGCCCGCGCTCACGGCCCCGACGCCGCCCCGTACGCGCTCGCCCTCCAGGATCTGGCCGCTGCCCGAGACCCCGATCCCCCGTGCTAGACTTCGCGCCGAAAGAGCCGTGCCTTCCCACCCGTCGACGATCACCGCTCTCGAACAGGTCGCCCTCCGGCTGCGCATCGCGTCCATTCGCGCCACGAGCCAGGCGGGCAGCGGGCATCCCTCGAGCTGCTGCTCCGCCGCCGACGTCGTCGCCGCGCTCTTCTTCGCGCAGATGCGTTTCGACCCGCAGGATCCGCAACACGAGGAAAACGACCGTTTCGTCCTGTCGAAGGGACACGCCGCGCCGCTCCTCTACGCGGCCTGGGCGGAGGCGGGCCATGTGCCGGCGGACGAGTTGCTCAGGCTGCGCGCCATCGATTCCGACCTCGAGGGGCATCCAACCCCGCGGCTGCCGTTCGTCGACGTCGCGACCGGCTCGCTCGGCCAGGGGATCTGCGCCGCGATCGGCATCGCCCTGAACGCGCGGCGGATCGGTTCCGACTACCGCACCTACGTGCTGATCGGCGACGGCGAGTCGGCCGAGGGATCGGTCTGGGAGGCGGCGCAGGTGGCGCAGCGCTACGCGCTCGACAACCTTTGCGCCATCACCGACGTCAATGGCTTCGGCCAGAGCCGCGCGACGCAGTGGGGCCACGACATGGAGGCCTACCGGGCGCGCTGGGAGGCATTCGGCTGGCACGCGATCGTCGTCGACGGCCACGACGTGCGTCAGATCGTCGACGCCCTCGACGAAGCGGCGGGTACTTCGGGCCGGCCCACCATGATCCTGGCGCGCACGCTGAAGGGCAAGGGCGTCGCCCTTATCGAGGGCAAGGATGGCTGGCACGGCAAGCCGATCCCGGAGGGGGAGCGGCTCGACGCGGCGCTCGCCGAGCTTGACGCCCAGCGCGTGCCGGGAGCCGCAACGCCGGCGATCCCGCCGCCTCCCGCCCGGGCGGACTCCGCTTCGGCCGGGGCGGCGCCGCCGGCCTCGGCGGCCCCGAACGGACCGCCCCGGTTGCCGTCGCCCCCCGCGTATGCGCCGGGCGACAAGGTAGCGACCCGCGCGGCCTACGGCGTTGCCCTCGCGGCGCTCGGCGGCGCCGACGCGCGCGTCGTCGCCCTCGACGCCGATGTCAGCAACTCCACGTTCAGCCAGGACTTCGAGGCGGCGCACGGCGACCGCTTCTACGAGACCTACATCGCCGAGCAGGTGATGGCCGGCATGGCGATGGGACTGGCGAGCCGCGGCGCCATCCCGTTCCCGTCCACGTTCGCGGCATTCCTGACGCGCGCCGCCGATTTCGTCCGGATGGCGGGCATCGGCGGGATGAACATCACCTTCGCGGGGTCGCACGCGGGCGTTTCCATCGGCGAGGACGGTCCGTCGCAGATGGCGCTGGAGGATCTCGCCATGATGCGCGCCGTGCCCGGCTGCGCGGTGCTGTATCCGTGCGACGGGACAAGCGCGGCGAAACTGGTCGAGGCGGCGGCCGGCCACAAGGGGATGGCCTACATCCGGACGACGCGCCCGGCGACGCCGGTCATCTATGGCCCGGACGAGGCGTTCCCGATCGGCGGATCGAAGGTGGTGCGCGAGTCGCCGGGTGATGCCGCCACCGTAGTCGCGGCCGGCATCACGCTGTTCGAGGCCCTCAAGGCGCACGACCTGCTCGCCGCGGAGGGGATCGCGCTGCGCGTCATAGATGCCTATACCGTCCAGCCCATCGACCGCGCCACGCTGCTTGCGGCGGCGCGGCAAACCGGCAATCGCCTCATCACCGTAGAGGACCACTACGCGGCCGGCGGACTCGGCGACGCCGTCAGCGAAGCGGTGGCGCCTGACGGTATCGCCGTCGAACGCCTTGCCGTCCGCGAAGTGCCGCGTAGCGGACCGTCCGCGGATCTCCTCGATCGCTACGGGATCTCCGCCGCCAGGATCGCCGCCGCCGTCCGCCGGCAGCTCGCTGGCGTCAACTCCGCGTAGGTTCTCAGGTCGGACGTGCTTCGAGTTCCGTCCGGCCGCTATGTGCTAGCATAATGTTAGCATCGCTTTGGAGCGTCGGGACGGGGCAGAACCATGAGTCCAAGAGTTGCACGCGCGGTCGGTCACGAGCCGTCGCAAGTGCTCGTCCGCAACCTGGATCCCGACGTTGTGGCGGCACTGAAGCGGCGGGCAAGACGCAGGGGGCACTCGTTGGAACAGGAACTGCGCGAGATCCTCACGGCGGCCGCCCGGCCTGAGCGCAACGAGTTGCTCGCGGAAGCGGACCGCATACGGGCGATGTCGCCGGGTCCGTTGCGAGACAGCGTCGATCTGATCCGTGAGGAACGCGACCGCCGATGACGGTCGTCATCGACGCGAGCGTTGCCTGCAAATGGTTCTTCGCTGAGGCGCAATCGAACGAAGCACGTGAACTGGCAGCGTCGGACGTCTCCTTTGTAGCTCCGGATCTGATCCTGGTTGAATGCGCCAGTGCCGCGTGGCGCCGTGTACGGGACGAGGGCCTTTCTCAGGCTCATGCCCGCGCGTTCCTGATGTCGCTACCCTTCTGGTTCGACAGGCTTGTCCCATCGGTGGAGTTGCACGGCCCGGCGTTCGAGATGGCATGCGCGATGCGTCATCCGGTCTACGACTGTATCTATTTGGCCTTGGCCGAACGGGAGAGCACGCACGTCGTGACCGCGGATCGGGCGTTCTCGGATCGCGTGCGGGACACGTCCTGGAGCCGCCGGGTTCAGATGCTGGGAGCAAGCTGACGAACATCTACAATCTTTCGGGGCGCGGGCGTTGCGGTAGCATTACGTCGGGTATTCCACAACGCGCAGGAATGGTGATCATCATGTCCAGAAAGACACTGGCGGTGGCGGCTATGCTGGGAATCACGCTGGTCGGCTCCGACTTCCGAACCGAGATGCAGGCGCAGTCGCAGGAGGCGCTTGGACACGGCTACAGCCGGCCCGCCCGGAGCGTCCACGGCAGCCGCTCCGAGGTGATCGCCCCGAACGGCATGGTGGCGGCCAGCCAGCCACTGGCAGCGCAGGTGGGGCTCGAGATCCTCAAGTCGGGCGGCAACGCGATCGACGCCGCGGTCGCCGTCAACGCGATGCTCGGACTGGTCGAGCCGCACATGAACGGGATCGGCGGCGACCTCCTCGCCATCCTCTGGGACGCCGAAACCGAGCAGCTCTACGCGCTGAACGGCACCGGCCGGGCTCCCTACGAGATCACCCGCGAGACGCTCGCGAACCAGGGCTACGAACGGATGCCGGGCGCAGGCCCGCTCACCTGGACGGTCCCGGGCGCGGTCGACGCCTGGAGCGAGCTGCTCGACCGCTTCGGCACGATGGAGCTGGGCGAACTGCTGCAGCCGTCGGTCGATTACGCCCGCAACGGCTTCCCGGTCAGCGAGATTATCCAGGGTCAGTGGGCGGCGTCGATGCCGTCCCTCCAGGAGTGGCCGACGTCGGCGGCGACGTATCTGCCGAACGGCCGGCCGCCGGCGGTGGGCGAGCTGTTCAGGAACCCGCAACTCGCCGATGCCTACGAGCAGATCGCGGAGGGCGGCCGGGACGCGTTCTACCGCGGCGAGATCGCCCGCAAGATCGTCGCGTTCAGCGAGGCGAACGGCGGCTACTTCACGATGGCCGACTTCGAGGACCACACCTCGGACTGGATCGAGCCGGTCAGCGCGAACTACCGCGGCTACGACATCTGGGAAGTGCCGCCCAACAGCTCCGGCATCCTCGCCCTGATGATCCTGAACATCATGGAGGGCTACGACATCGCGTCGCTCGGCCACAACAGCGCCGAGGCGCTCCACCTCTACACGGAAGCGAAGAAGCTGGTCTGGGCCGACCGGAACACCTACGTCGCGGACGCGGACGCGAACGAGCTTCCGACCCGGCAGCTCATCTCGAAGCCGTATGCGGAGGCGCGCCGCAGGCTGATCGATCGGGAGCGCGCGGCAACCGAGGTGACCCCCGGCAATCCGTTCGAGTACAGCGACACCGTCTACCTGACGGTGGTCGACAAGGACCGGAACGCCATCTCGCTCATCGAGAGCATCTTCGGCAGCTTCGGCTCGAAGATCGTTCCCGGCGACCTCGGCTTCGCGCTCCAGAACCGTGGCTCGGGCTTCTCGCTCGAGGAGGGTCATCTCAACTCGCTGGCGCCCCACAAGCGCTCGCTCCATACCAACATGCCCGCCTTCGTCACCAGGGACGGCAGGCCCTTCATGTCGTTCGGCGTGATGGGCGGGCCGATGCAGCCGCAGGGTCACTGGCAGGTCCTGTCGAACATCATCGACTTCGGCATGAACCTGCAGGAAGCGGGCGACGCGGCGCGCGTTCGACACAGCCCGAGCAGCCGGCCGGGCGGCACGCTGGCCGTGGAACCGGGCGTCTCCGACGAAGTCATTGCCGAGCTTCGGCGCCGGGGCCACCACGTCGAGCGGCAGGGCGGCGGCGGCATGGGCGGTTACCAGGCGATCATGATCCATCCGGAGACGGGCATGCTGCATGGCGGCACCGATCCCCGCAAGGATGGCCTCGTCGCCGGCTATTAGCCCCGCGCGAGGCTCGCGACGCGATCGGGCAGGGCGGCCACGTCCGTGACGGCCAGGACCGTAGTGTTGCGATCCGCGGGGTAGGTGCGGTTCGTTGGACAGACAACGAACAGGTGATCGAGCCCGAGCGTGCCGGCAAGTTTGCTCAGCCGGGCGCCGATTCTGGGCGCCTCGTTGAACTTCACTTCGAAGCCGATTCGCCGGCCGCCGTGCACGACAAGCAGATCGAGTTCGCCGCCGCCGTGGGCCGCCCAGAACCACGCCTGGTCGGGGTCAAGGGCCGACAGGAGCTGTTCGATCACGAAGCCCTCCCAGGAGGGTCCGACCCGCGGATGACCGAAGAGATCGCTCTCGTCTCGAATGCCCAGCAACGCATGCAGCAGGCCGGTGTCGCGCAGGTACTGGCCCAACTGGCGCCGCAGATGCTGGCGGGGGGCCTTCGGCGAACTACGGCTGCCGTTCCTGCGGCACGAAGACGTCTCGCGCCGGCATCTGCACCTGGGGAAGGGTGGTGGCGTTCATGGCGGCGTCCGTCTCGATGATGCCGTTCTCGGCCAGAAGCCAGGCGGTCAGCGCGTAGACCTCGTCGCTCGAGAGCGTCCCCGGGGCGCTCGACGGCATCGCTCTCCGGATGTAGTCGAACAGCGTCGTCGCGTAGGGCCAGTAGTTGCCCACCGTGAACGGGACGTCGTCGCCGTCGCCGCGCCATTCCTCGTAGCGGGGACCGAACGGCGGGGCGGTCTCCGGTTCGTAGCCGACGAGCGGCTCGGCGCTGCCGCCCTCGCCGGTGCGGCCGTGGCAACTGGCGCAGTGGCGGAGGTAAAGGGGCGTGCCGTCGCCGTGGGTCCCGTCGCCCGCGGGGAGGCCGGTGCCGTCGGGCATGACGTCGATATCCCAGGCGGTGATTTCCTCGTGCGTCGCCTCGCGGCCGAAGCCGAAGCGATCCGGATAGCCGGCGGGAGCGCCCGCGTCGGCGTCCGGGTTCGCGGGGGCGGCGTCGGCCGCCGCTGGTGCGTCGTCCTCGGCGGGGGGTTCGCTGTCCGGCGCCGCGCAGGCGGCGGCGAGGATCGCTACCGCGAGCAGTGGAAGGCGGAAATGTCCTCGCGGCGGGCGCGGGGAACAGGCCGGTGGGGGAGAAGCCGGTGGGGGAGAAGCCGGCCTGGAGGCCGGCGCACCGGCCGGCGCACCGTGCGGGGAACAGGCCGGCGCACCGGCCGGCGCGCCAAGTGTCACGCGTCCCACGGCTCCTCCACACGGTAGAAGATCTGCCCGTCGGGCTGGATGCGCCACGCGGTGATCGGGTTGAGATGGTACCGCCGGGCCCGGCGGCCTCTCCGGGCACGGAGTTGCGCGCGCGTCGGCTGAACGTAGCCGGTGTCGTCCGTTGCGCGGCTCATGATCTCGGTTTCGGCGCCGTCCCACTGCCAGACGTGGCGGAAGCGGACGTGCGCCTGACGGAGAACCGGCTCTTGCAGTCGCGCCGGCTGCCAGGTGGCCCCGCCGTCGGTGCTGACGTCCACCTGCGCGATGGCGCCGCGGCCCGACCAGGCGATCCCGCGAATCTCGATCCAGCCCGGCTCGACCACCTCGGGGTAGGCGGGCGATGTGATGAGCGAACGCGCGTCGAAGACAAAGCTGAACTGGCGCGCCGTGCCGTCGGCCAGCGGATCGGTGTACTTCGAGGTCTCCTCGCGCGTCATGAACGGCTGATCGGCGAGCTCGAGCCGGCGCAGCCACTTGACGTTGGCGTTTCCCTCCCACCCGGGCAGCAACAGGCGCGCCGGGTAGCCCTGCGAGGGGCGGAGCGGCTCGCCGTTCTGGGCGTAGGCGACCATGGCATCGTCCCAGGCCTTCTCCATCGGGACGCTGCGTGTCATGACAGCGGCGTCCTGACCCTCGGCGAGGAACCAGGTCGCGTCGGGGCGCGCTCCGACCTCCCGGAAGAGCGTCGCGAGCGTGACGCCGGTCCACTCGGTCGTCGAGGTCATGCCGGCGACGTTCTGCGGCCTGGTTTCGGGCCCCGCTCCCTGCGGGTAGTTGCCGGAGCATTCGAGGAAGCAGATGCGCGATTCGGCCGGGAAGCGCTTCAGTTCATCCAGCGTGAAGATCATCGGCCGCTCGACCATGCCGTGGATCAGCAACTGGTAGTCGCTGGGGTCGACCGATGGCACACCCGCGTGGTGACGTTCGAAGTGCAGGTCGGACGGCGTAATGATGCCGTGCAGGTCCTGCAGCGGCGTCCGGGACGAACCGCCGGTCAGCGAGCCGCGGGCGAGCGGCGCGTGCGGCGAACGTTCGCCGAGGGCGCTGGGAGGAACACCGGGGGCCTTGGTGGTGTCGGCCGACTGCGCGAGGGCGCTCCGGCCAGCCGGCACGGTTGTGGCGGCCAGCGCGGTGGCGGCCGTCGTGATGAGATGGCGGCGGGTGATCGCCCGCTTCCGGGTGGGTGGCATCGCGTCCTCCTCTTGCGACGCAACGGGCGAACGTCGTGTAGAACGCCCGCGTGGCGGTCCTGGCAGCCTGCACCGTTCTGCGGCGCAGACCGCTAGGCGGCGGTCAACGCCTTCAATGCGTCAATGACTTCCCGGGGCTCCGGGAAGCGTTCCTCCTTGTGCTTGGAAAACACCATCTCGCCGTCCGCGATGACGTCGAAGATGCCGTTGGTCCCTTCGATCAACTCGGCGTCGATGTCGAACGCCTGCTTGATGTCGGCCGCCAGACTGGTGGCCCGGGGTCCGTACTTTCAACGGGTGCAGTAGGTAATCGAAACGTGCATGGGTGAGTTGCTCCTCGTGTAAATCCTATCCCCAAGCGGCTAGCGACTCCAGGCGAAGAGGCGGGTGAGGAACGCTTTCTGGCGGGCGCTGAAGCGGGCGCGGCGAAGCTGGTTGGCGACCTTGCGCCAGGCCTCCGCCTGCGTCGGGTAGGGATGGATCGCGGCGCCGATCTTCGACAGTCCAGCCCCTGCCTGCATCGCGACGGTCACCTCGCTGATCAGGTTGCCGGCGTCGGCCGCGACGATCGTTGCGCCCAGGATCCGATCCGACCCGCGCTCGATCAGGACGCGGGCGAAGCCGGCATCTTCGCCGTCGAGCAAGGCCCGGTCCACCTCCGCCAGCGGCTGCGTGAAGATCTCGACCGGGATGTCCTTCGCGTTGGCGTCGGATTCGTACATCCCGACGTGGGCAATCTCCGGCTCGGTGTAGGTGCACCAGGGGATGATCAGGCCGTCGGTGGTCCGGCGACCGAGCCCGAACGGGTGGGGGAACAGCGCGTTCTGGATGAGGATCTGCGCCATCGCGTCGGCGGTATGCGTGAACTTGAATGGGAAGCAGATGTCGCCGGCCGCGTAGATTCGGGGGTTGGTGGTGCGCAGGTAGCGGTCCACGGTAACGCCGGCCCGGTCGAACGCCACCCCGGCGGCGTCGAGGCCGAGGCCCTCGACGTTGGGGGCGCGCCCGACGCTTACGAGGATGGCGTCGACGGCGAGTTCCCGGATGACGCCCGCCTCGGAGTAGCGAATCCGTTCCGAATCGACCGACTCGACGGTAGTGTTGAAGAGGAAGCGGACGCCGTCGCGCGTCATGCGCTCCTCCACGACTTCGGCGGCGTCCGGATCTTCGCGCGGGAGGATGTGCGCGGTCTGCTCGAACACCGTCACCTCGCTGCCGAAACGGGCAAACGCCTGCGCCATCTCGCAGCCGATCGGGCCGGCGCCGATTACGGCGAGGCGCGGCGGCAACGCGGTGAGGGAAAAGACGGTCTCGTTGGTCAGGTAGCCCGACTCGGCGAGGCCGGGGATCGGTGGCGCCGCGGCGCGGGCCCCGGTGCAGATGGCGGCGCGCGCAAACTGGAGCGTCGCGTCACCCACCCTCAGGGTGTCGTGGCCGGTGAACCGACCTTCCCCGATGTAGACGTCCACCCCCAGTCCGCGGTACCGCTCGGCGGAATCGACATGACTGATCGTCGCGCGCAGGCGCCGCATCCGTTCCATCGCGACGCCGAAGTCGCGCTCGACGCCGCCGGGGAAGGTGAGTCCGAACACCGCGCCGTCCCGCGCCGTCGCCCAGACGCGCGCCGCGCGAAGCATCCCCTTCGACGGGACGCAGCCGACGTTCAGGCAATCGCCTCCCATCAGGTGGCGTTCGACCAGCGCGACCTTCGCGCCGAGGCCCGCCGCCACCGAAGCGCTGATCAGCCCGGCGGTGCCGGCGCCCACCACCACCAGGTTGTAGCGGCCGTCCGGCGTCGGGTTCCGCCAGTCGGCGGGATGCACGTTGGCGGTGAGAACGCGGTTGAAAGTGTCGTCCGGCTCGACTAGCGAGGTGGCTGTGGTCACGTCGGATCACTATATGCTGTAGCGCTGGGCCTTGCCGCAGCGTTGCGCCGCCGCGCGCGATCGGCGGCGAAAGGAGAAAACAGATGCTGTTCGCCAACCCGGCCAGCCTTCGCATGCCGGATGCCGAGTCGGCGCTCCCGGGCCGCGACGAGCCGATGCCGGTCCCGGCGCAGCACTTCGTGCACGGCCGCCCGATCGTCCCGCCGTTTCCCGCAGGGAGCGAACAGGTGCTGTTCGGGATGGGTTGTTTCTGGGGCGCCGAGAAGGCGTTCTGGGACGTGGAAGGCGTCTGGACGACCGCTGTCGGCTACGCGGGCGGGCTGACGAGGAACGCCACCTACCGGGAGGTGTGCAGCGGCGGGACAGGTCACGCGGAAGTGGTCCTCGTGGTGTACGAGCCGCGCGTTCTGCCGTTCGAGCGGCTCCTGCCGGTCTTCTGGGAGAACCATGATCCGACGCAGGGGATGCGTCAGGGTAACGATGTCGGGACGCAGTACCGCTCCGCGCTCTACGTGGCGGGCGACGACCGGGCGCGGGCCGCGGACGCGTCGCGGAAGCGATACGGGGCGCTCCTGGCCGGGGCGGGCTACGGCCCGATCACGACGGAGATCCGCGACCCGCCTCCCTTCTACTACGCCGAGGAATATCACCAGCAATACCTTGCCAAGAACCCGTTCGGGTACTGCGGCCACGGCGGGACCGGTGTCACCTGTCCGGTCGGGGCAATGCAGGAGACGCCGGCGCCTTGACCGTCGCGCCCGGCGTACACCCTTCCGCGGCCGGGCGAACGAGTGCTTCCATGATCGATTGGACGGCGTACGAGGCGGTGTTGTTCGACCTGGACGGCGTCCTGACCGCGACGGCGCGGTTGCATGAAGCCTCGTGGAAGCGGATGTTCGACGAGTTTCTGGCGGAGGCGGCTGGAGGGAGTGCCGGGAGTGCTGGAAGTGCCGGTCTGGTGACCGGCGCACCGGCCGAGGCGTCCTTCCGGGCGTTCGACGAACGGGACTACGCGCGGTACGTGGATGGCCGCCCGCGGTACGACGGCGTGCGGGCGTTTCTGGCGTCACGCGGGATGTCGCTTCCGGATGGCGTACCGTCGGATCCCCCGGGGCGCGGCACCGTCTGCGGCCTGGGCAACCGGAAGAACGCGTTGTTTCACGAGTTGGTGGCGACCGAGGGCGTCGAGACCTATGACGGGTCACTGGCGGTGGTCCGGCGCCTCCGGGCGGACGGCGTGCGGATGGCGGTTGTTTCGTCAAGCCGCGGATGCCGGGAAATACTGGATGCGGCCGGAATTGCGGATCGCTTCGAGCTGCGGGTCGACGGAATGACGGCGGAGGCGGAGGGACTGGCCGGGAAGCCGGCGCCCGACATGTTCGTGCACGCGGCGCGGGCGATGGGCATCCCGCCGGACCGCGCGGCGGTTGTCGAGGACGCGATCGCGGGGGTGCAGGCGGCGCGCGCCGGCGGGTTCAGCCTGGTCGTCGGGATTGACCGCACCGGTACGGCGGAAGAGCTGGCGGCGGCGGGGGCGGATGTAGTCGTGAACGATCTCGCCGAAACACTGGACTAATGGCGAACCACAGACCCCACTCGCTCGACCACATCTACAAGTACGACGAGTGGCGCCTCGTCGAGACTGCGTTCGATGAGCGGCGCCTTGCCGCATCCGAGTCGATCTTTGCCCTCGCCAACGGCTACGTCGGCATGCGAGGCACGTGCGACGAGGGACAGCCGGTTGCCTACAGCGGCACTTACGTCAACGGCTTCCACGAGACATGGCCGATCGTCTACGGCGAAGAAGCGTTCGGCTTCGCGAAGGTGGGACAGACCATCGTCGACGTGCCGGACGCCAAGATCCTTCGGCTCTACGTCGACGACGAACCGCTCTTCCTGCCCACCGCCACCCTCGACGAGTTCGAGCGGGTGCTCGACCTGCGCGCCGGCACGCTCGACCGCCGCCTGGTGTGGCGTCACAGCTCGGGGCAACGGGTCACCCTCGAGTCGAGGCGGGTAGTTTCGCTGGAGCACCGGCACCTTGCCGCCATCGTCTACGACGTGACCCTGGCCCACGACGCGCCGGTGGTGATCGAGTCCGAGATTGCCGATTCGCGCCGCGCCGATCATCAGAACGGCGACCCTCGCAGCAGGCAGGTCGGATGCGACGTGCTCAAGTCGCGCGTCAGCGAAACACGCGGCCTTCGCATCGTTCGAGGCTACGTCGCGAAGTCGAGCGGGATGACACTGTCGTGCTCGGTCGATCATGCCGTCGAGACCGACTGCGCGGTCACCACCGAGACCCAGGCGGACGCCGCGGGCGGTCGCGTCGTCTTTTCCATCGACGGGAAAGCGAACACGCGGATCCGGATCGTCAAGTACATTGCCTACCACTCGTCATCGAGCCGTCGTGGCGCGGACGAGCTTTGCCGCGAGGCGCGGCGCGTGCTGGACCGGGCGGTCAAGCGCGGCGTTCAGGATCTGCTCGACAGCCAGCGACGCTTTCTCGATCGGTTCTGGGACTGCGCCGACATCGTCGTCGATCACCGGGAGTGGCAGCGGACGATCCGTTTCAACCTGTTCCACATCTGTCAGGCGACGGCGCGCGCCGAAGGGGTAGGCGTTCCCGCGAAGGGGCTGACCGGTCCCGGGTACGAGGGCCACTACTTCTGGGACACGGAGATCTACCTCCTGCCGTTCCTCATCTACACGACCCCGCGCATCGCGCAGAACCTGCTGCGCGAGCGGCACCGTTACCTCGACAAGGCGCGACAGCGGGCGCGCGAGGTGAACCAGAAGGGCGCGCTCTTTCCCTGGCGGACGATCAACGGCGACGAGGCGTCCGCCTATTACGCGGCCGGCACCGCGCAGTACCACATCAACGCGGACATCGCCTACGCGCTGCGCAAGTATGTCGACGTAACCGGTGACGACGACTTCCTCGCCAAGGTGGGAGCCGAAATCCTGGTGGAGACGGCGCGCCTTTGGGCCGACCTCGGCTTCTATGCCCAACGGCCGGATCGACCGGACGACGTCAGCTTCAAGATCAACGGCGTCACCGGGCCGGACGAATACAACGCTGTCGTCAATAACAACCTCTACACGAACCTGATGGCGCGCGAGAACCTCTGGTACGCCGCCAGCACGATCCTCCGTCTGCAGGAAACCGACCCGGCGCAGTTCGCGGCGCTCGTCCGCAACACCGGGCTGGAGCTGGACGAGGTGGATGAATGGCGCCGCGCCGCCGGCCTCATGTACGTGCCGTATGACGAGTCACAGCGCGTCCATCTGCAAGACGACGCGTTCAACGACAGGCAGGACTGGGACTTCGCGAACACACCGCCCGAGAAGTACCCGCTGCTGCTCCACTACCACCCGCTCGTCATCTACCGGCATCGCGTCGTCAAGCAGGCCGACGTCGTGCTGGCGATGTTCCTGCTGGGTGACGAATTCTCTTTCGAGCAGAAGCGAGACAATTTCAACTTCTACGATCCGGTGACCACGCGTGACTCGTCGCTCTCCTGTTCGATCGAGAGCATCGTCGCGTCCGAGGTGGGGGAGGCGGACAAGGCGTTCCGGTACTCGACCGACGCCGGACTGATGGACCTGGCGGACGTGGCCGGGAACGTTCAGGACGGCTGCCACATCGCGTCGATGGGCGGTTTCTGGATGACCCTCATCTACGGCTTCGCCGGGATGCGCGACTTCAGGGGCGCCATCAGGTTCTCGCCCCGCGTGCCGGAAGCGCTCGGCCGGCTCCGCTTTCCCCTTGAGATTCGCGGACAGCGGCTGGACGTTGACATGACGCCCGACGAGGCTACGTACACGCTGACCGGGGATTCACCGCTCGTCATCGTGCACGAGGGAGACGCGATCGAATTGCTCCCCGGCGTGCCGGTGACCCGGCCTACGGCGTCTGCAACTGATTCTCGACCCGCAGCACCCCTTGCGTCTGCGCCACAATCCGCTGCAGCTCGAGCAGCTCGATCCGGCCCGGCACGTAACCGACCAGCGTGACGATGCCGTTGTCCACGATGATGTGGAACGGAGGGTTCGACATCGTCCCGAAGCGCTCGAAGTGTTCACTCGCGAAGACGCGTCGCGCGATCGCGTAGCGCAGCCTGTCGTCGGACCGCGAGGGTGGCAGCACGTCGAAGTTCACTTGCACGTCCTGCACGCCGCGTATCTTGGCGATCCGCTCGAACAGCTCACCTTCCTTGTTGCGCTCCGGCGTCACGGTGCCGAACAGCGTGACGACGCCGTCGTTCACCCGGCCGTTGATCACGTCCCATATCGTGTAGTGGGGATACCGTTGCACCTGGCGTCCGATCTCGTCGGCCAGGCGCTGTTGATCCTCTTCCACCGGGACGATGATCTCGCTGGCGACGAAGCTTATGCCGTCCACGCCGAGAGCCCGCTCAATCGCGCGGTGCTTGTCCCAAAAGGTACTGACGCGTCCGGCGAGCGTCGCCTCGTCGCCCACAACGGTCACTTCGAGGTCCCGGAGCGAGCGTTCGCCGCGTAGCGCGTTTTCGACCCGCTGCTGCAACTGATCGGGGGTCTGCGCTTCGGCGGCGGTTGCACCGACGGTCCAGGCCGCCGCCGCAAGGGCGAGGACGGCGGCGACAACGAAGGGACGAACAACGGGGCGGAGCATGGCGGTCATTGTTTTCTCCCGGCACCGGGTCTCCCTTCCTTGTACCACACCCTGGTGCACGCGCGCTCCGGCGCACGCGTCCGTGCCGGCGGGATCGGGAGCGGATGTTACAGTGGACGCCCGATGGACGAAACCGTCCTGCGCGCCGATCTCCTTGCCGCGCAGCACCAGCTCCGCCGGCAGGGCGCCGGCCCGGTACTTGTCGTCCTGGCCGGTCCCGAGGTCAACGACCGGGGCAGCATGGCAAACGAACTGAACGCCTGGATGGATCCCCGGTGGCTCAGGACGTGGGCATGGGGCGCGCCGTCGGACGAGGAACTGGAGCGTCCGTTCTTCTGGCGCTACTGGCGATCGCTTCCACGGCGCGGCCTGGTGGCGCTGTATCTCAGCGGCTGGTACGGACCCGCGATTCAGGAACTCGCGGAGGAGCGTTGCAGCAAGCCGGGGTTCGACCGGCAGATGCGCCGCATCGCCCGGTTCGAACGGTTGATGGTGGACGGCGGTGCGGTCGTCGTGAAGATCTGGCTCCACGTCGAGAGGAAAGCACAGCGGGAGCGGTTGAAGGCCCTCGAGGCCGATCCGCTTCGAAGCTGGCGCGCCGGGGAGGATCAATGGCGCCGGCTCCGCCGTCACGGCGCCGTCGTCAAGGCCTGGCGCAGGGCCGCCAAGCTGACCGACGCACCGGAAGCCCCGTGGCTCGTCATGGACGACATCGACGCAGCCCATCGGACGGAGCGGGTCGCGACGACCGTGCTCGACGCGATTCGCCGGACGCTGAATGGCGCATCTGGTTCGCCGGCGTCCCCGCCGGCTGGTTCTCCTGGTTCGCCGGCGTCCCCGCCGGCTGGTTCTACTGGTTCGCTGGCGTCCCCGCCGGCACCCGCGGCGCCGGTCGCCGATCACCTTTCCGCCCTGGACCTCACCCGGGCGATGCCGGCAAGACGCGCCCTTGAAGCGCTGGAACGCCAGCAGGGGCGGCTATACGAAGCCCAGCGCCTCGCTCGGGAACGCGGCATCTCCACCATCGCGGTCTTCGAGGGGTGGGACGCTTCCGGCAAGGGGGGCGCCATCCGCCGCGTCACCGCCGCGCTCGACGCCCGCTATTTCCACATCGTTCCGATTGCCGCGCCGACCGACGAGGAACTCGCGCACCACTACCTCTGGCGCTTCTGGCGCCACCTCGGCCGCGCGGGCCACATCACCATCTTCGACCGGAGCTGGTACGGCCGCGTCCTCGTCGAGCGCGTCGAGCAGCTTGCGCGGCCCGACGAATGGCAGCGCGCCTACGACGAAATCGACGACTTCGAGGACCAGCTCATCGACCATGGCGCGGTACTCGTGAAGTTCTGGCTGCACGTCAGCAGGGACGAGCAACTCGACCGATTTCACAAGCGCCAGGCGACTCCGCACAAGCAGTGGAAGATCACCGGCGAGGACTGGCGCAACCGTGACAAGTGGGACGCTTACGCCGCCGCCGTAAACGAGATGGTGGACCGCACGAGCACGCGTCGTGCCCCGTGGACGCTGGTAGAAGCGAACGACAAGCGTTACGCGCGGGTGAAGGTGGTCAAGACGCTGGCGGATCGCATTCGCCGCGCCGCCAACAGCCATCCCCTCTCCGCTGACGACAAGGATCGGGCTACGCGGGCGGCGGGCCGATAGCCTCGGCGACCGGCGAGTCCGGCCAGCGCGGCTCGGGCTTGGCCACGTAGGTCGCGTGGGCGAGTCGCGACTGGAAGTACGAGATCTGCGAGGCGTACGCCGCCAGCCTCGCGAACACACGGGCGGCGATGTAGAGCTGGCCAACGACGAAGGCGCCCCAGACGGCGCCGCCGCTTGCGCCCGCCCCAGGGGCAACGATGGCGTAGGCCGTGTAGATCAGCGCGAGCAGGACGCCGTTGAGGAGCCACAATCCCCCAACCCCGGCGGCATGGCGGCGCAGAAACCGCAGCGTCGCCAGCAGTGCGCCGATCATGCTGCGGCGATCCTCCACGACGGCGCGAACCCGCGTGTAGTCGAAGATCAGATCGACGGCGGCGAGGAGCCCGCCGAAGACGAGATAGAGTCCGAATCGGCTCAGCGCCCAGGTGCGCTCGACCGTCACGTCGCGCGTGAGCGACGCGTACACGTCCCCGAAGAGCCAGGGGCGGACCCACAGGAAGAGCGCGCCGTACGCGATGGCCGCGATGACGCCGAGACGCGCGAACCGCCAGACGAAACCGCCGCACGCGGAGAAGAACGCCGCGCTTCCGATTGGCCGCTGCCGCGCCAGCCGATCGATGACGCCGCCGGCGAGGAAGATCCAGGCGAGGAACCAGACGATGGCGGGAAGCGTAGCCGCGCCCGGCGCCTGGGCGTCGAGGAGGTTGGACAGATTGAACAGGGCGGCGGCGAACCCGATCACCCACGGACCGAACGTGCCCTCGACCGCGTTCGCGGTGGCGCGGAACTCGATCCACCACATCTCGTCCCATCCCTCGGCCACCGCGACGGAGGTCGCGCTCTGGCCGAGGTCGCCGGCAATGCCGAGGAACAACAGCAGCCCGAGGGGCAGCGCCGCGGCGAGGGTCGCGGCCCAGAGTCCCACCAACAGCATCGGCGCGGCGGCGGCGCGGCGGAGTCCGTCGAGGAAGGCGGCGGTCATGCGATGAAGCCGGCCGTCAACAGAAGATCCTGCAGCCAGACAATCCAGGCGAGGGTCCACTTCGTTGCCGCGTCGCCCGCGCGCGACCGGGCGGTCCGGCTGTTGTTGGTGAAGTCGACGTCGAGCAGCAGGACGTGATCGGGATCGACGGTGGCGGTCACGGCGCGCGACGGGCGGACGAACCGGTAGTAGGTCCACTGGGCCTGACCGTCCCACCGGCGGCGCTCGGTCGTGCCGTCTGCGAACTCGACGACGACCTCGACCGGGAAGATCCCGTCGCCGTAGCGGCGCACCGCCACGAGCGACTCATACAGGTTCACGGGACCGGCCTCAGCCCGGTTACTCCCGCCATCGTCGCCGTCGCCGTCGCCGTCGGCGCCGGCCACGGTCGGGGCGCCCGATTCGTCCCGGTAGCGGCCGTCGTCGAACCATCCGCGGCCGGCCGCATTGCGGCTGCTGAGCGCCGCGATGCCGTAGTCGAAGACGGCGGAGCTGCCGTGAACCTGATCGAAGAACCAGGAGAGATCTTCACCCGCCGCGCCGTTGATGGCGTCGAAGACGTCGGCGGGTTTTGGATGGCCGAACTTCCATTGCCGGTAGAAGTCCGCCACGCCGCGCCGCACCACCTCCCAGCCGAGATGCCGTTCGAGCGTGTGCAGGTAGAGGGCCGACTTGTTGTAGGTAATCGCGCCGCCGGTTCCCGGCCAGTAGCGGAACGTCGGCGTTGACTGCACGTCGGAGCGGGCCGCGGCCCGGTAACCGGCGATGCGATCGCCATGAATGACGCGATCCCAGGGCACGTCGGTTTGCGGCCAGGGCACGAACCCGCCGAAGAACCGGAGCTCGCGGACGAACGGGAACTCCTGTTCCATCACGCGCGCGGTGGCGTAGGTGTTCAGGCCCTCATCGATCCACGAGTGCTCCATCTCGTTGTTGCCGACGCCGCTCTGGAAGAACATGTGGCCCGCCTCGTGGACCGTCACCTCCTCGGGGCCGTCGGTCGAAGCGGGGGCGAGCCAGCGCGTGCCGGCGGTGATGAACATCGGGTACTCCATCCCGCCCGAGCTGCTCCGCCAGGCCGGGTCGACGATGGTGATGTGGTCCCAGGGGTATGCGCCGAACCATTCGCCGTAGAGGCGGAGGGTCTCCCGTGTGGCGCGGAAATGCCGCTCTTCCTGACCGGCATGTTCCGGCTGCAGCAGCAGGCGCATGTCGACCGGAGGCAGCGCCGGGTGTTCGAACCGGTCCTCCACCACCAGGAAATCGGGGCTGGTCGTCCAGGCGAACTCGTGGACGTCCTCCGCGTGGAAGGTGTGGGTAGCTGTCCCGTCGCCGTTGTCGGTCGCCGCCTGCGCGCGTCCGGTGGCGCCCACCACCCAGCCGGCCGGTGCGGTGATCCGGACGTCGTAGACGCCGTAGTCGGAAAAGAACTCGGTCCCGGTGTGGAACTGGTGGCAGTTCCAGCCGTCCGCTTCGAGCACGCCGATCTTCGGGAACCAGTGCGCGAGGAAGAAGTAGTCGCCGACCGTTCCGGTTCGGGCGAAGGGACGAGGAATGCGGTTGGTCCACTCTATCTCGACGTCGATCGTCTCCCCGGGGGCGACGGGCGCGGGGAGTGGCACGCGCAGGACCGTGCGGTCGTCCGGGTTGCCGTCGTCGGGAGCTATGAACGTCGCGTGGCGGAGCAGGTCGACGCCGGCGCTGTCCGCCGCGCCCTCACGCAGGCGCATGCTGGTGACGTCGATCCAGCCCCAATCCTCTTCCTGGCGGTTGTGCAGGGCGGCGCCCCGGCCCAGGAGTCGCTCCCGCATCCAGGTGGAGCGCGTGTTGCGCCAGGCGTTGTAGTAGAGGTGGAACTGCAGCTCCGACGTCGCGTTCGGCGAGATGTTGCGCCAGGTCAGCGTCTCGCGGCCGGTCAGCGTCCGGGCCGACGGGTCCAGAGTGACGTCGATGTCGTAGTTCGCGTTGCGCGGCGAGGTCGGCGCCTGCGCGCCGCCCGGCGCAACGGCCAGACTCAGGAGGAACGCGACAAGGGTGGCGTGTCTCGCGCGCATGCGCGGGATGTTAATACGGGTACGCCATGGTGCGCCGGGATCCGTGCCGGCCTGGTGGCCGGCGCACCGGTTGTCGCACCGGCTGGGATGCGTGCTGGCCTGGTGGCCGGCGCACCGAGCGGCGCACCGGGCGTCGCGCCGAGCGTCGCTAGTCGCTCAGGCCGAAGGTGAAGACGACGTTGCCGGCCGCTATCGTGACGTACTGTTCGCCATTCACCGCGTAGGTAATTGGCGCGGCGTGCACCCGCGCGCCGACCGCCATGTACCACAACTCCTCACCGCTAACCGCGTCGATGGCGAAGAAGTAGCCGTCGACGGTTCCGCCGAAGACGAGATCGCCGGCCGTCGAGGTCAGGCCCGACGTGGAGCGGGGCGCGATGGGGTACTCCCACCGGACGTCGCCCGTCGCCGGGTCGATGGCGCGGACCGCGCTGTGGTACGTGTCCTGCGGCGCCGCATTCTGGCCGCCGCCGCCCGTGTACTGCTCGCCCTCGACGTACTCCTCCTCGCGGATGAAGTAGATCTGCTCGCCGTCATAGGCGTTGACGTAGAACAGCCCGGTGCGCGGGCTGAACGTCGGCGACCACCAGTTGGTGGCGCCGCCGATCGACGGCGAGACGAGTGTGCCTTCGACCGAGGGCTCCATGTTCGGGACGCGGATCGGCCGGCCGTTCTCGTCAAGCCCTTCGGCCCAGGTCTGTAGTGCGTACGGCTTGCCGACCAGGAACTCGCCCGTCTCGCGGTCGAGCGTGTAGTAGAAGGAATTGCGGTTGGCCCACATCATGACCTTCCGCATCTCGCCCTCGTACATGATGTCGCCGAGGATCGGGACCTGAATGGCGTCCCAGTCGTGGATGTCGTGCGGCGTGAACTGGAAATACCATTCCAGCTCGCCCGTGTCGCCGTTCAGGGCGAGGGCGGAATCGCTGTAGAGGTTGTCGCCGAGGCGAACCTCGCCGTTCCAGTCCGGTCCGGGGTTGCCGGTGCCCCAGTACACCAGGTCCAGATCCGGGTCGTAGGCGCCGGTGATCCAGGTGGGTGATCCCCCGGTCCGCCAGGAGTCGCCGAGCCAGGTGTCGTTCCCGGGCTCGTCCGGCCCCGGGATAGTGTAGGTGCGCCAGGTGAGCGTCCCCGTGTCCGCGTCGTAGGCATCGAGGAAGCCGCGGATGCCGAACTCGCCGCCCGCGATCCCGGTCACCACCTGGTCCTTGACGATGAGCGGCGCTGCGGTCTTGGAGTAACCCGACTGGTAGTTGGCGGCCACGGATTCCCAGACCTGGTTGCCGCTGCGCGCGTCGATGGCCACGAGCTTCGCGTCGAGCGTGCTCATGTAGAGCGTTTCGCCCAGGATGGCGACGCCCCGGTTGTTGCGGCCGCAGCAGATCCGCAGATCGTCCGGCATGTCCTGCTCGTAGCGCCAGTACTGCCGCCCCGTCGCGGCATCGAGGGCGACGAGGTTGCTCGGCGCCTCGGTGACGAACATGATGCCGTCCACGACGAGCGGCGTCGTCTCCGCGCGGTCGATCTCCGGGATCTGGTAGGCCCACTTCAACTCGAGGTTCTGCACGTTGCGGCTGTGGATCCGATCCAGCCCGCTGTAGCGCTTGGCGTCGAGCGTGCCGTTGTACATGAGCCAGTTTTCCGGCTCGTCGGCCGCGTTAAGCAGCCGCTCCCAGGTGACCGGCCGGAATGCCGGCGTCTCGCCCGACTGGGCGGTGACACTAGTAACGGCGATCTGGTCGGCAACGACGAACACGACCGCCGCGATAGCGAGGCAGGTGATGAGCAGGGCAATCCGCTTCATGACTAGTTGTCCTCCTTGCGCAGGGAGAAGACGTAGGCGACCAGGTCATCGAGTTCCGAGCCCGACACCGTCACGGCAGGCATGGTCGAGTCGGTTATACGTTCGACGGAGCGTACCTGGCCCTTGAGGAAGTGCCAGAGCCGCTCGTCGTTGTCCATGATCCGGACAGAGAAGGTGTCTTCGTTCATTCGAAGCCCTTCGACGAGCGATCCGTCCTCGCGGACAATCCGCATCGTCCACCAGCGGGGCATGACCTGTGCGTTGGGGTCGGTGAGGGCGGTCTGGATCTCGTCCGGCGCCAGCCGCCTGCCGACATCCGAGAGGTCGGGGCCGAGGCGTCCCCCCTCGCCGTTCACCATGTGGCACTGGCTGCAGTTCTGAGCCTCGTACACCTGGGCGCCACGCGCCGCGTCGCCGGGGAGGTTGTAGTCGCTCGGATCGAAGCTGAGGGAGTTGACGTAAGACACGATCTGCCACACTGCCTGATCCGACGCGCGGCTGCTGATCCCGATCATCGCGGTGTTGTCGATGCCGTTGCGGATGACATCGAACATGCCCTGATCGGTGCTCGCGTAGCTGAACTGTCCGGTCGTCAGATCGGGTGCGCCGGTCTCGTCGTTCCCTCGGGCGTCGCGGCCATGGCACCGGCCGCACTGCGCCCGGAACAGCCGCTGACCCATCCGGGTGTCGACCGTCGTGTCGTAGGGATTCTCCTGCGCCGCGGCGGGCGCGGCGGCGATGCCGCCGAAGGCGATGAGTCCGACCGCCAGGAGGCTGAGAGTCATCATGGGAGTCCGCATGGCGCCACCTCGCTCGAATACAAGTCTGGCGCGCATCATACCACCGCCGCCTCGATCCCGGGACTCCGATCCGGATCCCTCTCGAGGCGCGCCCGGACTTCGGCGCGCGGACGGAGCGGGGCGGTATGATGAGGCGGCCGGGCCATGAAGACCCTCCTCATCCTGCGCCACGCCAAGTCGAGCTGGAAGGACCGGGAGAAGACGGACCACGACCGGTCGCTGAACAAACGGGGAAAGCGCGACGCTCCACGGATGGGACGACTGGTGGCGGAGCGCGGTCTACGGCCGGATCGGATTGTCAGCTCCACGGCCCGACGCGCTCGCGCCACTGCGGAGGCGGTGGCGGCGGAAGCCGCCTGCGGCGCCCCGGTCCAGCTCGAGCGCCGGCTCTACCTGGCCAACCCCGCCGAGATCATCGAGGTCATCCGCGAGTCGGGCGGCGACGCGGCCAGCGTCATGGTGGTGGGACACAACCCCGGCCTCGAGGAACTGGTCGCCCGCTTCGGCGGGGTCGGAGAGCCGTTGCCCACGGCCGCGCTGGCCGAGATACACCTCGACATCCCTGCCTGGTCGAACCTGCTGCTCAGCAGTCCGGGACGCCTCGTCAACGTCTGGCGTCCCCGCGAGCTTCCGCCGGACGCGGGCTGACGCCGCGACGGACTCCGCCGGCCGCGGTGGGAGTTGCCCGGCCCCAAATAACTAAATACGATGGTACGAAGTGGTTGGTTCCCGACGGGTGCGTGCATCGCAGGGTCTTTGCTCCAGCGAGACTTCGGACGCGCCCGAAGGGACTCACTGGCGGGCGGTGGCTGCCGCCTGGAGGAGGAACGAACGGTGAGGAAGACATTCGCAATGGGGTTCAGCCTGATGCTGGCCCTGACGGCCGCGGCCGACGCCTGGGGACAGGGCCGGCAGACCGGAACCATCAGCGGCGCCGCGGTCGATGCCCAGGGGCTCTCGCTCCCGGGGGTGACGGTCACGGTCAGTTCGCCGTCCCTGCAAGGCTTGCGCACGGCAATCACGGACATCAACGGCAACTACTCGCTGCCGCAACTTCCACCGGGTGAGTACTCGGTGACCTTCACGCTTTCCGGCTTCGACGACGTCGAGGAAGCGGCGACAGTTCCGCTCGGCGGAGAGGTTGGCGTCAACGCGGTCATGGCCCCCGGAGGGGTCACCGAGGTGGTGCAGGTGGTCGGGGTCGTCCCGGCCGAGATCCAGACAACCGAGACCGCGTCGAACATGGTGGAAGATGAAGTGAACGTGCTGCCGATGGGCCGGACGCCGTTCGCCATCGCGGCGATTCAGCCCGGTTTGAACACCAACACGCCGAACGGCGGGCAGCTCGCCATCAACGGCTCGTTCGCCTACGACAACGTCTTTCTGATCGACGGCGTCGACACGAACGACAACCTGTTCGGCACGTCGAACAACCTCTATGTCGCGGACGCCATCGAGGAGACCCAGGTCCTGACGTCCGGGATCTCCGCCGAGTACGGACGGTTCTCCGGCGGCGTCGTCAACGTCATCACGAAGAGCGGCGGGAACACCTTTTCCGGGAGTTGGCGCACGAACTACGACAACCCGACCTGGGAGGGTCTGAATCCCTACGAGGTCGAGAACGAGGTGGAGCGGACGGACATCCTCAACCAGACCCACGAGGCGACGCTCGGCGGGCCGATCGTGCGCGATCGCCTCTGGTTCTTCACCTCGTACCGCCGCGCCCGGACCACCGACAGCGACAGCTTCGCGCAGACCGGCATTTCGTACGACGAAACCAGCAGCAACGACCGTAACCAGATCAAGCTGACCGCGACGCTGGCGCCGGGACACACGCTGTCCGGTCAGTTCATGCGGAACTACACGCTCCAGGGGAACCGCCCCACCTTCAGCTTCAGCATTTCGCCGGATGTCCTGCACGACGCGACGCGGCCCAACGACCTGTACGTGACGACCTATCGCGGCAGCCTGAGCCAGAACGTCTTCGCGGAGGCCCAGGTGTCACAGAAGCGGTTCGGCTTCCGGGGCGGCGGCGGCACCGAGACGTCGATCGGATACTCGCCGTTCATCACGCTGACGCAGCAGTTGGGCCACTACAACGCGCCGTACTTCGATGCGACCGATCCGGAAGACCGGAACAACCTGCAGGTTACCGGCAACGTCACCTGGTATCGGGCGACCGAGTCGCTCGGTTCCCACAACATCAAGATGGGCTTCGAGAGCTACCGGTCCACACGGACCGGCGGCAACTCGCAGACCTCGACCGGCTTCGTCTTCGATGCCGACTACCTGACCGACGCGAATGGCGACCCGGTGTTGGAGAACAACCGGTTGATCCCGGTCTTCAGCACGTTCGATTCGCTGATCGAGGACTGGCGTCCGGCGCGCGGCGCCCGGATCAACATCAACACGTCGTCGTTCTTCATCAACGACAACTGGGCCCTGAACGAGCACTTCTCGTTCAACCTGGGCGTGCGGGGCGAGTTCGTCTCGAGCGAGGCGAGCCCGGGCAACATCACGACCGTCGATACCCAGGCGATCGTGCCGCGTCTCGCCGCGTCGTACGATCCGTTGGGCGATGGCCGCTACTCGATTCAGGCGACCTACAGCCACTACTCCGGCAAGTACAGTGAAGCGCAGTTCGCCGAGAACACCAACGTCGGCAACCCGAGCCTGCTGCTGGGTGTCTACGTGGGTCCGCCGCATGTGTGCCGGGGTCTGCCTAACGCGACCGCGGCCGATTGCCCCGGCCTCGATCCGAACAACTACTTCACGGTCCTGGGCCGTTTCCCGACCCAGAACGTCTTCACCGACGAGCGGCTGAACTCGCCCGTCACGGAGGAGTTCACCCTGTCGAGCGGCACCGCGCTCGGCACGCGCGGGTACTTCCAGGCAACCTACGTCCGTCGCCGCGCCAGCAGTTTCGTGGAGGACTACCAGGATCTGATGACGGGGACGACGACGTTGATGGACGAGGACGGCAACGAGTTCGGCACGTTCACGAACAAGGTCTTCCGGAACCCGGGCGACGTGGGAGACGATGCCGACGCCCTCCAGCGGAACTACAACGGACTGCAGTTCGAGGCGCGATACCAGGTGCTCGACGATCTGCTGCTGGATGGCTCGTGGACGATGCAGATCAGCAACGAGGGCAACTTCGATGGCGAGAACACCAACCAGCCTGGTGTTTCATCGGTCTACGGCGACTGGCCGGAGATTTCGCCGGCCGACCGGTTCTACCCGTGGGGTCGCCTCGACGACTTCCAGAAGCACCGCCTGCGCTTCTGGGGCATCTACACCCTCGGCATGGGCACTCTCGGCGATCTGGACATCGGCGCCTTCTGGCGCTACGACTCGGCGGAGAATTACAGCCTCGCGTCGAGCAGTTTCCGGAGGACGCCGCAGCAGCAGGCAATCCTCGACGAGCTCGGCTACGTCGATGGTCCTTCGTCGCGGACGCTCTACTACTCGGCGGGCCGCGGGTCGGAGTTCTACAACGGCGTCAGCCGGTTCGACCTGTCGCTCCACTACGACATCCCGGTCTGGCGGAGCCTGCGGCCGTGGTTGAAGATCGAGTGGTACAACGTCGCCAACAACGACAAGCTGGTCTTCTTCAACACGACGATTCGTCCCGACTTCAGCGGGCCGAGGGACGAGCTGGGGATCCCGACCACGTATACCGAGGGGAGCAATTTCGGGGAAGCGACCTCGGCCGGTCACTATCCGAGCGCCCGGTCGTTCCTGATTTCCTGGGGCTTCCGTTTCTAGCGTCTGCGCCGTGGTACGGTGCAGATTCTGGACAGGGCGCGGCTGGGCGGCCATCGGAGCGGTAAGCGACGATGGCCGCCCAGGTGATGGAATCGATGAACCTCTCGCGTTTTCTCGGCCGCGCGCAGGCTCTGGTCGTAGCTTTCGTCGTCGCGGCGCCGGGAGTTCAGTACGCCTGCGGTCCCTCCGGCGGAACCACGCCCACGCCGACGCCCACGCCGCCGACGCCCACGCAGCCGACCGGCGGGCAGCAGAATCCCTGCCCTGCGATGGCCTCGCCGTCATCTGTCGCGAGCGCCATCAGTGCGGCAACCGGGTTCGGAGCCGACAAACGCGCCCCTTCCGTCGACGGCCACGCGCGCCCGACGGTACTCGACGCGCTCTGGGCCCACCGGATCGGGCTGGAGCGAGGGTTCGTGCTGCCCCCGGAAGGGAGCGCGGTGACCGAGGACGTGGGCGACATCGCAGTGCTGCAGGACGAGGGCGACCTGATCCTGACCCCCAACCTGTTTGATCTCCGCGACACCACGCTGCGCTTCGAACCGAACAGCGCCGGCGGTTACGACGCCAGGCGCGTAGGCCCGGCCACGTACCGGTCACCGGTGGGGCAGCAGGTACCGCTCGGAGACGACGATACGGCCCCGCTGACGTTTCCCTTCGAGTTTCCGTACTACGACGGCGCCCACGGCAGCGCCTTCGTCAACTCGGACGGCAATCTCACCTTCGCGGCGGGCGACGACGCCAGCACACGGCGGGACATCTCCCGCCTGCTGACGGGTCAGCCGCGCGTCGCGCCGTTCCTGGCCGATCTCGACCCGTCGGCCGGTGGCGCCGTATACGCCCGCGCCGCCGCCGACGCCGTCACCGTCACCTGGTGCGCGGTGCCGGAATTCGACAGAGAAACCAGCGCCGTCACGGTACAGGTGAGCCTGCTGCCGAACGGCAGCGTCGAGATGACCTTCGACGCGGAGATCAGGACCCGCGGCGCGGTTATCGGGCTGTCTCCGGGCAGCACCTCCACGCTGGAGGCGGTCGACCTGAGCGACACCGGCCCTGCGCCGGGCGGCGCCGCCGCCGTGGGTGAACGGTTCTCGACGGACCACGAGCTCGACGTGGTCGCGGTCGCAGTCAAGTTCGCCGCGTCCCATCCGGACACCTACGACCAGATCGTCATCTGGGCCAACCGGGGGGTCGTGTTCGACGCGTTCGCCTACCAGATCACGATCGGGAACGCGATCCAGGGCATCGGGAAGCAGCTCTACGCCACGCCGTCCGACTTCGAGAGCGACACGCTGGAGAGCCTGGTCGTGATGGGGTGGCTCGGCAAGTACTCGGTTGATCTCGCGGAGAAGGTGAGCGGCGAAGCGACGACGATGGCTCTCCTCGGGCATGAGACGGGGCACCGCTGGCTGGCCCGCCTGGAATTCAGCGATCACGACCGTGAACGCTCCGAGGCCCTCCTGGGCCGGCAGCGGTACCACTGGAGCTTCTTCATGGACACCAACGCCTCGGTGATGGAGGGCAACGACATCGAGGATCTGGGCGGGGGACAGTTCCGGACGGTGGCGGCGGAAGAGCGCTACAGCGCCCTCGACCAGTATGCGATGGGTCTGCGCCACGACTACGAGGTGCCGCCGTTCTTCTACGTCGAGTCACCGGCCAACGCGTCGCCGCCGGTGCGGAACATTTCGTCGCCGGAGGTCGGCGTCACCTTCAACGGCACCCGGCGCGACGTGCTGATTCAGCACATCATCGAGGTCGAGGGGCCGCGGGTCCCGAACGCCGACCAATCTCCCCGCGTCCACCGGCAGGCGTTCGTCTACATCGTCGGAAGAGGCAGCACCGCTGACCCGGACGAACTCGCCAAGCTCGACACGATTCGGAGACAGTGGGAGCCTTGGTTCAGCGAGGCCACCGAGGGGCGGATGCGCGTGGAGACGCGGCTGAACCCCGGCGCCTCGGCGAGTCCGACACCCTGACCGCCCGCCGCTACTAGTCGCGAACGCATGCTGACAGCGGAGCGCCGGCGGCCTGCGCGGGGGATCTTCAAGCGTCACGACCGCGCGGCCGACCTCGGTTGGCGTTTCCGCCTGCACGAGATCATCTTCGAAGCGGACACTGCCGCCGGGAAACTGTTCGACATCGCACTGATGCTCGCGATCGTCGCCAGTGTCGCGGTGGTGATGGTCGAGAGCCTGCCGGACGTGGGACCGGAGGTCGCCTTCCAGCTCCTGCGGATCGAGTGGGCGTTCACCCTCCTGTTCACCGTCGAGTACTTCGCGCGCATCGCGGCGGTGAAGCACCCCTCGCGCTACATCTTCAGTTTCTTCGGGATGGTCGACCTGCTGGCGATCCTTCCCACCTGGATCAGCCTGGTGCTGCCGGGTGGGCAGGCGTTGATCGTGATCCGCGTGCTGCGCCTGATTCGGGTCTTCCGTGTCCTGAAGCTTGGCCACTACCTGGTGGGAGCCGAGGAGCTGTCCGACGCGCTGCGCGACAGCCGGCCGAAGATCATCGTCTTTCTGGCTGCGGTTGCGTCGATCGCGGTCGTGATGGGGGCGCTGCTCTACCTCATCGAAGGGGAGGAGAACGGCTTCACGTCGATTCCGCGGGGGGTGTACTGGGCAATCGTGACGATGACGACGGTCGGCTACGGCGACATCTCGCCGCAGACCACCGCCGGGCAGTTCGCCGCCATTCTCCTCATGCTCACCGGCTACGCGATCATCGCCCTTCCGACGGGCATCGTGTCGGCCGCCATCACTCGGCGGCGGATGGGTGCGGTATCGACGCAGGTGTGCCTGGAGTGCGGCCGTGAGGGCCACGATCCCGACGCCAGGCACTGCAAGTACTGCGGCGCAACCCTCCGACCGGAAGACGCGACCGGGTAGTTTGCCCAACCCCCTATTGCGGCGGCTTCACATTCAGGTCGCGGTCCAGCTCTACGACCGACGCCCCCAGCGGCGAGAGGCGGCTCGCGTAGCGCGCGTCCGTGATGGTCACGCGATAACCGTTCTCCGTTTCCTCCACTCCGTAGGCGGGATACCGGATCCAGGTGAGCAGGCCCTGTACGTGCGGCGCAGTACGCGCCGCCGCGATGACCGTGTCGGCGTGCGGGCCGCGTGGGCGCCGGTCGATCGCACGCGCCGCCACCCGCGGCTCCGGTCCACGCAGCCAGTCGAGATCGAGGAAGTGGTAGTGCTCCGCGTCCGCGACGACGATGTCGCGGCGGAACGGATTGCCCGGCGCCGGCGACGCCATGACCTCGATCGGCGTGTCGTCCCCCTGCTCGGCGAGCCATACCGCCACCTGTTCTTCCGCGAGGCGCGAAGCTGCGACCATCACCACGATGTAGGTCGCGATCGCGGAGGCGCAGATGGTGGCGAGGCGCGGCAGGGCATGCCGCCAGCGGCCGGTCGCGCGCAGCCAGACGATGCCCGCGACGCCGGCGCACCAGAGCAGGCGCGTCGCCACCGGGGCGCCCTCGAAGCCGGTGACCAGCGATGTCGTCGCCACTCCCAGCACGACCCACGCGGCAAGTCCGGCGCGCGACGTGCTGCGCGCGAGAACGACCGACGTTCCCGCGAGGAGCCAGACCCACGGGTCGACCACGAAGAGCGCATCGCCGTAGTACCAGGTGCCGGAGAACGGCATCAGGAACCGCACGCCGTAGGTGTTCAGCCAGTCGAGGACCGGATGCGTCCAGACCGCGATGGAGCAGACCGCGAGGAGCGCGAGCGGCCGCACCGGCGGGCTGTTCTGCCGGGCCGGGCCGGCGAACCGGCGGCGGGCGCGGTCCACCAGCATCAGCAGGCCGGCCAGGGCGAGGGGCAGGACGACCATCGCCAGGATGCCGTGCGTCCAGCCGCGGCGGAAGCCGAGGGAGACGTCGCGCGTCATGAACAGGGTGATGGCGTCGAGGTCGGGAGCGTTCGCGCCGAGCAGCAGCGCCGGCGTGGCGAGCGCGGTGACACGGCGCAGGCGCGTCTCGGCGAGCGTCGCGCCGATCAGGGTGTGGGCGATTGGGTCCATTGCCGCGCCATAGAATAAACGCCGCGCGGTCGGTGGCCGCGCCGAAACGGGAGCGAAGCGTGACAGATAACGTGTTGAGAGACGTGAACCTGGCCTTCATCGGGGCCGGCGCGATGGGTTCGGCGATGATTGGCGGCCTGGTTTCCCGCCGCGGCGTCGAGCCGGGGCAACTGACGGCGAGCGACCGGCATGACGAGCGCCTCGACGAGGTGCGGAATCAGTTCGGCGTCAGGACGACGCACGAGAACCGCGCGGCGGCGGCCGGCGCCCAGGTCGTCGTGCTCTCGGTGAAGCCGCAGGTCCTGCCGGGCGTGCTGCGCGAGTTGCGGGGGCATATCGATCCGAACGCGCTGGTGCTGTCGATCGTGGCCGGCGCCACGATCGAGACGATGGCGAACGGAGTGGACCATCGCGCCATCGTCCGGACGATGCCCAACACCCCGGCCCAGGTGGGCGAGGGGATGACCGTCTGGTGCGCGACGGAGGAGGTCTCCGAGGCGCAGCGGGCGCAGGCGAGCGCGATCGTGGGCGCCCTCGGGAAGCAGTGGTTCGTGGAGGACGAGGCGTTTCTCGACATGGCAACGGCGATCAGCGGTTCCGGACCCGCCTACGTCTTCCTGATGATGGAGGCGCTGATCGACGCGGCCGTGCACCTCGGCTTCTCGCGCGACGCGGCCCGGGAACTCGTGCTGCAAACGATCCGGGGCTCCGCCATCTATGCACAGCAACAGCCAGTGCACCCGGCGGAGTTGCGCAACCGTGTGACGTCGCCCGGGGGAACCAGCGCCGAGGCCCTCTACCAGCTCGAGAAGGGGAACTTCCGGACGGTGATGTCGAAGGCAGTGGTGGCCGCCTACAACCGAAGCGTCGAGTTGGGCAGGAGCGGAGGCTGACTCGGCGCCCGCCGGCGTGGCTGGAATCACACTCGCGCGGTTTCGCTTAGTATCGGAAATCACGTGCCGCCCGAAAACCGCCGCTACATCGTCACACTCGCCAGTGCCGCGGTCGCCATCCTCGTGCTGGGGGTGCTGCTCCGCCCGTCGCCCGTCGCCGACGAGCCGCTCCCGCCGCCGCCGTCGCAGGCGGAGCTGAGCCGGCTGGCCCGGCTCACGCAGCGCCGTTCCCTCGAAGCCATGAAGGAGTACTTCAGCGCCGTCGCGACCGATGCCGACCGTTCCGTCGTGCGTCTTCGGATGCTCGGCCGGAGTGGCGTCGTCTGGGCGCCCGGCGAGGTGGTGACCGCGCGTCTGGAACAGCGCTTTCCGCCGACTACGACGGTCAGCGGCGATGCCGGCGAACTGGGCGTTCCGCTCGCCGCCGGGGGGCCTCACCTGCCGATTGCATTGCTCGACGTGCCGGAGACGGGCGAGTTCGTCCCGGTGCGCCGCCGCGCGATAGAAGACCTGGATCCGGGAGCGTGGACCGTTTTCGTGACCGACCGTCACGGCGCGGGTTTCTCGCCCGCGACGTATGTCGAGATTGCCGAGGTGCGTTGCGACGGGCGTCTGGTGCGCGATGTCGTTACCAGTGTGGCGCTCGGCCCGGAGCTGGCGGGCGCCGGGTTGTTTGACCTCGACAACAACCTGCTCGCCGTTGTGCTCCCGTGTGGCTTGCGCTTCGTCGCGGTGACGGCGGCGGATGTCGCGGCGCTGGCGGAGGAAGCGGTAACCGTGCGCTCGCGCATCGCCCGGCGGTACGGGATGACGCTCGACGTGGCGAGTTCCGAGGAACGGGAGCACCTGAGTGTTCCGTTCGGATTGTTCGTCCGCGACGTGTGGACCGGCGAGTTGGCCGACACGATCGGTCTCCGTCCCGGCGACGTCGTCATTTCGATCAACGCCGAGTTGATCCTGAACGTGGATCAGCTCGCACCGCTGATTGACGGCAGCGCGCGCCGCACGG
>CAZWUJ010000009.1:94944-125863 GCA_964636705.1 uncultured Vicinamibacteraceae bacterium
ATCCTGAACGTGGATCAGCTCGCACCGCTGATTGACGGCAGCGCGCGCCGCACGGAGCCCGCCTCCTCCACCGGGGCGAGCGACGAGTTGGACGGTGAGGAAGGGGCGGCCGAAGAAACGCCCCCCGAGACTGCTTCCGCCGACGATGCCTCGGACGACGGAACGTTGGATGCAGCCGGCCAGGAAGTGGAGACATTCGAGCTGGGCGTGATGCGCGACGGTGATACGTTGGTGCTCAACCTGCCGGTGGATCCGCCGGCGTTCGGCGAACTGGACGCGGCGGTGGTGGATGGCGGCCTCGTCTGGGACGACCCCGGCCGCGGTTTCCGGCTCGACGATGTCCGTCCCGGGACGGCGGCGGCCCAAGCCGGTCTCCGTCCGGGAGACCGCCTCCTGCGCATCGACGGTGCGGTCCCCGACACACTGGACGTGGTCCGCGACGTGCTTGCCGCCGACCGCGACTCGCCGGTTCTCCTCGAGCTCGAACGCGGCGCGCGCCGCACGGCGATCCTGTTGCCGTGAACGGGGTCCATGGACGAGCTCACCTCTCTCGGGCTGATCCTGCTGCTCGCGCTCCTGGCGGGCCACCTGGTGAAGTACGTGCGGATCCCGGAGGTGACCGGCTACATCATCGCCGGCATCGTCCTGGGACCGTCGGTCCTTGGCTGGGTCTCCGCCGAGAACCTCATTGCCCTCGAGATTCTGAGCGAGGTGGCGCTCGGCCTGATTCTCTTCTCGATCGGATCCGTCTTCGAGTTCTCCCGATTCCGCCGCCTCGGCCGCCAGGTTCTCGCCCTCACGCTGATCGAATCGGTGCTGGCCTCGGTCATCGTAACGTTCGGCGCCCTCATCGTCGGCCAGCCCTGGCAGGTGGCGTTCCTTCTCGGCGCCATTGCCATTGCCACCGCGCCGGCGTCCACGCTAATGGTGATCCGGGAATGCGACAGCGCCGGTCCTCTCACCGAGAACCTCCTGGGCATCATTGCCGTCAACAACCTCTTCTGCATCGTCGCGTTCAGCATTGTCGGGTCGATGATCGACCTCGGCGCGGGCTTCGGCCCGGGCGGGATTCTCGACGGCTTCTACCGGGCGATCTTCCCGCTGTTCTGGCAGATCATCGGTTCCGCGGCCCTCGGCTATCTGGTAGGCCTGCTGCTTGCCGGGTGGGCGACGCAGGTGCGGGAGACGGGCGAGCTGCTGATCCTGCTGGCCGGATCGATTCTGCTCTGCGTCGGGGTCGCGCGACTGCTCGACATGTCGCCGCTGGTGGCGAGTCTGGCCGTCGGCGCGACGATGGTGAACCTCTCAGCCCGAAGCGGCAGCCTGTTCGCCACGCTGTCCGGCACTGATCCACCGTTCTACGCAATCTTTTTCGTCATCGCGGGCGCCGACCTGGACCTGTCGCTGCTCGCCTCGATGGGAATCCTCGGGGTGGTCTACGTGGTTGGCCGCGCCGTCGGCAAGTTCGCCGGCGCGGTCGCCGGGTCGCGGTGGCTCGGGCTGGAGCGCACCGTTCAGCAGTTCCTCGGCTTCGCCCTGTTGGCGCAGGCCGGTCTGGCGGTGGGTCTCACGCTGGCGGTGGGCCAGCGGTTCGAAGCCTATGCGCCGGTCGTCTCCACCGTCGTTCTGGCTGGGGTCGCTTTCTACGAGATGGTCGGCCCCATCAGCACGCGCTTCGCGCTGATTCAGGCTGGCGAGTCCGGTCAACTCCGGCCAACCCCGGCTCCCGCGGACGCTCCGAAGCTTTATTAAAATATATAGATAAAATTTTAATAACATAGGGTAGAGAGTCAGCTTGTATTCAATATATTTCTATCAAAAGTAAACATAGGTTTTGGCAGTGAAGAATTCTTGAAGTGCCACTCGACGACGGCTTGCAGCAAGTGCTGGAGGCCGCGACGCTCGCGGTCGGCCGCCTCGACAGCGTCCTGACGTTCCTTCCCGACAAGACGACCTTCCTGTACAGCTATGTCCGCAAGGAGGCGGTGCTCTCGTCGCAGATCGAGGGGACGCAATCGTCGCTCTCCGACCTGCTGCGTTACGAACTGGACGACGCGCCGGGCGCTCCGCCGTTCGATGACGTGGTGGAGGTTTCCACGTACATCGCCGCTCTTGAGTATGGGCTGGGCCGGCTGCGCGACGGTTTCCCCCTCTCGAACCGTCTGCTGCGGGGAATGCACGGGGTCCTGTTGTCGCGCGGACGCGGCGCGGCCGTGACGCCCGGCGAGTTCCGCCGCTCCCAGAACTGGATCGGAGGGACGCGGCCCGGCAACGCCGCCTATGTCCCGCCGCCGCATACCGAGGTGCCGGACTGCATGGGGTCGCTGGAGCAGTTCCTGCACGCCCGGGAGGACGGCATCCCGGCGCTCGTCCGAGCCGGCCTGGCCCACGTGCAGTTCGAAACCATCCATCCGTTCCTCGACGGCAATGGCCGGTTGGGCCGGCTGCTCGTCACCCTGCTGCTGTGCGACGCTGGTGTCCTGCGCGATCCTCTTCTCTATCTGAGTCTCTACTTCAAGGAGCATCGCGCGGCATACTACGACCTCCTCAACGACGTACGGCGGACCGGCGACTGGGAAGCCAGGCTCGCCTTCTTCCTCGAGGGCGTTCGGGTCACGGCCACCGGTGCGGTTGAGACCTGCCAACGGCTTCAGTCGCTCTTCGAGCAGGATCGCCACCGGATCGAGCAGCAGGGTGGCCGGGCCCGTTCGGCGCTTCGGATCCACCAGGCCTTGACAACTCGCCCCATCCTCACGCTATCCGCCATTCTGGAAGAGACTCGCCTGTCATATCCGACTGTTGCGTCCGCGGTGGATATCCTCCGGCGCCTGGAGATCGTCGGATCGTTCAAGAGCCGGCGCCGCCGGTTCGTCGTCTACGATCGCTATCTCGCCATCCTGACCGAGGGCACCGAAACTCAGCAGTCTGCGTCGCGGAACGGTGCAGAATCCCCGTAAGGCGCGGCAGGGCGCGCCAGCGGGCGCCGCTACACCTGCGGTTGCACGATCTCGATCCGGACGCCGTCCGGGCCCACCACGAAGGAGATGAGCATGTCCTCCCCCAGCGGATTGGTGAAGGGACGCGGCTCGAGCGTGAACTCGAGACCCTTGCGCCGGATCTCTTCCGCCGCGGCGCGGAGGTCGGGGAACTGCCAGCCGAGGTGGTCGAAGGCCCGGCCCTCGGTGGGGGCCAGCTCGCCCTCGTGGGCTGAGATGAGCAGCCACACGGTGCCGTAGCGCAGGCCGGCGATCCGGCCCTTCAGGCTGTCGCGTTCGCCCCCGAAGATGTTCTCGTACCAGTCGTAGGCGGCGTCACGGTCGTTGGAGCGGAGGTGCAGGTGGTGGAAGCCGAGCCACTCGTGGTCCTCCACCACCTCGATCTTCGTTCCCCACGGATCCTCGATGAACGCCAGCTTGAAGAGGCCGTCGACTTCGCGGATCGGCTCGAGGATCTTGATGCCGGCCGCCTCGAACGATTCCATCTTCGACTCCAGGTCGGGGAACGAGAAGCCGATGTGATCGACGCCGCTGCCGACGCTCGGGCCGGCCGGCTCGCGCTCGAAGAAGATGATCAGCACATCGTCGCCGGCCGCGCACGCGTTGTGGCGGCCGTAGTCGGTGCACCCCATATGGGTCATGTACCACTCCTTGGCTTCGGCGGCGGAGGTGGCGACGAGATGAATGTGGTGATAGTCGGCGCCGGCCGCCGGGGCAGGCGCGCCCGCGGCGATGGCGATCAGGGCGATTACGGCGAGTACGGTGCGCATCGGTTGCTTCCTTTTTCGGTGGTCCCGGGATCCCGCGGCTTGCGACTTCGATCCGATTACAGTCACGCCACTATATCCGCGATTCCCCACGCGGCGACGCCGAGAGCGACGCCGAGCACCGTATCGAGCAGGTAGTGGTAGCGACCCAGGACGGTCGCGACGGTGATGCTCGCGGCGACTAGGGCGAACGCCGCGCCGGCAAGGGTGTCGCCGGTCGACGCGACCGTCAGCGCGGCGGCGGTGGCGGATGCCGCGTGGCCGCTCGGAAAGGTGTTCCACTGCACGCTCATCTGCTGGAGGACAGCGGCGTTGACGTGGCGGAGGCGGTGGTGGGGCGCGTAGAGCGGACGGTCGGTGGCGAGGACCCGCGGCGGACGCGTCTGAATCCAGGGAAGCATGCCGTAGCAGGCGAATGACGCGGCAATCAGCGCGGTCCAGAACTCGTCCGCCCGCCCGCGCCCGCCCAATACGACCAGCGCCCCGAACGCGCCCGGGACGAACGGATAGGCGAGAAGGTAGGCGAGCTCGAACCAGGAAGCGACAACGCGGGGCGCGCGGCCCAGCAGGGCGCGAAGGCGTGTCCGGTCGAAAAAGGCGGCGTCGAGGGCGAGCAGCCACTTTTCGACGCCGTACATGGGAGCCCGGAAGAAGAGCCCGCAGAGCCAATAGCCCTGCATCAGGTAGATCCCGGGAATCCACTCGCGGACGATCCGGAGTGTGGGAGAAGGGCGGAGCTGCGCAATCAGGATAGGCGCGGCGATGCAGAGAAGGCCAACCAGCAGGATGCGCCGGCGGGCGGAGGACGGCAGGGGGCGGAGGAGGCAGAGGACGAGCAGGTACGCAAAGAAACCGATGACGATCCACTCGGCGGTCCAGAGCGCCGGGAGGGGCACGCTCACGATCCTATTCGCGAAGCGCGGCGGCGCGATCCTCCTGCAGGATGCTGCGGCAGGAGGGCCAGAGCCAGGCGACGGAAACGATGCGCCCGGTGAGAATGGCCGTCGTTGCGGCGACGGCGCCGACGAAGTCGAACTGGTGGATGGCCACGGTGAGTACGAACCCGACCACGAGGACTTCCGCGGCGGTCGCGGTGGTGATCGGGCGGGTGCGGTGGGCGTGCACCAGCACCGCGCGCTGCGTGTGCAGGGTCACGGACAGGATCGGGAATGGCGCCATTATCTGCGCCGGGAGCAGCGCGAACGCGGTGAGAGTGAGGCTCAGTCCGGAAACGGTGTGGAACCAGGTATCGGCGAGCGGCGTCAGCACGATGGCCGACAGGCCGCCGCACGCTCCCGCCGCAAGTACGATGGCGAAGTTGCGAAGGCGCGCGAAGTGTTCCCGGCGGCTGCCCAGCAGGGCGATCGCCACTTCCAGGTAGGAGAGCCCGAAGGCCCGGAAAATGAAGGTCAGGCCGTCGATCACCGGCAGGACGGCGAGCGACTCGAGCGGGTATCGCGACTGACCCATGAAGAAGGTGACGATCGGCTGAATGGAAAGCGCCATGAGCGTCGTCAACGCCAGCGGCGTATAGAAGCGAGTGATGGCGGGCATCGACAACTCCGCCATCCGCTCCGGGGCGCGTGGCCGCTCCAGCAGCTCCGGCACGAGGCGGTGCGTCATCGCACGAACGGCGACCGCCTCGAGCACTACGCCTATCGACAGCGCCAGCGCGCCGACATGGGCGCCGGGCATTGACGTGTAACGGAAGGCGGCAAGGCCGGTGGCGGACATCGCTACCAGGCGGATCACCGTGCCGTACGCGACGCGCCGCGTCTGGTGGTTGCGGATCAGCAGTCCCTGCCGAAACCGCCGGTAGGCGATGGCGGCGGGCCACGGCAGCAGGATCAGCAACGCGCCGTGCGTCAGGCGGCCGACCTCGTCCGGCAGGGCCAGACCCCGCGCGACCAGGTCGAATACCGGCGGCAGCAGCAGGACGAGTTGCCCCGCCGTCACGATCCCCGTCAACCACACCGAGAAGCGGCGGAGCGCGCGGTAGCTCGGCCCGTCCTCGACGAGCGCGGTCGACGCGCTCATCAGCATCATGACGGGCGACTCGATGATGATCGCAAACGCGAAAGAGACGCCGAACGCGGCCAGATTCGGGGTGGGATCGGGAAGGCGCGCGATGACCGCGGCCAGGTACGGCCCCTCGGCCGCCATCATCAGCCAGGTGCCCGCAAGGGGCAGCCAGAAGAAGAAGATCGACCGGTAGGCGAGCGGCGGGGCACTCATCCGGGCGGGATCCGGCCACCCGGGGGGCGGGCGTTCAGGCCCGTATTTCGGGGTATTCTCATGCCGATCTCAATTACTTCTTGACTCCGACTGATCTGGTCGTATATCTTTTTTCGCGCCAATTGAGATCGCGTCTCTATTGGCGCTTTGGGTCCGGCAGCGGAGTCTACGCCCCCCGAGTCGACGGATTGCTCAGGGGCTAAAAGTAAAGGTGGCCCGTCCGGTGCGGCAACACCGGACGAGCCCGCTCAACGCTCGGCCGCGGCTCCTGGGAAACAGGGTTGCACGGCGTCCGCCGCGTACAAGCGCCCCATTCTAGGGGCGCGGCAGGTGCTGCGCAACCACTTCCGCGAATGGAGGTTGCGTGATGAATGCAGCTACGGAACGGATGCACAAGGTGGTGCTCGTGCTCGCGACGGCTGCGTTCCTGCTAGTGGGCGGCGAGGTGTTCGCGCAGGCGCAAGGGTTGAACGGTGCCGGTGCCCTGGCGGCGGTCGATCCCGAGCCGGGCGAGGCCCCCGCCAGGAACGCCGAGGAGACCGAAGCCGAAGCCGAAGGTGAACAGCAGGCGGACGTGCAGGAGCTCGAGCGCCGAATTGAGTTGTTGGCGGAGGAAGTGGAGCGTTTGCGGAGCGGCGAAGCGGAACGCGAAGTGACGATCGATCAGGCGCGGGCGCTCGGCCTGGCGCCGTCCGCCGCCGCGACCTACCGTCAGTCCGCCGGCGTGTCGATCGCCGGCTACGGCGAGATGCTCTACGAGAACTACGCCTCGGACAGGACGACGCAGTTCGACTTCCTGCGCGCCATCCTCTATGCCGGCTACCGCTTCAACGACAGGTTCCTCTTCAACTCCGAGATCGAGGTGGAGCACGCGGAGGAGATCTTCATCGAGTTCGCGTACGTCGACTATCTCGCCACCGAGAACTTCGGGCTGCGGGCGGGGATGCTGCTCGTCCCGATGGGGCTGGTGAACGAGTTCCACGAGCCGACCGTCTTTATCGGAGCCGAGCGGCCGGTGACCGAACAGAGCATCATCCCCAGCACCTGGCGGGAGAACGGCGGCGGCGTGTACTTCGCCGGGGAGCGGGTCGCGGCGCGCGCCTACGTCGTCAACGGCCTGAATGGTGCCGCGTTCTCTTCGAGCGGTGTGCGAGGCGGCCGCCAGAAGGGCGCGAGGGCCAAGGCGGAGAATCTGGCGGTCACCGGGCGGGTCGACATCACGCCGACCCCCGGCGTCTTCTTCGGGGCGAGCTTCTACCGCGGCGGCTCGGGCCAGGGCGATATGGCGATCGACGGTGTCGACTATCCGGTGACCACCAGCATCTTCGACCTGCATGGCCAGGCTCAGGTGCGAGGCTTCGACGTTCGAGCCCTCTATGCGCTGGCGCAGCTCGACGACACCGTCCAGTTGAACCAGGGGCTCGGCCTGACTGGCGGCGACGGTGTCGGCGAGACGATGCGCGGTGGCTACCTGCAGGTGGGCTACGACCTCCTGTCGCAGGCTCCGGAAGCGGGGGGCGTGGCGCTCACGCCGTATGTCCGCTGGGAGAGAGTGGACACCCACGCCGCGGTAGCGGCCGGCTTCCTGCGCAATCCTTCGAAGAACAACACGTACACCACGTTCGGCGTCGAGTTGAAGCCGGTGGCGGGAATCGTCGTGAAGGCGGATCACATGTGGGTGAGCAACGCGGTCGATAGTGGCGTGAATCAGTTCAACCTGAGTGTCGGCTACGCGTTCTGACACGCGGGAGGATCATGGCGCGACGGGCAGGCGGGGGGACGGGAACGCGGCGGCGCGCGGCAGCGTGGGCCGCCTGCGCGGTCGCGTGCGTGGTGGTTGCCGCTACCGTAACGGCGCAGCCGGGGGTCGTTTCGCGCGAGGACGCGCTGGCCGCCGTCTTCCCCGGCGCTTCGATTGCTGCCGACCGGGTCTACTTGACCGACGCCCAGGCGGATCGGATCGCCGAGCTGGCGCGCGGTGAACTGGATACGAAGATCATCGCCCGCTATGTCGCGACCCGGGGCGGTCGCGTGGTGGGACGGGCCTACGTCGACACGCATGTCGTCCGGACGAAGCGGGAGAGCCTGCTGATCTCGCTCGAGTCGGATGGGCGCGTGCGGCGAATTGACGTCACCGCGTTCCTGGAACCACCGGAATATCTCGCGCCCGAACCGTGGATGCGGCAGTACTACGCGAAACCGCTCGGCGACGACCTGGCGATCCAGCGGGCGATCCGCCCGATAGCGGGCGCTACCCTCACGACCCGCGCGGTAAACGAGGCGGTCCGCCGGATTTTGGCACTCGACCAGGTGCTCCGGGGTGGCGCCAATGCCGCGGCTGAGGGTGACGCCAGGATGGAAGGAACGGTACCGTGACCTGGTGGGAACGCTGGTCGTTCAACACGCTTCACGTTGTGGTCGCCGCCACGGGCGTCGTCTACTTCTGGATGAAGTACGTGCTAGCGACCGACGATCCGTTCGCGGTGGTCAACCACCCGTGGGAGCCGGCGGTGCTGTCAGTGCATGTGATCGCCGCGCCGATCTTCATCGCGTTCTTCGGGATGCTGTTCCGGTCGCACACGCTGCGGAAGATCGTCTCTCCCAACCCGGCGAACCGGCGGAGCGGATGGGTGTCTCTGATCACGTTCTCCGCCATGGCGTTCTCCGGGTACCTGATCCAGGTGGCCGCCTCGCCGCTCCTGCTGACCGCCGCCCTGTGGACCCATGTCGTGACCAGCGTCGTCTTCGTTCTCGGCTACACCATCCATCTGGTCATCGCCTGGCGGGTCAACCGGGTTCAGGTCGACCTGCGCGGCGCCATCGCCGGCCCTGCCCGCCTTTCGCCATGACCCCGCGCGCCGCGCGGCGCGCCCCGGGGTGGTTGCTGGCCGGTTTCCTGTTCGTCGGAGGAAGCGTGTCGGCCGCCGCCGGCCCGTTCGTCGCCTCGTTGCAGGTGGAGCGTTCCGTCTACCTGATGGGGACGGTCGCGACTTTCGCGGTAGACGCGGCGGACCGCGCGGCTGGGGTAGCACAGCTCGAGCGGATGGTCCGCATCGTCGAAGCGACCGAAGGAGAGCTGAGCACGTGGCGCGCGGACAGCCTGCTGGGACGGCTGAATCGACACGCGGTCGGTGAAGCCACGGACGTTCCCGGGGCGGTATGCGCCCTGCTCGATCGCCTTGCGACCTGGCGTGAAGCCAGCGGCGGCGCGTTCGACCCGGCGATCGGTTCGCTTGTGGAGGCATGGGATCTGCGCGGCGACGGCGCCCGGCCGGACGACGCCACGCTGGCCGCCGCCCTCCGGACCGCCGGCTGGGAGCATCTCGGAATCGCGCGCGGCGGGCCGGCCGGCTGCGCGGTCACCCGCACCGCCGACGTCACGCTCGACGCGGGCGCGTTCGGCAAGGGTGAGGCGATCGATCGCGTGCGGCGCGCGGAGGGCTTCGAGGACGCCGCGTGGATGATCGACTTCGGAGGGCAGGTGGCCGTGTCGGGAGCAAGCTGGCCGGTCGCGATCGCCCATCCCGTCAGACGTGACGAGGCCGCGCTCGAGATCACCCTGTCAGAAGGATCGCTCGCGACGAGCGGCGGCTCCGAGCGCGACCTGACGCTGCCGGATGGCACGCGCATCAGTCACATCCTCGATCCGCGTACCGGACGCCCTCCGCCGGCGCGCCAACCGTTCAGCGTGAGTGTCTGGCACGAGTCGGGACTCGACGCCGACATTCTCTCGACCACCCTCTATGTCATGGGTCCGGCGGAGGGCATCGCCTGGGCGGAGGCGCGGGGGATCGCTGCCTGCTTTCTTGTTGCCGAAGCGGCGAACGAAGTCAGCATTCGCGCGACGTCCGCGTTCGAAGCGCGCTTCTGACGGGTTGGGTCCGCGTTGCTCATTCAACTTCAACGATACCGTCCATCAGCGTAGGGACGAGCCGTCGCGCGTGATCGAAGCCGGCGGCATCGTCGGCGTACTCCCCGCGATAGTCATCCGGGATCAGGCCCGCGAGAACGAGACCGACCGCGTCCATGGCCAGTTGCCGGTCCTGGCCGGCCCGCTGCATCAGCGTGGTGGCCAGGAACGGGCGACCCGCCCGCACCACGGTCTCGGTGGGGTGCAGTTTCTCGGCTCCAACCGGAAACAGCGTCTCGGTGCCGGCGATGCCCATCGGCAACACCCAGGTGCCGGGCACCTCCAGGTAGCGCGTCGCTCCCGCGAGCATCCTGCGCAGGCCGCGGTCGCGGCTTCGCGTTCCTTCCCCAAAGACCAGAAGCGCCTCACCCTGGCGAAGCCGCTCCTGGGCGATGTCGATCGACCGGCGCGCGGCGCGGGCGACGTCCCGCGGGGACATTACCGCATCTTCCGTTGACAGCCCGCTGCTCTGGGGCGTCTTCACGGTGCCGAAGCAGAGGCTGGAGAAGCGCCGTTTGAGACTCGAGTAGACCTTCGGTCCCGCAATGACGGTAAGTCGGTCGGCCAGTCCGACGGCGCCCGCGCGCCTCATCAGCACGTCCAGCAGATTGGCGTCGGCGTAGGACAGGTGATTGGCGAAGATGACAACGGGTTCGCCGGTAACGTTCAGCACGTGCTGGGGACCGACGATCCGCGATCCCTTGATGAGGACCCGCTCGGCGAGCAGTTCGTGGATTCGACCGGCAAGCGGATCCCGCGGGTAGTAGCTCCAGTCGGAACCGACGCTGGCGAGTCGTCGGTTCAGCGCATGGAGGGCCTCGGGGCCGGCCTTGTCGACCTCGCGATTCAGCAATCGGCGAATGTCGTCGACACTCCCGGCGTCGAACTCCGGGAGGGACTTGACGACCGAGTCGATCAGCCGGTCCCGGCTGACGAGAGGCTCGCCTTCCGGGGAGCCGACAACGGTGCCCTGCCCGGGCTTCCGATCAGGGGCGGTCACCGGCGGGGAGTCTGTCGGCTGCGGCGACACCGGCGCCGGGCGCCGATTCCGGCAGTCGCGCGATGCCGATCTGCGCGAAACCGTAGAAGGCCGCAACGAACGGGTTGATCAGGTTGAAGAAAACGAACGGCGCGTATGTCAGAGTCGAGACGCCGAGCGTTTGCGCCATGAACGCGCCGCAGGTGTTCCAGGGGATCAGGACCGACGTGATGGTACCGGAGTCCTCCAGCGTTCGCGACAGGTTCCTGGGATCGAGGCGGCGTCGTTCGTACTCGCTACGGAACATGCGTCCCGGCAGCACGATCGCGATGTACTGATCCGACGCCAGGACGTTGACGCTGAACGACGTAGCGAGCGTGGCGCTGATGAGCGACCCCGTGCTCCGGACGGAACGGAGAATCCGCCTGGCCAGCGTCTGAAGAATGCCGGTCGCTTCCAGTACGGCGCCGTACATCATCGCGGTCATGATGAGCCATACGGTGGTCAGCATGCTCGCCATACCGCCGCGCGAAAGCAGGTCGTCGAGCACGGGATTGCCGGAGTCGAGCGCGTATCCCCCGTAGAGCGCCTGCCAGACTCCCTTGACCAGGGCCACAGGGCGTGACAGCTCCGGCTCGCCGACGTAACGGAGCACGGCTTCCGGCTGGAACAGCACGGCGAACAAGCCGCCCGCGAGGGCGCCGATCAGCAGCGCCGGGAAGGCCGGCACCTTGCGGATCACCAGCACCAGGACCAATCCCACCGGGATCAGGAGGTGCGGACCGATGACGAACGCCGAGTCGAGCGCGGCGAGGACGGCTCCCACGTCCCCCGTCCCCTCCGGCGTGCCGGCAACGGCGCCAGCCACGGCGAATAGCACAACCGCTATGGCAAAGCTGGGCGTCGTCGTCCAGACCATGTGGCGGATGTGCGTGAACAGCTCCGTTCCGGAGACGGCGGGCGCGAGGTTCGTCGTGTCCGATAGCGGCGACATCTTGTCGCCGAAGTACGCGCCCGAGATGATCGCGCCGGCGGCAAGGCCGAGGTTCAGGTTGTACGCCGCGGCGATGCCGACGAGGGCGATGCCGACCGTACCGGCGGTGGTCCATGAGCTCCCGGTGGCGAGCGCCACCGCCGCGCAGACAAGGCAGGCGGCGGCGTAGAAAACCGACGGCGCCAGGATCGACAGCCCGTAGTAGATCATCGTCGGCACAACGCCGGCGAGGATCCAGGCGCCGATCACGGATCCGACCGTCAGCAGGATCAGGATCGCGCCCATCGACGTGGAAACGCCCTGGCTGATCGCCTGTTCCAGGTCCTTCCAACGTTGACCGCCCGCGAGACCGACGACTGCCGCGACAGCGGTGCCAAGCACTAGCGCAATCTGGTTCGGCCCTGACGATGAATCATCCCCGAACAGATAGACGGAAGCGCCCAGTAGCGCAATGAGCAGCACGACCGGCACGAGCGCCAAATGCATCGGCACTTCGGAGCGCCCGCCAGGCGGGGAGTAAGGCACGGCTAGTGGTCAGGGATGTCGGTGGAAGATCCTACTGTAGGGGAATGCAAGCAGTGATGCTTTTATGCTATAAGTATTAGTTATTCATGCGTCGGCGTCGTTGATCGCGCGCCCGCCCGGACTTGTGAGCTCCACCAGGAACGTCAGCACACTGCGGAGGAGTGCGAAGGTCCGCAAGGCCCCTCGAGAGGTGGTCGGCGCGGCTCGTCTTTCACAGCCTGTCTGGGCGTCGGGCGCGATGCGCCGCCTTACGCATCTTGCGCAGCAGGCGGCTCCGAGCGACCTGCCGGTTCTGATCACAGGAGAGACGGGCACTGGCAAGGAAGTGCTCGCGCGGTACATCCATAGTCATTCCGGCCGGCCGCGCGAGCTCTTCGCGCCGTACAACTGCACGAGCATGGCGGCGGATCTGGTCGATGCGCAACTCTTCGGCCACCGCCGGGGTGCGTTCACCGGGGCCCACGAAAACGCGCTCGGCGTTGTCCGAAGCGTCGACGGAGGCACATTGCTCCTCGACGAGATCGGTGACATCGACCCGCGCGTGCAACCGAAGCTGCTCAGGCTGATCGAAAGCCGCGAGGTGCATCCGGTTGGTGCGTCCCGCCCGTCCGTCGTGGATGTCCGGATTCTTGCCACCACCAACGCCGATCTGGCCCAACGGGTTCAGGAGAAGCGGTTCCGGAAGGATCTGTTCTACCGCCTGAACATCGTCCACATGCACGTTCCTCCGTTGCGCGAGCGGCGGCGTGACGTCCCGCCCCTCGCCCGGTACTTCCTCCACCGATTCGCCACGCGCTACGGCAAACAGCGTCTCCAGATGTCCGGCGATGCGATGGAGGCCCTGATGCAATACCCCTGGCCCGGCAACGTGCGCCAACTGGTGAACGAGATGCATCGCCTCGTGGTACTGGCGCCTGGCGGAACGCGCGTAACGACGCGACACCTGCCCTTGCTGCTGTGCGGCGACAGCGCACCCTCGCCGCCGGAAGCGTCACGGGAGACGGTGACACTCTCGACGGATCAACCGCTGGCGACTGCTCTGGAGGAAGTGGAGCGCGCATTGATCGTACGTGCTCTGGATTCCGCAGACGGACGCGTGACTGCGGCGGCCAACCGGTTGGGAATCTCTCTGAAGACGCTACGCGCCAAACGGCGCCGGCTGAAGATAGATCCCGTGCCGTGATGGACCCTCCGATTCGTTAAGATCCGTTCGGACAAGGGTGGAGGGCGAATCGATGCGTCGAGAACTTCGAAGTACGTCCCTGGTGTTGGTCACCGCGGGGATGCTCGTTCAGTGCGGCGGCCCGGCCGAGGAACCCGCGCCACCCGAAGCGGAACCGGCGATCGACGCGTCGCCGGTTTTCGAGGAAGCCGGAACCATCGATGGCCTGGAGGGCCTGGTTGCTTCCGACGCCGTAGTCGAGAAGGTCAGCGAGGGCTTTCAGTTCATCGAGGGACCCGTATGGATTGGCGGTCCCGACGACGGCTCGCTTCTCTTCAGCGACATCCCGGGAGATCGCGTCTACGAGTGGTCGGAACGGGAGGGATCCAGCGTCTTCCTCGATCCGGTTTTCCTGCCGGAACTCGAAACGAACGGGCAGGGAGGATCGAACGGGCTGACCGTCGACAGCGAAGGCCGCGTCGTCCTGTGCGAGCACGGGAACCGGCGCGTTGCGCGCGTAGAGCCGGACGGCACGCGCATCACACTGGCGGATCGCTACGACGGCATGCGCCTGAACAGCCCGAACGACATCGTGTATCACTCGAGTGGCGCCGCGTTCTTTACCGATCCGCCATACGGACTCGCCGGTCCCGAGGCAGCCGAGCTCGGCTGGAACGGCATCTACCGCCTTGATCCGGACGGCACGGTGACGCTGCTGGCCGACGGGCAGACTCGGCCGAACGGCATCGGGCTATCGCCCGACGAGCAAACGCTCTACGTCGCCAACTCGGATCAGGAAGCGCGTATCTGGATGGCGTACCCCGTGAACGAAGACCTGACGGTCGGCGAAGGAAGCGTTCTGTTGGACCTGACCGACAGCGAGGACGGAGGCGTCCCGGATGGGTTCGCGGTTGATGCGACGGGTAACCTCTGGGCAAGCGGGCCCGGCGGCATCGTCGTAATCAGCCCGGATGGCGAACACCTCGGCACCGTCCGCCCCGACGAGCAGCCGGCGAACGCGGCGTTCGGAAACGATGGCCGCACCCTCTACATGACCGCGCGGACCGGCCTCTACCGGGTCCGGACGGAAGTGGTCGGATTGATGCCCGGCCAGTAGCCGGCGCCCGGTGGCAATGCTCAGACCAGTCGCGGCCGCCGCCGTAGTCGCGCTGATCCTCGCGGCGCCAGCGATGCCGACGCACGCCCAGGAAGGCGTGATGACCCGCGCCGAAGCCCTCGAGCTCGCCTACCCCGGTGCGGCGGTGACGCGGGACAGGGTGATTCTGACACCGGAGCAGATGTCCGCCGTCGCCGCCATCGCGCAGGTCGGCATGCACGGGCGGATCTTCCCCCGCTACATCGCCCGCGACGGCGAAGAGGTGGTGGGGCGCGCCTACATCGACACCCACACGGCGAAGACCGAACGCCAGAGCCTGCTCATCTCGCTCGATACGGAGGGCCGGATCCAACGCGTCGACGTCACCGTCTTCTTCGAGCCGGCGCAATACCTGGCGCCTTCCGACTTCCTCCGCCAGTTCAACGGCGAGGTGCTCCACGATTCCCTGCGCATCCGCGCGGGCATCCAGCCGATAGCCGGCGCTTCGTTCACTGGCCGCGCGATCAGCGACGCGGTGCGGCGGGTGCTGGCCCTCGATCAGGTGCTCGAAGGCTACGGCGAATCGAAACCGTAAGGTCGCGCACCGCATCCTCACCAGCCCGCCTCTTCGCTGCGAGATAGCTGCTGGCGGTAGGCGGCGGGAGAGAGTATGGACACAGGGAATCTGTCCGCGAGGGCCAGGAGATCTGCGTCTCCGGTCACCAGCGCGTCTGCGCGGCCAGCGAGCGCCAACTCAAGGAACGGCTGGTCGAACGGGTCGCGGCATCGGGGGACCGGCGGTGGCGGATTGGGAAGGGTTACGGTCTCGCAGAACGGCAGATAGTCGTCGAGTATGTCCCGCCGCTCGCTGGCGGTCAGCGAAAACTTGGGGTAGGCGAGAACCCGGATCAACTCGGTCGAGGTCTGCCGGCTGGCGAGGGGCCGAATCTGCCCGGAGCGCCAGGCGCCGCGTAGCCACGCCGGCGCGCCGGCATGGAAAAGGAGCGCCGATACCAGGACGTTCGTGTCAAGTACCGGGCGAGACAGTTTCATTCACGCGTCCGGGCCCAAGCGACGGCGTCGGCCACATCGGTCTCCGAGAGGCCGAGTTCGGCGAGCTTCGCCCGCACGCCATCAGCGCGGTTGACGCGAACGGGGGTGAGCACGATACGGCCGTTCTCCGTGGTGACATCGAAATACTCAGTGGTTTCCACGGCTGCGGTGACAGCCTTGGGTAGGGTCAACTGGTTCTTGGAGGTCAGTTTGGCCAGCATGGTTGTCCCTCGTGCGGGTGAACGTGCGGTAAGGAAACATTACTTCCGTTACCGAACACTTGCAAGGAGAACTGTCATGGCCGCCATCGGCGCCTGCCAGGGAGTGTTCCGACTCCGTCCGGGGGCGTGCGCGCGACATCGCCGACGGTATGATCGCGAGCCGTGACGTTCGCGATGATCACGTTCGGGTGCCGGGTGAACCAGGCCGACTCGTTCGGGCTGGAGAGCCGGCTGCGCGCGGCGGGTGCGCGGCGGGCGCCGGTGGAACGCGCCGACGTGGTTGTCGTGAACAGTTGCACGGTGACCGCCAACGCCGATCAGGGGACGCGGCAGGCAATCCGGCGGATCGCGCGGGTGAACCCGCGCGCCCAGGTGATCGCCACCGGGTGCTACGCATCGCGCGACGCCGATGCGGTGGCGGCGCTGCCCGGCGTGGTCGCGGTGGTCCCGAACGCGGAGAAGGAAGCGCTTGCCCAGCGGATCCTGGAGGCCGCCGCCCCCACCACGGCGGTCCGGTTCGGAGGCGGCGACGGCGCGTGCGGCGCCCTCATCCCGCCGGGGGAACACGGCCGGACGGCGTGGACGCTGCGGGTGCAGACCGGGTGTGACGAGCAGTGCGCCTACTGCATCATCCCGTCGACCCGGGGGCGGGGGCGAAGCGTGCCACTTGCCAGGGTCCTCGACGAGGTGGACCGGGCGGCGGACGCGGGCTATCGCGAATTGCAGTTGACCGGCGTGCACCTCGGCTCGTACGGCCGCGATCTCGATCCGCCATCGTCGCTTTCCGAGCTGCTGCGCGCCCTCGACGCGCACGCGTCGGACCTGCTGGTCCGGATCAGCTCGCTGGAGCCCATGGATTGCACGCCGGAGGTGGTGGAACTGGTGACCGGCAGCCGGCGGTTCGCCCCGCACCTGCATCTGCCGCTGCAGCATGCGAGCGACGCCCTGCTGCAGCGGATGCGCCGGCCCTACACGCTGGGCGAGTACCGCCGTGTGGTGGACGGCGTTCGGGTGCGGCGCCCCGACGCCGCGATCGGGAGCGATCTGGTGGTCGGCTTTCCGGGCGAGACCGACGCCGACGCGGACGTAACGCGGTGCTATGTCGCCGGGAGTCCGATCACGTATCTCCATGTCTTTCCGTACTCGGACCGGCCGGACACCGAGGCGACCGGTATGCCGGACAAGGTGCCGGGCCCGGTAATCCGCGAGCGGGCACGCGCGCTGCGGGAAGTCGGCGCCACGCTCTCGGCGCGCTTTCGTGCGTCCCAGGTGGGTGCGGTTCGCGACGGGCTGACACTCGCCGGTCAGGCGGACGAGCTGGGCATGGGGACCACCGTCCTGACCGACAACTACCTCCGCGTCCACCTCCCCGAGCCGCTCCCCGGCAACGAACGGGTGCGCGTGCGCCTGACGGGCGCGGGAGAGGCGATGACGGGGGAGCTGGTTCCGCAGGGCGCGGGGGCGACCGCGCCCGCCCCGGATGTGCGGCCGCTCGCGCCCGCGTAGCTACGACAGCAGCGCGGCGGCGCGCTGACCGGCGCTGGGCCGTGTGCCGCCGATGATCAGTTGCCCGCACGCGGCGCGGATGTCGCGGCCGCGGCTCTTCCGGACCGAGACGGTGACCTCCCGCCGAGCCAGAGCGCGTGCGAAGCGATCCACCTGCGCGTCGGTCGGCCGGCGATAGGGAATCCCGGGAGCTTCGTTGAGTGGAATCACGTTCACCTTCGATCGGATTCCGTGCAGTAGCCGGGCGAGGCGCCGGGCGTCGGCGGCACTGTCGTTGATGCCCTGCAGCAGGACGTACTCGAACGTGATCCGATCGCGCCGCCTCGTCGGAAAGCGACGGCAGGCGGCGATGAGGTCGGCCAGGCCGTAGGCCCGGTTGACCGGCACCAGGCGGTCGCGCAGCGCTTCCGTCGTCGCATGGAGCGAGACCGCGAGGTTCGGCATCAGAGGCTCGTGCGCCAACCGTGCGAGCGCCGGCAGCACGCCGACGGTCGAAAGCGTTACGCGGCGCGGATGGACCGCCAGGCCACAGTCGGCGGCGAGGATCCGGAGCGCCTTCATGGTGGCGTCGTAGTTGTGGAGGGGCTCACCCATCCCCATCAGTACGATGTTGAAGCGGCGGCCGGCCAGGCCCAGGACGTGGGCCATCAGCCGCGCCTGGGCCGCGATCTCACCCGCAGTCAGGTTGCGCAGCAATCCCATCCTCCCGGTCAGACAGAACCCGCACTGCATCGCGCAGCCCACCTGCGTCGAGATGCAGAAAGTCATGGCGGGAGTGTCCGGTATGAACACCGTCTCCACCTCTCGTCCGTCGTGGAAGCGAAGCTGAAACTTCACGGTGCCGTCGTCGGAGTCATGCCGTGCGACGACTTCCGGAGTCGGAATGGTGAACGTCGCGTCCAGCCGGGCGCGAAGGTCAGCCGCGAGGTCGGTCATCTGACGGAAGTCAGTGATTCCACGGCGGTAGATCCACTGATAGATCTGCCGCGCATGGAACGCCGGGGCGTCCAGCGCGGCAAGTGCGGAAGCCAATGCCTCCGGTTCGAGTTCGGTCAGAACCGCACGTGTCGTCATGTCCTGGGAGTCGGAGGATGGCGCCAATCGTATACGCGCCATTGCCGCACGGATGGCTGGCATGATATGATCAGTGCCTCCAGAGACTTCCTTAACCATATATTTTACAGACATTTACGTGTCCCCAACGACTGGCCGTCCGACTTCCGTGGCGACGGCGGCAGTAGCCACTCCCGGCCGGACCGACCGCTCGATCACGCGACTCGTCCTGCCGAGCGGGCTCCGCCTTCTGATCGACCCGATGCCGTCGGTTCGCTCCGTCAGTCTCGGGGTCTGGCTGGCGCGCGGATCGCGGCACGAGGATCCCGCGCAGGCGGGCATCGCGCACTTCGTCGAGCACATGCTCTTCAAGGGGACCGCCGCCCGCACGGCGGAGCAGTTCGCGCAGGAGGTCGACAGCATCGGAGGCAATCTCGATGCCTACACGTCGCACGAGAGCGCCGGGTACGACATCCTGACCCTGGACGAGCACCTGCCTCACGCGGTCGACCTGCTGAGCGACCTCCTGTTGCATCCCGTCTTCCCGGAACCGGAGATCGTACGAGAGCGGAACGTCGTTCTCGAAGAAATCAATCTGGTTGAGGACACCCCCGGAGACCTGGCCTACGAGCTCTTGACGGAGGGGCTTTTTCCGGGCCATCCACTGGGCCGTTCCATCCTCGGGACCGCCGCGACGGTTTCGGCGTTCGATGGAGCCGCCTTGAACGACTACTTCGGTCGAGCCTACCGCGCGGAGAACCTGATTGTGGCCGCGGCCGGGAACGTCGACCCGGACCACCTGGGCGCGCTAGTGGAAGAGGCGTTCGCCGCCGTGCCTACCGGATGCGAGCCGGTGGAGGATACCGAACCGCGGACCGGCGTCCGGCTCGATGTGCGTGACAAGGGCCTGGAGCAGGTGCACATCTGCCTGGGGACGCACGGTTACCCCCAGCGGCATCCGGATCGCTACGCGCTGGCGCTGCTGATCGACATGCTGGGAGGGCCGACCAGTTCCCGCCTGTTCCAGCAGATCCGCGAGCAGCGCGGCCTCGCCTACTCGGTCGGAAGCGGCATGACCGCCTACCGTGACGCCGGTCTCGTGACGATACACGCCGGTTGCGCGCCGGCTGCCGTGGAGGAGGTGGTCGACCTGATTGTCGCGGCGCTGCGTGCCCTGAAGACCACGCCGCCGCCGGAGGACGAGTTGCAGCGCGCGAAGGACCACCTGAAGAGCAACCTGCTGTTGGGGTTCGAGCATCCCGGGGGACGGATGGCGGAGTTGGCCCACGCGGAGATGTACTACGGGCGGCACATGACGGTGACGGAGGCGCTCGCGAACTACGCGGCCGTGACCGCCGGGGACGTGCAGCGCGTCGCGAACGATCTGTTCCGGAACGGCGCGCTCGGCGGCGCGCTGGTCGGTCCGCTCGCGGAGCCGGTGGAGCCCTCCCGGCTCGACCTGGGTTAGTTGGTTGCCGCAGCATGAAGACTAGGCAGGCCCGATGATTTCCCGCTACACGCCGGCCGCGATGGGGCGCCTCTGGACGGAGCAGCGCCGCTATGACACCTGGCTGCGCGTCGAGATCGCAGCCGCAGAGACGATGGCCGAGCATGGCCTGATCCCGCGGGACGCGGCACGCGATATCCGCGACAGGGGCGCCGTCGACGCGGCGCGCGTGGCCGAGATCGAGGAGACGACGCAGCATGACGTCATTGCCTTCACGACGGCGGTGGCGGAGGCGGTGGGTCCCCCGGCGCGCTGGCTCCATTTCGGCATGACGTCGTCCGACGTCATTGACACGGCCCAGGCGTTGCAGATGCGAGAGGCGTGCGACTTGCTGATTGCGGATCTCGACGCCCTGCGCGGAGCGGTGCGCGCGCAGGCGGACGGCCACCGGCACACGCCGATGATTGGCCGGACGCACGGCGTCCATGCCGAGCCGATGACTTTCGGCGTCAAGCTGGCGCTGTGGTACGCGGAACTCGGGCGCGACCGCGGGAGGATCCTCGGGGCGCGGGACGGAATCAGCGTCGGGAAGCTCTCGGGGGCAGTCGGGACCTATGCGCATCTCGACCCGGCAATCGAACAGGGCGTTTGCGACCGCCTCGGGCTCGCGGCTGCCCCGGTTGCCTCGCAGGTGATTCAGCGCGATCGCCACGCCGAGCTGCTCGGCGCACTGGCGATCACCGCGGCGTCGCTCGAAAAGTTCGCGGTCGAGGTCCGGGGGCTGCAGAAGAACGAGATCGGCGAGGTGGCCGAGCCGTTCGCACGGGGACAGAAGGGCTCGTCGGCGATGCCGCACAAGCGCAACCCCATCGGCTGCGAGCAGATTACGGGGCTGGCGCGCGTCGTGCGCGCGAATGCCATGGCGGCCCTCGAGAACATTGCACTCTGGCACGAGCGGGATATTTCTCATTCCTCGGTCGAGCGCGTGATTCTGCCCGACAGCTTCTGCGCGCTCGACCACATGATCCGGCGATTCACGCGGATCGTCCGCGGCCTGGTCGTCTATCCCGAACGGATGCTGGAGAACCTGCAGCGCTCGCGGGGCGTCGTGTTCTCCGGGACCGTGTTGCTGGAGCTGGCGAAGCGCGGGGTGTCACGCGAGAACGCCTACGTTCTGGTTCAGCGGAATGCGATGCGATCACACGACGAGCAGCGGGACTTCAAGGCGCTGTTGCTGGATGACCCCGAGGTGACCGCCGTCCTGCCGACGGAGGCGATCGAAGAGGCGTTCGACCTCGACGTGCAGCTCCGGCATGTCGACACCATCATGGCGCGGGCGTTTGCCGCCGGTGACGTGGGCGGCACGGGCGGCACCGGCGAACGCCTGGAGCCAGCCGGCGTCGGCCCGCGGGGGAACGCGTCGTGACGGCCAGGGTCTACGTCACGCTGAAGCGGTCGATCCTCGATCCACAAGGCAAGACGATTACCGGTGCGCTCGGGTCGCTCGGGTACAGCGCGGTGCGCGATGTCCGGCAGGGCAAGTACTTCGAGCTGGACGTCGATGCTGCGACGGCGGACGAGGCGCGTTCGCTTGCGATGGAAGTGGCCGACAGACTGCTTGCCAATCCGGTGATCGAGAGCTACCGCGTGGAGGTGTTGGAAGGATGAAGGCGGCGGTGGTCGTGTTTCCCGGATCGAACTGCGACCACGACGCGTACCACGCACTTGGGGCAGTGCTGGGCCACGACGTTGAGCTCGTCTGGCACAAGGCGGAGAATCTGGGCGGCGCTGACCTGGTGGTGCTGCCCGGCGGCTTCTCGTACGGAGACTACCTTCGAACCGGTGCGATAGCGCGCTTCTCACCGATCATGCGAAGCGTCGTCGAGTTCGCCGCTGCCGGCGGCCCCGTGATCGGCATCTGCAACGGCTTCCAGATCCTGCTCGAGGCAGGGCTGCTTCCTGGCGGCATGCGGCGGAACCGCGATCTGAAGTTCATCTGCGAACATGTCCATCTCCGCGTCGAGGCTACCGACACGCCGTTCACCTGCCTGGCGTCGGAAGGACAGATCCTCCGCATTCCCATCGCGCACGGGGAAGGGAACTACTATGCCGACGAGGCAACGCTGGCCGAGCTCGATGCGCGCCGGCAGGTGATCTTCCGTTACACCACCCCCGACGGGAGGCTCGACGAGGCGTGGAACGTCAACGGGTCGGTCGGCGCAATCGCCGGCATCGCGAACCGGGCTCGCAACGTGGTCGGTCTGATGCCGCATCCGGAGCGAGCGTGCGAAGTGGCGGTCGGCAGCACCGACGGCCGCGTCATCTTCGTGTCGGTCGCGGCGTCGCTGGTCCGGGACGGCGTCGCGTCCGCCGTGCCGGGCGCTGCCGTGGCGGGCCATACCCCACGATGACCGGAAGCGACGCGGCGCACGGCGCGGTTCGGATCGATGACGAGACCGTCGCGGCGCACGGGCTGACGCTGGACGAGTACGATCGGATCGTCGCCATCCTCGGCCGGCATCCCAATCTGCTGGAACTGGGGATCTTCTCGGTGATGTGGTCGGAGCACTGCAGCTACAAGAGCTCGCGCATCCATCTCCGCAGGCTACCCACGGCCGGTCCGCGGGTGGTGCAGGGTCCGGGGGAGAATGCCGGCGTCATCGACATCGGGGACGGCCTCGTGGCGGTCTTCAAGATCGAATCGCACAACCATCCGTCGTTCATCGAGCCGTACCAGGGAGCGGCCACCGGCGTGGGCGGGATCATCCGCGACATCTTCACGATGGGCGCGCGCCCGATCGCACTGCTCGACTCGCTACGGTTCGGACCGCCCGAACCGGGGCCGACGCGCCGTCTGATCGACGGAGTCGTCGCCGGGATCGCCGGCTATGGCAACAGCATCGGGGTGCCGACGGTCGGCGGCGAGGTCGGTTTCGACGAGCGCTACGCCGGCAATCCTCTGGTCAACGTTTTCTGCCTCGGTGTCGCCTCAGCCGACGGCGTGATTCGTGGGCGGGCGGAAGGGACGGGTAACGCGGTCTACTACGTGGGCGCGAAGACGGGGCGGGACGGGATCCATGGCGCCACCATGGCGTCGGCCGAGTTCGACGACGCCTCCGCCGAGAAGCGCCCCAACGTGCAGGTGGGCGACCCGTTCATGGAGAAGCTGTTGCTCGAGGCGTGCCTGGAGGTGCTGCGCACGGATGCGCTGGTCGGCCTGCAGGACATGGGAGCGGCCGGGCTGACCTGTTCGTCGTGCGAGATGGGGGCGCGCGGCGGCGCCGGCATCGACATCGACGTGGCGCGGGTGCCGCAGCGCGAGTCGCAGATGACGCCCTACGAGATCATGCTGTCCGAATCCCAGGAGCGGATGCTGTTCATCGTGCGGCAGGGGCGCGAGACGGAAGTGGACCGGATCTTCGAGAAATGGGACCTGCACGCTGTCCGGATCGGCGAGGTAACGGGCGACGGCCTGCTGCGGGTGCGCGACGGCGGGAAGGTGGTGGCGGAGATTCCGAATCGGCCGCTTGCCGACGAGGCGCCTCTCTACGATCGGCCAGTGCGCGAGCCGGACGAACTGGCGGAGCAACGGACGCTGGACGGCGCCGCGCTGGCCCGCGATGCCGTAACCAACGACACGTTTCTGCGTCTCGTCGGGTCGCCCGGTATCGCCAGCCGCCGCTGGATCTACCGGCAATACGACCACATGGTCCGGACCAACACGATCGCCCCGGCGGGAATGGGCGCCGGGATCGTCCGGGTCAAGGGAACGCGCCGCGCGCTCGCGTTCTCCGTCGATGGCAACGGGCGGTACTGCCAGCTCGACCCGTACCGCGGCGCGATGCTCGCGGTTGCGGAATCGGCCCGGAATGTGGTGTGCGCGGGCGCGCAGCCGGTCGGCGCGACAAACTGCCTGAACTTCGGCAACCCGGAGCGACCGGAGATCATGTGGCAATTCGCCCGCGCCGTCGCCGGGATCGGCGATGCCTGTCGCGCGCTCGACATTCCGATAACGGGCGGCAACGTCAGCCTGTACAACGAGACCGACGGCCAGGCAATTCTGCCCACGCCGGTGCTGGGCGTGGTTGGGATATTGGATCATGCGGAGCGTCGTGTGGGACGATCGTTCCGGGCGGCCGGCGATCTCATCCTGCTTCTCGGGCCGCCGGGCGGAACGTTGGGTGGGAGCGAGTACCTGAAGCTGATGCACGGCATCGTGCGGGGGACACCTCCGGCAATCGACCTCGCGGACGAACGGGCGCTGCAACATCTGGTCGCCACGCTCGCGGCGGAGTCGTTGATTCGCTCGGCCCACGATTGCAGCGAAGGCGGTCTGGCCGTGACGGTGGCGGAGTGCGCTTTCGACAGTAAGGGTGGCATCGGCTGCGACGTGACGTTGCCGGCCGTGGCGCCGGGCGACGGGGGTCTTGCGGCGGCGCTGTTCGGCGAGGCGGCGTCGCAGATTGTCGTGTCGGTGCGTGAGGAGGACGCCGACCGGGTGGCGGCAGCGGCAGCGGCGGCGGGCGTGCCGTCGCGCGTCCTGGGACGGACCGGCGGCTCGCGGTTACGGTTTGCCATCGAGGGTGAAAGAGAAGCGCTGGTCGACGTCTCACTCGGGGAGGCGGAGCAGGCGTGGTCGACCGGACTGTCGCGTCATTTTGAGGAGACGGCCGCATGAGTGCAGGGGACGGGCACGCGTCGACGGTCGGACAGGAACGGGACGTCACGATCCGGGCGCGGCGCGAGCCCGTCGATGACGACAAGTTCCACGACGAATGCGGCGTCTTCGGTATCCATGGGCACGCGGAGGCCTCTTCTCTTGCCTATCTCGGCCTTTACGCGCTGCAGCACCGCGGACAGGAGTCCGCCGGCATCGCGTCGGCGGACGACGGCCGCGTCAAGCTATCGCGCGCCATGGGATATGTGAGCGATACGTTCAACGACAACCTGCTCGCGAACTTGCCGGGCGCATCGGCCATCGGCCACGTGCGTTACTCGACGTTCGGCGACAGCCGGATCGTCAACGCGCAGCCGATCCTCATCGACTGCGCACACGGCCAGATCGCGCTCTGCCACAACGGCAACCTGGTCAACGCAGCCGAGCTGCGCGAGCGGCTGGTTCGGCAGGGCTCGATCTTCCAGACCAACAGCGATACGGAAGTAGTGCTGCATCTCTACGCCAAGTCGACCGCCGCCACCCCGGAGGACGCCATAGTGGAATCGGTGTCGCAGGTGAGCGGCGCCTTCTCGCTGGTCCTGCTGACGCCGGACAACCTGATCGCGGTGCGCGACCCGCACGGCTTTCGTCCCCTCGCGCTGGGCCGCATCGATGACGGATACGTCGTCTGTTCCGAGACCTGCGCGATGGACCTGATCGGCGCCACCTACGAGCGGGAGATCGAGCCAGGCGAGGTGTTGGTGATAGGGAACGACGGCCTTCGCTCGTACAAACCCTTCCCGACGACCAGGCTCTCCCACTGCGTCTTCGAGCACGTCTACTTCGCGCGCCCTGACAGCGATGTCTTCGGCCAGAGTGTGAACGCGGTGAGGACGAACCTGGGCCGCCGGCTCGCGGAGGAGTCAGGCGTTGACGCCGATGTCGTCGTGCCGATTCCCGACTCCGGCCTCGTCGCGGCGATCGGATACGCCGAGAGTTCCGGCATTCCGCTCAAGATGGGGCTGATCCGCAACCACTACGTCGGCCGCACGTTCATCCAACCGCACCAGTCGATTCGCGGACTCAAGGTGAAGGTGAAACTGAACACCGTCCGGAGCGTGCTGGAGGGCAAGCGCGTGGTGCTCGTGGACGATTCGATCGTCCGAGGCACGACGAGTCAGAAGATCGTCGCGATGATCAAGGCAGCGGGCGCCAGCGAGGTGCACATGCGGATCAGTTGCCCGCCGACGGTGGCGCCCTGCTATTACGGCATTGACACCCCCCATCGCGACGAACTGATCGCGGCGTCGCGTGGGGTCGACGAGATTCGCGACTTCATGGGGGCCGACACGCTGGCGTACCTGAGTATCGAAGGGCTGCGCGCCGCGGTGGGCGAGCGGAACGGGGACTACTGCACGGCCTGCTATACCCGCCACTACCCGGTTCCCCCACCCCAGGATTCCGATGCCTACATGCAGATGGTGCTGAAGATGGCGCCTGACGGCGGAAATGGCATGGAGGGCAAGCCGTGACGCTGCGCCGTCTGGGTGTCGCGCTCGCGTGCGCGTCCGTGGTCGCCGGCGGCCTGTTGCCGCGGGCGCCGTTACGTGCGCAGACGCCACCTGAACTTGCGCGGGCAATCTCCGCGCTGGGCGATTTCAGCTACCAGGCGCGGGCGGAGGCGTCGCGCGTGATCCGGCGGACCGACGCGGCAGTGGTCGTGCCCGCCCTCCTCGAGGCCGCCCGCACGCATCCGGACAGCTACGTGCAGTTTCGGGCCGCCGTCATTCTCTCCGGCTATCCCGGCCCGCGAGTGGATGCGTACTTTCGCGAGGCGCTGGACTCGCTCAACGACCGGGTGCGCGCCGTGGCATACGAAGCGGCGGCGTACCGGCCCGATCCGTCTCTGGCGCGTCGACTGCTGGCGGGGCTCGAGCAGGAGACCTCCGAGTTCGTTCGGCCGCAACTGATTCGAGCGCTTGCCGCCCATGACGACGACCCGGCCGTGCGGGGGCAATTGACGGCCGACATCAACCGGGGCGAGTCCGCGTTTCGTTCCGCTGTCATCGAGGCGCTTGGGGATCAGCGCGCCGCGTGGGCCGTCGATCAACTGATTCCGCTCGCTTCCGAGGACGGGCCGTTGCGGGACGACGCGCTGATAGCGCTTGGCAAGATCGGCGACGATCGGGCACTCAGGGCGTTGAGCGGAACCGCCGTCGACGCGGAACATCCGGATCAGCCGGTGCTTTCGGCCACCACCTGCCTGCTCGGCATCGATTGTCGAAGCCAGTTGGACTACGTAGTCGGCGCGCTGGTTTACGGCGCGGCAGGGGCCGGAGACAATCAGGAACTCTTGCGCGCCGCGTCGTCCGCCGCGGCCGCGCTCGCGATGTCGGGGCATGTCGAGGCGCTTGCCGGGTTGCTCGACGCAGGTGCCGACGCCGTCGATCCGGGGCGCGCACCCATCGCGCTCGCGCTCGGGGCAGTCGCGCTACGGTCGCCGGAGGTGGCATTCGAGACGATTGCCGCGCGCGACGACCTGGAGAGTGTTCTTCTGCTGCTGCGGGACGCTTTCGATATGTTGGACGAGGATCTGGCGGAGGAACGGTTCTACGTACTGATGCGCGACCTCTACTGGGCCGAGGGCCAGTCGGACCGCATGCGGTCGGTGGCAGAGAGGGCGATGGAGGTACTTGAGTACTGATTGCGAACTAGTTGACTGGCGGCCGGTTGGGGACGATGGACTACAAGACGTCAGGGGTTGACGTGGACGCCGGCCAGGCGGTGGTCGAGCGCGTGAAGCACCTTGCCCGCAGCACGTTCAGCGAAGGCGTGCTGAGCGACATCGGGACGTTCGGCGGCCTGTTCCGTCCGGAGTTGGGAGGGATGGACGAACCGGTGCTCGTGGCGAGCGCCGATGGTGTCGGGACGAAGCTGAAGGTCGCGTTTGCGACGGGCGTTCACACGACGGTCGGCGGCGACCTTGTGAACCACTGCGTCAATGACATTCTGGTTCAGGGGGCCCGTCCGATCTTCCTTCTCGACTACCTGGCAACGGGCCGTTTGTCACCGGCGGTTTCTTCCGAGGTGATCGAAGGCATCGCGACCGCCTGCCGTGAGAACGGTTGCGCGCTCCTCGGCGGGGAGACTGCGGAAATGCCGGGTTTCTACTCCGACGGAGAGTACGACCTTGCCGGTTTCGTTGTCGGGCTCGTCGACCGCGCGCGGATTATCGACGGCCGCTCGATCCGTCCCGGCGACGCCCTGATCGGCCTCCCTTCGAGCGGACTGCACACCAACGGCTACACACTGGCGCGCGCGATCCTGTTCGACACCCTCGGCCTATCGGTTGACTCGGAAGTGGAGGCGCTGGGCTGCACGGTGGGCGAGGAGCTCCTCCGGACGCATCGGTCGTACGCCCCGAGTGTCCATCCCGCGATCGAGATGGGCCGGCTCAAGGGAATTGCGCATATTACGGGCGGTGGTTTGACCGACAACGTGCCGCGCATCCTCCCGGAAGGGTGCATGGCCGTGATCGATCCGGACCGCTGGTCCCGCCTGCCGATTTTCGACCTGCTTCAGGCCAAGGGAGCCGTGCCGGAGGCCGAGATGTACCGGACGTTCAACATGGGGATCGGCCTGGTGATTGCCTGTGCGGCGGCGGACGTGCACGATGTGGTGGCGAAGCTGATCACTTGCGGGGAGGTCGGCGCGGGAGTGATCGGGGAGGTCCGGGCGGGCGAGCGTCGCGTGGCGTATGCCCCGATCGCCCGGGCCGCGTCCTGTTGAGACTCAGAGTGAGGATCGATGACCAACGTGTCGGACGGCGCAGCGGCGGAGGTGGTGGACTCCGGGATCGGCAACCACCGCATCGGCGTCCTGATTTCGGGACGCGGCAGCAATCTGCAGGCAATCATCGACGCTATCGCTGACCGCCGGCTTGACGCGGAACTGGCCGTCGTCATCTCGAACCGGGCGCAGGCGGCCGGCCTGGACCGGGCGGCGAGAGCGGGCATTGAGACGGTCGTGGTCCGCCACACCGACTATCCGTCGCGCGAGGCGTTCGACCTGGCGATGGTGGCCGAGTTGCGGCGCCGCTCGGTCAGCCTCGTCTGCCTCGCGGGATTCATGCGCCTGCTGAGTTCGGCGTTCGTCGAGGCATTCCCGAACCGAATTCTGAACATCCACCCCTCCCTGCTCCCGGCCTTTCCCGGGCTGAACGCGCAGGAACAGGCGTGGACGCACGGCGTGGCGGTGAGCGGCGCGACGGTCCACATCGTCACACCGGAACTGGACGACGGCCCCATCGTCCGGCAGGCGGCGGTGCGGGTGGAGCCGGGCGACACGGCCGACACCCTTGCGGCGCGCATTCTGCTCGAAGAGCACCGGATCTACCCCGAGGCGATCGCGGCCGTGCTGGCGGGGGGCTGGCGGATCGAGGGCCGTCGCTTTGTCGCGCGCTCCTGATCGCGGAGCGCCGACCCCAGGCCCGATAGAATGAGTGGCTTCGATGACACTGGACGAGCAGCTTGCGTACCTGACCAAGGGTTGCGTCGACGTGGTTCGCGAGGTGGAGCTACGCTCGAAGCTCGCCCGGGCGGCCGAGGCGGGCCGAGCGCTTACCGTCAAAGTGGGATTCGATCCGACCGCCCCCGACCTGCATCTGGGGCATACCGTCCTGATCCGGAAGATGAAGCACTTTCAGGATCTGGGCCATCGGGTGGTCTTTCTGATCGGAGACTTCACTGGCCTCATCGGCGATCCGACGGGCCGGTCCAAGACCCGTCCGGCCCTGACGCGGGAAGAGATCGACGCGAACGCCGAAACCTACAGGCAGCAGATTTTCAAGTTGCTGGATCCCGATGCGACGGTGATCGACTTCAATAGCGCCTGGCTCGGCGCGCTGGGGAGTGAGGGGCTGATTCGTCTCGCAGCCCGCTACAACGTTGCACAGATGCTGGAGCGGCGAGACTTCCGGCAACGCTACGAGTCCCGGCAGCCTATTGCCATTCACGAGTTCCTGTACCCCCTGGCGCAGGCGTACGATTCGGTCCATCTCCGTGCCGACGTCGAGTTGGGAGGCACGGATCAGCTCTTCAATCTGAACGTCGGGCGCGACATCATGCCCCCGTTCGGTGTCGAGGCCCAGATCGTCATGACGACGCCGCTGCTCGTGGGCCTCGACGGCGTCGAGAAGATGTCGAAGTCCTCCGCCAACTACGTCGGTATCGCCGAGCCGCCGGGCGAGATGTTCGGCAAGCTCATGTCGATCTCCGACGACCTGATGTGGAGCTACTACGAGTTATTGACGGACTTGTCGCTGGCGGAGCTCGCGGCGCTTCGCTCCCGGGTTGATGCTGGGGATCTTCATCCGAAACAGGCGAAGGTGGATCTGGCCGTCCGCATCGTCGGCGACTTCCATTCGCCGGACGCTGCGCGGGCCGCCGCGGAGGCATTCGACCGCCGGTTCTCGAGGCGTGAACTGCCTGACGATCTGGATGAATGGGCGGCGGAGACACCACCAGAGGGACGGCGCCTGTCGGTCATCATGGTGGCGGCGGGCCTTGCCCCTTCGGGTGGCGCGGCCACGCGAGTGATCGGCCAAGGAGGCGTCCGCGTCAACGGTACCCGGATCGAGGACCGGTTCTTCACCGTCCCGGCCGACCACCCTCCCTTCATTCTCCAGGTGGGGCGGCGCGCCCTGCGGATCCGGCTGCACCCGGAGGCGGTCCGGTCGACCGACTGAGACGGCCTCACCGCGAGCCGGCCCAATCCTTGACACGCCCTGCGGGCATCTGTAAGCTGTTCGGTCTGGCCGATGGGTGGCGTGTCTCTGAAGGACGCGTCGCCGTGGCCGGGGGAGTCCCCCGCCCGCGCCCGGGTTCTTTGAAATCTGGACAGGACAGCGACGTGAAGCACACGTCGAGTGTCAGCCTGACAACAAATTCGACACAACGCAGAGCCATGTGGCTCTCTGTTGAGTTCGTGCGCGGCGCCGTTGCGGCACCGTGCGCTTGCGTTTTCAACTTGAGAGTTTGATCCTGGCTCAGAATCAACGCTGGCGGCGTGCCTCATACATGCAAGTCGAACGCGAACGCGGCCTTCGGGCCGCGAGTAGAGTGGCAGACGGGTGAGTAACGCGTGGGTGACCTACCTTCGAGTGGGGGATAACCCTCCGAAAGGAGGGCTAATACCGCATAACATCCCGTTCTTGGATGGACGGCGATCAAAGCTGGGGATCTTCGGACCTGGCGCTTGTTGATGGGCCCGCGTCCGATTAGCTTGTTGGTGGGGTAACGGCTCACCAAGGCGACGATC
>CAZWUJ010000010.1:0-120782 GCA_964636705.1 uncultured Vicinamibacteraceae bacterium
ATCTGAACCTCCGTGTCATGGCCCATGGCGCACCGGACTGCTGCGCCGCACGACCCACCTGGTCCTGTCCGGACAGCTTATGATAGCGGAGACGGACATCCGGCGTCCCACACGAAATCCTGAAGCGGGGGCTATTGACCCAGCTCCTCGTAGATGGCCTGGATCGCCGCTGCCATCCGTTCCGTCCGGTAGCCCTGATACTCGCCGGTCAGGTCGATGGACGCCGCGGCCTGCTCGACCGTCTGCCCGTCGGCAATCGCCTGGCGCACCGCTGCGAGCAGGTCGGCCGTGAAGCGCTGGTACTCCTCCAGCCTGTCGGGTGTCGTCACCGGGATGTGGCCCGGAATGACCGTGTCGAATCCGTCGACGTTGTCGAGCAGCTTCTGCAGCGTCTCCGGGAACTCGACGCCGCTGCCGCCGTTGTTCCGATCGAGGAACGGCGCGTCCTGCCAGGGGAACATGTCGCCCATCTGCAGGACCCGCAGGCCGGGATAGAGGATGAACGTGTCGCCGTTGGTGTGGCCCGGACCGAAGTGGTACAGCTCGATCCGATCCGCTCCCGATCCCAGCGTCAACCGGTCGTTGTAGGTCCGGTCGGGCAACCCGCGCGCGCCGTCGCCGGCGAAAATGTCCATCCCCGTCATGTTCTGGCGGGTGTTCTCGTGCACGACGATCTCCACCTCGGCCGGGAAGAACATGTTGCTGCCCACATGGTCGCCATGCGTGTGCGTGTTGATGATCGTCGTGACCGGCTTGTCGGTAACCGTCCGGACCCGATCCATCAGCGCCTGACCCCAGCCGCCCAGCTTGGTGTCGACCAGGGTGACGCCGTCGGCGCCGACATACACGCCCGTGTTCCCGCCGCTGAACGCCTCCCGGTTCAACGGGCTGGATCCCGTGATGACGTACAGGTTGTCGCGCACCTGTTCGATGACTGCCGCGTCGAGGGCCGCCTGCGAGATTTGTTGTTCCGAGTTGACGGCAACCGAGAAACCGGCCGCCATCACCAGAGCGCCGAGCACCAGAATTCGCTTCATCGTCGCCTCCGCAACTCCTTGCTCGAATGACCTGTCCGGACCCGTGCGGCGCGAGCGCACGGTCATCCGGCTACTGGAACGTGACCCGCGTGATGCTCGGTGGATCCTCGTCGGCGAAGTGCGGATGGACGACGTAGACGTCGTCACCGACCACCGCCGCCGTCGTGGCCTGCGTTTCGTAGGCCGCGACCGCCGCCACGGTCGCCGTCGCCCAATCGTCGTCGCTGGTGAGCGCCACCACCCGGTTCGACGAGTTGCTGACGATCGCCAGCCGCCCCGCGCTCCACACCATCCCGTCCTGACCCGGCACCTCCTCGGGCAGCGTCACCTCGGAGGACGCCGCCGGATCGTCCAGCGGCACCTTCCACAGCGCCGCGCCGCGCGCCACGAGCAGGTAACCCGCCGGATGGTGGACGATGCCGTTCGGCCCGGCGCCGCCGTCGTCGAAGCGATGGAACAGTGACGCCTCGTAGTCGGCAGTCACCTGGTACAGCGCGCTCAACCGCGTATCGGTTACGTACGCCGTGCCGTCATCGGTAACCGCAACGTCATTGGCGAAGTGGACCGCGTCGTCACCCGCGTCGGCCACCGCGGCGAGGTCGACCATCGCGATGCGCTCACCGGTCGTCAGGTTGTAGACCCCCAGCTTCGCCTGTCCCATGCCGCCCGACTGAAAGACCGACCGATCCGCGTTGGCGACGAGCAACCGGTCGCGCGGCTCGTCCGCCTCGATGCCGACCGAGGAAATCAGCTCGTCGTCCTCGACGAGCGGTGTCACCCGCCCGTCCGGGTGCACTTCGTAGACCGAGCCCTCGGAAAGGGAGCCGGTCAGGAGGCGGCCGTTCATCATGTCGAACTCCACCCCTTCCGGGATGAAGCCACCCCGTTCGGCAACGATCTCGTCGGGCAGCATCGCCGCGGCGGGAGGAGCGGGAGGCGGCTCGGTCGCCGGGATCGGCGCCGTCGGCGCGGGTTCTGATCCGCCCCCGCACCCCATCAGCAGGCCTGCCAAAACCAGGGCGGCGGTGTATGTAGCAGTCGTAACAGGCACTCTGGGCATGCGGCGGCCTCCAATCACTGCGGTCTCGTCTCCGTAGTATAGGATGCAGCCGACATGCGCGACACCCTGGCGCAACTGCTCGCGGAATCGCCCATCCGGGAGTGGATGGTTTATCTGCTCAGCACCGTCCCCGGGCTCCCGCCGATTGCGCAGTCGTTCCACATCCTCGGGATCGCTGCCGTCGTCGGCTCGATCGGCATGGTCAATCTCCGGTTCCTCGGCCTCGCACTCCGGAACCAGAACGTCAGCGAAATGATCCGCCGGCTGCTGCCGTGGACCTGGGTGGCGCTGGTGGTGAACCTGGTGACCGGCTCGCTGTTCATTCTGGCGCGGCCGATCCGCTATGTTTACAACCCCGTCGTCAGCTTCAAGTTCGCCTGTCTCGTTGCGGCCGTGGCGATGGCGTTCGCCATCTGGTGGATGAACCGGGGCGAACACGGCTATTGGGAGCGAACCCCCGCCCGGTTGGGGTCCGCGCGCGCGATGGCCGCGGTCTCCCTCTGCTGCTGGATCGGCGTGATGCTGGCGGGGCGCTGGATCGCGTACTCCGAGTACATCACCGACCCGTTCTACCTGCCTTTCGCCTGGGAAGAGCTCACCGCCTACCCGTCGATCTGGCAGTGGATCCAGGACCACCCCATCGCCCAGCACATCGGCTTCACCTGGTGGTTCCCGATGCTCGAATCGATCCACGTCATTGGAGTCGGGCTCGTGGTCGGATCGATCATGATGGTCGACCTGCGGCTCCTCGGGCTCGCGGGGCTGCGCTACCCCGTAAGCCAGGTCACGAGCAAGCTGATCCCGTGGACGTGGGCCGCGTTCGTCGTCGCGGCGGTCACCGGCTTCGGCATGTTCGCGACCCGCGCGACCGGCTACCTCGACAACCCCGCCTTCCAGATCAAGTTCCTGCTGCTCCCGCTCGCCTTCCTCAACATGGCGTGGTTCCACTTCCGGACGTTCCGCGGATTCCAGACCTGGGACACCGCTGCCGAACCGCCAATGGCGGCGAAACTGGCGGGCGGAGTCTCGCTGCTGCTCTGGGCCGGCGTCGTTCTGGCCGGCCGCTGGACCGGACACATCATCTGACGGCACTTTCATGAAGACGCACTGGCCGATCGATAGACGGCGGTTTCTGGCGGGCGGCGCAGGCGCTCTCGGCGCGGCCGTCTTCGGGCGCTGGCCGTTCGAGCGGCTCCTGGCGGAGGCGGCGGCCGCGCAGCCGACCGACTGGGACATGGGATGGGTCCGCCATCTGCTTCCGTCGGTGAGTGACTCGCGAATCCTGCTGAAGGCCTCGTTCGAGCGGCCTCTCGGCGCCGCCCCCGTGCTGCGGATCAGCGCCGACGACGGCGCCGGCCTGGAGTTGCGGATCGACGGACGCCAGACCGACACGGCCGGCGAGTTCTGGCAGTTTCACGTTACGGATCTCCTACCCGCGCGGCGGTACCGGCTGGCCCTGGCGGAGAGCCGCGGGCGCGCGCTCTGCGACCCGTGGGACATCACCACCTTCCCGGCGCGCGACGCCCGCCCCGATCGGTTCCGTCTCCTCTTCTTCACCTGCGCCGGCGGCCCGAGCGGCACGTACGAGGGGATCGGCCAGCGGAGCGGCTTCCTGCCGACCGCGATCCGAAGCCGCCTGCTCCGCCGCGCGCTCCGAGAAGGACCGGACGCGGCGATCGCCAACGGCGACCACATCTATTGGGACCTGCACACCTGGCTGGGTGAGAACCCGGGGCAGCTCAGTGCGAGGGCGCGGGAGTCCAACTTCGACTTCTCCGCCTCGGTCTACGGCGGCAGCAACGAAACGGCCCTGAAGGCGGCGGCGGGGCCGCAGATCGTCCCGCTCTACGGCGCCGACTTCCGCTCGACGCCGATCTTCTTCCTGCAGGACGACCACGACCACTGGGAGAACGACGGCGCCGACGTCTTCCCGATCCCGTGGTTCCAGTTGCAGCTCGCGCGGGCAACGCAGCAGCTCTACTACCCGGAGTTCCTGCCCGATGCCCGGCGCCCGGTCGGACTTCCCTGGTCGCACACGCCGGACCGGGGCGACCTGTCGGAGAGCTTCGGCACGCTCCGCTACGGGGATCTGGCCGAGGTGCTGCTGTACGACGTCCGCCGGACGGTCACCGTATCCGGCGCGAGTCCGGTCTTCATCGACCGGCAGGTCGAAGGATGGCTGACCGACAGGACCCGCGACAGCAGCGTCCGGCACCTTGTCCACGCTCCGTCGAACCCCTTCGGGTGGAGCGCCGGCAAGTGGGGCGAGTGGTATCCCGACATCCTCGACCGCGACACGGGCGAGCTGACCACCACCATCGAGAAACCGTGGTGGCAACCGGGCTGGCTGGAACAGCACGACCGGCTGGTCCGCGCGATGGCGGCGCGGCGCGACCGGGTGCCCCTCGTGGTGAGCGGCGACCTGCACGCGATCGGAATGGGGCGGATCCACCGCGCCGGCGCCGTCGACCTGAACGCGCACCCGGTCACCGCGGTCCTGAGCGGCCCCATCGGCACCTCCGTCCGCGGCTTCCCCAGCAACGTGCGCGGCGTCGGATCGACTCCACCCGCGCACCTCGATATCGAGGAATCGGTCGCTCCGATCGAGGATCACGGTTTCACGATTGCCGACTTCCTCCGCGACCGTATCGTGCTCCGGCAGTTCCGCTGGGACGTCGACCTGCAGCCGGTCGAGGCGATCGACGCGCTCGAACCGTTCTTCACGACGGAACTGCCGGTCCCCGGTTAGGGCGGCCGAGGGACTGCCGTCGCGGACGGTCTACACTACATCTCCTCCAGATGGACTTCCGCGAGGGCGATGCCGCTCTCGCCGGCAACCGCGTAGAGCAGATAGACCCGTCCGTCCTCCTCGTAGATCGCCGGGTCGCGAAGCTGGTTGACATGGCCGTAGGCGGTCGAGCGGACCGACGGCTCGAGTGGAGCGTCCGCCCCCTCCCAGTCGAACTCGGGACGCAGCACCTCGACGCCCGGTGTTTCCTCCCATGTCATCCAGTCACCGGCCAGATCGACCGTGCTGACCTTGACGTGCTCCGGCACTTCGCCAACTTCCGTCCAGAAGACGTAGAGCGTGTCGCCACGCCGCAGTAGCGCGGAATGCCGCATGTTCGGGTTGAACAGGCGGGGCCCTTCCTCGAAGCCCGCCAAGGGATCGCGTGAGCGGTAGAACTGTCCCGGCATCGCCATGACGTACGTGTAACCGTCGTACGCAAACACCCGCATATAGCTCCGGCCGAGCCGTTCCGGACGCGTCTCGAAGCTGATGCCATCACTCGAGAGCGCGACCCGCGACACCTGCGTCGAGACGCCGTCCAGGCCGTGGTAATACATGACGATGCGCCGGTTGGCGTCGTCGACATGGACATCCGGCGACGCGATGTGCGGCGTCGTCGCCTCGGTCACGGGGTCGTGCGATATTCCGGCGGGCCGGGCCGGTCGCGCGAGGATTTCCGCCCGCTGCTCCGGCGTCAACTCGGGCGGCGCCTCCAGAAAGTGCGATCCTGCTATCTGCAGGCTGCCCGGCGGATGAATCGTCCAGGGGCCGAGGAGATCGTCGGCGTAGGCGAGGCGGATGTACAGCCCCTTGTGGTCCGCGAAGTAGAGGTAGTAACGACCCAGCGCATCGTCCACCCACTCCGGCACGCGGACGAGCGATGGCCCCTGAATGTTCACCCCGATGCTCGGATGCAAGTCGGGGGTGATGATCGGCCCCTCGAGAAGACGCTCCACGCGGACGCCGTACGCCGCCGGCCCGGCCCCCTCACCGTGCGCCGTCGCCACGGCCGCATCCGCCGCGCTCTCCTCGGCGACGCCCGGCGCGCCGGGGCTCGTCCCGCCGCAACCGGAGACCAACAGGGCGGCCACGGCCGCGGTCCCTGCCGTCACCAGCAACTCCGACCTCCATGTGCAAACGCTGACGATTCTCTTCATCTGTCTCGGCCTCTCCGCCGACCCGTTCAGTTCCGGAAGACGTCGGACTCCTCCACCACCACCTGGAAACGGCGAAATCGGGAATAGGTAGCGCTACCGCTGACGCGCGAGCCGGTCTGCCGGTTGGCGTAGCGCTCGTTCATCTCGACCGGCACCGGATGTCCAAGTGTCTCGTCCATCGCATAGCGGACGACGATGAGCGATTCGAGGTTCGGTTCGTCGAACGTCAGCTCCGTCACCAGCACGCGGCCGGTGGAAGACTCAATCCAGTACCGGCCCTGCGACGGCACGTCCCCGCCGCGACGGTGCTGAATGACCGTCGTCGGCCAGGTCTCGCGATATCCGACCACCCAGACATCCTCCGCGGCGTCCGGCAGGTCGACGCCCAGCTCGGGATCCTCTCCATCCCGCAGGCGCTCGAACTCGAAACGGGTCTTGAAGGACGAATGGAGAAAAAGGAGCGCGAGGGTGGGCGTGTTCGTGTTCCGGTCGATGTCGCCGACGTTGTAGCGGGAACTGTCGTTGAGAATCCCCCGTATCCGCTCTTCCACCGTCTGCGACGGATCCAGGAACAGCTCCGACAGGCGTTGGGCGCGATCCCGCACCGTGCTGCCGTTCACTTCGAATACGTCCCGATAGCCGAAGTGCCGGTGAGCACCCTCGAGCTGCACGAGAAGATAGTCCGACCGGAGCGTCACCCGATCGATGTCGCTCCGTCGGGCGAATGCCGAAGACAAAGGCATCGTGGCGCGCTGGTCATAACGCTCCTCCATCACGACGTTGGACAAACGTTCATGGAGGTCGTCGACGTACTCCGTCGCGCGCGCCAGCACGTCCTGCAGCGTAATCGCCTGCGCACCGGCAGCGCCCAGGGTCGTCACCGCCGGCGCCTGCGTGATGACGACGAACGCCGCACACAATGCCGCGCGAACGAGAGCGGGACGCGAGCGCCGCAGAGCGGCCATGCCGGCAGTCTACTACTCCGGCGTGCATGCAGGTAAGATCCGTGGATCCGGCTCGCCGCCCACATTGCGGATTCCGGAAAGCGAGCGCACCATGACCCGACAATCCTTCCTCGCGCGATGCTCGTCGGCCGCGGCCCTTTCGCTGGCGCTGACAGCCCTGGGGACAAGCGATAGCCCCGCTAAGGCGCAGGCAGGCGACCGATTCGTTCCGGTCACCGACGCCATGCTGCAGGATCCGGCGCCTGGCGACTGGCTCACGTGGCGGCGCACGCTCGACGGATGGGGCTACAGCCCGCTCGATCAAGTCAATCGGAACAACGTCGGCGAGCTTCGGATGGTCTGGTCACGCGGGCTGGCCCAGGGGGCGCAGCAGGGCACGCCGCTTGCCTACGGCGGCATGCTCTTCATGCCGAACCCCAACGACATCATCCAGGCCGTGGACGCCGTGACCGGTGACCTTCTCTGGGAGTACATCCGGGTGATCCCGGACGACATCAACGACTACGTCGGCGGCCTCATCAGCGTCAACCGGAACGTCGCGATACACGGCGACCGGATCATCCATACCGCCAACGACGGCTTCGTCCTCGCACTCGACGCAACTACCGGGCAGCTCGTTTGGGAAACCGAGATCTTCCCCTACACCGAGGACCCGATGCGCCATTCGTCAGGTCCGATCATCGCCAGCGGCAAAGTGATTTCGGGCAGGAGCTGCCGTCCGGGGTACGGACCGGAGGCGTGCGCCATCTTCGCGCACGACGCCGAGACCGGCGAGGAAGTCTGGCGCCGTCCCCTGATCCCGGCGCCCGGCGAGCCGGGTTACGAGAGTTGGGGCGCCGTCCCCTACGAAGAGCGGACACACGTCGGATCCTGGATGGTCCCGAGTTTCGATCCGGAACTGAATCTGATCTACGTCGGAACGTCGGTCACGTCCCCCGCGCCGAAGTTCCTGCAGGGCGGCGCCGACCTCAAGCATCTCTACCACAACTCCACGCTCGCGCTCGACGCGGACACGGGTGAAATCGCCTGGTACTACCAGCACCTGAACGACAGTTGGGACCTCGACCATCCATTCGAGCGGATCCTCGTCGACACCGCCGTGGCGCCGGACGCCGATACGGTGGACTGGATCAACCCGCGCATCCAGCGGGACGAAATGCGCCGGGTGGTAACCGGAATCCCCGGCAAGACCGGCATCGTCTACACCCTCGACCGCGAGACGGGCGAGTTCCTGTGGGCCACCGGCACGACAACCCAGAACGTCATCAGCGACATTGACGGGGTCACCGGCGAGGTGACCGAGAATGCGGAGCTGGTCTTCAGCGCCCTCGGCCAGGAGGTGTTCACCTGCCCCACCTGGAACGGCGGGAAGGACTGGGAGGCGGGCGCCTATTCGCCTCTGACCAACATGATGTACATGCCGTTGCGGAACGCCTGCGCGCGGATGCTGGCGACCAACGCGCCCGGCACCTCGCACTACGCCCTGGCGGTGCGCAACGAGATCGCGCCGGGCAGCGATCAGGTGGGCACGGTCTACGCGATCTCCGCCGAGACCGGCAGGGTCGCCTGGGTGCACGAGCAACGAGCGGCAACCATGTCGCTTGTCGCGACGGGCGGCGGTCTCGTCTTCGGCGGCGACAACAATGGCCGCTTCCGCGCGTTCGATCAGGAGACCGGCGACGTGCTCTGGGAGATCAACCTGGGATCCGCGGTGACCGGCTTCCCGATCAGCTACGCCGTCGACGGCCGGCAGTACATCGCGGTCGGCACCGGCACCGCGAGCACCGCGTCGATGTTCGGCCGACTGACACCAGAGCTTCGCCCGAGCACCACCAACAATCTGTTTGTCTTCGCGCTGCCCGACTAACCGGCGTCGATCCCTGACCGGCCGAGGCGCCAGGAAGCACATGCCCACGACACGACGGTTGGTTCGCATCCTGTTCCTCGCCGCAGCGGCGGGCGCCGCGGCGCCGGCCGCGGCCCAGACCGCCGCTGCGGATCCTGCGGCCGTCGAATGGCGCGCGTTCGGCCACGACGCCGCCAACACGAAGTACTCGCCGCTCGATCAGATCCGTCCCGAGAACTTCCGTGACCTGGAAGTCGCCTGGCGCTGGACGTCGATCTCGACCGAGGTGGCGGCGGTGCGGGAGGAGATCGCACCGGGTCCGTTCAAGACGATTCCGCTGATGGTGGACGGGATGGTCTACGCCAGCACGGCGCTCGGCCAGGTGGCGGCCCTTGACGCGGGGACGGGCGAGTTGGTCTGGTCGTACGACCCGCAGACCTACAACCGTCTCGAGCGGCCTGCCAACATGGGGTGGCAGCACCGCGGCGTCTCCTACTGGAACGACGATCGGAGCGCGGACGCGCGGATCTTCATCGCGACGCACGATTTGCTCCTGGTGGCCATGAATGCCCGCACCGGCGCCCTCTACCCCGGCTTCGGAGCCGACGGCGCAGTCGATCTGAGCACCAGCCTCGGACGCCCGGTCGACCGTTCGCGCCTGACGCATTCCCAGCCCGTTGCCATCGTGGGCGACACCGTGGTGGTGGGGAGCATCGTGCAGGACACGTCACTCACCCGCCGAGAGGCGGACCCGGGGCACGTCCGCGGCTTCGACGCGCGGACCGGCGACCTGAAGTGGACGTTCCACACCATCCCGCAGGGAGAGGAGTTCGGCGCCGACACCTGGCACGACGAGTCGTGGCGCTATTCCGGCCACACCAACGTCTGGGGAACGATGGCGGTGGACGACGAACTGGGCTATGTCTACCTGCCGACCGGCACGCCCACCAACGACTGGTACGGCGGTATGCGCCACGGCGACAACCTCTTTGCCGAGAGCATCATCTGCGTCGACGCGGAAACGGGCGAACGGGTCTGGCACTTTCAGGCGGTGCACCACGGGCTCTGGGACTATGACTTCCCCACCGCCGGACACCTCCTCGACATCACGGTCGATGGCCGTGACATCAAGGCCTACGTCCAGACCAGCAAGCAGGCATTCACTTACGTCTTCGACCGCGTGACGGGCGAGCCGGTGTGGCCCATCGAGGAGCGGCCGGTCCCGGCGGGCAACGTCCCCGGCGAGTGGTACGCCCCGACGCAACCCTTCCCCACGAAGCCTCCGCCGTTCGATCTGCAGGGGATCACGCTCGACGACCTGATCGACTTCACTCCGGAATTGCATGAGGAGGCGCTCCGGCTCGCGGGGCGGATGCGGCTCGGGCCGATCTTCACGCCGCCACCGGTGCGAGACGCCGACGGGCCGCTCGTGCAGTCGCCGGGACCCGGGGGCGGCATCAACTGGCCCGGCGCGGCCGTCGATCCGGAGACGGGCCGCCTGTTTGTTCCCTCGCAGACCCGCCTGCGCGCGGTCGAACTGGTGGAGTACCCGCCCCCGGCAACCGTCGGCTACTTCACTGACCCGTGGGCCGTCAACGTCCCGGGGCCGCGCGGCCTGCCGCTCGTCAAGCCTCCCTACAAGCGGGTTTCGGCCTTCGACCTCAACCGCGGCGAGCAGCTCTGGATGAGCCCGCACGGTGACGGCCCGCGAAACCATCCGGCGTTGCGCCACCTCAACCTGCCGGCCCTTGGCGGCCACAGCGGCATGCACGGCGGTGGCCCGCTCGTAACGAAGACCCTGCTGCTGGTCAACTCGGGCGCACGCTACGTCGAGGACGAAGTCGCCTCGGCCAGCGCAATCACCGCGTACCATAAGGACAACGGCGATTACCTCGGATCGATTCCACTCCCCGCCGTTCCCTATGGCAACCCCATCACTTATCTCCATGACGACAAGCAGTACATTGTCGTCGCCGTCGGCAGCGGCAGCACCGCCGCTACCCCGGAACTGATTGCCCTGGCGCTGCCGTGAGGATCGATACCAGAGAACTCCCCTGGACCGGGCCGTTCGTCCGCGACTACTGCCACGCGTTCGACCGTGTTGCGTCGTTTTTTGCCGGGTCGCCGTCAGACCCCGCCAACTGGCGGCGCGCGGTCGCGGCGCGCCGGTCGCATCCGCCAGATTCCGAAGTCGCGGGGCTGATCGCACGGCAGCTTGCCGATCGTGACGCACCGGCTGCGGCGCGCGCGGCTGCGGAAACGCTGCGCGACCCCCGAACCGTGGCAATCGTTACCGGCCAGCAGGCGGGGCTGTTCGGCGGACCGTTCTTCACGTTGCTCAAGGCGATCACCGCAGTAACCCTCGCGCGTGAGCGCGCCGGCCGAGGCGACGGCGACGTCGTTGCGATCTTCTGGATCGACGCCGAGGATCACGATCTGGACGAAATCCGTCACTGCGACGTGCTCGACGGAGACTCCGCTCCCCAGTCCGTCCTGCTCGATCTCGACGCTCCCGCCGGCACGCCGGCCAGCGCGGTCCGTCTCGACGAGACCATCACGGGCGCGATCGGCAGGCTGCGCGAAGCGCTCCCGAACACCGAATTCACGGAGGAGGTGCTGGATGCCCTGGCCAAGGCGTACGCTCCGGGCGTCCGACTGGTCGAGGCGTTCGCCCGTTGGCTCGATCAGCTACTGGGCCCGCACGGCCTGATCGTCTTCGATGCGTCGGACCCTGCCGCCAAGCCGTACGCCCGTGACCTTTTCGCGCGCGAGTTGCAAGCGCCCGGCCGGACAAGCAGGCTGGCGTCGGCAGCGGGCAGCCAGCTCACCGCACTCGGTTACCACGCACAGGTTTCTCCCGCTCCCGGCTCGACCGCTCTCTTCCGAATGAACGACGCGCGCGAGCCGATCCGCATCGACGGCGACGGATTCCTTGCGGCCGGGCGCCGTCTCGGCCCCGGCACGCTGCTGGCCGAGCTCGACACGAACCCGTCATCGTTCAGTCCGAACGTGCTGCTTCGGCCGCTCGTGCAGGACACGCTACTCCCCACCGCCGCAGTCGTCGCCGGCCCCCATGAGCTTGCCTATCTTGGCCAATTGCGCGAAGTGTACGCCGCGTTCGGATTGCCGATGCCGCTGATCCATGCGCGAGCAACGGCAACGATCGCCGACGCAGCGACGGTTCGATTCCTGCAACGTTATGAACTGGAGCTGGCCCGCCTGCAACCGCAGGATGACTCCGCCCTGAACGCTCTGCTCGCCGCCCAGTTGCCAGCGTCCGTTCACGAGGCCCTCGATGCCGCCGAGCACGCCCTGGCGGAACGGCTCGATGCGCTCCGGGAAGTGGTGCCGGCCGTCGACCCGACCCTTGCAGGCGCGGCCGCGTCGACCCGCGCCCGGATGGAACGGGATCTCGGCAACCTGCGCAACAAGGTCATCCAGGCCGCGAAGCGGCGCGACGAGACACTTCGGCGCCAGTTCCATCGCGCCCGGACGCAGTGTTTTCCGGGAGGGGATCCCCAGGAGCGCCGCGTCGGCGTCGTGTATTTTGCAAACCGATATGGTTTCGGACTCGTCGAACGCCTCCTGGCCGAGCTTTCGTTCGCCCCCGGCTGCCACGACCTCCTCACGCTCTGACTGACCATCGACGCTCTTCCGGCGGGTTTCCGCAAGACGCCGGGGTATACTGGAAACCGCGCTCGAAGGAGCGTCCGTCCTCGGACGAGCGCGCAACACCCATGAACGAGGAAGTCTTCCGCGCCGTCAACGACGCGTTCCTGCGCGGAGAATCGGCAGCGCTCGTAACGATCATCCGCACCCAGGGGTCGACCCCGCAGCGGGTCGGCGCCAAGATGGTCGTCTACGCTGACGGGCGGACGGTCGGGACGATCGGAGGCGGCTGTTACGAGAACGACGCCTTCTGGAAGGCGCGGCGGGCGCTTGAAACGCGCAAGCCGCTCGTCGCACGGTACGAGCTGGCCGACGATCTCGCGGAAGAGTCGGGACTCATTTGTGGAGGCCAGATGGAGGTGTACATCGACCCGCTCGAGGCGTCCCCGCAGCTCTATCTCGTCGGTGCGGGTCATGTGGCGCAACATCTCGGCCAGATCGCTCCGGCCGCCGGATTCCGGCTGCACGTGATCGACGACCGCGAGAAGTTCTCCAACCCGGAGCGCTTCCCCGACGCGGTGGAGTGCGTGGTGGACGACATCCCGACCTGGCTGGAGAACGCCGACCTGCCGGAATCGGCGTACGTGGTCATCCTGACCCGCGGGCATCGCCACGACCTCGACGCGCTCCGCGCCCTCGCGACCCGCAGGCTCCGCTACCTGGGTCTCATCGGCAGCCGGGCGAAGGTGGCCCGCCTGCACGAGGCGCTCCGCGAAGAAGGAACTGCCGTGGCCCATCCGGAGCGGCTCCATGCGCCGGTCGGTCTGGATATCGGCGCCGTCACTCCCCACGAGATAGCCGTGAGCATCCTCGCCGAACTGATCGCGGTCAAGTACAACAGGCTGGACGACGGCACGGCGCGCTCGCTTCGCTGGATGCCCAGGACTGTCGTCGATCGCTCCACGCCGGTCGGCGACGAAGCGCCGGTGGAAGAGCCGGCTGCTATACTCAAGAGCGGCTAGCGTCCGGGCGCACGGTGACCCGGAGCGCCGACGCCGAACGCACCCATGACGCCACGACCGGCTACCAGTCCATCGGACCGCCCGCCCCTTACCGAGCGCGCAAGCCGCATCCTTGCGAATCTCGTGCGGCACTACATCCACAGCGGTGAGCCGGTTTCGTCCCTGTGGCTGGCGCGACACGGCAATCTCGGGCTTTCTTCCGCGTCGGTCCGCACGGTGATGGCGCGGCTGGAGAACGACGGCTACGTTCACCAGCCGCATACCTCGGCGGGCCGCGTGCCGACGGATCGGGGTTATCGCTATTTCGTCAACCGGCTGCTACAGCGGCGGCGCCCCTCCAGGCCCCCCGCCGCGGTGGAAGCGCGGCTGCGGCAGGCGCGAACGGTCAGCGACGTGCTCTCGAGCGTGTCGCACGAGTTGTCGACCGTCTCGCACCACCTCGCGTTTGCCTGCATGCCGCGGCGGATTTCCCGGATGGTGGCCAACCCGCTCTTTATCGAGGGCTCCTGGTTTCTCGCCGAGGACGTTTCCGACGAAACCGACCGCGTCCCACTCGACATCCTGCGAACGCTGCTGGCCATGATCGAGCGGAAGGACCTGCTGGTCCGCCTGCTCGACGAGTACCTGGACGAGCCGGGCCTGACGGTGGTAATCGGAACGGAGAACCGGACGCCGGAGATGCAGCCTTTCAGCCTGGTTGCGTCCACCTACTTCGACGGCGAGCAGACTGGCGGCATCGGTGTCATCGGCCCGCGTCGAATGCGCTACGGACGCGCCATTTCCGCCGTCGACCAGGTCTCCGCCGCCGTGAGCCGCGTGCTGGTGGCCCAGGCGGCCGCGACCCACTATGACAGACGAGCAGAAACCGGCATCGCCTGACGACAACGCCGATTCGCCCGCGACTGCCGCCACAGAAGCCGTCGCCCCCGAAGAAGACGCCGGGGAGACAACGCAGGCGGCCATCGCCGAACTGGAATCCGAACGTGCCCGTCTGCACGGCCTCCTGCAACGCACGACGGCCGAGTTCGACAACTTCCGCAAGCGGACAGAGCGGCAACGGTCAGAGGCCGCGCGGCGCGCCGCCGAGGATCTGCTGCTCGATCTTCTGCCGCTGGTCGACGATCTGGAACGTGCGCTCTCGATTCCCGTCAAGACACCCGACGGCGAGTCGTACCGGACCGGCGTCGAACTGATCCACCGGCAACTGCTGGCGCTGCTCCGCAAGCGAGAGGTGACGCCCGTCGACGCGGTCGGGGAGCCCTTCGATCCGAACGTGCACGAGGCGGTGACGCAGGAGCCGAGCGACGGGCATCCCGAAGGCACCGTTGTGAGGGAATTCCGCCGCGGCTACCGGCTGGGCGATCAGTTGCTGCGGGCGGCCATGGTGATCGTGTCGGCAGGAAGCGCCGGCGACGACGACGCGCAGACAGACGCTGACGAAGGCGCTGTCGCGGGAGCGATCGAGCAGCCATGAGCGCGCGCGACTACTACGAGGTGCTCGGCGTTCCCCGTGACGTGGATGAACAGGCGCTGAAGCGCGCCTACCGCCAGCTCGCACTCCAGTACCACCCCGATCGGAATCCGAACGACGCGGGGGCCGAGGCGCGATTCAAGGAAGCCGCCGAAGCGTACGCGGTACTGGCAGACCCGGACAAGCGAGCCCGTTACGACCGGTTCGGCCATGCCGGCGTGCGTGGGGCCACGGCTGGCGGTTTCGATCCATCCACGTTCGCTGACTTCAACGACATCTTCTCGGGCCTCGGCGACTTTTTCGGATTCGGAGACGTCTTCGGCGGGGCGACGCGACGGCGCCATGGGCCGGTGGAGGGCAACGACCTGCGGTACGACCTCCGGATTCCTCTCGAGGAGGCGGCGGCGGGCCACGAAGCGACGCTCCGAATCCCGCGGGAGGAAGCGTGCGACGACTGCGGTGGGTCCGGAGCCGCGCCCGGCACCCGGCCCGAGCGGTGCGCCCACTGCGGGGGCCGCGGCCAGGTGCGCACCCAGCATGGCTTCCTTACCGTGGCACGGCCCTGCTCTCGTTGCGGCGGCGCCGGCCAGGTAATCCCCACTCCGTGCGCCGCCTGTCGCGGCCAGGGCCGCGTTACACAGGAACGGACCATCACCGTCCGCGTGCCGGCCGGGGTAGACAGTGGACAGCGGCTTCGGGTCGTCGGTGAAGGTGAACATGGTTTGCGCGGCGGTCCTCCGGGCGACCTGTACGTCGTGGTGCTGGTGGACGACCACCCCGTCTTCCGGCGCGACGGGGCGCACCTGCTCTGCGCCGTGCCGGCCGGATTTCCGACCCTCGCGCTCGGCGGCGAGGTGAGGGTGCCAACCCTGAACGGCGACGCGACGCTCAAGGTTCCCAAGGGAACCCAGCCGGGAGAGCGATTCCGCCTGCGCGGCAAGGGGTTGCCCGACATGCAAGGCCACGGGCACGGCGATCTGTATGTCGACCTGAAGGTAGCGGTGCCGAAACGACTGTCCGCCGAACAGAGGGAGCTGATCGAGGCGCTACGCGCAACGATGCCGGACAATGCCGCTCCGAATCCGGAGGGCGCGCATGACACAGCGCGTGACGACACGCAGGAGCACGATCGCCCCTTCTTCGATCGGGTGAAGGACCTCTTTGGCTGACGGGTCGCGGCCGGACCGCCCGGCGCTCGACATCAAGCTCCCCGCGACACCCACGCCGCTCCTCAATCGCGTTTACGCCCTTCTGGACGACTTCGACCCGTTCGCCATCGAGGAACTGGACGCGCGGACGTACCGTGTCTACTTCTTCTCCACCTGCTCGCGGGACGAAGCGGCACGCGCGGTCCATCGAGCTGTCGGACCGGACGGGGCGCGCGCCGCATCGACCGACGTTCCGGACGAGGGCTGGGCGGAACGGTCGCAGGCCAACCTCCGGGCGGTCCGTATCGGTGGGCTGGTCGTGTCGCCGCCGTGGGACCGCACGCCGGGTGATGACCCCGAAACCGTGATCGAGATCGAGCCATCGACCGGCTTCGGCACCGGTCACCACGCCACGACCCGCCTCTGCCTGGCGCTCATGCAGCGCCTGCGCGGCGAGATCGCGGCGAGCCGCCGGGTAGTCGATCTCGGAACCGGATCGGGAGTGCTGGCCATTGCCGCCATCCGCCTCGGCGCACACCGCGCGAGCGGCATCGAGCGTGACCCGGATGCGTTGCGCAACGCACGACGGAACGTTGCGCGAAATGGTCTCGGCAGCCATCCCCGTGCGCCATCCGAGCCGATATCGGGGCGTCCATCCATTGAGCTGCTCGAAGCGGATCTGGCGTCGGAGCCGACCAGTCCCGTCATCCGCGGCGATGCCGACGTCGTTCTCGCGAATCTGACGGGGAACCTCTTCACGTTGCATCCCGCGGCAGTACTCCGGTACGTGGCGCCGGGCGGCGTGCTCATCGCGAGCGGCTTCACAGAGGGCGAAGAGACTCGCGTGCGGGCCGCGCTCGGCGGCGCCATGACGAGCGTTGCTCGCGAGACGGAAGACGACTGGGTCGGCGTCGCACTCCGCCGATCCGGCGCCGGCGGCGCAGAATGACACCCAGACGGTTCTATGCGCCTGATATTCCGGCGGCAGGCGGCGCACTGCCGCTCCCCCCGGACGAGGGCCGCCACCTCGTGCGCGTTCTCCGTCTGCGCGCCGGCGCCGCGATCCGTGTCTTCGACGGCGCCGGCCGCGAGCATGACGCGACGGTCGAGCAGGACGATCCGCGACACGTCATCGTCCGCGTCGGCGCGGCGGTCACCCCGGTACTCCCGCCGCGGGTTGCGGTTACGCTCGCGGTCACGCTTCTCAAGGGCCGGAAACTGGACGACGTCGTGCGTGACGCGACAGCGCTGGGCGTGGCGGCAATCGTTCCGCTCGTTAGCGGGCGGGCGGGGGCGGGACCCGGGGCCGGCGGCGGGCGCCACCTCGTGGCGCGGTGGCACGGCATTGCCATCGCGAGCGCCAAGCAATGCGGCAGCGCGGTCCTGCCGCAGGTATGCGCCCCAGTGGCCTTCGACAGGTTCCTGGCCGATGCACGGTCGAGCGAAGCGAGCGATCCCCTTCGAATCCTCCTGCTGGAACCGTCTCGTGAAGACGCAGCCGTCACTTCACGGACAGACATCGCGCCGATCACTTCGCTACGCGCCGATCCCGCGCCGCCCCGCGCCGTCGTGGCGGTCGGTCCCGAGGGCGGCTGGTCGGCCGGCGAGGCGTCGGACGCCCTCGATGCGGGCTTTCGTCCGTTGACTCTCGGGCATCGCACCCTTCGCGCCGACCTGGTTCCGATCGTTGCGATCTCCATTCTGCGATCCGTCTGGGACGATCTCTGATCGCGGGCGGGCGGACCGGCCGGGCGCGCTATACTCCCGATGCCGCATGCTGTTTCGGGGTCAGACACTGGGCAAGTACAAGGTGGTGGCCCCGCTCGGCAGCGGCGGGTTCGGCGCCGTCTACCGTGCGCGCGACACCTGGATCGACAAGGACGTCGCGATCAAGGTGCCGCACAAGCAGAACCTGAACTTCACCGAGCTGCTGCAGGAACCGCGCCTGCTGGCCGCGCTCGACCATCCCAACATCGTCTCGATCACGACGGCGGAGAAGCAGGACAACCTCTTCTTCATCGTCATGGAGTACGTGTCCGGCGCAACCCTCGAGACTATCGTTGCGGAGAGCGGCGGACTCACGCCGGAACGTGCCGCGGACTACACCGTGCAGATCGCGCGCGCTCTCGCGCACGCGCACGAGCAGGGAGTCATTCACCGCGACCTGCGTCCCCCCAACATCCTGGTGTCGGAGAGCGGCGTGCTCAAGGTCGCCGATTTCGGCACGTCCCGCTTCCTGGAGCTGGCCGCGCACGGCACCACGGTAATCGGCAGCCCCCCCTACATGGCGCCGGAGCAGTTCGCCGGCAAGGCGGTCTTTGCCTCCGACCTCTATTCGCTGGGCATCACGATGTACCAGATGCTGACCGGTGTCTTGCCGTACGAACCGCCGCCACCCAACGAGATCGAGAGACTGATGAGCGGTGAACTGGTCCGCGCCCCTCGGCTGGTGAACCCCGCGGTCCCGAAGGCACTGAACGACATCGTGATGAAAGCGCTCGCACCGGACGTCTCCGGCCGGTACCAGCGCGCCGCAGACCTGCTTTGCGACCTGGAATCCACCACCAGACCCGCCGGACATGCCGGTGCGGCAACGACTCCGGGGGGCGAGGGTCCGGTGGCGGCGGCGAACGACGGCGGCGCCTCGGGCGGCGCCTCGGGCGGCGCGGCCACCCAGGCCGCGGCAGCCGCGGTCGTCAGTGCCCCCCGTCGCCGATCAGGCGAGCCTACGCAGGGCGGAAGACGGATCTGCCGGTCGTGCCACCGTCCGCTGCACGCCCGCGCCGTCCGCTGCCCCTTCTGCGGCGAGGCGGCCTGAGGCGTCGCGGGACGCGCCCCGGCGGCGGCCAGGGCCTGCGCGCGGCTTGCCAGAACCGCTGGCCGCCACCTACACTGGAAAAGGGCGCCAACCCACTTACCACAAGCGGGTTGACGGCAGGAGGACCATGAGTTTCGGCACCGGACGCATCTGGATGAACGGAACGCTGGTCGACTGGAAGGACGCGAAGATCCATATCGGATCGCACGTGATCCACTACGGCAGCGGCGTCTTCGAGGGGGCGCGCTGCTACGACACGCCGGCCGGCTCGGCCGTCTTCCGCCTCGACTCCCATATCCGCCGCCTCTACGACTCCGCGAAGATCTACCGGATGGAATACGCGCTGAGCGAGGCCGAGTTCTCCGAGGCGGTCCTCGATACCATCCGCGCCAACGACTACCGGGCCTGCTACGTTCGGCCGCTGATGTACCGTGGCTACGACACCCTGGGTGTCAATCCGCTGGGTTGCCCGGTCGAGGCTGCCATCCTCGTCTGGGCGTGGGGAGCCTACCTGGGCGAGGAGGCACTCGAGCAGGGCGTGGATGTCCAGGTCAGCTCCTGGGGCCGCGGCGCGCCGAACCGCTTCCCCTCGATGTCCAAGTGCACCGCCAACTACGCGAACGCGCAGCTCATCAAGATGGAGGCGACGCTGCACGGTTACGCCGAGGGGATTGCGCTCGATCCGCAGGGGTTCGTCAGCGAGGGCAGCGGCCAGAACATCTTCCTCGTGCGCGACAACATCATCACTACGCCGCCGCTCGCCGATTCGATCCTTCCCGGCATCACGCGCGACGTCGTGATCACGCTTGCCGCCGACCTGGGGTACGAGGTGCGTTACGCCACCCTGCCGCGGGAGATGCTGTATATCGCGGACGAGGTGTTCTTCACCGGCACCGCCGCGGAGATCACTCCGGTCCGGACCATCGACAAGATCGCGATCGGCAACGGCCGGCGAGGTCCGGTTACCGCGACGATTCAGCGGCGCTTCTTCGACGTGATCAACGGCCGGGTCCCCGACACGCACGGTTGGCTGACGTTCGTCTACGACGGCGCGCCACATCCGGCCGCCTCCGCTACCGCGGCCGGCACTCACCGCTCCTGACCTCCGGCCCGTGGCCACCTCCCCTTACGCCGCGGCGCTGGCGCTGCTGGCGCGGCGCGAACTGTCCGCCGCCCGGCTCACGGAGCGTCTGGTCGGCAAAGGCTACGAACCGCGGGAGGCAGCGGACACGGTCGCGCGCCTGGAGGCGGAAGGTGCGGTGGACGACCGCCGGGCCGCCGCGATGATCGCGCGCCGCGCCGCCGAGGTGTCGCACCGCGGGCCGCATCGCGCCCGGCAGGAGATCCAAGCGGCGGGAATCGCGCCGGAAGTGGCGCGTGAAGCGGTTGGCGCGGCATACGCCGAGGCGGACGTCAGCACCGTGTTGGAGCGCGCATTGGACCGGCGGCTCAGCGGGCCGGTCCGGAGCCGGGCCCATTTCGAGAAACTCCGTCGCTACCTCGTCCGCCAGGGGTTCGACAGCGGCGCGGCGATTGCGGCCCTCCGCGCACGCGGCGGCCCCGCCGAGCCGGACCCCACCGAGTAGACGCCACAACGTCCGCCGCTTCCCCTATGTCAGAATTGACCCCATGACCTCGGGCGAAATCCGCCGGAGCTTTCTGGACTACTTCGAGGCGCGGGGCCACCGCGTGGTGCCGAGTTCCCCCCTCGTCCCGGCCGATGATCCGACGTTGCTTTTCACCAACGCGGGGATGAATCAGTTCAAGGACGTCTTCCTGGGCGCCGAGCAACGCGGCTACCGGCGGGCCACCACCTCCCAGAAGTGCATGCGCGTAAGCGGCAAGCACAACGATCTGGAGAACGTCGGCCCGTCGCTCCGGCATCACACCTTCTTCGAGATGCTGGGCAACTTCTCGTTCGGCGACTACTTCAAGGCCGACGCCATCCCGTTCGCCTGGGAGCTGCTGACCGATGCGTGGAGGCTGCCGCCCGAGCAGCTCTACGTCACCGTTTTCAGGGGTGAGGATGGCATCCCGCGCGACGACGAGGCGTACGAAGTCTGGCGAACGCTGGTGCCGGCCGACCGGATCGCGGAGATGGGCGCGTCGGAGAACTTCTGGGCGATGGGCGAGACCGGACCGTGCGGCCGCTGCTCGGAGGTCCACTACCACCGGGGCGACCATCTCCCCTGCCCCGCGCCCGCCTGTCTCGGCATCGACTGTGCATGCGACCGCTACGTCGAGATCTGGAACAACGTCTTCATGGAGTTCCAGCGGCACGAGGACGGGACGCTGACTCCGCTGCCAGCGCCGTCGATCGATACCGGCATGGGCCTCGAGCGTATCGTGGCGGTGCTGCAGGAAACGTTGTCGAACTACGATACCGACCTGTTCACGCCGCTCCTCGCCGCGATCGGCGAACGGGCGGCCACGCCCTACGGACCTCTGGCAGGGAGGCCGTCGAACACCACCTCGGACGTCTCGCTCCGCGTCATCGCGGACCATCTCCGCGCCATGACCTTCCTGATCGCCGATGGCGTCGTCCCGTCGAACGAATGGCGCGGCTACGTGCTCAGGAAGATCATGCGGCGCGCGATGCGGCACGGGAAGCGACTGGGAATCGGCGAGCCGTTCCTCCACGAGCTCAGCGCCGTGGTCGTCCGGGAGATGGGCCACGCCTACCCGGAGGTCGCAGCGAACCGCGAGACGATCGCATCCGTCATACGACGGGAAGAGCAACAGTTCGACAAGGTGCTCACCGATGGTTTGCCCCGCCTCGAGTCGGCGCTCGACGGCGCTGCGGCGGAGGGCGGCACGCTGGGCGGTGACGAAGCGTTCCGTCTGTACGACACGTTCGGGCTGCCGCTCGACTTCATCGAGGACCTGGCCGGGCAGCGCTCTATCACCGTGGACCGCGCGGGTTTCGATCGGGCTCTCCAGGCCCAGCGGACGCGCGCGCGCGCCAGCAGCCACTTCGCGGCCGGCGACACCCCGGCGTTCACGCCCGGCGACGCCGGTAACGACCCGGCCGCGCTGGACGACCGGTTCATCGGTTACGAGACCACCTCCGATGCATGCCGCGTCGCCGGCCTGTTCGGCGCCGACGGCAAGGCCGTGGAGCGCCTCGAAGCCGGGAACACCGGGTACGCCATCCTCGACCGGACGCCCTTCTACCTGGAAGCGGGTGGCCAGGTCTCCGATACGGGGAGGCTCCGGCCGGCAGACGGGACAGGTCTTTCTGGGGATGCGACCGATGGCAACTCGGCGCCGGGCGCTTTGGAGGCGTCGGTCGTCGATGTCATCCGTCCTGTGGCGGCATGGCCGCGAATGCACGTCGTCGACGTGCGGGCCGGGGTTCTCCGGGATGGCGACACGGTGACAGCGTCCGTCGACGCGGTGCGGCGTGACGCGATCCGGCGCAACCACACCGCGACCCATCTGCTCCACGCCGCCCTCCGGACGGTCGTCGGCGATCATGTCCGGCAGGCGGGATCGCTCGTCGCGCCCGATCGGCTGCGGTTCGACATCACGCACCACGAGCCGGTTACCCACGCCCAGGTCCGGGAGATCGAGCGGATTGTCAACACCCGCGTCTTCGGCAATCAACCTGTCGAGACGGAAGTTCGCGACACCCAGGCGGCGATCGCCGAAAGCGCGATGGCGCTCTTCGGTGAAAAGTACGGTGACCACGTCCGCGTGGTCCAGGTGCCAGGTTTCTCGACGGAGCTGTGCGGCGGCACGCACTGCCGGGCAACGGGCGACATCGGCCCGTTCGTGATCACGCAGGAAGGCGGCGTCGCGGCCGGGGTCCGCCGGCTCGAAGCGATGACCGGGGCCGGCGCCGTCGAGTTTCTCCAGCAACGCCGGGAAGCCCTGGATGACCTCCTGGGCACCCTCGGCGCGGCGCCCGATCAGGCGGTAGCAGCGGTGCGCAAGCTGCAGACGGACGCGAAGCGCCTGGCGCGCGACGTCGAGCGATTGAAGGTGCAGGCGGTGCTGGCGGGGGGTGCAGCGGACGGCAGCGTGGGTGCGGGTGCTGGCGCCGGCGCCGACGACGGCAGCGGCACGGGCGAAACGGTCAATGGCGTCCGCGTGGTCACGCGGGTCGTCTCCGGCCTCAACCCCGGCGCGCTCCGGCTGATGGCCGACCAGCTTCGCGATGGCCTCGGCAGCGGCGTCGTGATCCTTGCCTCCGACAACGACGGAAAGGCGGCATTGACCGTGACGGTGACCCGCGATCTCACTGACCGCGTCCATGCCGGCGCCCTGGTCAACACGCTCGCCTCCATCGTCGGAGGCCGGGGCGGCGGCCGCCCGGATTTTGCTCAGGCCGGCGGGAGATTCACCGAACGGCTGGGCGAGTTGCCGGCCGAGGCCCGCACCGCCATCACGCAGATGCTGGCGGAAAACTAGCGGGAGGGCTCCGGCGTCGCGAATCGACAGCCAGCATGCGAACCGACGACAACGACGACCGCCCGGACGACAGCAACGCTTCGGCGGAACCGGTCCGGCTGGACGTATGGCTCGACGTCGCCTGTCTGTTCCGCACCCGGTCGGAGGCCCAGCGCGCGGTAAAGGGGGGCAAGGTCTCGGTCAACGGATCCCGCTCCAAACCGAATCGCGAGGTGCGGCCAGGCGACGAACTGCGCATCACCCGTTCGAACGGCGTCACTCAGGTGGTTGCGATCACTGCTCTTGCCGACCGTCACATCCCCAAGAACGCAGCGCGCGCTCTCTACGATGACCGGACTCCGCCTCCAACCCAGGAAGAACTTGACTTCCGCCGCTTCGTCCGGCGCGTTGCCCGGGGGAATGCTCCGAGCCGGCCGGACAAGCACCAGCGCCGGCAGCTCCGCTCGCTCAAGGGCAACTAGGAGCCTGCGCCGTGGAACGGTGCAGGCTCCTGGCCCTGGCCAGCGCGCCCCGAGGGGCACGCGTCAGCGCGCGACGTAGGGCGGGCGGATCAGCAGCGCCGGGTCGGCATCGGCCTTCGGAACCAGCTTCTGCGTCCGGCCAAGCTGGTTGTCCCCGCCGTAGAAGTTGCCGTCGGAATCGACGGAGAAGGTGTGCACTTCCAGAAAAGCCGTCGGCCCTTCCGTCTCCACGTTCCACGTATAGAGGCGATTCCCGTCGAAATCGAGCTTCACCAGCTTGAGGGGCCGCAGGTCCGAGAGCCAGAGGTGGTCGTCGCCGACGATGATGTCGAGCGGCAGGCCGAAGCCGGACCACGTGGCGAGATGGTCCACTTCGGGGTGGTACTCGCCCGACGCATCGTCCGAGATGCGGAACTTCTGGACGCGGCCGTTCGCCCGGTCGAGGGCGAAGACCAGGCCGTCGGGACCCACGCCCAGCGCATGGATGCCATTGAACCGGCCCGGCTCGGTGCCGAACCCGCCGAACTCCGTCTGGTAGCGCCCCTCGCTATCGAGAATGATGATGCGGTGATTGTCCAGCCCGTCCGCGACGAGCACCCGGCCGTCGGGCAGGAATGCCACGTCCTGGGGCCGGCCGAAGTGGGTCTCGTCGTCGCCGAGGACGTTCTTCTCGCCAAGCGTCATGATGAGCTCGCTGCCATCGTTGGACAGCACGAAGATCTGGTGCCGGGTCTCGTTGATGATCCAGACGCGGCGTTCCGGGTCGTAGGGGCTGATCCGGACCCGATGGGGACCGGGGCCGTCCGAATCGGCGCACAGGTGGTCCCACTGATCCCACACCTCGATCAGGTTGCCGTCGCTGTCGACGATCATCAGGCAGTTCTGCCAGGTGCGGAGCTCTGCGTCGCGCAACACGTTGATCCCGATGGACCCGGCGTAACCGGCGAACTCCGGCGGGACGGGATCGGGCAGGCGCGTCTCCCCGCGCTGGGAAATGAAGATGCGGTCGGGAGACTCCACGAAAACGCCCGAGTTGCCGCCGAAGGCGAACCCTTCTGACGCGAACGGCGTGTGCCAGTTCGGGATGACGTCGTAGGGGCTGGGCCCGATCGGCCCGGGATCCGGGTCCTGCTCCTGCGCAGGGGTAGCGACCGCGAGGGACCCCACCAGCAACACAGCGACGACTGAAGTGGTATAACGCATGCGCGCGAGTATACAGAGTTCGCGCGCCGTGCCGACACGTTGGAAGTTTACGCGCCGAAATGAATTGTGCCGGCCTGGAGGCCGGCGCACCGTCGCTCCTGGCTACCTCGCGCGCCGGTGCAACTCCTCCACCAGCGAGGCGCAGTCGCGCACTCCCGTCTCCATCATGACGGCGGCCGCCGTCCCGGTCATGTTCGCCACCGCAAAGCTGAGTCCCTTGAGGTTGCGTTCGGGATCGACACCGGGAATGGAACGCGGATAGCCGCACGTGCGGAAGACCGGAGCGTCCGTCGTCCCCGCAACCGCGTACGAGCCGCGCGGACGCGACCAGTCCAGCTCGACGCGAATCACGCCGCCGAGGCCGAGCGTGCCGGGCAGCCAGTCGACGCCCCGATCGCAACCGGCCGCCGCCAGGACGGTCCCGGCCGCGTGCGCGCGCCCGACCGCTGCCGCGAGGGCCGCGGTGCGCGAACCGTCCGTCGTGCCGAGGCTGAGGTTCACCAACGGCAGCCCCAGCGCGCCAGCCCTATCGATGGCCGCGACGAGCGCCTCGACCGAGGTGTCGAGAGTTCGGTCGAAGACCTTGAGAGGACAGACCTGAACGGCGGGTGCGAGATCCTGGATGGCGGCCGCGACGGCGGTGCCATGCCCCAGCCGGTCGGCCACGTCGTCGTGGACCATCCCGTCGCGGTCGAAACCGGCGCCGGTCGCGACCGTACCGATATGCGGATGGCCCGCGTGGATGCCGCTGTCGATGACCCCGACCACGAACGGCTCCGGCAAGGTCACTCACCCGGCACGGGATGTGAACAGCCGCGCGACGACGCCGTCTCCCGTCAGCAGCTCGTCAGGGGGACCAATCTCCGCCACGTGGGCGCCGTCGAGGGCCACGACACGATCCGCGCGGCGGGCGAGTCCGAGACGGTGGGTAATCAGCAAAGTGGTCCGTTCGCGCATGATGGCCTCGTAGCCGTCGATCACGTGCCGCTCGGCGACGGGATCCAGCGACGCCGTTGCCTCGTCGAGCACCAGCACGGCGGGGTCGGCAAGCAGTGCGCGCGCGATCCCGACACGTTGCCGCTCTCCCGCCGACAGCGCGGTCCCCCGCTCTCCGACGACGGTGTCGTAGCCGTCCGGCAGGCCGGCGATGAAATCGTGGATACCGGCTGCCCGCGACGCCGCCTCCACGTCGGCGGCGCTGGCGTCCGGCCGGGCGTAGCGCAGGTTCTCCCCTATCGACGCGTGAAAGATGAACGGGGCATGTTCCACCAGCGCCACTTGCCCGCGGAGAAACTCCAGCGAAAGCGTTCGCAGATCGCGGCCATCGAGCCGGATCGTCCCCTCGTCGGGATCGAGCAACCGCAACAGGAGATCCGCCACCGTCGACTTCCCGGCGCCGCTGCGGCCGACGATGGCGACCGTCTCGCCCGGGGCGACCCGGAACGACACGTCATCGAGCGCCGGCGCGCCACGATCGAACGACAGACTCACGCCCTCGAATTCGACGACACCGCGCACGTCGGCCGGAGCCGAGGCTCCCGGCGCTTCTTCCACCTCTACCGGAGCGTCGGCGATCTCATTGACGCGCGTCAACGACACCCTGGCGGTGGCGATGCTGGCGTACAGCCCCATCAACCCCCGTACCGGCCCCATCAACCCGGCCTGGTAGCTCATGAACGCGACCAGCGTTCCCATCGTGAGCGTCTCGTCGAGAACTCGGAGGCCCCCGTACAGGAACACCACGCCCATCCCCACCGACAGCAGGACGCCCGGCAGTCCGCCCGCGAGATAGGTCACGCGCTGCATCGCCATCAGGGCGCCTATGAACGCCTGGTTCCGGTCGCGGAAGCGGGCCGTCTCGCGCTGCTGGGCGTTGGCGGTCACGACGAGCCGCATCGCCGACAACGTCTCGATCAGGAAGCTGCCGATATCCGCGCTGCGCTCGCGGAAGATGGTGACGCGGCGTTCCAGCAGGCGCCGGTAGACGACCAGCGCCCAGATGCTGAAGGGCAGGACGGCAACGCCGGCGAGAAACAGCCGCAGGTCGAGCCAGATCATCATCCCGACCGACCCGGCCAGAAACAGTATGTTGCCTATCCACGACAGCGCGGCCTCGGCCGCTACCCGCTGAATCTCGCCGATGTCGTTGTTGATCCGCGAAACGATGTCGCCCAGCCGGGTGCGGGTGTAGAAGCGGGGCGAGAGACGCTGGAGGTGGCGGTAGAGATCCAGGCGCATGTCGAACAGGATCTCCGCCGACACCAGCGTGTAGCGAAGGCCGCTCAACACATTCAGAAGGAAGCCGAGGACGGTCAGGCCGACGAACAGCCCGACGACCCGCACGAGCACTGCGCGGTCGCCGGCCAGCAGCGCATTGTCGACCAGATCGCGCGTCAGGAGCGGAACGATCAGCGACGCCAGAGTGCTGGCGAAACCGAGGACGACCACCAGCGCAAGGCGGCGCCAGTAGGGCGCGACGTAGGCCAGCGCGCGCCGGAACTGCGGATCGAGCATGCAGGCCGTCTCCGCCGCCGCCTTACGGCGCCGGCGACGACGGCATCACGATGAGCCCGGACGTCATGTCGCCGTCCAGGGTCAGCGTGCTGAGGTACTCGAACGATTCCGAATCGTAGAAGTCGATGGTCTCGCCCGCCGACGAGATGTAGAGCACGCGGCCGTTGGTGCTGACATCGAGGGCCATGCGGGGACGGCCTGGCATCACGCTGCGGGGGCCGACGCGCCGTTGCTCAAGATCGAAGGTCCAGAACTCGTAACCCTCGATTCGGCTGGCCAACCCGTATGCCTTCTGCCGCCCCGGCGCGAGGGCGAACTGCATGTTGGTCGCCGGTCCCAGAGTATAGAAGTCGACGTCGCGATTGGGCAGATCGATCCGCGCAACACCCATCAACTCGCGATCCTGCGCCTCGTCGTGCAGCGTGAAGAGACTGGTAAAGAAACCGGGCTCCTCATACAACAAGTCGGTCGAGAAGCTCAGGTCCATCCGGCCCAGACCAGGCTCGATCGGCTCGCGGTACGACCAGCGGTCGACCTCCGTGTAGCCGTCCGTTTCCAGGACGATCACGTCGCCGCCGAAGAAGTAGAGGTACTCGCCGTCGGGAGAGAACAGCATCCGCACGCGCGGCGTCGGCTGCTCCGTCGGCCACGGCAGCTCCTCGAGGATCTCGTGGGTTGCCATATCGACTTTCACCAGCCGGTACGGCTCGATCTCGAAGCGGTCGAGCAACTTGGAGGCTGCGTCGAGATTGAGGATGGCAGTGCGGCCATCGGGGGCCACCCGGAACGAACGGATGCGGACGCGCCGGTTCCCTTCACTGAGGGTGAACGAGTCCGTGACCTCGCGAGAAGCGATATCGACCGTGGTCAAGTGCTCCATCGTGGGGTTGAGGAAGTAGAAGCGTTCCCGATCCTCGGAAACGACCATCGATCGGGGAGCGCCGTGCGGAACCTGTATCTCGTCGACGACGCTGGCGCTCGCCTCGTCAATGACGAAGATCCGGCTGGGGTACGCCGCGAGATACAGGGTGCCGTCGCCGGCCGACACCGGCTCCGCGGACTGGGCCGCGGCCGGCGCCGCGACGAGCAACGCGAGTAGCGCGGTCAACAGGACCGGTCCAGGCCGGCGCGCTGACGTGACGCCGTCAAGGGAAGATGAGGTCAATTTTCCGCCAGTCCTTCTGCGCCGCACTGCACGTCGACGTCCAGTCGGGCGCGTGATTCAACTGATCCGGCACCTGTGCCGGCCAGAAGCAACCGAGGTGGCAGTCGAACAGGTCGCGCTCGACCGGCTGACACAGCCCCGCCGCGCTGCCGTTGCGGTCGGCTTCCCATCCCGGCGAGAAGACGAAGCTGCATCCGAGTGGAATGTGCGGCCCCTCCGGCCTGGGTGGCCCGGTGCTCCCTTCCTGCAGAGCCACAACGCGGCCCTCCGCCGGGCCAGCCGACGCGGCGGCTGTTTCTCCGGCCCGGCGCTCCGCTTCGGCGAGGCCCTCGGCGATCCGGGCAGCCTTCTGATTAATGGGTCTGAGATGTGTCATCGGTCACCTCTTCGGGAACGTCGCCACTGTCGAACCGCCGGAGAAACGCCGGGTTCCGCTCCGCGATCTCACCGTAGATCTCGAGGCAGGTTTCCGTCCAGCCTCGAATCCATTCGCAGTAGTGCAGGTTGGGCGCCTGCGTCGTCCCATAGCGCGTGTATGCCTCGTGGTAGCAACCGCCGGCACAGAGGGGACGGGCCCAGCAGGTTCGGCAATCGGTCTTTCGATCGATGTGGTGGGCGTCCAGGAACGCCTCCTGCGCCGCATCGTCGACTCCGTCCTGCACCGTCCCGAGCTTGTGGTCGCCGGAGCCGGCGAAACGGTGGCAGAGCGCCACGTCGCCGTTCGTCGCGACCCCCATCAACCCGAGCCCGGCCCCGCACGGCAGCGCCTTGCTCGCACCCTTGTGGAGCTCCTCCAGGGTGTCGCGCACGTTGCTGAAACCGTGGCGCCTTCCTTCGAGCGCGGCCTGCAGGAATTCGTAGCCCAGTTCGCGGAACTGCGCCAGCATGGAATCGAAACCGGTCTCGCCTATGGCATGGGAGCGGCCGGGCGAGGTCGTGACCGGCGCGAAGCCGACTTCCCAGAAGCCGATGTCGTCGGTGAGATGCCGGTAGATCCGGGTGATGTCGAGCACGTCGGAAGTCAGGGTGACGCGGGCGCCGATCGGCCGCGAACGGTGGCGCCGCAGCAACTCGCGTACCTTGGGGGCGACGACGTCGTAGCTGCCCCGCCCGTCGTGGAACACCCGGAACCGATCCTGCATCTCCTTCGGGCCGTCGATGGAGATCGTCACCCCGACGTCGTTGTCCGCCAGGAACTCGATCACCTCCGGGCGCAGCAGCGTGCCGTTCGTCGTCAGGCTGAACTCGACCCGCTTGCCCGCCTCGGCGGCGCGGCGGCGCGCGTAGGGAATGGTCTTCTCCAGCACGGCGAAATTCAGCAGGGTCTCGCCCCCGAAGAAGGTGAGCCGCACCACCGGGCTGCTACCCGATCGCTCGATCATGAAGTCGACGCTTTCCCGCGCCGTCTCCTCGCTCATCAGCTTCGGCATCCCGCCAGCCGTCGGCTCGGCGATCCGGTCCTCGCCGTACTCGTAGCAGTACGTGCAGGCAAGATTGCAGCGGTTGGTGACGTTGACGACCAGCGTCGAGAGCGGGATCGGCTTCAACGGGATGATGTTGGGGGCAGGCGCCGGTGCGGGCGCCGCGGGTCGGGGCTCTACCGGCAGGATCACGCGGGCGCCGGCCAGCTCGGTCAGGGTTGCCTCGACTTCCGGCGGGTCGAAGCGCGCCGCCAGACGTGCGAACAGGTCCGGGGGCGCGAGATTCCCGCCCCGCAAGGCGTCGACCACGGCCGCCGACGTATCGTCGAGAGCGAAGACCGCCGCACTGGGCACGAGATACAGGAAGCGGCGGCCCGCCGCCTCGAAGGGATGGCACTCGCCGAGGGCTATCTCGGTCACTGCACTGTCTCGCCCCGCCGGATGTACAGCGGCACCGTCACCAGGAGATGCGACCGCGCCCGGAGCGGACGCTCCAGGGCAACGCCGGTGACCGGCTCAGCGGTGAGCGTCGCCACAACCCAGACCTCACCGACATTGTTGCGGTTGCCGCTCCGTTCCGGATTCGGGCCGTCGGCGGCCGGTTCGAATTCTCCGTATTCGCCGAGCGTGCCCACGAAGGCGGTGTCGTCGTCCGCGTAGGTGACCGCGTACTCTTCGAGGCTCCAGGCGACGTCGACCATGCCGAGATCGAAATCGTCTTCCGTGCCCGACTCTCCATCCGGACCGTCATGCCAGGCGCGCGCCTCGAAGTACTCGTACTGCTTGGGGAACACGATGCCGCCCACGCGCGACAGCCCCGTCGCCGGGGTGACCTCCAGCCGGCTGATCTCGTCGAAAACGGTGACGGCCGCGGGCAGCGATGCGGTGCCGAGAAACAGGTCGCGAGCGCCGACGGGAGCCTCAGCGTCCACGGTGACGCGCAGGGTGGCCGAGGTCGCGGATTGATCGCTGACGGCGTTCACCGTCAGTCCCGCCCCGAGATCTATCGCGGCAGCGTCGAGCGGCTCCGGAAGATTCGCGCCGAAGAGCTGCAGCGTCACGTCTCCCGCCGCAACCGGCACGGCGCTGGGATAGACACCCGTAACCAGAGGCTCCGCGCCGACACGCCGCAGGGTGACGTCGATGCCGCGCTCGTCATATCCGCCGGTGAACCAGCGTCCCGTAATCTCCTCGCGGTCGCGCGAGAGGAACATCACTTCCCGCGCCTCGAACTGCTCGGGGCTGACCGAACGCCCACGCCACTGGTAGCCGGTGTACATCAGCACCTCGCCGGTGCGCGTGACATCCACGTCCCGCGCCGGATAGCGGTAGCTGGCCTGCGTGGTCAACTGGTCGCGCCCCTCCGGATCCGAAGTGACGGCAAGCGTCCCGTACACCGGGCCCTGGCCTCGTTCGTGACCGACCAGCGCCCAGGTACCGTCAAGAACCGGTGTACGCATGTTCGCCGACCAGCTCGCCCACTCCGGCGAATCGAGCGGAAAGGCTTCCGACAGGTGAGCCACGGCGCGTTCGACCGCCGTCCGGTCGTCGGCCTCGTCACCCTCGTCCGACCCCGACACGTTCCGCGTGAACGACTGAAAGTCCGCCAGCGGGTAGTAGCCGCGGTGCATGGCGGTCAGCAATTCCCACTCCTCAAGGCTCCGCCGCTGATTCAGAACGCGGCCCATCGAGTGGCAGCGGTTGCATGTCTCCTGCGTTTCCGGATCGGCTTCGTAGTAGAAATCGATGTTCCGGCGCTCCACCTCGAACGCCCCGAGACGCACCTCTTCCGGCGCCAGACCGTGATAGGTCGCCAGATACCGCACCGCTTCCCGTGCGTCCGCCGGTTCGATCTGCAGGTCGTTGAGCAGCACCATGCGCCGAATCGTCTGCTGCCACCCCTCCGGCGATGTCCGCTGATAGGAAATGCGGCTCATCCGGCCCTGATCGTCCGCGGGATGACAGGCGCCGCAGACGCGATGGACGAGGTCGCTCGTGACGGGAATCCCGCCGTCGGGCAAGACATCCGCCGGCGTTTCGTTCTGTGCCCGGACGGGCGAGGGAACAGCCAGTATCGACAGCGCGGCCAGCAGGACCACGCCGGATGCCGCGCCGCGTCCGAAGAAGAGGCAGCGAGCGACACGCATTCGGAGCAGGCTACCACATAATCGAGATGTGGCAGCGATTTTTCTTTTTCGCGGCGGTCACGCCCTGCTCAGGCTTCGTTCCGCAATACGCCCCGGCCGACGAGCACCGCCAGCGCCCCGAGAAAATCGGCCAGCTCCACCGGCGCATGCGACCGCCGGTAGGCTTCGTAGAGATCCGGCACCTGCGTCCGGCTATCCGCCATCTCCAGTAGCGCCAGCAGATCGACGCCCCGCAGGTAGCGAATCGCCACGGCGCCGGCCTCACCGGCATCGAACCACAGGCAGGCGCCCGCTACGATCTCCCTTCCTTCTATGGCCGGCGCGGACGTCGTACGGACTGCGCCGGTCGGCCGCAACCGAATCGAAGGCGCGCGGCGCAGCGCCTCGAACGCAGCAAGGACGGACGGGTCCCGGCGAAACGCCTCGACCGCATCCGGTCCACCCACTCGGCCTCGAACCCCATCCGGCGCCGCCGGTTCCGAGCGGTCGTTCCAGAACGGGTGCAGCTCCCGTCGCGATACCTGCGCGAAGAACTCGGCGGACTGCCGCCGATAGGCGTCCCACACCTCCTGCTCCCGCTCGGCATGGAACCGGCGCGCCAAATCCGCACGACCGGGATCGACGAGGCAGGTGTTGGCTACTACCGACGCCTGCCAGGCCGACGCCATCGCCTTCTTGACGCCGAACGACGACAGGGGATCGATGAACGTGGCGGCGTCGCCTACCAGCAGGTAGCCGGCGCCGCAGAAGCGCCGGGCTCCGTATTGCGAGGCGTCGCAGGCCCATGGCTCGCCTTCGAGAACGGCGCCGCCTGTCAGGCGGGCCAGATGGGTCGTCTTGTCGACCTCGGCGCGGTACCGCGCCAAGAGCGAGCCGGGGTGGTCGGTCTCGGTCGTGCGGGGATCGACCATGACCGTCACGTAGCGGCGTCGTGCCGAGACGGGCACCGACCACGCCCAGCCGTCGGTGTATGCCTCCACGACGGTATGCGAGGTATCGCCCTTCGCGCCGTCACGGCGGCCGCCGGCCGTGGATTGGAGCCCGGGAAGGCGCCAGGCTCCGGCTCGCCGCCAGATGCCGACCAGCGCCAGCGTCGTCTCGGAGACCTGCAGGCGCGTCCGATGACGGCGGGCGACGACACCCGCCCGCCCGGAGCAGTCGAGAACGATGCGTGCGCGCGTGGTCACCCTGCGGCCCTGATCGTCGATGCCGGATATCTCGGCCAGGTCGCCCTCGCCGAGCGACGTCTCGCGCACCGTCACGCCGGTCCTGATGGCGGCTCCGGCGCGCCGCGCCTCGTCCAGCAGCAGGCGGTCGAAGTCCCGGCGGAGCACCTGATACCCGAGGCGGCCACCCCCGAACGCCGCAACGCGGGGCTCTTCCCCGCCCCAGCAGACCGTGTTGCCGCCCGTCGTGATGAATCCGGCTCTCTCCACCGCCTCCCGGACACCCACCACCTCGAACACCTTCCGGCAACTCGGCGGCAGCGACTCGGCGAGCGACGGCGTCGCGGAGTCGGCTTTCGTCAGGAGAAGAACGGAGTGTCCCCAGGCGGAGAGCAAACGAGCGGCGGACGACCCGGCGGGACCGCCTCCAACGATCGCGACGTCGACCGGCGCATCCTCGGGCGCGCGTGACGAACGTTCGCGATCAGTGCCGGATCCAGCAGGCATTCCCTGACCCAGGCCGAGCGGGCGCACCCCTGCGGGCGGACCGTGGCCGACTTCGAGCATATAATCCGTCATGAGGAGAAACGGCATGAGACGGATACTGATGAGCGTCGCGGTCGCGTTGACTGTCGCCGCTGCCGCATGGAGGCCGGCCGGCGCCCAGGAGGCGGCCAGCGGGCCGGTGATCGATGTCTACAAGACGCCGACGTGCGGTTGCTGCGTCATCTGGGTGGACCACTTGCGGGAACACGGATTCAAGGTGACGGTGACCGACGTGCCCAATGTCACGCCGCTGAAGCAGCGGCTCGGGATCCAGCCGGAACTGGCGTCCTGTCACACCGCCATCGTGGGCGACTATGCCATCGAGGGTCATGTGCCGGCGTCGGACATCCAGAGGTTGCTCCGGGAAGGGCCGCGCGTCGCGGGCCTCGCGGTGCCGGGGATGCCTCTCGGTTCGCCAGGCATGGAGATGCCCGACCCGTCGCGTCACGAGCGCTATGACGTCATTGCGTTCGATCGCGAAGGCAGGACCGAGGTCTGGGCGACGCACGGCCCGTAGACGGAGCGCCGGCGGAATCTGTATCATTACGCGTTTATGGCCAACCACAAGTCAGCCCTCAAGGCCCACCGCAAGAGCCAGGAGCGGCAGGTGCGCAACAGCCGGCTCAAGAGCCGGATGCGCCGCGCCATCCGGGCGGCGCGGCGCGCAATCGAGACGGGGAACGATGCGGCGGAGCTTCGTGAATCGGTCCGGACCACGAACGCGCTGGTCGATACCCTGGCGGGCAAGGGCGTGATTCACAGGAACGCCGCCGCCCGCCACAAGTCGCGTCTCGCCAAGCGCCTGCGGAACACGGTCTAGAATCTCCCGCCACCGCACAACTGGACGACCAGACGCTCGAGCAGGATGCGCGGGTCGCCACCCGACTGCTTGAGCGCGCGGTCGGTGCGGAACACCGCATCAATGGCGGGACCGGTCCGCCCCGGAGCGAGGCGGCTCCGTGCCACCCAGGCGAGCTGGCCCAGCACCATGTAGGGCACGGCGCCGGCGTCCAGCGACAGCGCCAGCTCCCGCAAGGCCCGCGCGGCATCCCGTTGTTCGATCGCACGCGCGACGGCCCAGTCGTCGTCCGGACCGGCAGCCGACACGCCCACCACCGTCCGGACATCGTCCACCGTGATTCGCGACGCGGACGCCGCATACAGTGACAGCCGGTCGAGCGCTCCGCGCAGCGCGCCGGCATCGGCGCCGACTACGTCCACAAGCAGCCGCACCGCCGCTGGTTCCGCCTCCCGGCCCATCTCCCGGAGCCGCACCTGGATCCAGTTCCGGGCGTCGCCGGCATCGGCCAGATCGCCACATCGCACGATGTCCGCCGAGTCCGCAAGCCGTTTGAAAATGCGGCGCCGCTCGTCCAGGTCGCCCGCTTCCAGCAACAGCGTGGCGTGGGGAGCCGGCGCCTCGAGGTAGGCCTCAAGTGCGGCAAGCCCCGCCGTCGCCGCCTCCCTCTCGCGCTTCGGTTGCAGCAGATGCTCGGCATGAACGACGACGATCAGGCGTCGCGCCGCCATCATCGGGAGCGTCTGCGCCGCGTCGAGCAGTTCCGCGATCGTTGCTTCGTCCCCCTGAAACCGGTTGACGTTGAAGAGGCGGACCCCCTCGTCGATCGTGGCGAGTATCAGATCGATCAGCGCCTGCTTTTCGGCCGCGTCATCTCCCAGCAGCAGGCAGACGGGGCCGGGGCCGCTCCTGGCAACTCGCGCACGGAGGGCGGCGGGCGTGAGCTGAGGCAAGGCCGCCTAAAACGCCTCCAGGATCGAACTCACCACGGTGTCGGCGAAGTCGGTCGCGAGGCGTTCCACCGTGTTGTTCCGCTGGCCGAAGAACGTGGAGGGACTGGCAACGTCTCCGGTCCCGGAGGCAACGTCGTACTCGTCCGCGAACTGCAACTGGGCATTATCCCAGATTACCTCGCCGGTAGTGAGATCCCGGAACTCGATGCTCGCGGTCAGGGTGAAGATGTAGCGCGATGCCTGCTGATCGGCGTTGAAGCTGGCGGGGACGATCTGGATGTTGGTGATCGCGCCTATGAGCGAAGCGTCCGCGCCTGACGCATCGGTCTGCACACGGTAGGATCCGCGGCCGATGAACGCGGTCCGCACCTCCTGTGTCAGCAACTGCTCCACGTCGAAAACCGGGGTGCGGTTCTCGAACGTCGGTATCGCGACCGTCTCGATGTAGTCGGGCAGGAACGAACCGCGACCGGCCAGCGTGTAGCCACAGCCGGCGGCAAGCAGCCCGGCGCCCGCAACCGCGATCGCGGCGGCTGTCGCGACGGCGGAACGACGCGCGCAACGCAAGTTCATGGTCACCTCCATATCGTCCTTCGGAACGAAGTCACCCTCTCGCCACGATACTCACCATGCGGCCCGGCACCACCAGGACCCGCTGGATCCGCTTGCCTTCGGTGTGCGCCTGAACCTGGCGCGTGTCGAGCGCCAGGCGCTCCAGCTCCGACCGCGACGCGCCGACCGGCACCGTCAACCGCGCCCGCACTTTCCCGTTCACCTGAACCGGAACGACGATCGTTTCCCCTGCCGCCACTTCGGCGTCCGCCTCCGGCCACCCGGCCGCGGCGACGCCGCCGGTATGGCCCAGCGCCTCCCACAACTCTTCACCGACATGGGGCGTGAACGGCGACAGCATCAGCACCAGCGCTTCGATGGCTTCGCGCAAGACGGCAAGCGACGCCACGGACGGGCCCGCCTTCCCGTCGGCGGCCTTCCGATCGGCGTTCTTCGGGGTGAACGGACCGATCTTCCGCTCCTCGCAGAAGGCGTACAGTTCGTTGACCAACTCCATCAGCCCGGCGACTGCCGTGTTGAGATGCACGCGGGGATCCAGATCCTCCGAGACACGCGCAATGGTCTGATGCGTCTTCCTCCGGAGCCCCCGATGGGCGCTGTCGAGCGCAATCCGGTCGAACGCCGCCGGACCGGGGGCCGCCCGGAACGTCTCGGCGAACGGCATCACCAGCCGCCAGACGCGTCCGAGGAAGCGGGCGCTTCCCTCGAGTCCGGCGTCGGTCCACTCGATCTCCTTCTCCGGCGGCGCGACGAAGGTCTCGTACAGGCGCAGGGCGTCGGCTCCATGCTTCGACATCATCTCGTCCGGGTCGACGACGTTGCCTTTCGATTTCGACATCACGGCGCCGTCCTTCAGCACCATTCCCTGCGTCAGCAGCCGCGTGAACGGCTCGTCATGCGCCAGCAGTCCCAGGTCGCGCAGGACGCGGCAAAAGAAGCGGGAGTAGATCAGGTGCAGGATGGCGTGCTCGACGCCGCCGCAATAGAAATCGATGGGCGCCCAGTACCGGACCGCCTCCGGATCGAACGCGGCCCCGGCGTTCGTCGGATCGCAGTACCGGTAGAAGTACCACGACGAATCGACGAAAGTATCCATCGTGTCGGTTTCGCGCCGGGCCGCCCCGCCGCACTCCGGACACGTCGCCTTGACGAACGACTCCACCTGCGCCAGCGGCGAATCGCCCTGGCCGGTAAACGACTCCACCTGCGGTAACTCCACGGGCAACTGATCGTCCGGCACCGGCTGCACGCCGCACGCGTCGCAATAGACGATCGGGATCGGAGTGCCCCAGTAGCGCTGTCGCGAGATGCCCCAGTCCTTCAGGCGAAACTGCACCTCGCCGCGGCCGAATCCGCCCGCTTCCGCCGCCGCCGTCATCTTCGCCCGCGCCACGGTGCTCTCCAGCACCGTATAGTCGCCCGAACCCACGAGCCGGCCATCCTCGGAGACCGCGGCTTCCAACCGGTCCCCGGGCGGCAGCGTCTCCCCCGGCGGCTGAATCACGACCCGAACCGGGAGCCCGTACTTCCGGGCGAACTCGAAGTCGCGCTGATCGTGGGCAGGCACCGCCATGATCGCGCCGGTCCCGTACTCCGCGAGCACGAAGTTGGCGACCCAGATCGGAACCGCCTCGCCACTGAACGGATTGACGGCGACGCGCCCGGTGTCGATTCCTTCCTTGTCGATCTGTCCGGTCAGGCGAGCCGTCCGGTCAAGCGCGCGGAACCCTCCCACGCGCTCGAGGAATGTCTCGCGGTCGTCCCGCTCGGCCGCGATCCGCTCGACAAGCGGGTGTTCCGGCGCCAGCAGGACGAACGTCGCACCGTAGATCGTGTCGATCCGTGTCGTGAACACCTCGATCGGATCCGCGTCTTCGCCGACCGTCCCGTTCCGCTCCGCCAGCACGAACTGCACGCGCGCTCCCTCGGAGCGGCCAATCCAGTTGCGCTGCATCGTCAGCACCTTCTCGGGCCATTGGCCCAGCGTGTCGATGCCGTCCAGCAGCTCGTCGGCGTAGTGCGTGATCCGGAAGAACCACTGCGCCAGATCCCGCGTACCGACCGGTTCGCCGCACCTCCAGCAACCGCCGTCCACAACCTGCTCGTTCGCCAGGACCGTCTGGCAATCCGGGCACCAGTTGACGGAAGCGTGCTTGCGGTAGGCGAGATTCCGCTCGTACATCCGGAGGAAGATCCACTGATTCCACCGGTAGTACTCCGCGTCGCAAGTCGCGACCTCGCGTTCCCAGGCGTAGCTGATGCCCAGCCGCTGCAACTGATCCTTCATGTGCGCGATGTTCTCGCGCGTCCAGGTCTCGGGATGCGTCCGGTTCTTGATCGCCGCGTTCTCGGCCGGCATCCCGAAGGCGTCCCAACCGAAGGGATGCAGGACGTTGTACCCGCGCATCCGCTTCATCCGGGCGACGACGTCGCCGATCATGTAGTTGCGAACATGGCCGACATGGGCATGCCCCGAGGGATAGGCGAACATCACGAGGCAATAGAACGGGTCGCGGGCCGGATCCTCAACGACCTCGAACGCACGGTCCTCGCGCCAGCGTTGCTGCCATTTCCGATCGATGGCCTGGGGGTCGTAGTCGTGCACGGAGAAGCTCACCGGGGCGGATCCTACCAGCCCAGAGCGGGCCAGTACGGGGCATGCGCCTGCCTGACCAGGGGAAGGACGGCGCCGGCGACGGCGGTCGGTCCGGCCGCTTCGGGGACGGACGCCGGAGTCTCTTCGGCGCAGGTCTCGAGGGTCATGTCAAGACACGCCTCGAGCGCGTCGAGGTCGTAGCCCCCTTCGGTCACGACGGCAAGGCGCCCGCGGCAGCGCTCGACCGCGAAGGCCCGCAACCGCCGGTTGAGAGTCCTGAAACCGTCCACCGTGAGGCGCATTCCGCCGAGAGGATCGTCGACGTGCGCGTCGAAGCCGGCCGAGAGGATCAGGAGCTCGGGATCGAACGCGCCAAGAACCGGCAGTATCACCTCGCGGAACGCCAGATCCTGATCGGCGTCGGTGGCCCCCGCCTCAAGGGGAACGTTCAGCGTCGCTCCTGCGCCGTCACCGCGGCCGACGTCGTCCGCCGCCCCCGTGCCGGGATAGAACGGATACTGGTGCGTGGAGACATAGAGCACGCTGGGATCGTCATAGAAGATCCATTGCGTGCCGTTGCCGTGGTGGACGTCGTAGTCGATCACGGCAACGCGCGCCGCGCCCCGGGCCCGGGCGTGGGCCGCCGCGACGGCGGCGTTGCTGTAGAGACAGAAACCCATGGCGCGCGCCCGCTCGGCATGATGGCCGGGCGGTCTGACGAAGGCCAGGCCGGGGGCCTCGCGATCGAGAGCATGGTCGACCGCCGCGATCGTCGCCCCGGCCGCAAGCCGCGCGATGGTTTCCGACTCGGGCGACGCATAGGTATCCGGATCGAGGCGGACGCGCCGGCCCCGCGTATCCACGATGCTCCTGAGGTAGTCCGCGTCGTGCACGCGGGCGAGTGCTTCGTCCGCCGCCGCCACGGGCTCGGCGACCACGCCACCCGCCGTCCGCCACCGTTCGGCGGCCCGGGCCATCACCTCCGCCCGCTCAGGCCGCTCGGGGTGGCCCGGGGGCGTTTCGTGATCCACGAATCGCGGCGAAGCAATCAACAGGACATCAGCCACCGCCATCCTCAATTCCCCTTCCGCGGCGCCCCCGCCGGGGCCGACACCAGTACCGTTGCCCGTTCGGCAAGAGTGGCCAGAGCGCCGGCCAGTTCCTGCCGCTTCGTCTCCATCGCGTCGTTGCCCGGCTCGCGTGGCACGTAGATCGGCGGTCCAATCACCATCGCGGCGCGGGCAAACGGCTTCGGCACCTGCGTGCCGTCCCAGCTCCGGGCCGTCCAATGGCGATCCGACTCGGCGTGGAACGGCAGAATCGGCTGGCCGGTCAGGCTCGCCAGCCAGACGGCTCCCGGCTGCACCGAGCGCGCCGGACCGCGGGGCCCGTCAACCGCGAATGCGGTCGGCGCGCCGTTCACGCTCAGCCGGCGCATCCTGACCATGGCGCGCGAGCCGCCGCGGGACGACGAGCCGCGGGCCGTCCGGTACCCGAACCAGTGGATCAGCCGAGCGATCCACTCGCCGTCGAAATTCTCGCTGATCATGACGACAATGCGGCGTCCGCGCCAGAACCAGGTGGCGTGCAGGACGCGGCCGTGCCAGAAGGCGAAGATCGGCTGGCGGCCGGACGCGAGGATCGCCTCATGGTGCTCCATCCCCTCGACGCGCCAATCCAGCGACCGGCAGATCGCTCCGACGACCGGAGCTCCCAGCGCGCCGATCAGCCGCGCCGTCGTCCGCTGCCGGAACGACAGCCGTCTGGGCGCATCGTCGCGGCGCGCCGATCCCTCGGTCACATCCCTTCGTATTGCGGGCCGCCCTCGCCTTCCGGCGGCACCCAGTCGATGATCTGGTACGGATCCATGATGTCGCACGACTTGCAGTGGATGCAGTTCGAGGCGTTGACCTGCAGCCGTTTCCCCTCCCCCGCCCCCGCATCGACGATCTCGTAGACGTTGGCGGGACAGAACCGCGTGCAGGGATTCCGGTACTCCTCGATGCACCGGGTCCGGCAGATGTCGGTGTCATGGACGATCAGGTGCGAGGGTTGATTCTCGTCGTGACGCGTCCCGGAATAGTGCACATTGGTCAACCGGTCGAACGTCAGCGTCCGATCGACCGGCACGGAAGGGACGTCCGGCGCGTGCTCGCCGCGGTAGTAGTCGTCCACCCGGCGGATCCGTTCGTGCCCGGCATGCGACGGCATCGGGTCGCGAAGCCACCAGCCGCCGGTCAGCAACGACAACCCCGAAAAGACCAGGCCGGACAGAAGGCCGGCTCCGAACGCCTGGTGCACGTTTCGAACCGGGTACAGTTCGCGTCGAATCGGCCCCTCCCGGATCAGTCGATCGTATTCGGCAAGCGTCGATGCGGAGACGTCGCCGGCACGGACGGCGGCGAACGCCGCCTCGGCCGCCGCCATCCCGCTTCGCATCGCGAGGTGAATCCCCTTCAGCCGCATCGAATCGAGGAAGCCGCCGGCATCACCCAGGATCAGGGCGCCATCGACGTGGCACTTCGGGATGGCATGCCAGCCCCCCTCCGGGAGCGCCTTCGCGCCGTAGCGCACCATCTGCCCGCCGTCGAGCAGCCCGGCCACCATCGGGTGGCGCTTGAAGCGCTGGAACGCGACGTGCGGATCGAACAGCGGATCGCGGTAGTCGAGGCCGGCGACGAAACCCACCGACAACCGCCCTTCCGGCAGCGCGTAGATGAACCCGCCGCCGAACTCCTCGAAGCGCAGGGGATGGCCCATCGTGTGGATCACCGAGCCCGGAGCGAGGCGCTCCGGCTCGACCTCCCACAGTTCCTTGATGCCGATGGCGTAGGTCTGTGGCAGGCGGCCCGCGTCCAGGCCAAGCCGCCCGATCAGCGTCTTGGTCAGGTTGCCCCGCACGCCGTCCCCGAGCAGGGTCACCTGCGCCCGGATGTCGACGCCCGGCTCGAAGGCGGGTCTGCGGGAGCCATCCTTCGCGATGCCCCGGTCGCCGGTCCGGGCTCCGACGACACGATCGCCGTCGAACAGCAGTTGAGATGCCGCAAAGCCGGTAAAGACATCGACACCCGCCGCTTCCACCTGCTCCGTCAGCCAGGCCGCAAAACGGTTGAGCGAAATCACGTAGTTGCCATGATTGCGAAGTGGCGGCGGCGTGAAGGGGAACGGGATGGCGCGTCGGCCCGTCAGGAAGTAGATGCTGTCGCGCCCGACCGGGGTCTCCAGGGGCGCGCCCCGCTCCCGCCAGTCGGGAATCAGATCGTCGAGGGCGGAAGGATCGAGGACCGCACCCGAGAGCATGTGCGCGCCCGGCGCGCGTGCCTTTTCCAGCAGGGCGATGGCGAGCGGCTCACCTCCCGCATCGGCGCTGAGCCGCGCGAGGCGGTACGCCGCGGCAAGGCCGGCCGGCCCGCCGCCGACAATCAGGACGTCGACGTCGAGCGTGTCGCGATCCGGCTCGATCGGATCCAGGGTCAGTCTCCCCCGGTGTCGCCGCCTTCGAGTGCCGCCTGAATCGCCGGAACGATCTCGAACAGGTCGCCGACGATCCCGTAGTGCGCCACTTCGAAGATGGGCGCGTCAGCATCCTTGTTGACGGCGACGATCGTCCGCGCTCCCTTCATGCCGACCAGGTGCTGAATGGCGCCGGAAATGCCCAGCGCGAGGTACAGTCCCGGCGCGACGGTCTGGCCGGAACTGCCGATTTGCCGATCCATCGGCAGCCAGCCGGAGTCGCAGATAGGACGCGAGGCCGCCACTTCGGCATCGAGCGCACGCGCCAGATCCTGGACAAGGGGAAGGTGCTCCGCATCCTTGATACCCCGGCCGACCGCGACGATTCGTTCTGCCTGAGTCAGGTCGACCGCCTGCTTCGCCTCCCGGAACGGCGCCTCCGGCCGCTGCCGGATAGTCGCCCCGTCGAGTTGAACTTCGACGCGGCGGACCGGCGCCGGCGCATCGCCGCGACGCGCGCTGTCCGCGCGCCAGGCGCCGATCTGGACGCTCGCGCAGTGCGGCGGCGGACCATCCGGCGCCACGTCCGCAACGAACTTGCCCTGGAACATCGGGCGAACGAAGACCGTCGCGCCTTCGTTCGCCCTGGAGCCGATGCAATCGGGAATCAGAAGGCGCCCGAGCCGCGCGGCCAGTGCCGGTGCGTAGTCGCGCGTCTGGTAGGTGTGCGGCCAGAGCACGAGGTCCGGCGACATGCTCTCGACCACCTGCGCGCAGGCCGTGGTGAAACCGTCGGCGGTGTAGGGCTCCAGCGCCGCGTTATCGACCGCGAGCACTTCCCCGACCTCCGCCGCCGCCAACTCTGCCGCCGCCGATGCGAGAGGTTCGCCCGCACCGGCCAGCGCGACGGTCACCGGCCCCGCCGGCGGCGCTTCGCTCGCGGCGATCTGCTGCGCCGCCGCCACCGTTTCCCACGTGGCGGGATTGACCGTGCCGTCCCGTTGTTCGCCGACAACCAGGATCACAGGACCCGCGCCTCCTCGCGAAGCAGACGCACCAGCTCGCGCGCCGCCTCCGCCGGCGGGCCGTCGATCAGGTGCGTGTCGCCGGACTTCTCCGGTGCGTACATCCGCAGGATCCGCTGGCCGGACGACGCGCCGTCAAGCTCCGGCGTCACTTTCCGGATCTCCTTCCGCTTGGCCGCCATGATCCCGCGGAGGGTGGCGTAGCGGAGTTGATTGATGCCGCTCTGAATTGTCAGGAGCGCCGGCAGCGGGAGGGTCATCCACTGGAACCAGCCGCTCTCGAGCTCCCGCTTGACGCGGAGAGAGTCCTCGCCTGAGGCTTCCACCTCCATGATGATCGTCGCGTGCGGCAGGCCCAGGCGTTCCGCCAGGACCACGCCGGTCTGCCCGAAGCCCTGATCGTCCGACTGCAGCCCGGTCAGAACGAGGTCGAACCGCTCATCACGGATCGCGCCGGCGAGCGCCGCCGCCATCACCGCCGCGTCCGCCTCCGCCAGACCGTCGCTCTCGACATGGATCGCACGGTCCGCGCCGCGGGCGAGCGCCTCCCGGATCACCTGCGTGGCGCGCGCCGGCCCGGCCGAGCAGACGACCACCTCACTGCCATCGCCCCCGAGGCGTTCCTTCAGCCGCAGCGCTTCTTCCAGCGCGTAGGCGTCCGGCTCGTTCATCTCGAACGTCGCGTCGGCGTCACGGACCCATGTGCCCGACTCCGCAACCCGGAGCGGCCAGTCGCGCGTAATGACCTGCTTCAGGCAAACGGCGATCTTCATCGGACTCTTCGGTCGGAATCAGCCGTCGCAGCGGCGAAGCAGCAGGCTGGCATTGGTGCCGCCGAACCCGAACGAGTTGGAGAGGGCGTAGGTGATCGGGATCTCGCGCTTCACGTTCGGCACGTAGTCGAGGTCGCAGTCGGGGTCGGGATTCTCGAGGTTGATGGTCGGCGGCGCGACCTGGTGGCGAACCGCGAGCGCGGTTATCCCGGCTTCCAGCCCGCCGGCCGCCCCCAACAGGTGACCGGTCATCGACTTGGTGGACGAAATCGCGAGTGACGACGCATGGTCGCCGAAGCAGCGCTTGATCGCCAGCGTCTCGATGCGGTCGTTGTGGGGCGTGGATGTGCCGTGCGCGTTGATGTAGTCCACGACGCTCGGTTCGACCCCGGCTGAGCGCAGGGTGTTCCGCATCACGCGCACCGCGCCGTCGCCATCCTCGGCCGGCGCGGTCATGTGGAACGCGTCGGCCGACATGCCGTACCCGACCAGTTCGCAATAGATCGACGCATTGCGGGCGCGGGCGCGCTCCAGCTCCTCGAGGATCAGCACCCCCGACCCTTCGCCGATGATGAAGCCGTCACGATCCTTGTCGAACGGCCGGCAGGCCCGCTCCGGTTCCTCGTTGCGGGTCGAGAGCGCCCGCATCGCGGCGAATCCGCCCACGCCCATCGGCGTGATCGACGCCTCGGATCCTCCCGCGATCATCACGTCGGCATCGCCGCGCCGGATGATCTCGTAGGCGTCGCCGAGCGCATGCGCCGAAGCCGAGCAGGCGGTGCAGGTAGCCGAGTTGGGTCCCTGCGCGCCGAACCGGATGGACACCTGGCCCGCCGCCAGATTGATGATGGCCGAGGGAATGAAGAACGGTGAGATCTTTCGCGGCCCGCCCTTGAGCAGCGCGCGGTGTTCGCGTTCGATCGTGCTGAACCCACCGATCCCCGACGCGATGAACACGCCCACGTCCGGACCGAGAGCCGCATCGGTCGGCAGACCGGCGTCCCGCACCGCGAAGTCCGCCGCCGCAATGGCGTACTGGATGAAGACGTCCATCTTGCGGACGTCCTTCTTCGCCAGGAAGGCGAGCGGGTCGAAACCGCGCACCTCTCCCCCGATCCGCGACGCGAAAGCCGAGGCGTCGAAGCTGGCGATAGTCCGGATGCCGGACCGTCCTGCCAGCAGGGCCTCCCAATTCGCGTCGGTCCCGACGCCCAGCGACGACACGAGGCCGACGCCGGTGACCGCAACACGCCTTGGCACGGGTGATGTTCTCGTCGGTGGATCCAACGGAACCTTAGGAACCTGTGACGTGGGACTCGATGTAATCGACGGCCTCTTTCACCCGGGTGATCTTCTCCGCGTCCCCATCCGGTATCTCAAGACCGAACTCCTCTTCAAACGCCATCACCAGCTCGACCGTATCAAGCGAGTCAGCACCGAGGTCGTCGACGAAGGACGCATCCGGCGTCACCTCCTCCTCGTCCACCCCCAACTGCTCCACGATGATGTTCTTGACCTTGTCAGCGACCGCCATGCCTTCCAGCCTCCCTACATGTACATCCCACCGTTGACTCCAATGACTTGCCCTGTAATATACGCTGCTTCATCCGACGCGAGAAAGCCGACGACGCCAGCCACCTCTTCCGGCGACCCGAGCCGTCCCATCGGGATCCGCTCTCTCAGCGCCGCCTGCGCCCGGCCGTCGAGCACCGCAGTCATGTCCGTTTCGATCATTCCCGGGGCGACGACGTTGACCGTGATGCCGCGCGACGCGACCTCCTGCGCCAGTGATTTCGTGAAGCCGATCAGGCCCGCCTTCGACGCCGCGTAGTTCGCCTGGCCGGGGTTGCCCGACTGGCCGACGACCGAAGCGATGTTGATGATGCGGCCCGAGCGCCGTTTCAACATCGGCCGGAGGACCGCCTGACACGACGTGTACGCCGCCGTCAGGTTGGTCGCGAGCACCGCTTCCCATTCCTCCGTCTTCATGCGCATCAGCAACTGATCCCGGACGATCCCCGCGTTGTTCACCAGAATGTCGATCCGACCGAAGCTGTCGAGCGCCCCCCGAACCGCGGCGGCGATCGATGCCGGGTCGGTAACCTCCAGGCTGACGGCCAGGGCCGCGCCGCCTTCGTCCACAATCCGCTGGCGCACCGGGTCGGCGTGGTCCGACCTCGCCCCCGCCACCACGGTGGCGCCAGCCGACGCCAGACGGAGAGCAATCGCCCGGCCGATACCACGCGAGGCGCCCGTCACAAGCGCCACGCGGCCGCCAAGATCGCTCACGAAGCCTCTCCCCCCCGGCCGGCGCCGTCCAGTACGGCAGCGGCGGCCTCGAGGCTCTTCGGATCCTGTACGTTCGCGACGGCAAGGGACCGGTCGATCTTTCGGACCAGGCCGCTCAGCACCCGCCCCGGCCCCGCCTCAATCAACGTCGCAACTCCCTCGGCGACAAGGCGCTCGACCACGGATGTCCACTGCACGGGAGCGCTCACCTGCCGCACCAGCGCCTCAATTGCTTCGGGCGCCGTCCGCTTCGGTTCGGCATCGACGTTCGCCACTACCGGCGCCGAGGGCGTCGCCGAGACCAGAGCGCGCAACTCGGGCGCCAGCCGTTCCTGCGCCGGCAGCATCAATGCACAATGGAACGGGGCGCTGACGGGCAGCGGCATGATGCGCCGCGCGCCCAGTTCCCGCGCCCGCGCGCCAGCCCGCGCCACTGCTGTCGCCGTACCCGCGATCGTCACCTGCCCGGGAGCGTTCCAGTTGGCGGGGCTGACCACTTCGCCGTCCGCCGCGTCGCGGCAGGCCCGCTCCACGCCGTCACGGTCCAGGCCGATCACCGCCGCCATGGCGCCCTGGCCGACCGGCACCGCGGCCTGCATGTACTCGCCGCGGCGGCGGACAATGCGGAGGGCGTCAGCGAACCCGATCGTGCCGGCGGCCACATGGGCCGAGTACTCCCCCAGGCTGTGACCCGCAAGCAAGGCGGGCGCATGACCGCGGCTCCGGAGCAGCCGGTCGACGGCAACACTCATCGCGAGAATCGCCGGCTGCGTGTTGGCGGTCATCATCAGTTGATCTTCCGGTCCCTCGAAGCAGAGACGGCTGATCGGTTCGCCCAGCGCCGCGTCCGCTTCGGAGAAGGTATCCCGGCAAACGTCGAACGTCTCGGCCAGCGCCTTGCCCATCCCGACCTGTTGCGACCCCTGGCCCGGGAAGACGAAGGCGATCACGAGGCGCGCCCCGATGCACCCGGCGCCGGCGCCTGCATCCGCTCGCCCGTGATCTGAACCAGGTCCTGCCGGGCGAACCGGTGGGTAAGCGCCAGGGCGTTGCGGACCGCTTTGACCGATGACCGGCCGTGTCCCACCACGGCGAGGCGCGCCAGACCCAGGAGCGGCGCGCCTCCGTACTCCGAGTAGTCGACGCGCCGTCGAAAACGCCGGAACGCGCGTCGCGACAGCAGGTAGCCGAGCGATGTGGAGAACGTCCGGCTCAACTCGTCGCGCAGCAGGGTCTCCACCATTTCGACCAGACCCTCGCTCACCTTCAACGCGATGTTTCCGGTGAAACCGTCGCAGACGATGACGTCCGCGGTACCCGCATACAGATCATTCGCTTCGACGTTTCCGATGAACCGCAGACCGCTCTCCTGCAGCCGCCGGTGGGCGTCGCGGGTGAGATCGTTCCCCTTGGTCGCCTCTTCGGCGATCGACAGGAGGCCGACCCGCGGCTTCGCAATGCTGAGCACCACCTGCGCGAAGACGGTTCCCATGGAGGCGAACTGCACCAGATGGCGCGCCCGCCCCTCGACGGTGGCGCCGACATCCAGGAGTACCGCGTCGCCGTGGCGGGTCGGAATCCGGACCGCGAGAGCGGGCCGGTCGACACCCGGCAACATCCCGAAGGCGGCATGCGCCGCCACGAGGGTTGCGCCGGTGTTGCCCGCGCTGAAGAAGGCCACCGCTTCACCACGGGCCACCGCCTCGGCCGCCACCCGAACCGAGGCCCCCGGCTTCCGCCGCAATGCCGCCGGCCCCTCGTCCATGCCAATCACGTCGGGCGCCGGCTCCACGCGCACATCGATCTCGTCCACCCTCGGATGCCGGCGCAACTCGTCCTCGATCACGCCACGGGAGCCGACGAGGGTGAGGCCGAATCCAAGGTGACGGGCCGCAACGAGGGCTCCGGCCACCACGTTTCGTGGCCCGTGATCTCCCCCTACGGCGTCGACGGCAATGCGCATCGTGTCAGCGCGTGTTCTGCCGGGAGGACTACGACTCCTTGACGGAACGGACCTGGCGATCCCGGTAGTAACCGCAGTGCGGGCAGACGCGGTGCGGCAACTGCAACTCGTGGCACTGGGGACAAGGCTTCAAATGGATCGGCGCGAGCGCGTCGTGTGCGCGGCGCTTGGCGGTGCGTGTCTTGGAATGCCGTCGTTTCGGATTCGCCATGGGAATCAGGCCTTCTTCGTCAGTGCGGCTCGAACCGGCGCCGGACGAAACGCCCGGAGCCTCTCGAATCGCGGATCATGCCATGACGTGTCACAGTCGCACGTCGAGTCGTTTCGATTGGCGCCGCAGACCGGGCAGAGGCCGCGACAGTCCTCGCTGCACAGTGGCTTCATCGGCGACGCCAGCCGGAGCTGCTCTCTGACCAGGTCACCCAGGTGAATCCGGTCGTCCCGGTAGTAGGCCACCGACAGGTCGTCATCGGAGATTTCGTGCTCGCCTTCGCCGGTGTTCGCGCGATGCGGGTGATAGCGAACATCGATATCGAGGACAGTCGGCACGTTGAACGGCTCCACGCACCGGCTGCAAGTTCGCCGCACCGTCGTCCGCAGGCGCCCCGACAACCGGTACCGGTCACCATCCTTCAGGATGCGCAACTCCAGCACGACCGGCGCCGAAACAGTGTACTCGTCCCGTTCGCCCGCTGCGCCGCCAAACAGGCCAGGGGGAAAAGACCGGTGCAACGGCTCGATTTCAGCCCGCAGGTCGCGGGGGTCGAACTGCTCCGAAGCCTCCGGCGGTGTCCTGTCCGCAGATCGCGGATCGTGAAGCATGGATGAGGTTCCCTGCAGATTACCGAACCGTTTATCTTATCACCATGGGCGCTTCGCACCGCGATGGCGTCCCGCGACATCCCGGCGGGGATCACGTTGCCCAATCGGGATCAACCCAGGGACGGGGGACGAACAGGGTCTCGAACAACCGCACCGCGTACCGGTCCGTCATTCCCGCGAGGAAGTCCCGGGTGGCTACGTCAACGCCATCGCGCTCCAGGGTGCGGCGATCGAGGAAGCGTGCCGGATCCTCGCGCACCTTTTCCCAAAGGCCGGCCAGAACGTCGTGCGCCTTCCGGAGCTCGCCGGCGGCGGCATCGCTCTCGTAGACCGCGCCGTGGAGAAACGACCGCACCGCCACCGTCGCCCGCAGCATCGCCTGGCTCATGGCCACCTCGGGTGCGGCGCTCTCCAGGCGGTCCTGCGTGCTCTGGACCACGTCGGTCACCATCCGTCCGATCCGCTCCGAGGATCGGTCGCCCAGCACACGGATCGGGTCGAGCGGCAGATCCTCCTGGCGCAGCAGGCCGGCCCGAACCGCGTCATCGATGTCGTGGTTCACGTAGGCAATAATGTCGGCCACCCGCGCCACCTGGCCCTCCAGGGTCGCCGCGCGCTGGTCCGGCGGCGCCCCAACCGGCAAACCCTCCTTTCCCTTCGAGTGCCGGGCAATGCCGTCACGCACCTCCCACGTGAGGTTCAGTCCGTTGCCACCGTGCTCGAGAACGTCAATCACCCGCAGGCTCTGCTCGTAGTGGTTGAAGCCGCCCGGGCAAAGCGCCTTGAGGACTCGCTCCCCGGTGTGGCCGAAAGGCGTGTGACCCAGGTCGTGCCCCAGCGCGATGGCCTCGGTCAGTTCCTCGTTCAGTCGAAGCGCCTTGGCGATGGTGCGCGCGATCTGCGACACCTCGAGGGTATGCGTCAGGCGCGTCCGATAGTGGTCGCCCGCCGGGGCGAAGAACACCTGCGTCTTGTGCTTCAGCCGGCGGAACGCCTTCGAATGGATGATCCGATCCCGGTCGCGCTGAAACGCCGGGCGGACCGGATCTTCCGGCTCCGGGCGGAGGCGCCCGCGGGTCCGGCTGCTGAACGACGCGGCCGGGCAGAGCGTGGCCTCCTCCCGCATCTCGAGCTGGACCCGAAGCGACGACTCCCGCACGACTGTCATGCGCTGCGCACCACTTGCATCCTCCGCGGGCGGTCTACCAGCGCCAGCACTTCCTCCAGGGCTTCCGGCCGGTCGCCCGGGTGCGCGAGCCAGCGCACGCGCGGCTCCTTCCGGAACCAGATCAGTTGCCGGCGGGCATAACGGCGGTTCTCCTGTGCAATCAGCGCCCGCGTGGCCTCCTCGTCGCGCGCGCCCTCGAGATGCTCCAGCGCCTGGCGATAGACCAGTCCGCTGAACGCATGCGCGGACGGAGGCACTCCCGATGCGAGCATGGAGCGGATCTCGTCGAGCAGGCCGCCTTCGAACTGACGATCGACCCGCGCCGCGACCCGGCGTGCCGTTTCCTCCGGAGCAAGCCGCAGGCCGAAAGTCACCACATCGTATTCCGACAGCGGCGGATGCGTCTCCGCGAAGTGCTCCGTGAGCGGCCTGCCCGTAAGGAAGTACACCTCCAGCGCCCGGGTAAGCCGTTTCCGGTCGCGGAGCTGGATCCGCCGGCCCGAGGCGGGATCGACGCGGGCCACCATGCGGTGCAGCCAGACGTCGCCCCGGCGCTCCGCGATGCCGTGCAGCCGATGGCGCAAGGCCTCGTCCCGGCCCGGACCGTCGAACAGACCCCGCGTCAGCGCCCGGTAGTAGAAACCGGTGCCCCCGGCCAGGATCGGCGTCCGCCCGCGCGACGTGATGCCGCGGATCGCGGCGGACGCTTCGCGGGCGTAGCGGGCGGCAGAATAGCATTCGACCGGATCCGCGACATCGATCAGGTGGTGCGGCACACCACCCCGTGCCGTGACGGGCGGCTTGTCCGTCCCGATGTCGAAGCCGCGATAGACCGCCGTCGAATCGCAGCTCACCACTTCTCCGTCAAGCTGGCGCGCGACCGCCACCGCGAGCGTACTCTTGCCGGTCGCGGTCGGACCGACGATGGCGATCAGGCGGGGGCGGTCCGGGGCACCGCTCATGACCACCGGTAGAGGATCCAGGCGATCATTACCGCGAGCAGGAGCACCCAACCGATCAACTGCGTGCGCGTCGGAAGGGGCATGAAGCTCATCGTCTTGCTCCGGCCGGTCAGACCGGCGGCGATTCGTTGAAGTAGAAGGTCACGGTGAAGAAACAGGAGTCGCCCGGGTAGTCGTCCGGCAGCGGCTGGGTCGGATTGGAAGTTGCCAGCGCATTGAACGCCGAGTTGGTGAACGCGTCGACTCCGGCCGGCCTGACCACGGTGAGGCCGCTCATCGATCCGTCGCGATGGATCGTGAACGTCAGCACGACGTTGCCGTGCAGCGACCGCGACATGATGGCGTACGGGACGAACCAGTTCCGCCGGACCTGGGCAATGAACCGGCGGATCCACGGACCGAAGTCGGCGCCACGAGAGTCGAACTGAATCTCCGGGCCGAACCGGCCCGTGTCACCGCGGCTGTTGCTGAAGTTCTCTCGCAGCCGGTAGCGGTCGATGTTCCGCATGGCCCGTCCAACGAGACCGTCCGCCGGGCGTCGCATCCTCGGATCCAGCGGATCCGGATCGTCAGGCAGCTCCACCCCGCGCGATCCCGGAAGCAGCAGGGCGCCTTCGGCCAGCAGCGCCTCGATGTCGCGCTCCGGCGCGTCGGCATCCCCGTCCGTCTCGGCTTCCGCGGCATCGGCGAGCGCGTCCTCGGCCTCCACCGGTTCCTCTGGCAGCTCCTCTACCGGATCGTCGGCCGTGCCGTCGCCTCCCGCTGTGGCGTCGGCCGTCTCCGCGTCGGCAACCGGATCGTCGATCGGCGCCTCCACCTCGGCCGCCGGCCCGGTGTCCAGCGGATCGGCGTCCGCGGGGGTCTCGTTCTCGGCCAGCGCGCGGGGGTCGGGATTGAGCCCCTCCTGCGGATCCTCGGAGAGAACCATGTTGCTGGAATTCCCTTCCGCGTTCGGCAGGGAGTTCAGTGGATCCTCCGAGGCGGTCGGCGACTGCGCGACCCGGTCCCGATCGGATAGCGGCGCATCCGGACGCGGCGCTTCTTCCGGTTCGATTTCGACGAGCGGTTCGATGTAGACGAAGGTGGGATCGGACTGGGCGGCGAGGGCCTGAGCCATCGCCTGAGCCTCCGCCTGCTGTTGGGCAAGTTCGGCAAGGCGCGCCGCGCGCCGCTCCTCCGCCTCCCGGACCCATTCCATCTGCGGAATCCACAGCAGGAGGCCGACGACGAACAGATGGAGGAAGAGCGAGAACAGCGACTGCTCCCGCCACGACATTGCCGGTTCGAGCCCCGGCGAATCGGCGTATCGGCCCTCGAAGTCAAAAATCATGGCGCGCCCGGACCGGTCCAGCCGTCAATCGATTATAGCTTCCCGCGGTGATGGCCGCGCGGCCGTATACAAATAGACGATCCCGAATTGCAGCGGCCGCGCTGCCACGCCGTCGAATCCGGTCTCCTCCAGCAGGCGGAGAAAGGCGTCACCGCTGGGAAACTGGCCGACCGAAGCCGGCAGATAGGCGTAGGCGCTGTCGTGGCGTGAGACGACGCGTCCGAGCGTGGGCAGGACGCGCCGGAAATACCACGCGTAGAGGGCTCGAAGGACCGGGACGGTCGGCATTCCGAATTCCAGGATGGCGATCCGCCCCCCCGGCCGGACGACCCGGTGCATTTCGGCCAGTGCCCGCGACGGATGCTCGACGTTTCGGATGCCGAAGGCGACCGTAGCGGCGTCGGCGCAACCATCCGGCATCGGCAGCCGGGTTGCGTCGCCGCGAACGAGCTGCACCCGATCGACCATCCCGCGCTGCGCCACCTTCGACCGGCCCAGGGCGAGCATGGCGGCGGCGAAGTCGATCCCCACGACGCGTGAGGCGCCGGGCCCGTCCGGGACGCCGGTTGCCAGCGCGATCGCGAGATCGGCGGTGCCCGTGCAGGAGTCGAGTACCGTCTCGGCGCCCGTCAGTGCGAGCTCCCGGACGGCCAGCTTCCGCCAGCGCCGGTCGAGGCCGGCGCTCAACACCCGGTTCAACAGGTCGTAGCGGCCGGCGATCGCATCGAACATCCCGGCAATCCGCCGGGCCGACTTGTCGAGCGGAGGCTCCGCCGGCGGCCGGACCGCCGCGCCGTCGTTCATCCCGTCCAGGCAGGATAGAGCTGGTGCTCGATGTCCAGCGCGGAGAGGATCTTGCCCGCCATGAAGTCCGCGAGATCGTCCAGGGTGCGCGGCCCCTGGTAGAAGGCCGGCATCGCGGGCAGGAGGTGCGCTCCGGCCTCGGCGCAGAGCACCAGGTTGCGAAGCTGGGGCAGGCTCATCGGCGTCTCGCGCGGCACGATCACCAGCCGCCGGCGTTCCTTCAGCATGACGTCGGCGGCCCGCTCGATGAGGTTGCGGGACAGCCCGTGCGCGACTCCGGCCAGTGTCTTCATCGAACAGGGAACGATCACCATTGCGTCGCACCGATGACTGCCGCTCGCGATCGACGCGCCGACGTCCCGGTTGCGGTGCACGACGAAGGTGGAGCCTCCCGGCATGGAAATGCCGTAGCGCGAGGCCAGATAGACGGGCAACCCCTCGACCGTGACGTCGGAGCCCAGTTCATCGTGCAGCAGGCGGTGGCCGTACTCCGACACCACGAGGTCGACCTCCGCACCGGCGTCGATCAGCGCCGCGAGCGTCCGCACCGCGTACAACGCCCCGCTCGCGCCGGTAATGCCGACCACCACGCGCATTGGTTTGACAGGCATGCGCCAACTACCCGACGTGCAGCGCCGCCGCCGTCGCGAGGAAGTAGAGAACGCCCACGTAGCCGTTCAGATCGAACGCCTCCTTGACGCGCGACAGGTCCGAGGCGCTGACGAGCGACTGCTCGTACGCGAGAAGCACCGCGACCCCCGACACCCCGACGAGGTAGATCGGCCCCAGCGGCATCAGCCAGGCGAGCGAAGCCAAGGCCGCGACCGCCACCAGGTGGAACAGGCGTGACAGCCGGAGCGCTCCTTCGACGCCGAAGCGCACGGGAATCGAGCGGAGCCCCTGCCGGCGGTCGAAGTCGAGATCCTCGCAGGCATAGATCACGTCGAAACCACCCACCCACATGCCCGTCGCGAGGGCCAGCAGCCATGGCGGCCACGCAAGAAACTCTCCCCCCGCGGCCAGCCAGCCGCCGACCGGCGCAACGGCCAGCGCCAAGCCCAGAAAGAGCTGCGTATACGTGGTGTAACGCTTCGCGAGCGAGTACCAGAAGACGATCAGCAGCGCGACGGGCGAGAGCGCGAAGCAGAGCATGCCGAGCGGCCACGTCGACGCGACGAATGCCGCCGAAGCCACCGCCACAATCACACCCGCCTCGGTGCGCGACACCCGCCCGCGGGGAATTTCGCGCCCCGCGGTCCGTGGGTTGAGCGCGTCGAAACGCGCGTCCACGAGGCGGTTGAACGCCATCGCGGCGGTCCGCGCGGTGAACATCGCGACGACGATCCACCCGGCGCGCGTCCACGTAAGTTCCGCCACCTGCCCCGCCAGCAACGCGCCGGTCAGGGCGAACGGCAAGGCGAAAACGGTATGGCTGAACCGGACCAGCGATCCGTAGGTGAGGAGTCGGGTCAGCATCAGTGCGTCTCGACCCAGGAAATCCGCTCCGGCTCGATCCCGCGTACCAGGTATTGTTCCACATCGTCCACGGCGCCGGGCGCCTCGACCGCGATGAGCGCGGCGCGCCGGCCCGGGGCAATTGCCCCGAGGACCGCTCCCCGTCCGAGCGCGGCGGCGCCGTCGAGCGTCGCGCTCCGGAGCAGGCGCGACGCCGGAACCGCCGGCGCGAGACGATGCAGTTCCGCCAGTTCGCCGAAGAGGTTCAGGTCCGGCACGCTCGCGAGACTGTCGGTGCCGATGGCAACCCGGACGCCGGAAGCATAGAAGTCGGCGACCGGCGGCTCACCGGCGCCCGTCCACTGATTGCTCCGCGGACAGGTGACGAGCGTCGTTCCCGCCGCCGCGAGCCGCTTCAGATCGTCCGGCCCGAACTGCACGCCGTGCACGACCAGCGTGTCGTCGCGTAACCATCCGAGCCTGGCGAGATAGTCGACGGGTCCCGTTCCCGGCGGCTCCCATGCCGGCTTCCAGCGGCCGCGCCACTCGAGGAACCCGCGCCACGGCCCTTCGCCGTCGCGCAGGAAGTCGACCTCCTCCCGTGATTCGGCCAGATGCACCGCGCGCGGGCCGGGAACCCGATCCACGAGCGCCCTGAAGAGCGCCGGCGAGACCGAATACGGCGCATGCGCCGCACCGCGCAGCATCAGACGATCGCCGCCGCCCCCCGACGCGCGTTCGGCAATCTGCTCGGCCAGGCGTTGGGCGGTGGCTTCCGCCTCGTCCGGTCCAACGTTGAATCCGATCTGCTCGCGAAACAGCACGGCGTCGACCGGTCCCGCCTCGAGGGCCGCGAGCGCGGCCGGCGTGTTGCCGATGTCGCCCACCAGGATGGTGCCGGCCGCATGCAACTGCGTGACGGCATCGGGAATCGCCTCCGTGCGCAACCCGCCGCCGGCAATGACACGTTCCACCAGTGTTCGCGCCCAGGCGGGCATCGACTTCGCCGGCGGAGAGGCGTCGCCGTGGCCCGACAGCTCCAGGTGCGTGTGTGCGTTCACCAGCCCGGGAAGCAGGGCAACGTCGCCCAGGTCGATCTCCACGGCGGGGTGAGCGGACGGGCCAGGGGCGCTCCGCCCGCCGACAGCGCGGATGACACCGTCCGCGACGTCGACCCAGCCGTTGCGGACCGGCGGCGAAGTGATGGGCAGGATCCAGCGGGCGCGGAAGCGAACCCTGCGCCCCGCGATCATGAAGCGCCGGCTCGCTGCCGCTTGCCGCCGCGGCTGCGTGCCTCGTAGCGGTACAGCTCCGCCGGCACCGTGTCGTCATCCGGTGCGCGCGCCGTCGCCAGTTCGGTCATCCGCGGAACCGCCTGGTCGCGGAAGAACGGATCACCGATTACGGCATACTCCATGTCGCGTCGCTTCGGCAGGAAGCCCGCATCCTCGATGTTCCGGACGATCTCCACTTCGTCCATGCAGTAGGCGGCCCCGGCGGCACGGACGACGTTCTCCTCGATCATCACGCTGCCCATGTCGTTGGCGCCGTAGGCGAGGCTCAACTGCCCCACCTTCCCCCCCTGGGTCACCCACGAAGCCTGCAGGTTGTCGACGTTGTCGAGCACCAGCCGCGCCAGCGCCAGGGTGCGGAGGTAATCGACGCAGGTGGCGGGATCGATCGGGTGGGTGCTCGCCAACTCGGTGTGGTCCGGCTGGAAGCTCCAGGCGATGAACGCGGTGAAGCCGCCGGTCTCGTCCTGAAGCTCGCGGATCCGGAGCAGGTGCTCTATCCGTTCCTCGAGGGTCTCGACCGTGCCGTACATCATCGTCGCGGTCGTCCGGAGCCCGGCGCGATGGGCAGCGCGCATCACCGCGATCCATTCATCCGCGGTCGCCTTGCCGTCGCAATGGAGCAATTCCCTTACCCGGTCGACGAGGATTTCCGCGCCGCCGCCCGGAATGCTGTCGAGGCCGGCGGCGATCAACCGATCGATCACCCGCTCCACCGGCAGGTTGGACAACCGCGACAGATGGATCACCTCGGGCGGCGAAAGCGCGTGCAACCGGAATCCGGGGTACCGCTCCTTGACCGCCCGGAAGAGATCCTCGTACCAGTCGAGGGGCAGATCGGGGTTGTGCCCCCCCTGCAACAGCAGTTGCACACCGCCAACCGCGATGGTCTCGTCGATCTTCGAGAAGATCTCGTCGAAGCCGAGAACGTAGCCGTCGGTCGAACCGACCTTGCGGTAGAACGCGCAGAAGTTGCAGCGCGCAACGCAGACGTTCGTATAGTTCACGTTCCGGTCGATGATGTAGGTGACAACGCCGTCGGGGTGGCGGTGGGCGCGGGCCCGATCGGCCAGCACACCCAGTTCGTGCGTCGGCAACCCGCGATACAGGGAAAGCGCTTTGGCCGCGTCGATCCGCTTGCCGTCGCGCAGCCGCGCCGCGACCCGATCGGCCGCTACGCGATCCGCCGCCGAGGCCGCGGTCATGAGTCGAAGTACCGGACGGCGTGCGACTCCGGCACGAGATCCAGCTCGGCCGCTTCCGCGAAGAAGCGCTTCAAGCCGGAACGGCCTTCCTTGTCCAGCACGAAGCTGACGTTCTCGCGGAAATAGTCACGCGCGATCTCTGCCTGCTCCTCGTCCTTCGACCCGTGGGCCGCCGCGATCTCGTCAAGCGCCGCCATGCCCGCCGAGCGCGCGTCGCGCAGCGCCTCGATGTGCTCCGGCGTCACTGCTTCCGGCCGCCCCGCCCAGAACGCCCACACGAAGGGCAGGTTCGTCAACGCGAGCCACTCTTCTCCCAGATCGACCTTGTCCAGATCGACCACGGTTTCGTGCTCGGTGTACAGGGCGATGTCTCCGATCAGCAGCGCAGCGTCGCACCGCTTCAACATCTTCGGGAGGTCGGGAGGCATGGTGTGCAGTTGCGGTTCGATGTCGAACGACTGCGCGCAGAGAATGCGGAGCAGGGCCACCGCGGTGCGGGAACTGGCGTCGATCGCGATCGAGCGGATGGCCGTCGGCGGACGCGTCGTAAAGAGCGCCACCGATTCCACCGGGCCGTCGGAAGCGACGGCTATGTCTGGAACGACACGGTAGTCGGTTCCGCGAAGGTACTCGATGGAGGGAATCAACGCGAGATCGACCTTGCCGCTGTGCAGCATCGACGCCACGCGAGCGGGGACGTCGTACCGAACCGAGAAGAGATCCGACCTCGCTTCGAGGCCGTGGACCAGTGGCCGGGCGTTCAGGTACCCGACGGCGCCAACGCGAATAACACTCATGGTCAGTCTGCCGGGTGCGCGACAAAGTGCCCGTCGCGCTCGACCGGATCGAGGCCAGCCGCACGAATCTGTCGCCGGATCTCAACCGACGGCATCCGCCGCGGGCCTTCCGCCAAGTCGTCGATCGGCGAGACGCCGTCGACATCATCCGCGCCGAACGCCAGGGCGACTTGCGCCAACTGCGGACCGTAGAGTCGCCAATCCACCTGAATCGAATCAATATTGTCGACTAGCAGCCGCGAGAACGCAACCTGTCGCACATCCTCGTAGCCGGTGGTCGGCTTTGCCGTCATGCGCCTCGGCAGCGGGGCGAATGCCCGTGCCGGCGCCCCTCCACCCCAGCCAGCGACTCTCCGTATGAGCTCGATCCCGCCGAAAGCGGGATCATGCACGGTCAGCCGGGCGACAGGGAGGCCGGCGTCCCGGGCCCGCCCGATCCAGTCGGGACGGTCGGTGCGTTCCACTACCGCCTCTGCAATGGCAGCCAGGCCCGCCCTGCCGAGTGCGGCGGCAAACCGATCGAAGCGGACGGTGTCGTGCTCGCAGCAGGCAACCAGGTCATCCAGGGCAAAGCCGGTCACCGGTGTCTCGCCAGCCGCCGCTACGGCGCGCTCGACCGCGGCCAATGCCGCCGACTCCTTCCCGGGCAAGCCGGCGAGGCGAATCTCCCCCGCCCCGGATGCTTGGAGATCGACCTCCGAATCGGTCGCGGCAACCTCCAGCACGCGAACGTACGTCACGCGGTTGCCCCGGAGCATGCGCCGGCGCTCGTCCGCCAAAGCGCCGAGGCGGACCACGTCCCGGGTGTCGGCCAACGCCGAAATCTCGTCGTCGGCCAGGCGCTCGCCCGCCAACAACCGGCCGCTCAGCGCATCGAAGACGGCGGTGTCACTCACGCTTGCACACCCATGGACAGGGACGCCGCACCCGCCTGCAGCGCGTCCGCAGTCCGCTGCGCCACCGCGAGGGCCCGCCGCCCGTCGGCGCCGGTAACCCCCGGCGCCTCGCCCGTCCGCGCCGAGCGAACAAAGTCCGCCAGTTCCCGCGCCAACGGTTCGGCATCCGCGAAGTCGACATGGCGGACATCGATCGCCGGCTCGCCCTGCGCCGGTCGCGCTACCGTCACCGCTTCCACCTGCCGGTCCGCGTAGTCGACCGAAACGAGCGCGTGCGGCTGGAATACGCGAAGCTTCCGAACCCGATCGCGGCTGATCCGGCTGGCCGTCAGGTTGGCGATGCAACCATCCGGGAACCGGAGCCGCACGTTCGCGATATCGATTCGCCCGCTCAGCACCGGCACGCCCACCGCTTCGATCGACGCGGGTTCTTCGCCGACGATCGCGAGCACGATGTCAATGTCGTGGATCATCAGATCGAGAATCACGTCGACATCCAGGCTGCGAGGCTGAAACGCCGACAGGCGGTGCACCTCGATGAACCGAGGCGCCGAAATCAGGGGAAGCGCCGCGGCAAGGGCCGGGTTGTGGCGTTCGGTGTGCCCCACCGCGAGCGTCGCGCCGGAAGCGCGGGCCGCCGCCAGCAGCCGATCCGCTTCGGCAAGCGACGCGGCAATCGGTTTCTCGACCAGCACGGCGATACCCGCCTCGAGGAGCGGCACGCCAACCGCGGCGTGGTCGGCGGTCGGGACCGCGACGACGCAGCCGTCGATCGGCGGGTGGATCGCGCGAACGTCGTCCACCACCGGCGCGCCGACCGCGCTCGCAACGGTGCGCGCCCGCTCGGGGTCGCGATCGACGACGCCCACCAGCTCCGCGCCGGGCAGCGCCGCGAGAATGCGCGCGTGATGCCGCCCGTGGGAGCCGACGCCGATGACCGCGGCGCGGAACGCCGCGTTTGTGGTGGCCATGTCACTCGGTCGGCGCCGCTACGGATCCCTGGCCCCGCCGGCGGCCGACGATAGCGATACCCGCGTCGTTTGCCGCTTCGAAAACACGGTCGCCGTCTATCGCGAGGGTCTGGCCCGCATCGACGGACAGGACTCCCATACCCGCCGCCCGCATCGCCTCGACGGTGGAGACGCCGATCACCGGGACGTCGAAACGCATGTCCTGGTTCGGTTTCGCCACCTTGATAACGCAGGCGCCCGGGCCGGCCAGCCGGCCCGCCCGCTCGATGACCGCGTCGGTCCCCTCCATCGCCTCCACCGCCACCACCGCCCGGTCCTTGACGACAATCGTCTGGCCGATGTCCAGACCGGCGATGGCGTCAGCCATCCGGTAGCCGAACGCGAGGTCGGCCTCTTCCGAGGCGGTCGGCGCGCGCGCCGTCAACGGCCCCGCGCCGGCCAGCAGCGGCTCCAGAAAGAGCGTGGAGTCCACGAGTTCAATGCCATGTTCCCGCAGGACGTCGGCCACCGCAGAGATCAGGGCGTCGGTGTTTTGCGCCCGGAGCCGGCGCAATACGGACAGGAGCGTCAGGTCGGGCACGACGCCCGAGAAGAGCTTCGTGTGTTTCACCTGCCCCGCCATCAGCGCCCGCGTCACTCCCGCTCCCTTCAGGATCCGGATGCAGCGGCCCAACTGGCCAAGCGACACCCAGTGGAACTCCGCCGGCTGGCCGTTGGCGGCCGCCGCCTCCAGGTCGGGACTGGTTTCTTCCCGGATCGCAACCACTGTGACCTCGTGCCCAAGGCCGCGGGCCGCGTCGAGCGCCAAAAAGGGAAACCGGCCGTTACCGGCAATCAGGCCGATTCGCATCGGGTCTGCTTGCGTGCTACTCCTCGACTCCGACCGGTTCGTACCGCCGCGTCGGACGGCGCAGAATGACGCCGCGCTTGGAGCTTCGGATGAAGTCGACGAGAACCCGCACCTCCGGCACGTGGAGACCCCGGTCTGCTTCGATCGCGGCGAGCGCCTGCGTCGTATTGAGCTTGGACTGCAGCAGGTAGCGGTACGAGCGGCGCAGTTGCACGATGGTATCGGGCGGCGTGCCGCGCCGTTCGAGGCCGATCGTGTTCAAGCCGTACAGGCGGGCCCGGTTCCCGACCGTCCGGCTGTACGGCAGCGCGTCCATCGTGACGACGCTGCCGCCGCCGATGAATGCCTGGCGGCCGACCCGGCAGAACTGATGCACGCCGGACAACGCGCTGATCGTCGCCTCGTCCTCAACCACGACGTGGCCGCCGATCGTCGCGCCATTGGCGAAGATGTTGCGATCGCCGATCGTGCAGTCGTGGGCCACATGGGCGTACGCCATGAAGACGTTGTCGTTGCCGATCAGCGTCAGGCCCCCGCCGCCCCGCGTGCCCCGGTTGATGGTGACGAACTCACGGATGACGTTTCGGTGACCGATGACGACGCGGGTTTCCTCGCCCCGGTACTTCAGATCCTGCGGGATCAGGCCGACCGAGGCGAACGGAAAGACCTGGCAGTCGTCACCCAGCTCGGTGTTGCCGGCAATGATGGCGGACGCGCCGATCCGGCAGCCGCGACCCAGGCGCACCTCCGAACCGACGATGGCATTCGGGCCGACCCGGGTATCCGGTCCCAGCACTGCCTGGGGATGGACCGTCGCGGTCGCGTCGATGTGGGCTGACGCCTCGATGCCGACGAGCAACTCGGCCTCCGCAACGCTCTGCCCGGCCACCGTCGCCACGCCGTAGGCAACCGCCGCGCCCGCCGGCCGGTCGCGGAGCGTCACCTCGAGAAACAGGCGATCGCCGGGCAGCACCTGCTTCCTGAACTTTGCGTTGTTGACGCCGCGCAGCACCGTCCGCCCGGTCGGCGTCTTGCCCTCGTCGCCCAGCAGCAGCAGCGTCGCCACCTGCGTGAGCGTCTCGATCATCACCACCCCGGGCATCAGCGGGTTGCCGGGGAAGTGCCCCTGGAAGTACTCCTCGTTCACCGTCACGTTCTTGACGGCGGTCACGCGCCGGCCCGGTTCGTACTCGACGACCCGGTCGACAAGGAGCGAGGGGTAGCGATGCCGGAGCCGGTCGAGCAGAACAGGTATGTCGAGGGACACGGGCAAGTGGGGGCTTTCTGAGCGGTGGGCAGTGTATCAGACAACGATGCGGCCGGCGCCTACACGTCGCGTGATCCGGGTCCGGTCGAGATACTCGAGCAGGGGGATGGCGTACTTGCGGGTAATGCCGAATCTCGCCTTGAACCAGGCGATGTCGACCCGGGCAGTTTCGCCCGCCGGTACGGATGTCTTGAGCGCCGCCACCGCGGCCCGCACCTCGTCGAGCACTTCCCGGTGAAACAGCAGCGCGCCGAGTCGCTCCACCACGCCCTCGCGGATCATCAGGGCGACCATGCGGTCCATGGCGCCCGCTTCGGCCCCGAGGGCCCCGGGCAGCGAGGCGACGTCCGGCGGCGCAAGCCCACCCTCCCGGAGGTGGGTGGCCAATCGATCCTTCAGGATCGCGTCGGCCTCGCCCAATACCACCCGGTGATCCGGCAGAGCGAGATGACGTCCGGAGGCGAGCATGCCGCCCGCCGCCAGCGCCTCCGTGACATGGTCGAAGAGTTCGGGGCCGGCAACCCTGTCAACGGCGGCCCGGGCCTGCTCCCGGGGAAGCCCCGGCTCGAGCGGCTCCGCCCGGTGGAAGGCGGCAACCGCGTCGAGGAGCATCGCGCGTGCCGAGACAACCCGACTCGTGGCGAAGACACGCTGGTCCGTCTCCGTCACCACGCCCGCCGCGGCCAGCGCCGCGGTCACTCTCCGTACCCCGGATACCGTGAGTCCGACCCGCGGGGCGAGGTCTCCGGCCGTCACACCCGCCCGGCCCGCCTCGTCCACCCGCACCTCGACCGCCGCCCGCGTCCCGTCGCCGTCCAGCCGATCCAGTCGACGAAGGCGCCTTGCGCCCGCAACGGACCGCAGGCGGCCCCGCAGCGGATCGGGGTCGAGCACCACGCCACCGCCGATCGTGATGGGCGGCGAATAGGCGCGCACGACGAAACGATCGCCCCGCGTGAGGGCCGCAGGCGCTTCCAGGTGAAGGCGGGCGAACGCCGATCCGCCCGGGTCGAGCGCCCCCGGAAACAGCGGCGGTGCCGCCGCCTCCCCGCCCGGATCCGTTTGGCCGGGCGAACGGAGCGCCCCGAATGCAACGCGCGCCATCACTTCGGTCGTTCCCTGGTGCAAGCGGACCCGTGCCCCGTGGCGCAACGGTCGCGCGTCATCGAGCACGGAGATACGCGTATCGATCTTTCGTGTCGCCAGCAGGCCGCCCGGCACCGTGAGGGTGTCGCCCCGCCGCAAATCGTCCACACCGACGCCGGCCAGGTTGATTGCCGCGCGCTGCCCGGCACGGGCCGACCTCCGGGCCTCTCCATGCACCTCTATCCCGCGCACCTTCACGCGCCGGACCTCCGGCAGCAGGACCAGATCCGCCTCACGTTCGATCCGGCCGGAAACCAGCGTGCCGGTCGCCACCGTGCCGAATCCCTTCATGCTGAACGCCCGATCGATCGGCAGGCGGGGAGTGCCGTCGTCGCGGCGGCCCACTGCCCCGTCCGCCAGGGCCGCCAGCGCGCGCCGCAGATCGTCCAGGCCCTCCCCGGTGCGCGACGACACCGGGACGACCGGCGCCTCCTCGAGGAAGGAGCCGGCGACGAGATCGCTCACTTCGAGCCGGACCAGCTCGATCGTCTCGTCATCCACGAGGTCCGCCTTGGTAAGCGCCACGACGCCGCCCGCCACACCGAGCAGTCTGCAGATGTCGAAGTGCTCGCGCGTCTGCGGCATGACCGACTCGTCCGCCGCCACCACCAGCACGACGCAGTCAATGCCGCTCACGCCCGCCAGCATGTTCCGGACGAACCGCTCGTGCCCGGGCACGTCGACGAACGCCAGGCCCGTGGTCCCCTCCCGGTACCTCGCGAACCCGAGGTCGATCGTGATCCCGCGCGCCTTCTCTTCGCGGAGGCGGTCCGGATCGACCCCGGTCAACGCCCGGACAAGCGCGCTCTTCCCATGGTCGATGTGTCCCGCCGTGCCGACCACGAGATGCTTCACGCCGTGATCCTCTCACGCGTCAGCGGGCACGCCCCCGTTGACGCGGGCGCCGCGCGGTCGGGGGACGATCGATCCGGCGCCGGCGCACTCGTGGCGGGCGACCGCCGCGGCGGCGGGAAACCGACTCGAGCACCTCGGTGAGGGCCAGCTCCGACTGACGGCGGTCGCGATCGACACGGACAAGCTGCACCTCGACGCGGTCTCCCAGACGGTACGCCCGCCCGCTGGCCTCACCCCGCCAAAGGTGGTGTTTCTCGTCGAATACGTAGTAGTCGTCCGCCATCGTGGAAATGTGAACCATGCCGTCGACGAACGGCTCCACCAGCTCGACGAACAGCCCGAATCCGGTCACGCCGATGACATAGCCGTCGAAGGTCTCTCCGACCTTGTCCGCCATGAAGCGGCTCTGTTGCCAGCGGACGACTTCGCGTTCTGCATCCTCGGCGCGGCGCTCCAGCTCGGAGGTCTGGCCGGCCAGTTCCTGCAGCGTCTTCCGGCGTTCGCGGCGTTCCTTCGCCGTCTGCTTTCCCGCGCGCGAGAGCCGAAGCGCGCGGTGGACGACGAGATCGGGGTAGCGGCGAATGGGTGAGGTGAAGTGGGTATACGAGCTCGACGCCAGGCCGAAATGGCCGAGGTTGGCCGCATCGTACCGGGCCCGCTGCATCGTGCGGAGGGTCAGCAGGCCAACCGCCCGTTCCGGGGGTTCGCCGCGCATCCGGTCCAGAAGCTTCTGAAAGTGCAGCGGCGTCACCTGATCGGACGGCGCGCCGAGACTGCAGCCCAGCGATCGCGCAAACGTGTCCAGTCTCTCCACCTTCTCCGGATCGGGGGGCTCGTGCACCCGGTAGAGCACCGGCATCCGCGCCCGCTCCAGGTGCGCCGCCACCGTCTCGTTCGCGAGCAGCATGCACTCTTCGACGATGCGGTTCGCCGTGGTGCGTTGATCCGCAACTATCGCCGCCACACGCCCTTCGTCGTCCCGCTGAAACGTCGCGACCGGCACGTCGATGTCGATGGCGCCGCGGGCGCGCCGGCGCCTGGTCAGCCGGGCGGTCAGCTCGGCCAGCCGTTCGAACAGCGGCACGAGCTTCCGGTACCGCCGGCGCTGCGGCGCCGCCCGGTCCGAGAGAACCGCATCGACGTCGGTGTACGTCATGCGTTCGTCGCTGCGGATCACGCCGTCCTGGATCTCGTAGTGCGTCACCTTCCCGCGGCGGTCGATTTCCATCAGACACGACTGCACCAGCCGGTCCACCCCCGGTTGCAGACTGCACAGACCCGTCGCGAGAGGGGCGGGCAGCATGTGGACGGCGCGGTCGGGGAAGTAGACTGACGTCCCGCGCGCGCGGGCATCGCGATCGAGGGCGCTTCCTTCGACGACGTAGTGCGCCACGTCGGCGATATGGACACCGAGGCGGACGCGATCCCCGGACAGGGGCTCCAGCGTGAGCGCATCGTCGAAGTCGCGCGCCGTCTCCCCGTCGATCGTGACCGTCGGCAACGTGCGGAAGTCGGCGCGGCCCTCCAGGTCGGATTCCCTTACCTCCGTTCCCAGGTGTTCGGCTTCCACGACCGCCGGCGGGTCGTGATCGTCCGGGATCCCGTGCTTCTCGAGCGTGATCCGGACATCCGTCCCGGGCAGCGCGTAGTGCGCCTCGTCGAGGCGGATCAGCGCCCCGCGCGCGATCAGGGTCCCGATGCGTTCCTCGAGCGCGTCGCCCCTCCGCGGCGGCAGTCCGAGGCGCGCCTCCAGTTCGGGAAGCGTGACCGGTTCCTGAATCTGCTCGCGGAACGCATCCAGCAGTCGATCGGCGGAGATCATCGGGCGGGGACTGTCACGGGTCAGGCGATGAGGACCACCTGCAGGTCTCCGACATTGGTGTCGGTCGGCCCGGTCCGAATGAGATCGCCGAGCGCATCGAAGAAAGTGAAGCTGTCGTTGGCCGCAAGGTAGACCTCCGGCCGGTGCAGGCCCGCGTCGGCGGCGCGCGTCGGCGTCATCGTGTCGACCAGCGCACCCGCCGCGTCGGTCGGGCCGTCGATGCCGTCCGTCCCGACACTGGCGAGGACCGCCTGCGGAAAGCGGCGTGTCATATGAAAGGCGGAGGCAAGTGCGAACTCCTGATTCCGTCCGCCCTGCCCGGCTCCCTTGACGTGCACGGTCGTCTCGCCCGCCGACAGCACGCAACAGGGGCGCGCCTGCTCGTACGCCACTTGCGCCACCCGCTGGACATGGAAAAGGGCGGCCCTGCGCGCCTCGCCGGTGACCGGCTGATCGATCCTGAACACGTTGAAGCCGAGCGCGCTCGCTTCCGCGGCCGCCCCGTCCATGGCGTCGCGGCGACTGCCGATCAGGTGGTACGACGATCCGGCCAGTCGTGGATCGCCCGGCTTCGGGCTTTCCGGAATCTCGCCGCGCACGCCCCGCTCCAGGGCATCGAGGACGGCGGGCGGCACCGCGTTCCCGCCGCCCGCCGTTGCCGCCGCAGCCTGGACAATCGACAGCGCGTCGGCGAAGGTCGTCGGGTCGGGCATCGCCGGTCCGGATCCAATCACCGCGGGATCGTCGGGCTCGGGATCGACGACATCGGAAATCGCCACGGTGACGACACGGCCCCCCGCGGCAACCGCGAGGCGCCCTCCCTTGATCGCCGACAGGTGCTTCCGGACGCAGTTGAGCTCGTCAATCGCCGCGCCGGATCGCAGCAGCAGCGTCGTGACCGCCGCCTTGTCCTCGAGGGTGACCCCCTCGACCGGCGCGACCAGACCCGCCGACGCGCCGCCCGACAGCAGCAGCGCCACTACGTCGCCGTCGTCGGCGCGGGCCGCCAGTTCAAGGGCCCGCCGTCCCGCCGCCACGCTGCCCGCGGTCGGCAGCGGATGACCGACGTCGAACCACTCCAGCCCACGCACCGGATCTCCCGGCCGAGGCGAGGCAATCAGGCCGCGCGCCGGCGTGCCCGGACCATCCGGCAAGCGCGGCCACGCGTCGAGGAATGCCCGCGCCATGACGGCGGATGCCTTGCCCGCGGCGATCACGATCGGCGTGCGCTTGCCCAGCGCGGCCGCGACGGCCGGGCCTTCGAGAGCGCGCGCGGTCAGGCGTCCCGCGCCGGCGCCGGCAATGCCAGCCTGAATGATGCGCTGCGCCTGCTGTCGAAGGGTTGCGAGAGTCAGATGAAGGCTCGGGGATGCGTGGCGGAGAACGGAGTCACGCGTACGGTCAGTGCAGCGGCGCGCGATCGGTCGTGGAAAGGCGCGTAATGCCGTCGATGGTGCGGAGCAGGCGGTTTACCACCGCTTCGCCCCGATCTTCCTCGCATAGGCGTTCCACCCGCTGCATCAGCTTCAGAATCGCCGTCTCGACATCACCGAACGCCTTCTCCGAGTAGTGCTCGCGCTGCTGTTCGAGACACCGCCAATGTCTGAACAACTCCTCCCGGTAGAAACTGATCCGCACCGGCAAGGGCTGGCGGAGACAGGCGGGCGGGATACCTGCACCGGGCTCGCGAGGCAACGCAACGTTAGTTGGCGCCATAAGGGAGATGGATAGGATTCAGTGTAGATAACGCAACTCGGCGGTGTCAAACCGGCCCGTTCCCGTCTTTCAGCGCCTCGCGCACCATTTCCTTCACAACGCGCGGATTCGCCTGACCCCGGGTGTCCCGCATCACCTGACCCACCAGATAGCCCAGCGCGCCCTCCTTCCCGGAACGGTACTTCCGGACCGCATCCGGGTTGTCCGCCATCGCCCGGCGCACCGCTCCCTCCAGCGCGCCGGAATCGCCGATCTGCTCCAACCCCTCCGCCTCGACGACCGTCTCCGCCGCCTCGCCCGTGCGCGCCATCCGCTCCAGCACTCCCTTGGCGGCGGAACTGCTCACCCTGCCGCCATCGATCATCCGAACCAGGGCGCCGAGCGCCTCCGGTGCAACACCCACGTCCGGGACCGCCACCTCCCGCGTCTTCGCCAGCCGGGTCAACTCGCCCATGATCCAGTTCGCCGCGCCCTTGGGGTTGCCCGCGGCGGCGGCGGCCGCCTCGAAGTAGGCCGCCACCGCGGCGTCATGCGCCAGCAGCGCCGCGTCCTGGCGCGGCAATCCGTATCCGGCGATGAAGCGCTGGCGGCGCGCCTCCGGCAACTCGGGCAGCCCGTCGCGCAGCTCGCCCACCCAATCCGGGTCGACCCTCAGCGGAGGCAGATCGGGATCGGGGAAATAGCGGTAGTCGTGCGCCTCCTCCTTGCTCCGCATGGCCGTCGTGCGGCGCCGCGCGGTGTCCCAGAGACGGGTCTCCTGCACCACGGCGCCGCCTGCCTCGATCAGGGCAGTCTGGCGCTTCACCTCGTAGACCAGCGCCTGTTCGAGGAAGCGGAACGAGTTGAGGTTCTTGACCTCCACCTTGACGCCGAGCCTCTCCGCGCCGGTCCGGCGGACCGACACGTTGGCGTCGCACCGCAAACTGCCCTCCTCCATGTTTCCGTCGTTGACGCCCAGCGCCAGCAGGATGCCCCGCAGGTGCTCGAAGAAGTGCGCCGCCTCGGCCGGCGCCCGCAAGTCGGGCTCGGTGACGATCTCGATCAACGGCACACCGCTCCGGTTGAAGTCGAGATACGTGGCGCGCTCCGAATCGGGACAGCCCTCGTGGATTGACTTCCCGGCGTCTTCTTCCATGTGGACGCGCGTGATGCGCACTTCGCGGGGCTTTCCGTCGATGGAATACGCCACCCGGCCGCCGGTGGCGAGCGGTTGCTCGTACTGGGAGATCTGGTAGCCCTTCGGCAGGTCCGGATAGAAGTAGTTCTTGCGGGCGAAGATCGACACGGGTTGCACGTCGCAACCGAGGGCAAGCGATGCCCGCACCGCGTGCTCGACAGCGCGCCGGTTGAGCACCGGCAGGGCGCCCGGCAGCCCCAGGCAGACGGGGCACACCTGGCTGTTGGGAGGAGCGCCGAACGTCGTGCGGCAGCCGCAGAAGATCTTCGTGTCCGTCAGGAGATGCGCGTGGATCTCCAGGCCGATGACCGGTTCGAATGTCATGTCGTCCGCCTCGGCCGGCTACGCTTGCGGGCGGTGCGGTCGGGTGCGCCCGCGGTCCGGCCGGACGTCCGGATCAGGCCCGGGGACCCGCCCGCCGCACGTCTTCCGACGCCTCGGCCTCGAACGCGGCGAAGTTCTCCGCGAACATTCCGGCAAGCATCGTCGCCTGCGCGTCGTAGGCAGTGCCATTGCTCCAGACCGCGCGCGGCTGGAGACCCTCGGAGGGCACGTCCGGCACTGCGGTCGGAACGTCAACGTTGAAGATCGGATCCGGCACGAACGGCACGTCGTCCAGGGCGCCGGTCAAGATGGCGGAAATCATGGTGCGCGTGTGCGCGATCTTCATGCGGCTGCCGGCGCCGTAGGCGCCGCCCGTCCACCCGGTGTTGACCAGCCAGACGCGCGCGCCGCTCGCGGCGATGCGCTCGCCCAGCAGCCTCGCGTAGGTCGTCGGGTGGTGCACCATGAACGGCGCGCCGAAACAGGTGCTGAACGTTGCCTTCGGTTCGGTGATCCCCCTCTCCGTTCCCGCCACCTTGGCCGTATAGCCGGAGAGGAAGTGATACATCGCCCCGGCCGGCGTCAGCCGCGCGATGGGCGGCAGTACGCCGAAGGCGTCGCAGGTCAACATGACGATGTTGGCCGGATGCCCGCCCCGGCCCGACTCCACCCAATTGTCGATGAACGCGATGGGGTACGCGCCGCGGGTATTCTCGGTAATCGAGTCGTCGTCCAGATCGAGAGCGCGGGACGCCGGGTCCAGGACGACATTCTCCAGCACTGTCCCGAACCGGCGGGTCGTGCCGTAGATTTCCGGCTCCGCCTCCTCGGACAGCTTGATCATCTTCGCGTAGCAGCCGCCCTCGAAGTTGAAGATGCCGTTGTCGCTCCAGCCATGCTCGTCGTCGCCGATCAGTCCGCGATTGGGGTCCGACGACAACGTCGTCTTGCCGGTGCCCGAAAGTCCGAAGAACAGCGCGGTGTCGCCGGACGCGCCGACATTCGCCGAGCAATGCATCGGCATGACGCCCCGGTTCGGCAACAGGTAGTTCATCACCGTGAAGATCGACTTCTTGATCTCGCCGGAATAGCTCGTGCCGCCGATGAGGATGGTGCGGCGGGCAAAGTTGAGGAGAATGAAGGTGCCGGAATCCGTGCCATGGCGCGCGGGATCGGCGGTCATCGAAGGAACGTCGATCACCGTGAACTGCGGATCGTGTCCGCCCGGCGGCGTGCCGGCCGGCTGCTCGAGAAACATGTTCCGCGCGAAGAGGCTGTGCCAGGCCCGCTCGGTCACGACACGAATCGGCAGCCGGTAGTCCGGGTCGGCCCCTGCGAAGCAGTCCTGCACGAAGAGCGTCCGGCCGTCGAGCGAGGCTATCGTCTCCTCGTACAGCGCGTCGAAAGCGGCGGCATCGATCGGCCGATTGACCTTGCCCCACCAGATGTCCTTGTCGGTCGACGGTTCCTTCACGAGAAACTTGTCGTTCGGGGAGCGTCCGGTGTGCGGGACCGTCGTGCAGACGAGCGGGCCTGACTCGGCGACGGTGCCTTCCTCGCGGCGAATCGCCTCTTCGTAGAGCGCGGCGGTGCCAAGGTTCCAGTGGGTCGGTCCGGGCTTGGAAACGGGGAGTGGAACGGTAGCGACGAGCGTTTCGGGCATAAACGATTACAATAGTCGCCGCCCGAGTTGGCAGTCAATGGCCTCCGTAACGTTCTTCCGCGGACGCCCGATCCGCATTCCCGACCCTCCCCGTGAGCGGAAGCCACCCTGGTTTCGGGTCCGCGCCCCCGGCAGTCCGGGCTACCTCCGACTCAAGGGCCTGATGCGCGAGTTATCGCTCCACACCGTCTGCGAGGAGGCGAGTTGTCCCAACATCGGTGAGTGCTGGCAACACGGGACCGCGACCTTCATGATCCTGGGCGATACCTGCACGCGTTCCTGCGGCTACTGCAACGTGAAGCATGGGACGCCGGGAAGCGTGGATCCGAACGAACCGGAACGCCTTGCGCGCGCCGTGTCCGCGCTCGCCCTGGACCATGTCGTCGTGACCTCCGTCGACCGGGACGACCTCCCGGACGGCGGCGCGTCGGTATTCGCCGCCTCGATCCGCGCGATCCGGCAACAGGCGACCGGCTGCCGCGTGGAGGTGCTGGTCCCCGACTTCTCGGGCCGCGCCGCGCCGGTCGAAGCGGTGCTCGACGCGGGACCCGACATCCTGAACCACAACCTGGAGACGGTGGAGAGCCTCTATCGCCGCGCGCGCCCCGGTGGCCGTTACCGCTGGGCGCTCCGCCTTCTTGACCACGCCCGGCGCTACCGTCCGGATGTGCCGACCAAGTCGGGCGTCATGGTCGGCCTGGGAGAGACGACGGACGAATTGCTGGGCGCACTCGCCGACCTGCGGGCGGCCGGCTGCGAGATCCTGACCATCGGGCAGTACCTCCGTCCATCGCCCGCCCACCTGCCGGTCGCGCGGTACTACCATCCCGACGAGTTCGCCGAGCTCGAGCGCCATGCGCTGGGGATTGGCTTCCGCCACGTGGAATCGGGTCCGCTGGTTCGCAGCTCCTACCACGCGCACGAACAGGCTGACTCGTATCGGGCCGCCACCGCCTGACCAGCGTGGCAACGCGTCCTCCAGGACGCGGCGGTCACCGCCGCGGACGATAGATGTGCGCGCTCCGGCCCAGGAACGCCTCCGCCGCCTCGCCCATCGTCTCCGACAAGGTCGGATGCGGGTGGATCGCATGCGCCAACTCAGACGCCCTGACCCCCTGTTCGATGGCGAGCACGCCCTCGGCGATCAGCTCGCCGGCGCCGACTCCCGCGATGCCGACCCCCAGCACCTGCTCCGTGCCGGGATCGATGAGCAGCTTGGTGACTCCTTCCGGGCGGTCGAGCGTCATCGCGCGTCCCGACGCTCCCCAGGGGAAACGCGCCACCCGGACTCCACGCCCATCCTTCCACGCCTGGGTTTCCGTCAGCCCGCACCACGCCACCTCCGGGTCGGTAAACACAACCGCCGGAATCGCCCGTGGGGCGAACGCCGCATCCCGTCCCGCGATCGTCTCCACCGCCACACCCGCCTCCGCGAACGCCTTGTGGGCCAGCATCGGCTCGCCGGTGACGTCGCCCACGGCGAATACCGCCGGCTCGGCGGTGCGTCGCTGCGCGTCGACGCGAATGAACCCCCGTGCGTCCCGCTCGATCCGCGTCCTCTCGAGACCTCCGATCCCGGAGTTGGGTGCCCGTCCCACCGCGACCAGCACCGCGTCGAACCGCTCCGTCCATTCACGCCCACCACCCTCGGAGGACGCGCCACCACTGGCCGTGCCGGACAGCGTGGCCTCGATCCCGTCGGGCCGCGGCGCCAGCCCGCGAACCGTGGTGTTGAGGTGGATGGCGGCCGTGATGCGGTCCATCCGCCGCGCGAGCACGCGGACGAGGTCGGCGTCCACGCCGGGCAACAGGCTCCCGGTCATCTCGACGACCGTGACGGCAGTGCCGAGGGCGGCATAGACGGTCCCCAGTTCCAGGCCGATATAGCCGCCGCCGACGACGAGGAGCGACTTCGGAACCCGTTCGATATCGAGCGCGCCGGTCGAATCGAGCACGCGCGGATCGTCCAGGGCGAGCGGGCCGGGCCGGGCCGGCCGGGATCCGGTTGCGATGATCGCGTGATCGAACGCCAACCGCGATGAGACGCCGGCTGCCGGAGCGTCCGCCGGCCTGACGTTCAGCGACTGCGCATCGGCGAACGCGGCGCGCCCCCGCAGACAGGCGACGCCTCGCTGCCTCGCGAGCAGGGCCAGCCCCCCGGTCAGCCTGGCGACCACCTCGTCCTTCCACGCCCTCAGCCGCGCCGGATCGATGGCCGGCGCGCCGAACGCAATTCCCCACCGCTCCGCCTCGCGCGCCTCGCTGACGACGCGCGCCGCATGCAGCAGCGCCTTCGACGGCATGCATCCGCGATACAGGCAGACCCCGCCGGGCTTCGGTGCCTCGTCGACGAGGGTCACCGCCATGCCCAGGTCGGCGGCCCGAAACGCCGCCACGTAGCCGCCCGGACCCGCCCCAATCACTGTCAGTCGTGTCTGCAACGTCATCTCCCTGAGGAAACCCCTCGGCAGGCCCCCCGATGGAATTATCCATCGGCGCGGCGGGCGGGATCCGCGCCGGAACCGCGGTGCGGGGTGCGACTGCTACGATCGGTCCGTGTCGCGTCTGTCGTCGTTCCGGGCTGCCGCCCGCTTCCGCCTGCTGCCGTTGGCGCTGCTCCTGTTGCCCATCGCCGCCGACGCACAGGACGCGGACTGGCGGACCTACCTGGGAGACCCCGGCCGCCGGCACTACTCGCCGCTGGATCAGATCACCCGGGAGAACGTGCACGCGCTGGAGCCGGCGTGGCGCTACGACTCGGGCGCATTGCGCGATGGCGTCTCGCTCATGTACACCAGCCCGCTCATCGTGAACGGCGTGCTGTACGGCCTGTCGCCGCGACTCGTCGCCTTCGCCCTGAATGCGGCGACCGGAGAGGAGCTGTGGCGCTACGACGCCGACAGGGGGCAGACCCACCAGCGGGGCCTCATGTGGTGGGAATGGGGCACGGAGACGCGGCTCTTCTACACGGCCGGGCAGCACCTGATCGCGCTCGATCCGGCCAGCGGCCGCCCCATACCGGCGTTCGGCGACAACGGCGCGCTCGACCTGATGCCGGAGGGCCGGTACGGCCCCCTCACGGTGACGGTCCCCGGCATCGTCTTCGAGGATCTGATCGTGCTCGGCTTCACGACGAGCGAGGATCGGAATGCGCTGCCGGGATCGATCTCCGCCTACAGCGCCGTCGATGGTTCGCTCGTATGGCGCTTCCACACCATCCCGCACCCGGACGACCTGGCGGCCGGCACGTGGAGCGGCGGCGCGCTGGCGACGGGCGGCGGAGCGAACGTCTGGACCGGCATGGCGCTCGACGTCGACCGGGAGCTGCTGTTCGCGCCGACCGGTTCCGCTACCCCGGATTTCGACGGCCGGACGCGCCAGGGCAGCAATCTCTACGCCAACACGCTTCTGGCCCTCGACGTGCGCACCGGCGCCCTGCGGTGGCACTACCAGGTCGTGCGCCACGACCTGTGGGACCGCGACCTCCCGTCGCCGCCGACGCTGGCGCAGGTGGAACGCGACGGTGCGACCATCGACGCGGTGGCCCTGCCGACGAAGACGGGGCAGCTTTTCGTCTTCGACCGGGAGACCGGTGAATCGCTCTTCGAGGTCACTGAGGTGGAAGCGGCGCAGAGCCGCATCCTCGGCGAGGGCGCCTCGCCCGTCCAGCCCCAGTCGCCGATCGCGTTTACGCGTCAGCGGTTCGAACTGACGACGCGCAGCCCCGAAGCCCGCGCCTACGTCGGCGGGATCGTCTCGCGCCTCGACCGGCGTCCCCTCGCGCCGCCCAGTCTCGAGGGGAGCCTGATCTACCCCGGCTACGCGGGCGGCGCGAACTGGGGAGGCGCCGCCTTCGATCCGGCAACGAACCGGCTGATCCTCAACGCGCAGGAGATCGGCGGAATCGTGCGGGTCCAGCAGACGGGCAGTCCGACGTCCGATTACTCGGTGGATGATCGGACGCGCATCCGGGATCAGGACGGCCTGCCGGGCAACTCACCACCCTGGGGAACCCTCACGTCCATCGATCTCGCGACCGGCGCATTCGACTGGCAGGCGCCGCTGGGCGACTATCCGTCGATGGAAGGCGCCGGCTACGGCGCCGAGAACTACGGCGGCCCGGTCGTCACGGCGGGCGGCCTGATCTTCATCGCGGCAACTCCGGACGCGAAGCTGCGGGCCTTCGATACGCGCGACGGCGTGCAACTGTGGCAGGCCGACCTGCCCGCCGGCGGCTTCTCCACGCCCGCCGTCTACCACGCCGCGGGCCGGCAGTTCATCGTCATCGCGGCCGGCGGCGGCCGGATGGGCCCGCCGTCGAGCGCCGACTACGTAGCGTTCGCGCTCCCCTACTCCGCAATTCCGGCGCTGCCCGGGACAGGACGGACGCGGTAGCGCGGCGCCGCGCACGGCTCTGCAGGGATGGCGCAACGATCCATTGGACGAAGCATGGCCGGCGGTGCGGCCGGTGCGGCGGCCGCGGCGGCCCTGCTGCTGCATGGCGGGCCGGGAGTGACGACGGCCAGCCAGGAACCGGCGATCGAACCGGACGCTCCGCGGGGGACCGCGTGGATCCTCGTCTACGCCGAGGACTTCTCCACCCCGCTCCACGACGATGTCGCGCCGTGGATCTGGGATGGCTACGACGAGCCCTTCGACACCATCGTCGACGACGCCGGCCTGTGGTACCGGAACGACTACGGCCCGGCGTGGACCACCGCGCTGAACTCGTTCGCGACCTACCGCAAGGAGTTCCCCGCCGGCCAGAACGGCTGGCTGACCGTTTCCCTGTCGGGCCGCGACTGGGACCGCGACGGCGTGGTCGAGAGACCGCCATCGATCACGACGGAAACGCACAACGGCGTGCCGGTCGCGGTGCTGGACGTGCCGGACCATACCGGCGGGGCCATCATCCGACCCACGCACGCCCTGCCGCCCCGCTACCGCATCGAGTACACCCTCACGACCCTGGACTTCGGCGGCAAGCGGAACGGCTCTCTCGACTACGACGGCCGCGTCAACGGCTACGGCGCGGCGGGCTGCAAGACGCAGCATCCGTGGGGCGAGGGCTCCCGGACGCGCGGCTGGTCCGGCGATGCCTCCGCGCCGTACTGCGAGTGGCAGGACGTCCGCGCGGGTCCCTACGGCTACAACGGCTTCCACTTCCTGGCGATCGTCGATTTCCCCGATCCGGCGCCACGCAACAACCATTTCTGGCACTACCACCGGAAGGTGCTGATGGATGCCTTCTCGCAGCATCCGGACCGCATCGGGAGCGGATCCGGCGGCCGGGTATGCGACCCTTCCACCAACACCTACTACCCGTACCGGGACGGCAGTTTCAACGTCGTCAACATGTGGATCAACGGGCTACCGAACTGGACTCCGGGCCGCGGCTCACTCGTCAGCAACTCCCAGTGGTTCATGACGAGCTGCTCCGGGGGGCGCGCCGCGCAGTCTCTCTCGTCGGCGGCCGAGCTGCAGCCGGAACTGATGCCGGACGAGACGTACTCCTTCGCGATCGAACGAAGCGACACCGGCTACACGCTGGAGACGAGCGGAAACTTCGCGCGTGCCGGCCGGACCACGCTCCGCTTCCACCGGCCGTTCATCGTGAACGACGTGCCCATCTGGCACTACAACGTGAGCGCCGGCGAGTACGACGGGCGGTTCAACGCCGATCTCGTGCAGCGCGACGCCTGGGGCAGCATGACCTGGCCCGATCAGTGGCCGGCCGGGTCCGCCTACCCCGACTACTTCGTGATTGGGGATCCCTATACGAACGCCTACGAGGGCCGCGCCAGCCTGACCGATCTCCGGCTGTACGTGCCGCGACCGGAGGTGGACCTCCCCCTACCCCGCCTCCCCGGCGCCAGCCCCGTTCGCGACTGACGCGCCGGCCGTCCGCCGGCCACGTCTGTAATATTCTCGCGGGCCTTCCCATGCGCGCGCAGTTCCTTGCCAACCTCATCGTCGCCGTCGCCGAGTGGCTGGCAAAGCGTTCCCTCCGCTTCCAGAGACTGCTGAACGTCATCTATGAGCGGCTGTACGCGTCGAAGTGGCTGAACCAGCCGCCCGCCGCGCACCCCCGATTCACGCCGGAACAGATGGTCGCCCGCACCGACGCCTTCAATGCCGCCTCCGATCGCTACTTCGCCGAACACGAGGATCTCCCGTTCCTGCTCGGGAAGCCCTATACCGACACGGACCACTTCGCGCGCCGGTTCTTCGACATCGGCGTCCTTGCCCACTGGCTCCGCCTCGCGCCGGGCGACGTGGTGATGGAGCTGGGCGCCGGCACGTGCTGGCTGCTCCAGTTCCTGAACCGGTTCGGCTGCCCGACCATCGCGGTCGACGTCTCCCCCACCGCGCTCGACATGGGACGCCAACTGTTCGAGCGCGACGCCCTCGTCAACTGGGATCTCGACCCGCGGTTCCTGCCGTACGACGGCCACCGGATCCCGCTGCCCGACAACCACGTCGACCGCATCATCCTCTACGACGCGTTCCATCACGTGCCGAATCAGGAGGAGGTGCTTCGCGAGATGGCGCGCGTCCTCAAGGACGGCGGCATCGTGGCGATGCGCGAGCCGGCCGCCGGACACAGCCATACGGAGGAAAGCCGGCGCGAGATGGACACCTGGGACGTTCTGGAGAACGAGATCGACGTCGCGGAACTGGAGCCCCGCGCCCTCGCCTGCGGATTCAGCCGGATGACGGTGGTTCCCATCGACCTGCCGTTGTCGGTCGAGGTGCCCGCCTCCGGGCTGCGCAACTTCTTGGCGGGACACGAGCTGCGCCACTATTGGGCACTCCTCGCCACTTCGATGCAGTCGTCGACCTACATCGTGCTCTACAAGGGCGAATACCGACCCACCACCCGCAACCCCGACAACCCGCGGGCATGCATCGAGCCGGCGATCGACCGCCTGCACGCGACCGCCGGATCACCCATACCGCTCCAGGTGCGGCTCGACAACACCGGCGATACGCGCTGGCTGTCGGGATCGCCGGACCAGCGCGGCGCCACGCAACTGGCCGCCCAGCTACACGGCGCCGGTCCGGATGCCTGCATCGACGCGGAGTGGTCTCGCACGCTGGTGCCGCGCGACGTGGCGCCGGGCGAAGGGCTGACGCTCGACGTCGTGCTGCCGGCCGTCGACACGCCCGGGGAATACCGGATCGTCCTCGACGTCATCGCCGAGCATGTGTGCTGGTTCGGCGAGCGCGGATCGCCGACGGCCGACGTGCCGCTGACCGTCACCTGACACGGCGCGCGGCCCGACGCGGCGTCCGGCGGCTCCGCGCCTCACAGGACGCGGGCCAGGCGATCGGCAAGGTGCCGCAGGCGGTAGGCGCCGTCCTCCGGGTTGTGATAGCCGACCGTCAGCTCGGCCCGGGTCAGATCGGCGGCGTCCTTCATCGGCTCGAACTGATGGCCCTCGTGCCACTCGTTGAACGAGCAGAGAAACAGCAGAAAGAAGCCCTGCCCGGTATCCATCAACCACGGATCGGTCTGGAGCTCCAGCGCCCACAGGAGCGTCTCGTCGATCTGCCGCGTCGCGAGACGCGCGGCCCGCTCCCGCTCGCCGGGGCGTGACCAATCGATCGGAGCGTCGTCCCGCGGCAGGAACGGCTGCGGCTCGTAGCAGGGATCGGTCGGCGCGCGCTGTTCGATGCCGTCCGCCCCCGGATTGACGTTGAAGGCGGTCGCCAGTCCGTGTTCCCGCGCGTCCCGCGCGATGCGGTACCACTTCGAGTGCTCGACGAACGGTCCATATGTGGCCATGCCGTCGAAGCCGGCGGCGCTCACCGCTTCGCCGTCCCAGTGGTCGGACAGCAGGGTCAGGTGCGGAAAATCGGCGGCCAGCGTCGTCCGAACCCGATCGATGGAACGCTGCCAGACGTCGCCCGATACGTGATCACGAAGGTCCACGAGCCTGCCGAGGCAATCGAGCCGCCGCCGCGGCAACAGCGTGTGGAACCCCTTGAACACCGGGCCGCTACGGCCGTCTTCGCGCTCGTTGAAGTAGAAGCAGTCCCAGCGGCGACGCTCTCCGAACTCGCGCAGCAGGTACAGAACGTCGTCCGCCAGGCGCTCGCCCCGCCGCGGACTGTAAGGCTCGAGATGGAACATCACCTGGATGTCATGCGCCGCCATCACGTCCATGAGGCGGTGCACGGCACGGTCGGTGTAGCTCTCGCGGCCCCACCAACTGCTGTTGATCACACCCGCGCCTGACTCCGCGATCCAGCGCGCGTGCTGTTCGAGCACCGTCGTGGACCTCGAATCGTAGGCTCCGAGCCGCGGCACGGCGGTGGCGGCCAGATCGTCGGGCGGACGCCGTCCCCACTGGTCCCAGTGGAATACCGGGTCGGCGGCGTACCACGGGTAGTACTCGAAGACGAGGTGGCGCCGGGGGTCCCGAAACCGCCGGTGCAGGTTCGATCGGAGCTCCGGCCACGACGGGTAGGTGTCCGCAAACCCTGCGCCGCCCTGCGCCCGTGCGGAGTCAGCAAACGGCCGCAGGCCCGTCGCGGCCAGCGCGCCGCCAGCGGCGCCGCGTGCGATGCGGCCGACGAACGCCCGGCGTGACGACTCGGGTCTCGGCAGCGTGGACTACGCCGTCTTCGAAGCGGCGGGGCCGAGGATCCGTTCCTCGAGAAGCTCCTCGGCGCGGTCGAAGAACTCCTCCTTCGACAGCCGGCCCGAGTCGACCTCTTCGAGCAGCGCGCGCTGGGCGAGGTACTCGAGGTTCTCGATCCCGGCCTTGCTCTGCAGCAGACGCCACGCCTTGCGGCGCTCCACGCAGAAGAGCACCAACTGCCGCGAGATCTTCATCAGGATTGGCTTGTCGCCCTTCGCCGGGAGCGTCTTGATGTAGACGCCGAAGTCCGGCACGTAGGCGCGGTGCTCCGGATCGAGGTGCCGGCGGTAGACCACGTCGTTCTGCGTCAGCCGCACCAGCATGTTCTCGAGCGGAATCATCCGTTCGGCGTCCTCTTCCTTGATCCTCTTCAGGTGGTTGCGGAACCGCGCCTCGGTGGCGCACCAGTGCGCCACGGTGTAGCGGTAGCGCTCGCCGGTCGACTTGAACCGCGTCTTGTACCAGTCGCCCTTCGCGTTGGGGTTCCCCTTGAGATCGAGCGCCTCCTGATAGGTCTCGCCGAACTGCGGGTTGAAGACGAACTCCGGCGCGCCCCGTGAATCGCGGACGCGCTGGGCCTGGTCGAGCGCCATGTCGTCGCCGACGCCGTGTTCGGGCTGGCAGGTGGTGAAGCACTGCAGGAAGGCGGTCCCGCGGTACTCCAGCGAGTCGAGGATCGATCGGAACAGCTTCGGCGCGTTGGCGATCGACACCTGCGCGACGAAAGGCGAGCCATGGCCGGCGAGGAACGTCTCGGCCACCGTCTTCTTCTCGACGCACTTGCCCTGGCTGGCGGCGCCGAACGCGTTCATGTCGCCGCCGCCCAGCATCGGCGTCGAATCCGAATTCTGGCCGCCGGTGTTCGAGTAGACCTGCGTGTCGAGCATCACCGCCTTCACGTTCGGGCGGTTCTGCAGAATCATCTTCGACACGTTCTGGTACCCGATGTCGCCCATCCCGCCGTCGCCGCCCACTATCCAGACCCGCGGCATCTCGAGGATCTCCTCGTCCGTCATCAGGTTGTCGGAGAAGTGGGTGAAATCGTAGTAGCGCTGCTCGTCGATGATGTCGTCGTCGCGCTCCAGCAACCCGGTGGCCAGCCGCTCCGGAATGACCGAGCGCCGGCCGTGGTCCATGATGAAGCTCTCGCCGATCAGCCAGCCGATGGTCGATCCGTCCTGGAACAGCGAATTCATCCAGGGGTAGGGATGCGGATTGTTGGGCGGGGTCGAGCCGTACACCGTGTTGCATCCGGTGTGGGCGGCCATCGCCATCACCGACTGGCCGTTCGGCAGCCGGCCGTCGAGCGCCTGCAGCTCGCGGTGGTTGAACGCCTCCTGCCGCATCACGGCGACGATGGCGCCGGCCACGTCCTTGTCAGGGATCGGGCCGTTCGCCTCGAGCCGCGCCGTCGTATCGTCGTCGGTGTCTCCGCCGAGCCCCATCACGATGTGGGCGACGGTCCGGACGAAGAGCCGGTGCTGCTCCGGATCGCGTTCGGCGAGGGCGGCCAGGCGGGCCGGGCCGTCCTGCTCGAACCGGTCGGCCAGCGCGATGAGCCGCTCCGCCTTCGCGTGGAAGACGGGCCGCAGGTACGCCTCGGTAACTCCCGCGATGGCCCGCAGGATGCTCTTCTCTCCGCAGCCGGCGCAGGCGCCGTCGCCCGAAACCAGCGCGTCGTAGTTGCGCCGGACCATCATCAGGTTGCGCAGCGTCGCCGTCTTCGAGTCGGTCGGGTTCTCGTTGTTGTAGAGGCCGAGGAACTTCTGCGACGTATCGGGCAGCAGATCGAGGAACGCCGTGCCGGTCTCGTGGTCGGCGTTGACCTGCTCGGTCTCCTGGACCATGCGGAGAGCGTCATGGTCGCCGCAGGCGGTAACGCACGCCGCGCACCCCTTGCAGAGGTCCGAGACGAAGATGGAGAAGATGCCCCCGCTGCCCGGGTTCTTCTTCTCGGCCGACTTGAAGATGGCGTTCACACCCTGGAACGCGAGCGGCTGCTTGTCGATGACATCGAAGAACTGCGCCTTGGCCGCTTCCGAGAAGCCGTCGACGCTGTTGGTGACGTCGCGGATGATCTCCGGCAGCGGCGTCTTTTCCTTCGCGACCACCGCTGCGTTCATGCGTTCCCGCGTCCGCGCCTCGATCTCCGGCACCTTCGCGAGCATCTTGCTCCGCTCGCCCGCGTCGGTCACGTAGTTCGCGATCGCCGTCGTCAGGACCGTGTCGATCTCCTGCGAGCAGTTCGGGAGCGCGGTGTCCGGGCAGACCGAGATGCACTCCATGCACTGCGTGCAGTTCTCGGCGATGAAGAGCGGGGTCTCGCGCCGGGCGACGTACTTCGACGCGGTGTCGCCGCTGCCCGCCGCCATGACGCCCATCGCAGCGAGCGGCGAGGCGGGCTGATCGTAGCCGTAGTCCGAGCGGAACTCGCCGTCGAAGCTGGCGATCCGCGTCACCGGCGTCCGCTCGTCCTGCCCCTCGGGCGCCGAGTGCGAGCGGCAGGTCGCGCAGCCGCCCCCGTTCGCTTCCGCCGCCTCCGGCGTGGCCGCCAGGGGCAGGATTGGCAGGCCGCGCAGCGTCGAACGGTCGGCCGCGTTGACCTCACCGATCCGGATCTCGCGCACCCGGCTGAAGCCCTGCGTCATCACTTCCATGTTCGACTTGACGACGGCGGGCCCGAGGCGTCCGAACTTCTTCTTGTACTGCGCGAGCACGACCTGCTCGAACTGCTCCCGGCTGATCTCGAACTCCTCGAGCAACGGCGAGACCGAGAAGAACGCGCCGAGGAACGCGTTGCCCTGCATCCGCAACTGCAGGTCGGGACGATTGGTCGCATGGCGCGCGATGTCGAAGCCGGGCAGGGTGAAGATCCGGATATTGTGCTCGATGATCTGCGAGCGGGCCCAGAGCGGCAGCCGCTCCCAGGCGTCCTGCGGCTCCTCGTCCGACTCCCAGATCAGCGCCCCCCCTTCCGACATCCCCTCCAGCGGGTTGCAGTGGGTGAACGCCTTCGGGTCGCAGCAGAGCACCACGTCCACGTGGCGGAGGTCGCAGTTCACGCGGATCCGCTCCGGCGCGACGACGAGGAAGTAGGAAGTCGGCGCCCCCTTCTTCTCCGAGCCGTACTTCGGATTGGCGGAGACGTGAATCACTTCCTCCGGCCGGCCGAACGCGTCCGTCTTGCCGCTCCGTTCCGACAGGAAGTCGTTGAAGTCGCCGATGATGGCGCCGAGGTTCTTGCCGGTCGTGATCGCGCCCCAACCGCCGATGGAGTGGAAGCGGACGGCGATGGCGCCTTCCGGCAGCAGCGATGGCGTCTCGTCCGACTTCACCTCGTAGGGGTGCGGCACGCCGAGCACGAGGAACGACTCGCCGTCGTCCGCCATCTTGCCGTCGGACCGGGCGCGTCCCTCATGGACGTACTCGTAGGCGCCGATGATGTGCTCGGGACGGAAGTCGCGCGATCCCAGGCCGTAGGTGCCGTTGAACAGGCGCGGCATCTGGTCGGGCGCCACCTCCGGGAAGCCCGCCTCGACCGGGCGGCCATTCACCTTGAGCGCCTTGTTGAGCGCGGTCCGCGTGTCGCGCCCCATCGGGTTGTCGCCGGCCAGCGGCTCATCGGTCCGTTCCAGGATGATGACGTTCTTCTTGCCGGCGAGAGCCCGCACCAGCGCGGCCTCCGGGAAGGGCCGGAAGACGTTCAGGTGGATAGACCCCACCTTCGCGCCGCGGGTCGCCCGCAGGTGGTCGACGGCCGCCTCGCAGTTCTCCGCCGCCGAACCCAGCGACAGGAAAACCGTCTCCGCGTCGTCCGCCTTGTACTCGGTGACCAGGCCGTAGTACCGGCCGGTCAGCCGGCCGAAGTCGGCGTGCGCCTCCTCGAGGAAGCCGAGGATCGGCTCGACGAAGTTGTTGCGGCGCGCCACGACGCCCTGCATGTAGTGCTCCTGGTTCTGGACGGGACCGAGGAGCACCGGGTTGGTCAGGTCGATCATGCGCGGGACGCGGCGGCGGGTCGGGCCGTACAGCGTCCGCTGCGCTTCCGTCGGGGACTCGATGATGTCGTCGGGGGCGCCAAGGAACTCGCGGAGCAGCTCCGACTCGTGCCGGTAGAAGGTCCGCTCGAGGTGCGACGTGAGGAAGCCGTCCTGCACGTTCATGCCGGGGGTCAGGCTCAGCTCGGTCACGCGCCGGATGATCAGCGCCTGATCGGCCGCCTGCTGCGCGTCCTTCGCGAACAGGATGATCCAGCCGACGTCGAGCGCGCCGTAGACATCGTCGTGCCCGCAGTGGACGTTCAGCGCATGCTTGGTGAGGGCGCGCGCCACCACCTCGACCACCATCGTCGAGGCCTTGCCGGGCGCGTGGTAGTACTGCTCGATCCCGTAGACGATCCCCTGGCCCGAGGTGAAGTTGACGACCCGCCGGCCGCAGACCGAGTAGGCGATGGCGCCGCCCTGGGCGGCATGCTCGCCCTCCGCCTCGACGGCCAGCGTGTTCCGTCCGAAGACGTTCAGCCGCCCTTCCGCGAAGGACTGCTGGTACAGCTCGCCTCCCTCGGTGGAGGGGGTGATGGGGTAGAAGATGCCCGCGTCGGCAATCCGGGCCTCGGTGTGGTACGAGACGAGCTGATTGCCGTTGGCGGTGATCCGTTCACCGGGGTACTTGGGACGTGCAGTCATAACGTCAACTCCGAATATCGTGAAGCCGCCAGCCGAAGGCAGCGACCGAGTCAAATCCAAGCGGGCGCCGACAAGGCACACAAGGCCACGATCTTCTGCATTGTAGCGCTCCCCGGAACCCGCCTGCAAACATTGGAGACCGGGATGAAGGCGCGGTCGTTTACCGAACCGCCGCCATGGACGTAGCGGCTGCTATCATCGATCAATGCGGCCCACCACGCTCGGCGCCCTTCGCGAGGCGGTCGAGGCAGCCAGGATTCCCCGGCGCTCGGTGCGGCGCGAGCTGCGCGAGAACCTGATCGCGCGCCTCCGCAAAGGCGCTCCCCTCTTTCCCGGCATCATCGGCTTCGACGAGACCGTCCTGCCTCAGGTGGTGAACGCCCTGCTGGCGCAGCACGACTTCGTGATGCTCGGCCTGCGCGGCCAGGCGAAGACGCGGCTCATCCGCGGGCTTGTAGACCTGCTCGACGAAGCGATTCCCGTGGTCCCGGGCTGCGACATCAATGACGACCCGCTCGCCCCGATCTGCGCCGCCTGCCGCGAACGGGTCCGGACCGAGGGAAACGACCTGCCGGTCGCGTGGCTGGAACGGTCGTTGCGCTACGTCGAGAAGCTGGCTACCCCCGACGTGACCATCGCCGACATGATTGGCGATATCGACCCCATCAAGGCGGCCCGCGCCGGCCGGCAGCTCTCGGACGAGCTGACCGTCCACTACGGGCTGGTCCCTCGGGCCAACCGGTGCATCTTTGCCATCAACGAACTGCCGGACCTCGCCGGCAAGATCCAGGTCGGCCTGTTCAACATCCTGCAGGAAGGCGACGTGCAGATCCGCGGCTACCCGGTCCGCCTCCATCTCGACGTGATGATGGCGTTCACCGCCAACCCGGAGGACTACACGGCCCGCGGCAAGATCGTCACTCCGCTCAAGGACCGCATCGGCTCCGAGATCCGGACCCACTACCCGAAGACGCGGGCGGAAGCGGTCGCCATCACCGAGCAGGAGGCGTGGGTCGCGCGCGACGGCGACGGCGCGGCGGGCGACGTGCGTGTCCCACCCTACGTCCGCGAGGTGGTCGAGGAGCTGGCGTTCCAGGCGCGATCGAACAAGCGGATCGACGGCCGTTCCGGCGTCAGCCAGCGGATGCCGATCACCTGCCTCGAGAACGTCGTCTCCAACGCGGAGCGGCGGGCCCTCACGGCGGGCGAGTCCCCCACCGCACGCGTCACCGACGTCTACTCCGCGCTGCCGGCGATGACGGGCAAGTTCGAGCTGGAGTACGAGGGAGAGTTGCGCGGCGCCGACGCGGTGGCGCACGAATTGATCCACGGCGCTATCGCGGCGGTCTTCGCCGGCTGGTTCGACGGCGTCGACACCAGCCAGGTGGTCGAGTGGTTCGACATGGGCGGCACGCTCCAGGAAAGCGACACCACCGCGTCCGGGATGCTGCTGAAGGATGTCTCGCAGATCCATGGCCTGATGGAACTGGCCCAGCACGCCGGAACCAAGCCCGGCGACCCGGAGCCGGAGGTAGCGGCCGCGGTCGACTTCGTCCTCGAGGGACTCTGCGCCCTTCGCCGGATAAGCCGCAGCGAAGGCGGCGGCTACGAAGCGCTTCCCCGCTCCGAACGACCGGAGCGGACGCGCCGCGAGCCGGCTTTCGACCGGCCCGAGTCTTCGTTCGAAACGCCCGAGAAGCCGCGCCGCGGCGGCGACGGCGGCAGGCGATCCGGGCGGAACAAGAACAAGAAGAAGCAGTACTACAACTGATAACGACGTGCGGTACCGCTATACGCGCTACACGGGCGATCCATTCGGCGGCATCGACATCGACGAGCTGGTGTCGAAGCTGTCGAAGCTGCTGCTTTCCAGCGGCTTCAGCTCTCCCCAGGGCCCGTACGATCCATACGGCGAGGAACGCGACGACAGAAGCGTGCAGTCGCTGCACGACGCCATCCTCGACGCCCTGCTCCGCGACGGGTTGCTATCCGACGAAGCGATCGAGCAGCTCCTGGGCGACCCCGCCGACGCCGATCAGGCGGAGGGACGGTCGCAACTGGAAGCCCTGGTCCAGGAACTGATCCGCGAGATGGCGCAGCAGGGCTACATCACGCTCGATCCCAACGCCGACGGGACCCGCGGCCCGGGCGCCGGACCCGGGTCAGGCCCCGACCAGGACCCGGGAGAGGTCCGCTTCCAGGTCACCGACAAGAGCCTGGACTTCCTGGGCTACCGGGCCCTCCGCGACCTCCTCGGCTCGACCGGCCGGGCCAGCGTCGGCCGCCACGACACCCGCGAGATGGCGACCGGCGTCGAAGCGGGCGGCGCATCCAAGCCCTACGAGTTCGGCGACACGCTGAACCTCGACGCCAGCGGGACCATCCTCAACGCCGTCCAGCGCAACGCCCCGCCGCCGGATCCCCGCGCCATCGACGTGCGCTACGAAGATCTCATGGTCTCCCAGGGCGAGTACCAGAGTTCATGCGCCACCGTCCTGATGCTCGACTGCAGCCACTCCATGATCCTGTACGGCGAAGACCGGTTCACCCCGGCCAAGCAGGTCGCGCTCGCCCTGTCGCACCTCATCCGGAGCCAGTTCCCGGGCGACGCGCTGAACGCGGTCCTGTTCCACGATTCCGCCGAGGAGATACCAGTCAAGCAGCTCGCCCGCGTCCGGGTCGGCCCCTACTACACCAACACGCGCGAAGGGCTCCGCCTCGCCCGGCGGCTGCTCGAGCGCCAGCGGAAGGACATGCGGCAGATCGTGATGATCACGGACGGCAAGCCCTCCGCCCTGACTCAGGACGACGGACGGATCTACCGCAACGCGTTCGGCCTCGATCCGATGATCATCCGCGAGACGTTCGCCGAGGTGGCCAACTGCCGGCGCGCCGGCATCATGATCAATACGTTCATGCTGGCGCGCGACTACGACCTCGTGAGCTTTGTCCGGCGCGTCGCCGCCATCTGCCGCGGCAAGGCGTACTTCACGACGCCCTATACCCTGGGCCGCTACGTGCTGATGGACTACATGGACCGGAAAACGAAGACGATCCACTGAAGGAGCGAAACCGACCCTTGCCGAGCGCCGAGTGTCCCAGCCGCATCCCCATCTTCCCGCTCCCGAACGTGGTCCTGTTTCCCCGCGTCTTCCTGCCGCTCCATATCTTCGAGCCCCGCTACCGCGAGATGGTGGCCGATGCGCTCGACAGCGAGCGCTTCATCGGCATGGTGCTGCTCCGCGACGGCTGGCGGCAGCATTGCGATCCGAACCCACCCATCTTCGCGGTCGGCTGCGCCGGCCGGATCACGCATGTCGAGTCCCTCCCCGGGGGCCGCTACAACATCGTTCTGCGGGGAGTCCAGCGCTTCCGCGTGCGCGACGAGGACCACTCGCGAAGCTACCGGGTCGCCACCATCGACGCGTTCACGGACGCCGCCGGGCCGGATCCGGAGCGCCTGCGCGACGGCCGCCGCCGCCTCGAAGCCCTCCTTGCCCGCCAGTCAAGCGCCAATGGCCACGCCGGCGCTCCTCGCATTCCACGCGAGATGGCGGACGCAGAGCTGGTGAACGCCCTCTCCCAGTACCTCGAGCTGGCGCCGATCGAGAAACAGGCGCTCCTCGAACGTCCGTCGCCGTGCGAACGGTGCGCCGCGTTGATCGACCTGCTGGAAATGCGCCTCCTGAGTGGTGGCGCATCCGGCTCGGCCGGCGGCGTGCAGTAGGCGCTCGCCGGTATACTCCCGTAGAGGTTCAACCGAATGACCACGGAAACGCGTTACGTCGTGTTCGGCGGCGGCGGCCTGGTGGTCGCCGGTCTGGCCGTCGGACTTGCCGCCTGGCTCGCCGGCGGCCTGCCGGCCCTTGCCCAGGGCCAACCCGACGAACTCCGGTATCTCCCCGCCGACGCGGCGGTCATGTCGTTCGCCAACGTGCGCGAGGTGATGGATTCCGCGCTGCGAGAGCGGCTGCGGGAACGCGAACCGGAAGGCCGCGGGACGGATGCCGTCGAGAACTGGACCGGTATCGACATCGACACCGACATCGATCGCGTCGTCGCAGCGCTCGCTCCCGGCGGGCAGGACGACGCGGAAGCGCTAGCGATCCTCGCCGGACGCTTCGACCCCGCGCGCATCGAATCGCTCGCCATCGCCAGGGGCGGGATCCGGATCGAGCACGCCGGCCGTCCACTGATCCTGCTGGAGACCGATCCGGACGATCCGCTCGGCGAGGACGCCGCCATGGCGTTCCTCGATCCGGACGTGCTGGCGATCGGATCGGAAGGCCTGGTGCGCGACGCGCTCGACGGTGGCGCGGGCGCAGAGACGAACGAGCGGCTGATGACGCTGCTGGAGCATGTCGACGAGGGAAGCACCGCCTGGACCGTCGGCCACCTCGACAACCTGCAGGGAAGCCCGTGGCTGCCCGAGCAACTGATGTCGCAGGTGTCGCAGATATCGGCGTTCGCTCTCGGCGGCGAGGTGAACGATGGCGTCCGGGGACGGCTCACGGCCGAGGCGGTGGACGAGGAGACCGGCCGGAACCTCCGCGATCTGCTGCAAGGTTTCCTCGCGCTGGCCCGCCTGCAGGCGGCGGAACGCCCCGAGCTGGCCGGAGTCTTGAACGCGCTGCAGCTCACCAGCAGCGGGCCGAACGTGATGCTGACGTTCGACCTCACGGCGGACGCGCTCCTGCAATTGATCCCAGACCAGGACGCCCCGGACGCCGGCGCACCGTAGCGGCTATCCTGGCCGGCCGTAGTCGATGGCATTTCACACGATAGGGGTCGCGGGCTGTGGCCTGATGGGTTCGGGCATCGCGCAGGTGTCCGCGCAGGCGGGCTACCGGACCATCGTCCGCGAAATCGATGACGCGACGGCGCAGGCCGGCCTGGCCCGCATCGACCGGTTTCTGTCCTCCGGCGTCAAGCGCGGGAAGGTGACTCCGGAGGAACGCGACGCGGCCCTCGGGAATCTGACGGCCACCAGCCGGGTCGAGGATCTGGCCGGCTGCGATCTCGTGATCGAGGCAATCGTCGAACGCATCGACGCCAAGCGCGACTTCTTCAACGCCCTCGAGCCGCTGGCCGGGCCGGACACCATCTTCGCCAGCAACACGTCGTCGCTCTGCATCACCGAGCTGGCCTCGGCGACCCGGCGGCCCGACCGCTTCGTCGGCATTCACTTCTTCAGTCCGGTGCCCATCATGAAGCTCGTGGAAGTGATCCGGGGCATCGAGACGAGCGACGCCACCTACGAGGCGGCCATGGAGTTCGGCCGGAACGTGGGCAAGGATCCGGTCACCGCGCCCGACCGGCCGGGCTTCATCGCGAACCGGCTGCTGGTCCCGTACCTGCTCGACGCGATCCGCGCCTACGAATCGGGGGCGGGATCGATCGAAGATATCGACAAGACGATGACGCTGGGAATGGGCCACCCGATGGGGCCGTTCACGCTGCTCGACTTCGTCGGTCTCGACACCACCTACTACATCGCCGGCATCATGTACGAAGAGTTCCGCGAGGAACGGTTCGCTCCGCCGCCGCTCCTCAAGCGGATGGTGCTCGCGGGCCGCCACGGACGCAAGACCGGCCGGGGGTTCTACACCTACTGATGTCCGCCTCGATGAACGACGAACGGGTCCGCGCCGCGGTCGAGACACTCCTCGCCGAGGTAGGTGAAGATCCGTCGCGCGAAGGACTGGTCCGCACCCCGCAACGGGTCGCCGACGCGTTGAGGTTTCTGACAGGCGGCTACGACCAGGACGTCGACGACGTCCTGAACAACGCGCTCTTTGCGGTCGACTGCAGCGAGATGGTCATCGTCCGCGACATCGACTTCTACAGCCTCTGCGAGCACCACCTGCTGCCCTTCTTCGGCAAGTGCCACATCGCCTACCTGCCCCGCGACCGCGTGGTGGGCCTGAGCAAGATCCCGCGGCTCGTCGATGTCTTCGCCCGCCGCCTGCAGATTCAGGAGCGGATGACGAACCAGATCGCGCAGGTGCTGCTCCAGAAGCTGAACCCGCTCGGGGTCGGCGTGGTGGTCGAAGCCACCCACCTCTGCATGGCGATGCGCGGAGTGGAGAAACAGCGTTCGTTCGCGCTGACGAGCGCCATGCTCGGGTCGTTCCGGACCGACGCGCGGACCCGGATGGAATTCCTCGAGCTCCTGAAGCTGCAGGGAGACCTGCACGCGCGGCTCGATCCGGCGGCCGGCATGAATACGCCCCTGGCCCCCAGCGACAGAGGAGCGACGCACCAATGACTTCCCTCCCCCTGCGGACGCCGCGCGCGTTATGGATCGCATGCGCCCTGGCGGTAGCACTGTGCGCCGCCGCTCCTGCCGCCGCCGCGCAGTCAACGCTGGTCGAGCCGGTCGAGGTGCGCTGCCCGTCGGTCCTCGGCATCGGCATTTCCACCAATGTCCCGTTCTGCGACGTGGAGATCCAGGCCGACCCCTACCTCGCCATCACCGTAGTGCTGCCCGCGCGGCGGGGCGAGGCGACACTCTCGTTCGACCTGCACAACCGCCACACCTACTCCGAGGACGAGGTGCGCGCGGGCCGCGCCTACCTCCGGTTCCTGGCGGAGGTGGCGGTGGCGACAATGGCCGGCGAAGTGCTGGCCCGGCGCTATGTCCTCAGCGAGTTCCGCGCTGCGCCCGACCTCGTCGACCGCGTGGGCGGCGGGGCCGGACCTGAAGGACTCAAGGCAATCGCGCCGGCAGGGGTCGAACGGGTCTTCGTCCCCATCCCGGCCGGAGTCGAACGCGTCGTGATTGCCGGACAGCGCCTCGAGCTGTTCCGGTTCGACCAGACCCGCGACGAGGTGCGGACGGTTGGACGCGCCATTGCCGTGATGAGCAACGCGCAAATCGAATACACCGGACGATAGGAATGAATGGCACCGTGCAGGATCTGATAATCATCGGCGCCGGACCGGCCGGCCTCGCCGCCGCGATCGCGGCCAAGGAGGCGGGTCTCGAGACCCGCATCTTCGAGAAGGGCGTGCTGGTCAACGCGATTTTCCACTTCCCGCCGCAGATGGTGTTCTTCACGACGCCGGACCTGCTCGAGATCGGCGGGCTGCCGTTCGTGACGCCGCACGGCAAGCCGACCCGCGATGAGACCCTCCGCTACTACCGGCGCGTCGTCGACACGTTCGACCTGCAGGTGGACTTCGGCTACCGGGTCACGTCGGTCGAGCCGGGAGCGTCAGCCGAGGCGCCGTTCACGGTGCGGACCCATAGCGACGAGCATGGCGACCAGGTGTGGCAAGCGCGCACCGTGGTGATCGCGAGCGGCTGCTACGACCACCCGAACCAGCTCGGCATCCCGGGCGAGGACCTCCCCCACGTCTCGCACTACTACACCGAGCCGCACGAGTTCTACCGGCGGCCGGTGGTCGTGGTGGGGGGCAAGAACTCGGCGGCCGAGGCGGCGCTCGACCTCTACCGCAGCGGCGCGCACGTGACCCTCGTCCACCGGCGCGCGGTGCTGGGCGATTCCATCAAGTACTGGGTCAAGCCCGACATCGAGAACCGGATCGCCGAAGGCTCCATCCCGGCCCGGTTCGAGACGCGCGTCGTGGAGATCCGCCCGCACGAGGTGGTGATCCAGCCGGTCGCCGGCGGCCCGACCGAGGTCCTGCCGGCCGAGGGCGTCTTCCTCCTCACCGGCTACCTGGCCGACCTCGACTTCCTCCGCGGCGCCGGTGTCGAGGTAGCGTTGAACAACGTTCCGCGGCACGACCCCGAGACCTACGAGACCAACGTCCCCGGGCTCTACCTCGCCGGCGCGGTCGTCGCCGGCGCCAACCGCGGCGAAGTGTTCATCGAGAACGGACGCTTTCACGGCAAGGTGGTCGTCGACAATATCGCGCGGCGGCTGCGCCAGCCGGCCGGCGCCTGATGCCATGCGGGCCGTCCGCTGCCACCGCTACTCCGGCCTGGACGAGGCGGGCGCTCCCGTTGCCACCCCCGACCCGCTGCGCGAGGTGCTGTCGCTGGACGAGATCCCGGCCCCGGCATGCGAGGCGGGCCACGTGCTGCTGCGGACGGCGTTCGCGGGAGTGCAGTACCCCGACGCGCTGCAGGCGCAGGGCCTCTACCAGCACAAGCCGGGCCTGCCCTACGTGCCGGGCATGGACGCGGCGGGAACGGTGGCGGAGGTGGGCGCCGGGGTCGAGCACGTTCGGCCGGGCGACCGGGCGATCGCGCAAGGGAGCGTCGGCTGCCTCGCGGAGGTCGTCAAGGCGCCGGCCGCATCGGTCTGGAGGGCGCCGCACGAGGTGCCGCTGGAGCGCTGCGCCAACCTGGGACGGAACTACATTCCCGCCTACCATTCGCTGAAGGTGCTGGGTGAGGTCGATCCCGGCAGCCTCGTCCTGGTCGACGGTGCGTCGGGCGGCGTCGGCCTGGCCGCCGTCGAGCTGGCCAAGGCGATGGGCGCGCAGGTGATCGCCGGCGTCAGCACGCCCGGGAAGCAGGCGCCTCCGACCGCGGCGGGCGCCGACCGCGTGCTCTGCTACGGGCGCGACCGGCAGAGCTTCCGTCAGTTCAAGGGCGCCGTCCGGCAGGCGGCGGCCGAGCTGGGCCATCCGCAGGGCGTCGACGTGGTCATCGACATGGTGCAGGGCGAGCTGTTCGAGGCGGCGCTGGTCTCGGCCATTCGCCCCCTCGGCCGCATCTGCCTCGTCGGGTTCACGGCCGGCCAGCGGCCAATCCGGCCGGGGCTGCTGCTCATCAAGCAGGCGGTCGTCGTCGGCAGCATGTGGTCCGGCTGGGCGCAGGTCCATCCCGCGGAGCACGAGCGCAACGTCGCCGAGATCCTCCACTTCATGGCAAGCGGGGCGATCATGCCGCGGGCGGATCGCATCTTCTCTCTCGACCGGTTCATCGAAGCCTTCGAACTCTTCGAACGCAACGAGGGCCGCGGCAACACGGTGGTGCGCTTCGCCGAGCCGCTGGATTGACTGTCTCTGCGGGCCGCCAAGGGCCCTGTCATTCCGAGGGAGGGCGTGGATGCGGATGGTGCGTCTGGCGGAGGGCCGAACGGTCGTCGCTCCCGACGGTTCGCGGATTCGCGAGCTGGTCGCCGTAGCGGGCGGCAGCATGGTGCATTGCACGCTGCCGAAGGGCGCTGTTTCGATGGCGGTCGCCCACGCCACGGTCGACGAAGTCTGGTATTGCCTCGCCGGAAAGGGGGAGGTCTGGCGGCGTCGTGAGGACGTCGAATCGGTGGTCGACGTCGAGCCGGGCGTCTCTCTGAGCATCGAGTGCGGGACGCACTTCCAGTTCCGCAGCACTGGCAACCAAGACCTCCAGTTGGTGATCGTCACCATGCCTCCGTGGCCCGGTGCGGAAGAGGCTCGCCGCGTGAGCGACCATTGGGAGCTCGCCGGAGGGGCGGACTGACGCCGCACCCCCGGTGAGACGGCAGACCTGCCGCGAGATTGCTCAACGAACGGGGCAGCCGGCTATGCCACGACCCGTTCTTGGCGAATGCGTTCCTGTGCCAAGTCGTACTGCGCTTGCCGGCGCACCCAGAACGCCGCGTTGCTCCAACCGATGCGTTCCAGGGCAAGCGCCATTGCAGGCGAAATGCCGGTGCGACCGTTCAGCAGGCGTGAAGATGCAGAGATCAACGTCGCTGCCGGGAGCGGGCGTGCCGGTGACGCGCGAACCGAACCAGATGATGCGGCGCACCTCCGGCCTGCGCTCACCGACTTCCCGAGCCCATCGGCGCACCGCGCGCTCAACGGCCTCCTGATTGTTCCATTTGACAACGAGCGAAGTCGACGAGTCGTTCCGAGCATGGCGAGCGTGCCGCAGGTCGGCCTCCGCCTGCCGCAACCAGTCGGCGTGTCGGGCGCCCACCCCCGCATTGTAGCCAACGGTGTCCTCGGGCGCTCCACGGGCACCTCGGCAGCCCAAACCGCCGGCGCATCCAGCACTCAGCGTTGCTCCAACCGATGCGTTCCAAGGCAGAGAGCCGAAAAGGCCAGTCGGACAGGTAAAATGGGATGACGCAGCCAGCGTTCGCACCACCAGCAACCCGGACACCATGCACCACGACGCCAAGGCGCTCGGCGCGTACTTCACGCCCGAGGCCGTAGCCGATGCTCTGGTGCGATGGGCGGTCCGTAGCCCCGGCGACCTCCTGCTCGACCCGTCGTGCGGCGACGGCCGGTTCGTCACCCGACATCCGAACAGCGTCGGCGTCGAACGGGATCCAACGTCGGTGGCCGAAGCCTCTGCACGCGCGCCGGACGCCGCTATCGTTGAGGACGACTTCTTCAACTGGACGTCCGCCGATCACCGCCGGTTCGATTGCGCGGTCGGCAACCCTCCGTTCATCCGGTACCAGCGGTTCAATGGCGCGATCAGGCGCGCCGCCCTCGACTACTGCCGCGGCGCCGGCGTCATCTTCAGCGGCCTTTCGTCATCGTGGGCACCGTTCATCGTTGCGGCGGCCAGCAAGCTTCGAGCCGGTGGCCGGATTGCCTTCGTTGTACCGGCGGAGATCGGCCATGCGCCGTACGCGGCGCCGCTGATCGAGTACCTCCTCGCCCATTTCGGTTACGTACACGTGGTCGCCATCCGGGAAAAGATCTTTCCGCGCCTCTCGGAGGATTGTTGGCTGCTGTTCGCTGACCACGCGGGTAGCCGCGCGGAAGGCATTCAATTCTCCAGGCTTGAGAGCTTCGTGCACGGCCCGATGCCCCCCGACGAGTCGGAGTTCATCCCGGTCGACGAATGGCGTGGCCGCTGGGGCGGCAGACTCCGACCATTGCTCCTGCCTGCGGGCGTCAGGAACCTCTACGCGCGGGTGTCGGCGGACCACCGTGCGGTGCGCCTCGGCGAGATCGCGCAAATCGGCATCGGCTATGTGAGCGGCGCGAACGAGTTCTTTCATCTGCGCCCTTCCGAAGCACGGCGCTACGCCATCCCTGACGAGTTCCTCCTGCCGTCGATCAGGAACAGCCGGTATCTCAACGGCGAGGCCATCAACCAGGTTGACATCGAGCGCTGGATCGCGAGGGATGAGCCGGTATTCCTTCTGCGGATTCCGTCCCGCGCACGAGTGCCCTCCGCGGTTCCGGAACAGCCGGAAGTGGAACATGAAGCCTCCAGCCGACTGCTGAAGGACAACGACGTGGCGATCGACGCGCACGGTCAACCGGTTGCGTCGGTCCGCCGCTTCCACGCGGCGCTTCGTGAGTTGGCGGACAGGCGGGGCGTCCGGGATGACGTCAGTCGTTACGAAGCGATCGCGCTCGCACTGGCATCGACGCAGCCCGAGCAGCCCGGACAGATTGTCGAGCAATTCCCCGAACCGGATAGCCCACTACGGTTCGAGCGGTTCTTCGATACGCTGTACCGCCAATATGACGAGCGGTTCGTCTACGGCGCGCCCGACCTCCGAAAGACCACCGGTCGCAAGGAATGGGACGGAGAGTCTCCAGCCTTCGGCGCGGCGGTTGTGAACGACGTGGACTACGAACCCAGAGTCGATGGGTCCTGACGGCGGCGGCGCGGCACCGATTGACGCCCTGGACGTGACCACCGCCCCGGACCCCGTCGCCCGCCTCGACGGCGTGTCCGTCACCTACGGACGCCAGCGCGCGCTGGACGACGTCGACGCCAGCTTTCCCCCCGGCGCGGTCGGCCTGCTCGGGCCGAACGGCGCGGGCAAGAGCACGCTGCTGAAGGCGCTACTCGGGTTCGTCCCTCCCGACGGCGGCGCGGGAAGTCTGTCCGTGCTCGGCCTCGACGTCGCCGAGAACCCGCTCGACATCCGCGCGCGCCTGGGCTACATGCCGGAATCGGACGCGCACTTTCCCGGACTGAACGCCATCGCGTTCACCGCCCATTGCGGCGAGCTGGCCGGCCTGCCCCCCGCCGACGCGATGCAACGGGCGCATGCCGTCCTTCAATACGTCGGACTCGGCGAGGCGCGCTACCGCATGGTCGACACCTACTCGGCCGGCATGAAGCAGCGGATCAAGCTGGCCCAGGCGCTCGTCCACGATCCGGATCTGCTTTTTCTCGACGAGCCGACGAATGGCATGGACCCGAAGGGGCGCGCCGAGATGCTCGACCTGATTCGCGACCTCGCCCAGCGGAAAGGCGTGAACGTCATCGTCTCGTCCCACGTCCTGCCCGACGTCGAGGCGGCGTGCGACAACGTGGTGGTCCTGCACGAGGGTCGCGTCGTCGCGGCGGGGCCGATCGCCGACCTCAAGGGCGACGACCGGCAGGCGTTCGAGGTCCGGGTCAAGGGCGACGCGGACCGCTTCGTCGAGACCCTGCGCGCGGCCGGGGCCGAGTGCCGCCAGTCGGACGACCAACTGCTGCGCGTCCTGATCGGCGATGGGCGCTCGGCGCGCGATCTCTTCGCCCTCGCGGTGCAGGCCGGGGTGCAGGTCCGGCACCTGCAGCCGAGCGTGCAGACCCTGGAGGACGTCTTCACCCGCGCGGTCGGGGAATCCTGACGCCGCCATGCCGATTCACGATCACGGCTACGCCCGCTACAACGGCGCACGGCGCCCCCCGGGGCGCGCGTGGTGGGTGATCGGGTGGAACGGCATCCGGCGCATGTTCTCGTCGAAGCTCTTCCTCCTGGTGCTGCTCTTCGCCTGGATGCAGTTCTTCGTCCGCGGCGTCGTCTTCTACCTGGCCGCCAACTTCCCGCAGGTCGAAGGGTTCATCGCCCCGACCCCGGCGACGTTCCGCGACTTCTTCGACAGCCAGGCCTTCTTCGTCTTCGTGGTCGCCATCTACACCGGCGCCGGCGCCATCGCGAACGACCGGCAGGCCAACGCGCTGCCCCTCTATCTCGCCCGGCCCCTGACGCGCTGGGAGTACATCGGCGGCAAGCTGACGGCGGTGATGGCGTTCCTGCTGCTCATCACCTGGATCCAGGCGCTGCTGCTGCTCGTCCTGCAGACGATGTTCACCGGCAGCCTGGAGTTCGTCCTCGAGCACGCGTTCCTCCTGCCGGCGGTGACGGCGTACGGCTTCCTGCAGTCGCTGGTCGCGGCGATCACGATCGTCGCGCTGTCGTCGCTCTCGACGAGCGCGCGCTACGTCGGAATCCTCTACGCCGGCGCCGTGATCTTCACGGGAGCGATGTTCGACGTGCTACGAGGCATCACCGGCAGTTCCGCGTGGTCGTGGATCTCGTTCACGGCGAGCCAGCAGCAGGTGGGCGACGTGATCTTCGGTGCGGATCCCCGCTACGACACGCCGTGGGGCGTTTCGCTGCTCGTCGTCGCGGCGCTCATCGCGCTCTCCGTCTGGATCCTCGGCCGGCGCGTGCGCGGCGTCGAGGTGGTGTCGTGAGCGTGGTGGCCACGCGCGGCGTGTCGAAGTGGTACGGCGAGGTGATCGGCCTCAACGACGTCACGGCGGAGATTCCTCCCGGCATCAGCGGCCTGCTCGGACCGAACGGCGCGGGAAAGTCGACGCTCCTGAAACTGGTGACGGGCCAGCTCCGGCCGAGCCAGGGGACGATCGACGTGCTGGGAGAGCCGATCTGGGGGAATCCCGCGGCGTTCCGCCGGATCGGTTACTGCCCGGACCACGACGGCTGCTACGACGGGATGACGGGGATGGAGTGGCTGACCGCGCTGCTCCGCCTCAGCGGCTACGACGGCACGGCGGCAGCCGACGCGGCGGCGCGCGCCCTCGAGGCGGTCGACCTGTCGGCGGCGGCGGACCGGAAGATCGGCGGCTACAGCAAGGGGATGCGGCAGCGGATCAAGCTGGCCCAGGCGATGGCCCACGACCCGGAGCTGCTGGTGCTGGACGAACCGCTCGCCGGCCTGGATCCGATCGGGCGGCGCAAGGTGATCGCCGCCATCCGGGCCTGGGGTGATTCGGGCCGGAGCGTCATCGTGTCGAGCCACGTCCTCCACGAGATCGAGCGGATGACGTCGAACATCCTGCTGCTGCACGCGGGACGCATCCTGGCCGAGGGGGACGTGCATCAGATTCGCGACCTGATCGACGAACGTCCGCATACCGTGCGCATCACCGCGTCCGACCCGCGGCGGCTCGCGCGCCATCTGCTCGAGCACCCGGACGTCATCGCCATGCACCTGGAAGACGGGGCCGTCATCGCGCAGACGAACCGCCCGGACGACTTCTACACGCGGCTCACGGCGCTGGCCGCCACGGACGAGGCGGGTGACGTGGGAGAGGTCGCCTCGCCGGACGACAACCTGCAGGCGGTCTTCGCCTACCTGGTGAAGGATTGAACCGGCCATGAAGTCCGACCAGGCGCCCGCGGCGCCGACGTTCGTCACCGCCGCCCTGCGGGTTTTCGACGTCAGCCTCGGCCAGATGCTCTGGTCGCGCCGGACCATCTTCATGGCGCTGGTGGCGGCCGGCCCCGTCGTGCTCGCCCTGCTCCTTCGCGGCATGACCGCCTCCGGCGCGTTCGACGGCGCCAGCGCCGCAGTGAACGGACGACCCATCAGCCTGAACGGTCCCGCCATCTTCGGCCTGATGGTCTGGACCTTCTATCTCCGCTTTACCGTTCCCGTGCTGGGCGTCTTCTACGGCACCGCGCTGATCGCCGACGAGGTGGAGGACCGGACCCTCACCTACCTGTTCACGCGCCCCATTCCGCGCGGCGCGGTGCTCGCCGGCAAGTACCTGGCCTACCTCGTCTGCACTGCGGTCGTCGTGCTGCCGTCGGTGATGCTCGTCTACTTCCTGGTGGTGCCCATCCTCGGTGGCAGCATCGGCCGCGAGTTCCCGTCGCTCGCCATCGACCTCGCCCTGGTCGCGGCCGGCCTCGCCGTCTACGGCGCGCTCTTCGCGCTGATCGGCGCCTGGTTCCGCCGCCCACTGCTCACCGGCCTCGTCGTCGTCTTCGGCTGGGAACCGATCGTCACCGTCCTCCCCGGCTACATGAAGTACCTGACCGTGGCTTACTACCTGCAGGGCCTCGTCCCGCACGCCATGCCGCAGGGCGACTCGCTCAGCCTGCTTCAGGCCATCCTGACCAGCATCCAGACCCCGCTCGCACCGTGGACGAACATCGTCGTGCTGGCGGCGATCTGGGCGGTGGCTTTCGCCGCCGCGCTACGGGTAACGGCCGGGCGCGAGTACGTCCTGGAACAGTGAAGGCGCGCGCTGAACGGTCGTCCTTGCCGAAAGTACGTCAATATTGACGTAGTCGGCGTCCTCGAAGTGGAGGATTTCAAGAGCGACATACAACTCCATCAGGAAGCCATCACGGCGATCTTGACTACGTCCGCGCGCAATTTCGGGCCCCGGCATCTTCCCGAGGGCTTGTTGAAACTGCGCAATCTGCTGGAGAGTCTGCTGGACGAGGGTGTGCTCGGCCGGGTCCTGACGGATCTGCTGCTAGACGATGTGGAGCGCTTCGCAGGTTCTCTCGACGAGTGGGAGAACGCCCTAGGAGGGCTTGATTGTTCGCTGGCGGACTTGGCAGACTGCCAAATCCCCCTCAGGATGCTTCGCGCCGCGGTCGCCTACACGCAGACGGGCGACGAAAAGACGCTCTTGAACCTGCCGCTCGAACAGCGCCAACTGCTGCAGGAAGTGCTTCCACGAGCGGGACGCAACCACCCGCCAACGAACGCGCGTAGCGGACGGGATGCGAGGACTGAGCCAACCCCCTCGCGCTCTGCATGAGTTCGCGCAAACCAAGATTCGGTTGGCGGCAGAAATCCACCGGCGACGTCAACCGCGGTAAGCGACGCGAATACGTGGCAGTGCTATAAGATGCCGGCATGACGTCGCGGCGCACCTTCCTCAAGTGGAGCGCCCTGGTCGCCGGCGCGACGGCAGTAGGGGGCGGCGGCCTGCTCCTGTCCCGGTATCCGGGCGGCGGCGGGCCGGTTGGCGGAGCGCTCTCCGGCGCCGCCGGCGCGAGGTCCGGCGCCGCGGCGGCGGGGAGCCGGATCTTCCGCACCGCCAACACCCCGGAATGCCTCCACTGCGCGATGCTGGCCCACGTCAAGGACGGCCGGCTCGTCAAGGTCACCGGGGATCCCGACTTCAACGTGCTCGCCTGCGCGCGCGGCATCTCGCGGATCCGGCAGCTCTACAGCCCCCATCGCCTCAAGTACCCGATGCGCCGGGCGGGCCGCCGCGGCGAAGACCGCTGGGAGCGGATCTCGTGGGAGGAAACGCTGGACACCATCGCCGAGCGCTACCGGCGGATCCTCGAGGAGGACGGCAACCAGGCGTTCCTCGCGATGGGGGGAACGGGCAACTGGTCCACCCTGTCGACCGGCGTGCGGGGACTCTACTCCGCCTTCTGGAACCGTTTCGGGGGAGCGACGCCGATCATCTCCCAGCTCTGCTGCGCCTCGGTCAGCTCCGGGTTCAACGCGATCTTCGGGGGCGGGCGCTCGGAGTTCCGCGACGAGTGGGTCCACAGCCACTTCTTCCTGGCCTGGGGCAACAACCCGGCCGTCTCCAACCAGGGCTACATGAAGAACCTGTTCGACGCGCGCGAACAGCATGGCGCCCGGGTGGTGACCATCGATCCGCGGCTGAGCGAGACGGCGGCCCTCTCCGACCGGTGGATCCAGATCCGGCCGGGAACCGACGCCGCGTTCGCCCTCGGCATGGTCAAGGTGCTGCTGGACGAAGATCTGTTCGACGCCGAGTACGTCCGCCGGCACACCAACGCGCCGTTCCTCGTGCGGCTCGGCGAGCGCGGCTACGACCTGCAGGAGGCATCGCGGAACTGGCCGGCCGGCGGCGAGTCATTGCCGGTCGATCTGCGCGACCTGCGGCTGCTGACCAACGGCGGCAGCGGTCCGGGAAGCTTCGTCGTCTGGGACGAGCGCAGCGGCCGGCCGGTCGCCGCCGACACGCCGGGCGCGCAAGCCGCGCTACGCGGCACCTACACCATCGACGGCGTCCACTACCAGCCCGTCTTCGAGTGGATGCGGGCCATCGCGGCGCGCTACACGCCCGAGGCCGTCCACCGCATCACCGGCGCCCCGCCCGACTCGGTCGCCGCCGTGACGCGGGAGTACGCGTCCGTGAGGCCCGCCGCCATCATCCAGAACATGGCCGGCGCGCAGCGCACCGACCACGGCACCCTCACCGTCATCGGCCACCTCTACCTCGCCTCGCTCACCGGCAACGTCGGGCTGCTCGGCGGCGGCGTCAACGACAACGGCGGCTACCTGAGCGAGGGCGGGACCGTCAACCCGCCGGTGCCGCTGCAGCGCAACCCGCGCATCGACGGCATCCCCGCCACCAAGCTCGGCGAGTACCTCGTCGAGCGCAAGCCGCACCCCATCCGCGCCCTCCACGTGGCGGGCACGGGCGTGCTCACGCAGTACCCGAACACGCGGAAGATCATCGAGGGGCTCGACAACCTCGATCTGATGGTGGTGCAGGACATCTTCATGACGACGACGGCGCGCTACGCCGACTTCGTCCTGCCGGTGACCACCCTCTTCGAGACCCGCAACCTGCTCGCGGGCATCCGCAGCCGCTACATCCAGCTCATGGAGCAGGCCATCGAGCCGCTCTTCGAGTCGCGCTCCGACCGCTGGATCATGACCGAGCTGGCGAAGCGGCTCGGCTTCGGCGACGACTTCGACAAGCCGGACGACGACCTGCTCCGCTACGTGCTCGAGCCGACCGGCGTGACCCTCGACCAGCTCGAGGAGGGCCCCGTCAACCCGATGCCGGACCCGTGGATCCCGTTCGCCGACAAGAAGTTCAACACGCCGTCGGGACGTATCGAGTTCTTCTCGCTGTACCTGCAGGAGCGGGGCTTCGACCCGCTGCTGGAGTACCTGCATCCCGTCGAGGCGCCCTGGGTGGACGAGAGTCGGGCCGCGCGCTACCCGCTGCAGCTCATCAACCGCAAGAACCACAATCACGTCAACTCCAGCTTCCACCACCACGACTACCTGACCGAGATCTGGGCCAGCCAGGTGCTGCAGATTCATCCCGATGACGCGAGGCCGCGCGGCATCGAGGACGGCGCCCGCATCCGCGTCTTCAACGACCGTGGCGAGATCGAGGCGATGGCGCAGGTGACCCCCGGCATCATGGCCGGCGTGGTGAGCGTGACGACCGGCTGGGGCGCCGTGAACGAAAAACAGACGGCGAGCATCCTGAGCCCGGACAAGTACGAGCCGATCTCGCTCGGCCACACCCTGAACTCGTCGATGGTCGATGTCGCCAGCGGCGGCGCGGCAGCCAGGGGGGACGCGGCATGAGCGACCCGAAGAAGCAGCTCGCGTTCTACTTCGACGCCAACCGTTGCACGGGCTGCCGCACCTGCGAGATCGCGTGCAAGGTGGAGAACGGGGTCGAGATGGGGCCGCGCTGGCGCAAGGTGCGGACGGTGGAGGGCGACGAGGCCGGCGGGCCCTACCTGTACCACGTCTCGATGTCGTGCAATCACTGCGAGGTGCCCGTCTGCGCCGAGGCCTGCCCGTCGGGCGCCATCATGAAGCGGGCGGACGGCATCGTCATCGTCGACGAGAGCAAGTGCATCGGCGCCCGTCTCTGCGCCTGGGCGTGTCCCTACGACGCGCCGCAGTTCAGCGACGAGACGGGCAAGATGGAGAAGTGCAACTTCTGCTCGCACCGCATCGACGCCGGCACCGGGGGACCCGCCTGCGCCGAGGCCTGCCCGACCAAGGCGCTGCAGTGGGGAACGCTGGAGGAGGTAGCCGCCAAGCGGGACGCCACCGACCAGTTCGGACCGCTGCCCGACGCCGACATCACGAAGCCGGCGATCCGCTTCATCCCGCTCAAGGTCGTCCGTTCGTGACTGCGGCCGGATGGAGACACGCGACTGGTCGCTCGTCTTCTTCACGGTCCTGACGCAGGCGGCGGTCGGCGCATTCCTCACCCTGCTGGTGCTGCGGTACGTCGGACCGCGACCGCGGGCGCGTGCGGCCAGCGAAGGCCTGCCGCTTCTGAGCGTGCTCGCGGTGCTGTCGGCCGGCCTGTTCATCGCCCTCTTCCACCTCTCTACCCCGCTCCAGGCGGCGCGCGCCGTCGTGAACTTCGCGACGTCGTGGCTGAGCCGCGAGATCGTCTTCGGGAGCCTGTTCGCGGCGCTGCTGGGCGCCCTGGTGTGGCGGGAACGGCAGGACCGGGCCGCACTCCCAGCCGCCTGGCTGCCGGCGCTCACCGCGGCAGCCGGCCTGGCGTTTCTCTACAGCCAGATCGCGATCTACGTGCTGCCGGCCCAACCCGCCTGGAACAGCCTGGCCACCCCCGCCGCGTTCGGCGGCACGGCGTTGAGGCTGGGCATTCTGGGCGTGGCGACGGGGCTGGTCGCGCGGACCCTGCCCCGGGAGGTCGACGTCGCCGCCGCGGACGCGTCCGGGAGCCGCGCCCGGACGTCCGCGACCCTCCGTCGACTCGTGCTGGCCGGCATTGCGGCGCTCGCCCTCGAGTTCATCGTCGTGCCGCTGCATCTCGCCTCGCTGGCCGCCGATCCCCTGCCCGCCGCCGCGGCGAGCCTGCAGCGGCTGACCGGCGACTACGGCGGTATCCTTCTCGTCCGGCTCGGACTGCTGATCGCGGCCGCCGCAGCCCTGGTCGGGGTGCTTCTGGCCGTGCGAGTATCCGCGCACCCTTCGGGGCAATACGGATCCGCGCCGTTGCGGCTGGCGTCGGTGCTTACCTGCGGCGCGTTCGGCCTCGTCCTGGCGTCGGAGGTGTGCGGGCGCTTCCTCTTCTACGCCATGCGGGTGAGGGTCGGCATTTGACCACCCCCGCGACCGAGCCTGACGAACCGCGGACCCTTCCACCCGAGTGGCGGCGGCGTCAGGACGAACAGGCCATCGCCTACCACTTCCTCGGCCGGTGCTTCTACGAGGAGCCGCGCGCCGAGTGGCTGGCCGCGTTCGCCCAGGACCGGCTGTTCGAGGCCTGGCCCTTTCCATCCGACGACACCAACACGGCCAGCGGGCTGGCGATGCTGGCCGCGTTCAGCGAACGCTGGGACCCGGCGCAGCTCCCCGCGCTGGTGTGGGACTTCAACCGGCTGTTCGTCGGACCGGGCGAGATGCTGGCCGCGCCGTGGGAGTCGGTCTACCGCGGCAAGAAGAAGCTCACCTTCCAGGAATCCACCCTCCAGGTGCGCGCACTCTATGAGCGGTTCGGCGTCGAGGCGCCCGCCGTGCATCGGGAGCCGGACGACCACCTGGGCCTCGAGCTGGCTTTCGTCGCGACGCTGTCGGAGTTGGCCGCCCAGGGCGACGCGGCCCAACTCGCCAGATGCTTCGAGGCGCAGAGGGAGTTCCTGCGCGACCACCTTCTCGCGTGGGCGCCCGCCTGTCTCGCGCTCGTCGAGAAGCACGCCGAGACCGACTACTACCGCGGCGCCGCCCGTCTCACCCTGGGGTCTCTCTCGGAATCCGCCCGCATCTGCGAGCTCCATTCCGAGTAGTTGGCGCGGCCGCACCGGATCTGCGTGCTGCCGGTAGGGGGGCTGCGCCAGCCGACCGGTTGAAATCACGAGACAGTCTGCGGGCCGGTCGGGGTCGATGGATTTGTCGTTGGAGTCGATGTAAGCTCAATCGCACTCTGCTCGACCAGTTCCTCGATCAGTTTCCGTCAGTATCGAAGGAACAGCCGCTCGCTGCGCTGGATCTGGCGCGCGACTGCCCTCTGGCCGGGGCGCGTTCTGCTTGGCGACGGGTGCCAAATGGCCACGATTGACGACCACAAGACCAGGAAGATGGAGCTGGCACGGCAGCAACTTGAACGCGTGCTGATGGCTTGGGATCCGCCTGATTGGCCCGATTTGTCCCACTACGGATTCCATGCGCTTGAGAATGCTATCGATGCTGCGTGTCTCCACTTCGGCTTGGAGGACGCTGAGAACCAGCACTGGAAGAGAGTGGATCTGGCAGTTCAGTTGCATAGAGACCACGGACTGGACGATGTTTCGGATCTGCTCCGGGATCTGAACGAGACCCGCAAGAGCGAAGCATATGGGGACGTGACGGCTCCGCAGTTGGACGCCGAGGACACGGCCATAGCGATCGAAAGGTATGTCCAGGCCGTCGAGGAGATTCTGGTAGGCTAGAACTCCAAGGGTCAGATGTCTGCTGCATCAGTTGACCGGATCGTTTGCCGGTGGCCCACGACTCGCGCTCGTCAGTGGACCCTCGATTTCCTGCGTCGGGCGCAAGCCGACACTAATGTGGCCGCCGTCATAGCGATCGGTTCGGCCGTGCGCGACAATGTGCCCTCGGCCGACCTGGACTTGCTGGTGCTTTGTCGTGACAGAGACACGCTGTGTGAGCGAGCTCCCATCGAGGTCGATCTCAGGGTCTACGACGTAGACGATGTTGACCGCCAACTTGCCAACAGGCGTGATCTTCTGACTTGGGCAGTCCTATTCGGGCGACCGCTGTTGGATCGCTTCCAGACGTGGGAGAGCATCGTGCGCCGTTGGCGGGCGCGCGTTCCTTTGCCGGATCCAAGCGCAGCCCGGTCCCGAGCAGCAGCGACGCTTGCACGCCTGGAAGTAATGCGAGAGATGGGGGATGACGTAGCAGCGGCGGAGCTGGAAGTCTCCTATCAGACCCATTGCGCGCGAGCGCTGCTGGCCGAGGCAGGTGTATATCCGGCCTCCCGCCCGGAGTTGTCGGACCAGCTCAGGAGCCTGGGCGCGATGGAAGAAGCTCGCAAGCTCACAGCGGCGTTGACCGCCAGACAGCAGCTCTTGAGCAGCGGAGCCGGGGGCGATTGACTCGCCTTGCCATTCAGCCTCGTCTTGTCTTGAGTGCCCACCACGAGCATGGTGGTTCTCCTGTTGACGCCGTTGGCCACCTCGCACCCGGCCGCCGCGGCCATATCGGCCGCTTCGCGACGTGGAATGACGAGTGCACCAGTGAAGACGACTGTCTCGCCGTGCAACGTTCCCTGCGCGTTGCCCTCACGCTTCGCTGATGACTTCGACGACGGGAGAATGGGGCGGTCGACCCGGCGCAGCCAACCCGCTATGTCGGTCTCTGTCGCCGCACACGCTCGCAGCACGATCTCCGCCGCGGCCCTGGCGTCCTCCTGCGCATCGTGGTGCTGGAATGAAACACCAAGGTCCGTCGCGCTACTCTTGAGGCCGCAACCGGCACGTCCGTAGCGTTCCGGCCACGCGCGCGTACGGGTCGAGCGCTGCCGCAGCCTCTGTGTAGCCGGGAAAGTCGGTGGGCAGTCTGTACAGGTCGAACATGGTCGTGAGTCTTGCGTCCCGGCCCCCATCCTCCCGCACCCATCGATGGATGTCATCCCGCGCATGCCTGTAGGTCGTGAGGCCACCTCGGTGCCTGAGATGTTCCGCTCGGCGCTCACGTCTGGTCGTGACGCAATGCGCTACCGCGACAATCGACTGGTACGCGAAGTGGTTGCGCAGTACGGTGTTGACGAATCTCTCCTCGGTCTGTCCTTCGACAATGAAGTTCAGGCGGACGCCCATCAGGGCCGTCCCCCGATAACGTTCTTTTCCCACAGCTCGGACAGCGAGTAAGCCTCGAGCCAGTCCTTGAGCGCGGCGGGATCCAGCCGCCTGAACGTGGACGCGCGATCCGGTCGTTCGACGACCACGATGTCTTCGGGATCGAAGCAGTCGACCAGCGGAACCGGCCTGCGGTCGCCCGGTAGTGCCCCGTCGGAACCTGGGGCACCAAGGGGGACTCGGAATTGCCGAAACTCGCCGGACGTAGCCCCGCCTCTATGGACGGCGTATCGCCGGTTGTTGTATCGTGTCAACAGGATAAGGGTGAGGCATCCGCCGGTAACCACGCGAAGCAACTACGGCGTTTCGTCCGAGACTGCCCGCACGAGTGGAGTCCGAAGACGCCGAGGAGTTCCGGGCTAGATGCCGCTGCACCACTTCACCCTGATCGTCAACGGTCCCGATCTGCAGGACGACGCGTATATCGACATGCTGTTCGAAGCCGGGTGCGACGACGGGACGGTCGGCCGTGCCGATGGAATTCAGTACATAGACTTCGATCGCGAGGCGCCCAGCTTCGACGAGGCAATCTTGTCTGCGGTGACCGACGTCGAACGGGTCGCCGGCGCCGAAGTCGTGCGGGTCGCCGACGCCGGCCTCGTCTCCATGACGGACATCGCCACCCGTATCGGGCGGACTCGCGAGAGCGTTCGGCTCCTTGTCACCGGTGCCCGCGGTCCAGGAGGATTCCCGCCTCCCGTCACCGATCCGCGCGGCCGGTACCGGCTGTGGCGCTGGTCCGACGTGGCGAACTGGCTCACTACGCAACTCGGAGAAGTGACCTTGCCGGAGGATCGCGCCGCGACGACCCTAAACGCCAGCCTCGAGCTCCGTCGCCAGTGGCGCAAACAGACGCCGACCTTCCGAAAGACGCTCCGGGCGCTCGCCGACCTGTCGTGAAACACGGCACGGCGCTGATTATGCTATTGAGTAAATTGCTCAGTTGTATAATCAGAAGTTGTGAGCTTTCAGCGCGCCCAGGTCGCGACCCTGATCCGGCGTCTGTCCGGGAAGCCGACGTTCATCCACGCCCTGTTCGGCCCGCGCCAGACCGGCAAGACCACGATCGTCCGGCAGGCGCTCCCGCAGATCGACATGGCGGCCCGCTATCTGGCCGTCGACGAGCCCGACCCCGCCGGGCTCGACGAAGCGCACTACGACGTCGACGCGTGGGTCGCGCCGCAGCCGGACACGCGGGACACGCGCTGGATCGTTCGCCAGTGGGAAGCGGCCCGGCGCGCGGCGGAGCGATCCGACCGGGGCGCGATGCTGGTCCTCGACGAAATCCAGAAGATCCCCAACTGGTCCCAGGCGGTCAAGGGGCTCTGGGACGCGGATCGGGCCGGCGACTGTCCCCTGCACGTCGTCATCCTGGGCTCGTCGCCCATGTCGATGCAGGCCGGGCTGAGCGAGAGCCTCGCCGGCCGGTTCGAACGCATCCCCGTCACCCACTGGTCGTTCACGGAGATGTCGGCGGCTTTCGGCGTCAGCCTGCCGGAGTACCTCTATTTCGGCGGCTATCCGCGCGGCGCCGCGATCCGGCGGGACCCCGACCAGTGGCGCGACTACGTGCTCCAGGCCATCGTCGAGCCGCACCTCGAACGCGACCTGCTGTCGATGACCCGGGTGGACAAGCCGGCGCTGCTCAAGCGGCTCTTCGAGCTGGGCACGGAGTGGTCCGGACAGATCCTGGCGTACAACAAGATGCTGGGCCAGTTGCAGGACGCCGGGAACACGACGACGCTGGCGCGCTATCTCGACCTGCTCGCCGCCGCTGGTCTGCTCGCCGGGCTGCCCAGGTACGCCGGCCGCGCGCCGCGTCGGCGCGGCTCGAGTCCCAAGCTGCTGGTGCTGAATGCGGCGCTGATGACAGCCGGCTCGGGCTATTCCCTCGATGAAGCGATGGCGGATCGGACGTACCGGGGACGCCTGACCGAAAGCGTCGTCGGGGCGCATCTCTTCAACACCGCCTCGACGGCAACGCGCCTGCACTACTGGCGCGACGGCCCGGACGAAGTCGACTTCGTGCTGCAGCGCGGGCCGCGGCTGGTCGCCATCGAGGTCAAGAGCGGACCGCGGCGGGCGGACCGGCGCGGCATGGACGCGTTCTCGGCACGTTTCCGGGTTGGTGGGACGCTACTCGTTGGCGAGGGCGGCGTGCCCCTGAACGAGTTCCTGGCCATGCCTGCCGACCACTGGTTGGACCAGACATGAATTCCGTGTCCCGAACGTGCACGCCGTTGCCCGACGAACGCGGGTCCAAACACGCCACGGCCAGCGCGTCGGGGCCCGCGACGGAGTCCCGGCGGCTGGCCACGTATCGGGACGTACCCGCCTACGTGCTGCTCGGCGATCCGGGCGCCGGAAAGACCACCGCCTTCCAGTGCGAGTGCGCGGCACTCGGGGCCGAACACGCCCGTCTGATTACCGCTCGTGACTTCCAGACGTTCGACCCGGCGGCGTGCCCGGAATGGAGCGGCAAGACTCTGTTCATCGACGGGCTCGACGAGGTGCGCACCGGGTCGTCCGACGCGCGCGCGCGGTTCGACGCGATCCGCAAGCGTCTCAAGGCGTTGGGCAGGCCGCGCTTCCGCCTGTCGTGCCGGGCCGCGGACTGGCTGGGGGCGAACGACCGCGATCGCTTGCAGTCGGTCGCGCCCGACGGCCGCGTCACGGTGCTCGCGCTCGATCCGTTGACGTCGGATGACGTGTCGCGGATTCTGGATGAACGCAACGTGCCGGACGCGGCAGCGTTCATCCAGTCGGCCGCAGACCGCGGTCTCGATGCGCTGTTCGCGAACCCGCAGAGCCTCGGCATGCTCGTCGACGTCGTCGGATCTGGCGGCGAATGGCCCGATAGCCGCACCGAGACGTTCAAGCGTGCCTGCCGCTCGATGGTCGAGGAGACCAACGAGGAACACCGCATCGCATTCGACGCTCGGCACGTCTCCCCACACGAGATCGTCGATGCCGCGGGGCGACTGTGCGCCGGACTCCTCCTCGCGGACTGCGACGGCTGCACGCTGCGCGGGCCGGCATCGAACGCGCGGTATCCGGTCTTGGACCGCTGCGTCGAAGCGCTCGATGGCGCGGCCGAATCGGCTCCAGCCGCGCAGGAGCGTCTTCGCCGCGCCCTCGCCACGCGGTTGTTCACGTCGCCGGACGGGGAGCGTTTCTCCCCGGTTCACCGCCACGTCGCGGAGTTCCTGGCCGCTCGGCACGTCGCCCGCCGGATCGAGGATGGATTGCCGGTGCGACGCGTCCTGGCATTGATGACGGGCGGCGACGGCAAGGTCGTGACGCCGCTCAGAGGGCTTGCCGGATGGCTGGCGGCGTTGTGTCGACGTTCCGCCGATCGTCGCGAGCTGATCGACCGCGACCCGGTCGGCGTTGCCCTGTACGGGGACGCACGGGGCTTCCCGCCGGACGACAAGCGCCGGCTGCTGGAAGCGCTGCACCGCGAGGCGCCGCATCTCGCCGAGTTCCCGCCGGCGTCGGGCGCCGGAGCGTTCGTGACGGCCGATCTCGAACCGGCGCTTGGAGAGATCCTGGGTGAGCCGCGCCGCGACCCCGAACACCAGCGCTTCGTCTACTTCGTCCTGCGTGCGGCGGCCGGCCCGCTGCCGGGCGTGTCGGAGCTGCTGCTGGATGTCGCCCGGGACGACGGGCGGTACCCGGACATCCGCGCGGCAGCGCTGCACGCATTCATCCGGACGGCCGCGCACGGGCAGGAGACAAACGCGGCGCTCAATGTCCTGCTCGACGACATCCGTTGCGGCGACCGCTCGGACCCCGGTGACGAGCTTCGGGACGCGCTGCTGTCACATCTCTTTCCGCATCACCTGCCGGCATCGCGTGTATTGGACTACCTCACCGACGGGACGGGTCGGACGAGCTTCTGGCACTCCCTTCCCGAACGGGCGCCCGATGCGGATGTGGCCGTCCTGCTCGACCAACTGGCCCGCCGCCGCGGTGCGCCCGCCCCGGCCGCGGCGGGTCCGGGGCGGGAGGCGACGGATCCGGCCCTGACGGGCCTGAACACGCTGGACCTGCTGGCACGCGGTCTGGAGGCGCACGGGGACGCGCTGGACGCCGGGCGTCTCTGGGACTGGCTCGGCGTCAGCCTGGTTTCCCGGTCGTACGCCGAGAGCCTGGCGTTGCTCGACGGTGAGACGGGGGCCGGCAACGGCGGCCCTGTGCCGCGCGTGCGCGCCTGGCTGGCCGCGCAGCCGGACAGGCAGAAGGCGATCGTCGCGGAGGGTTTGCGGCGCTGGACGGCGTCGGGGTGTCCGGCCGGCGGGCCCCGCATCGATGAACGTCTCTACGAGGCTGGTCCGCCGCCGGACGCAAGTCCGATCGATGCGGGTCGCAGCGCGCGCCGGCAGACTTGGCTCGCGAGCGACGAGCGGCGCCGGCAACCCTTGCTGCAGGCCGTCCGGGCGCAGGCAACGGCGCTGAGAGAGAACCGCTGCCCGCCCGCGCTGCTCCGTCCGCTGGCCGCCGCGTGGTTCGGGCTGCTGCCGGAGATCACGGGGGACGACGCCCGGACGCGGCTACGCAACCTGCTGGCTCCCGACGCGGGGCTGGTCGACGCGGCGCTCGCGGGCCTGTGCGGCGCGCCGGACCGGGCAGACGTGCCGGCCGCCGAAGACGTCGTCCGCAGGGGGGCGGCGGGCGAGGAGTATCACCTGGCGCTGCCCGTCCTGGCGGGCATGGTCCAGAACGACGCAGCACAGCCGGACGGCCCGCTGACACTCGACGAGCGCCCGCTTCGCAGCGCGCTCGCGTTCCACTACACGACGCCCGTTGCCGCCGCCGACCGCTGGTATCGCCGGGTCGTCCGGTTCCACCCGGAGATCGTGGCGGACGTGCTGCGCCTGCACGGGGCCGCCGAGCTGCGACGGGGGAACACGGTGGTCCCTGCGCTCTACGCGCTGGCGCACACCGAAGACTACCGCCGGGTGGCCGCGCGCGCCTCGCTGCCGCTGTTACGATCCTTTCCGACGCGCTGCCGTAACGCGCAGATCGGCGCGCTGACCTCGTTGCTGCGGGCAGCCCTGCGGTGGGCCGACCGGCCGGATCTGTGCCGGCTGATCGAGCAGAAGCTCGGCGCTCGGAGCATGAACGACGCGCAGCGCACGCCCTGGCTGGCTGCCGGTCTGGCGGCGGCGCCGGACCGCTGGCGCGCGCCCCTCGAGTCGTTCGTGCGAGGCCGGGACGCTCGCATTCGGCAACTGGCCGCCTTCTTCATGACCGACGAGGGGCGCCGTCTGTCCCGCGGCATCCGGGTGCCCGATCTGGCCTTGCTGATTCGTCTGCTCGGGCCGGTCTTCGGTCCCTCGCGGGAGCGCGGCTTCGGCCACCTGTCGCTGGCTCTGGAGGTCTCGATCGGCATCGGCGTGCTGCTGGACCGTCTCGCGGCGTCCCCGGACCCGGCCGCGGGGGACGCCCTGGCGGACCTGGCCTCCGACCCGTCCTTGTCGGCCTGGCGCGAAGCGCTGGTCCGCAAGGGCGACGAGCAGCAGGCCGTACGGCGCGACGCCGACCACCGCCCGCCCGCCATCGAGCAGGTCGGCCGAACGCTGGCGAACGGTTCCCCCGCCAACGCCGGCGATCTGACGGCGCTGCTGGCGGACCGGCTGTGCGAGATCGCGGCCGAGGTCCGAACCGGTAACGCCGACGCTTGGCGCCTGTTCTGGAACGAGGGGCTTCACCGCAAGCCGATCGCGCCGAAACACGAGAACTCGTGCCGCGACGCGCTGTTGCACCTGTTGCGCCAGCGCCTTCCCGGGGGCGTCGACGCGCAGCCGGAAGGGCGGTACGCCAACGAGCGGCGGGCGGACGTGCGCGTCGCGTGCGGGAACTTTCAGGTACCGATCGAGCTCAAGAAGGACTCGCACCGCGACGTGTGGAGCGCCCTGCGCGACCAGTTGCTGGCGCACTACACTCGGGATCCGGCGACGGACGGTTACGGCATCTATCTGGTGTTCTGGTTCGGCGCGGACGGCCCGCCGCCCGCGCCCGACGGCCCGCCGCCGCGCAGCGCAGGAGAACTCGAAAGACGCCTGACGGAGTCCCTCTCGGCGGCCGAGGCGCGCCGGATCGCTATCTGCGTGATCGATGTCTCGGTGCTACCGGCAAGAATAGTCGGCGCGAAGTCGTCTTGCTGGCCGACCCGCGCCGCCCGGTCCGACGGCATACACCCTCAACCCTAGTGAGCTCCGCAGCTAGTTCGTGGCGCCACCGCTCAGTATCGACCGCACGTAGGCTGGCTTGAGCGGCAGCCTGCGCGCCGCCTTGCCAGTCGCATCGAAGAACGCCGAACCGACGGCCGAGAGTACGAGTGCGTTCGCAGCCTCCGAGCCACCGCCGTAGTCGCCTACCTCCGGACGGTTGAGGATCACCACCTCGAGCTGCGGGACGTCGGCCATCGTGAGAATCGGGTAAGTGCGCCAGTCGCGCGCCGTCACGGCACCCTCGTCGAAGGTCAGCTCCTCGTAGAGCACGTGACTCAGACCCATCAGCATCCCACCTTCGATCGTTCGTTTGAGCTGGAGCGGGTTGATCACGATGCCCGGATCGACCGCCATGGTGCTCCGATGGACCGTCATCTTCCCCGTGCTCGGGACCACGGAGACCTGACAGACGCACGCCCAGTAGGTGCCGGCCCTGAACATCACCGACACGCCCTGGCCAGCGACCCGCGTCGCCCCGGTGGTTGATGCCGTTGAGAGTGGGTTCCGCCGGCTCTGCGATAGAGGTACGTGCGCTTCTGCGTCGATTTGTACGCGTAGCCCAAAGGCCGGATCTTAGCGATGAAACGCTGCCGTCGAATCATCCGGCTGAACCAGTGCAGGGATGAACGGGACGTCGAATCGGACAGCCTCGACACCGTCCGTGGGGCCGTGGGCGGTCCAGCCACGATCCTGCAAGAACTGATCCAACTCGTTGTTGGACAGCAGGTCGTGGAGCATCGCATCGAGGGTCAGCGCGATATCCTCCATCAGGTCCGCCCACGTTTCGGACTCGACGGTGAGTTCGAGCGGATCGCAGATGCCGACCCAATGCTCACCATCTGCCCGACCGATTCGCCAAGGGATCTCCGCCTCGATGTGCACGACAGCCATGCTGTCCTTCTCCGTTTCTGATCCTACCGCGTTGAGCGCCTGTTGGGGTGATCGGGTGTCGCGAGTTAGCCGCCTCATCCTGTGGGCCGTCTACCGCAGCGCCACGTCGTCACGGTCATCCCTCGTTTTCGCTTGCGCATCCAGGTGTTCTCGCCAATCCAGGATCTTCGTTGCTTTGCACCCTCCTGCCGGTCCGTAGTCCTGGCAACCAAGGAATCGGTGGCCGTCCGCACGACGGGACTTGATCCTCATCGGCTTGGGCGCTCGGCATTTGCATGGCGGGACTTCCCAGCCGCATCGGCGGTCGTGACAGCGGCTGAGCCCGTGGCGGTCACGGACCATGATGCCGTTTCCGCAGTTCTCGCAGGTACGCTCCGTGTGCCGGCAATGGCTGGTCCGCCCATAGCTGGTGCAACCGACGAAGGGGCCATTGCTCCCGTTCCGAAGAACCAGCGTTTCGCGGTGCGTCCCGCCAAGCTCGCAGGCGGGACACGGCTCGTCGGGCCGAAGGGACGCAAGCAGTTCGACAAGTTCTTCCTCGCTCACGTCGTACTCGCGCTGTTCATTGCGCCAGAGCGTGTGACCCCAAAGCGATCGCTCCTCGCCGGCGCTGGTCAGGAGCAGGTACGCCTTCCGGCGTGCTCGAGTAAGTGCGACGTACCCGATTCGGTGTTCCTCTTCGGCCTCGCTGAGCCTGCCCCGAATCGGCGCGAGGGCCTCGTTGAGGGCGCGTACCTCGGCCTGCTCGGCCGACGGTCCGGGTCCAGTATCGAGCACGACGATGTAGTCGGCCTCGCGGGCATCCGTGGCGCCGCGACCGCCTCGCGCGACTGCACGATCAGTGGCACGTCAACCCCGGCGGTTGGGCTCGTGACCTCATCGCGAGAGCTGCTCGACGGTCCGCGAGGGGTGAATCAGTTTTCTGTCCGGGGGTTCCTCCATCAGGTTGATCTGCGTCTCACGCTACACGCTCTAAAACGTCAGCGGGAGGATCTGGAACTGCCGCGTAACCAGCCATTTCGGGTTAGCCCCGAGGAGGTACGCCACTTTCACTTCACCCCAGGCGAAGAACCCGCCGGTCCGCGACTCGCCAGACCAGGGCCACACAAGCGGGCCGTCCTTCTCGCCGGCGACCACGACCCCGAAGGAGAAATGTGCCGGCTTGATGTAGCCGGTGAAGCCACCATTCCCCCAGCCGTCCGCGAAATTGTAGTGGCGCAGGCCGAACTCGGAAGCGGAGACGACCCGAGGCTCGTCTTCCGCATAGGAAAAGTACGTCGTGGTGTATGAGGCGACCACTTCCCAGGGGCCCGGTCCGTCATCTGCACTGTAGCCAAACCCTCTGACTCCCTGTAACAGATAGGCGACACCCACCTCGATACCGTTGAGGTGAACAGACCCGGGGCCGAACTTGCGCTTGTAACGACTCAAGCGATCCAGAGTCTGCTGCAGGGCTTGGCGCTGAAGAAGATCCTCCACCCGGTTGTACGCGCGAAACATCCCGACGATCGCCGCCTCGTTTATGTTCGGGTCGTCCTGAAGCCGTTTCAGGATGCCCCGAGACTCGCTCGGCGGCAGGTTCTCCACTCCCTGGTTTCGATTGCGCGCCGTCCTTACGGTGTCCCATAGCGCGCGCAGCGTTGGACTGGCCAGAAAGTCAGCCGACTGAAAGGATCGCCGCCGAAGTCTAGCCCTGGCGAGAAAGTTGACCGCGGTTCCCTCAAGCAGAGGATCAAGAGGAGTGTCGAGCACCCCCGACGTCTCCAGTTCCTGCAGCGCCTGGTGCAGACCCTGCGCCAACTCCGGTTCCTCGTCTTCAAAGGCCGGGTTGACAACAATAAGGGCAGCTCGGACCTCATCCACAGCCTGCCGGAGCGTCACTGTGGTGTCCTCGGCCATGGCCACGGCGGGCCAAGCTGCAAAGACGAAACAGACCAGGGCGAAGCGAGCCTTTACGCGCGTAGCCATGTGCCAATCTCTTCAAGGTGCCGATCGATATACCCGGCCCAAGAGTGGGGATTCTCCAACCGAAATGTTGGCGGTGCAGAATCGGACGACGAGGCATTCTTGAGCACTTGTAGCAACATGGCTTTCGCAGTGACCTCGTCCTGTTCGTCGCCGCCCAGTTGCTGTCGATCGATCAACGACATCTGCGGCTCGACCTCCATGTATGCCCACGGTGCCTTCCTTCGTAGGAAGTGACCACCGATCGGATCGAGATCCCCAGTGATCGACACCCAGTTGTGCACTGAGCCGGCGTATTCGGCCGGGTCGCCCGGCTGTGTGAGCCGAGTTCCGCTCAACGTCGCCAATTCCTCCGCACCTGGAATGGTCGCGCCGACCGTGCCGAAGGCCGTTCTGATGAGCTGCACCGGCGAAGCCATGAATATAACGTTCTGGAACTTCGTCGCGTTCAGCGTAGGATGCAGTTGATAGTTGGGTTCCCGTGCGGTGGCGTGGAGCACCTCGAACGTGTGAAAGCAACCCAGGCTGTGACAGATGATCGAGAGCTTCTGGTTCTCCCTCGGAACGCCGGCATCGCGACCGTCGAGGACCATTCGCAGCAGTTGCGCAACGAAAGCATCCCGGACCGCCGCGCGTGCACTCCGGCTGAACGCCGGCAGTAGCACGTCCCCCGCAGTTTCGGCGATCTGCGTCGCTAGCGGATCGTCATCCAGTTCTTCCGCCGCTCTGTTCCGGACGAGCGACACGGCCTGACTGAGGAGGCCGGCGAGGTCGAACTTGGCCGCGGCCCAGTCGTTGAACACGTCGTAGTACAGCTCGTAGATCGCCACCTCCGCAGACTGCGGGCCAAGCGCGTCGCGGACCTTGGCCACAAGATCTGCGTACTGCCCGGCCTGCGCATTACCGACGCCATGAACGAGGAGTACTGCCCGGGTACCGTTCCAGCGTCGCTTCATGGGTTCGAACGCCATAGCGAGTGCTTCCCTGCTCCGCCAAGTCCACGCAGAGCGTTCCGAAAGTTGGTCCACTTCGCTGCCGCACAGTAACTTCGAGCTTGCCCCGATCCCGTGGACGGGTTGAAGCTTGCGGGCTCACATCATAATGGTGGTACCAGTTCAGTCCGCTGAATCGCCACCTGACGCTGAATCCGATTGGGTCACGGGCAGCTTTCCCCGTTCCTTCAGACATCAACGACGCCCACGAACGGCGTCGTTCATCAAGCCATAGGCATCGGGCTCGTGCAGCGCGTCATCCTCCTGAACGACATCCCACGGCGTCCGGCTGTCATCGTTGGCGCCAACGGATCGGCGCCATCCGGTACCCGACACCACGCGCGGACGAGATGTACGTGGGATTGGCGGCGTCATCGCCCAGCTTGTAGCGGAGCTTCTTGACGAAGGCGCGCACCCGATTCGTGTCCGCAGGCTGGCCCTGGCCCCACACCTGGCGCAGCAGCGCCTCGTGCGTCACCACGCGTCCGGCGTTCACGGCAAGCACGCGGAGCAGTTCGTATTCGATGGCCGTCAACTCCACCGGTTGCCCGTTCACGGTCACTTGCCGAGCTGGCAAGTCGATGGCCAGAGCCCCGAGCCGGAAGGCATCGGGCTCGGCATTCCGGCGCAGCGCCGCCCGAACTCTCGCGGTCAGCTCCCCGGTGAGAACGGCTTGACGATGTAGTCGATGGCCCCCAGCTCCAGGGCCCGGGCGATGGTCTCGTCGCTGCCGTAGGCGGAAAGGAAGATGACGGGAAGATCGGCCAGCCCGGGAATAGTCTCCATCAGCTCGATGCCGTCTACGCCGGGCAGTATCAGGTCGAGCAGGACCAGCCGGGGGCCGTTTTCTCTTGAGGAGGCCGGGCACCTGCTGCGGATCGCCCGTCACGAGCGGGGCGTAGCCCGCCGCGGCAAGCATCTCCCGAACGTTGCCGAGCGTCAGCGGGTCGTCGTCGACCACCAGGACGCGCGGCGGCTCCGGCTGAAAGCTCCCGGACGGCGGCTGGACGATCCGGTCGGTTTCGTCGCCGACCGCACAGGCGTTCGCCGGCGCGCTTCGTAGCACAGTCACGGACGACTTGTAGTTTCTTCTTCCCTCACCGTTCGGTTTCCGCCGCCCATCCGTCTAGATAACTGATTGCAGGTGTTTGCAGGGCCGGCAAGGTCTTCCGGGATCGAGGATTGGCGTTGCTGGTTGCGGCTTCCGTGCGCGGGCCGCAGCAGACGTCAGGAGCAACGCGCCCCGGAGAATCGCATGCGCTACCTCGCCGGTGTATTCGTGCTCATCCTCGGTTTCGCTGCGGCGCCCGTCGCGGCCCAGGATCGACGGACGGTTCCATCCTGGGTCGACCCATCGCCCTCATCGCTTGCACCCATCGCCCCCGGGGCTGCCCGCCCCACGGACGAGAAGGAGGTTTTGTCGCCCGTGCGTCGCCGCTCGATGACGCGCAGCCTGGACGTATCCCCAACTGGATTGCTCTGGCGCTTCGTCAAACGGATCAGGCGTCATCCCTCGCCCGGGAACCACCTCCTGCTCGCGGATGGTCGACGCCTCGCCTCTTGCTCGGTGTCGGGCTCGCCGTCTTCGGCGCGTACTGGGCAGTGCACGAGCGCCGGTGTCGGGGAACCGGCGACCTCAGTCGTTCGGCTCCCAGTCTCGACCGCAGTGTCGGTGCTTCGCCCGACACCAAGGTGCTCTACGCCGACGTGCACATCGGCTACGGCAACGCCCGCGAACCCTCGGTGACGCGCCGAGGGGAAGTCTGCGACGTTGACTGGGCGTTCGACTCCCAGGAGATCTGGACCGACAACTCGATTCCGGGCCGTCCGCTGACATACGCGGACCCGGACAGCCTTCAGCGCTGGACGTTCTCCACCGCCTCGAGCGCGCCTGGACCGCCCACCGACGCGATCCTGCAGAACATGCGCAGCTCGTTCGCTCCCGAGGAGTACCTCCCGACGGAGAACATCTACCTCGGTATTGCCGCCGCGGCCGCCGGCGGAATCGTCGCTGCGTTCTTCTCGCGCACGGACGCTCCGGTCGACGTCACCCCGATTCCTGCCGGCGCCCGCCTCTCTCTCAACTTTGGCTTCTGACATGCCCGTTCCGGCCAGTTACGGCCACAGGTGCTTCATGATCACTCGCCGTGCTTCCCTCGTTGTCGCCCTTACCACCTTCGGGGCCGCTGCCCTGCTGGTCTCGGTCTCGGCGCAGTCTCCGGCTCCCCTCTTCACGCTCGACCCGGCCGGTGTTCCCGACGCCGCCTCGCCGAACGCCCGCGGCCTGAGGGTTTCGCCCGAGGCGATCGAGCAGTTGCGCGAACGCGTCCTCGGCGGCGAGCTTCCCGCCGCCCTCTTCAACTTCGATGCCGGCCTGGCGTTCCCGGCCGTGTTCCACGAACTGGAATCCACCGGTCGCGGGTACGTCCTCCACGGAACCATCGACGACGACCCCTTTCAGACCGCCATGCTCGCCATCCACGGCGACCACCTCTCCGGTGACATCTACACGCGGCAGGGGAGCTGGTCGCTGTCCGGCGCGGTGGGCCGCCCCGGCCTCGTTGCGCAGCCCCACGCGACCGTGACGGATCCCCGGCCGGGCTCCGACACCGTTGAAATCCCGGAGGGCGTGTCGGGTCTCCCAGACATCCCTGACTTCGCGACCGTCCCGATTCGGAACCTCTCCCCTGCCGATCGTCCAACGTGGGTGGAACCTCGTTACGAAGTGGATTTCCTCGTCGTCTACACGCGCAGTGCCGCCCGTATTGCCGGCGGCAATGCGGGCATCGAAGCGTGGATTGACAGTCGGGTCTCGCAGGTTAACCGCGCGTTCAGGAACAGCGGCACTCCCACCAGGCTGCGCCTCACCGGCACTGTCCCGGCTCCAGACTACGTGGCGGATTCCAACGTACTGGTCCACCTCGCGTACACCGCCGACACGCGATTCGGAGACCGCACTCGACCCGATCCCGACGGCCACCTCGACTGGGTGCACGCCGTCCGCGCCGAACATCGTGCGGACCTGGTCCATCTCATCTACGGGAGTCAGGAGCTTGGCAACTGCGGTGGCTACGTCAACCAGCAGCGCTTCCGCCGAGGTTCTCCGGGGCCGCGCTACCCGCCCGTCGAAGACGCCTGGTATACCATCATGGCCAACCCCACGCAGTGTAACGACCACGAGTTCCGCTGCTATCAGATCCCGTTCTTCTCGAATCCGAGCCTCACCCACTTCGGCGACCCGGGCGGCGTGGCCGGCGACGACCAGACCGACAGCATCCATGGTCCCTCCGATGTCGCTCGCATGCTCCGCGAGTACTCCCATCTGATCAGCCACAACCTCCGGTCGAATTGCCTGCGTTCCGGTTCGCGGATCCGCCTGCAGGCATGGACCGGCGGTTTTGTCCGGGCCTACCACGGCGGCGGAGAGAGCGTGCTCGCCAACTCGACGAGTCCGGGTGGCCAGGAGACGTTCGTCGTCGAGCACGACTCGCCGGAGTGCGTCGAGTCCGGTGACACGATCTTCCTGCGCACCAGCTCGCAGTACTACCTGCGCGCCGCGAATGGGGGAGGCGGGGTGGTGGATGCGACCTCCCGCCGGCCGGAGGAGTGGGAGTCCTTCCGGGTGGAGCGCCTCGAGAGTGACGGGCTGATCCGCAGCATCGACGATGTCGCGCTACGCGCGTTTGACGGCTCGTACCTGCGCGTTCTCTACCGGGAGGAGCCCGCCCGCCAGGTCTGGGCCGACGGTCCGGAGGTGGGGCCCTGGGAGCACTTCACCCTGCACGTCGTGTCCGTCCCGCGCTGAAGATCCGCTACGGGGTGACGTGGCTTCCGCTGCTATGGCTGCCCTGCAGGGAATCTCTCCCTGAACTCCGCGTAGCCTTGCTCGAAGGTGCACGGATAGTCCTGGAACGAATACACCATCGTCTCGATCGCGATCCGCTTGAAGTACAGCCGTGC
>CAZWUJ010000011.1:0-119717 GCA_964636705.1 uncultured Vicinamibacteraceae bacterium
GATCGACCGCCGTCACCTGGCCGACCGAGGCTTGAAAGGCTTCCAGATCTACAGTCCGGGTTGTCTACCGCCGTGACGCTGGCAACTGGCCTCTTGTGTTCGTCCGTCAGGGGCCGCTCGACCTGAGCGAGCAGATCCCGACTGGCCGCGGCCTTCTCCAAGGGCGAGCAGCCCTTCGGCGGTCGGCGGATCAGGTTCCGCCGGAAGTGCGCCAGCAGGTCCTGAAGCTATCAGATGCGCTCGTGGAGGCGCGGGCGGCAACCCTCGACTCGCAGCAGCAGGTCTTCAAGCTCACTCAGCGACGCCAATGGGTCCGGCGGAACCTTGTGCCGAACTGGCCTCCCAGAGCAGTTGCAGCGTCACCCCGTCGCGCCGAAGCTCGCGGTGGATGTAGGCGCAGTCCGGCTGGGCCCGCTTGCGCGCCGGCGCAGGACGGGGAAACAGCACGGCCTCAAGCGCCGCGTCGTCCAACTCGCCCGGCAACGGCCAGCCGAACCCAAGCTCGGCCGTCTTTTCCAGGTAGCGAGAGACCGTACCCGCACCGATGGCGCAGACCCGCGCTATCTCCCGGTGCGACAGCCCCTGCTCATGCCTGAGTCGCAGAATCTCCCGAATCTTCCTCATCAGCAACCTCCGAGCCGGCATCCCCCACCCTCCTTCGAAAGGGCGAAGCATGCCCGCAGTCAGGCTACCGACGAGCGTTCAGACTCTTGGCAGAAGCCTGCCTCCACGTACTGGAGAGAGAGGGATGGCTCGTTAGCAAGGTCAGCGGCTTCGGGAACGCTCGGATCCGCCGCCTTACCAAGGACGGCGAGAGCAAGCTGGCCGCAATCCGAACGACGCAAGACCAGTGGATCGCTTTTCCGCGCACCCAAGACGATACCAAGTGGGCGACGTTGTCAGCGGTGGACGCGGTTGTCGTCGCTTCCGTGGACCCGGATGATCCGAAGGTCGCTCGCGTTCACATGATCGACGCGAACGAACTGCGACGCCGTTTCGACCGCGCCTACGCGGCGCGCCGCAGCGCGGGCCACTCTCTCCCGGTCGGACGAGGCATGTGGATCGCCCTCTACGAGAAAGAGGTCTCGGACCCGGTAACGCTGGTCGGCGCCGGCGCCGGCATCGCCAGTGCTCCAATCGCCCGCGTGCCGTTGGCCCCGGTCGGTGCGCCGATCTCCAACGCACCGGCCACTGCGACGGTCCAGACTGCCGCCGCCGGTACCGCCGACGACGGAACGCTCACCATCGCCGAAGCGAAAGCGAGGCTGGCGCGGACGTTTGGCGTCGATCCGTCGAACATCAAGATCACGGTCGAGGCATAGATGTTCACCGGGTGGAATGTGTCCAGCCCGCCTCGGACGCCGGCAATCAGCGACGGTAGAAGCGTTGGCTGACACGCGCGTCGTGTTCTCCGCCCGGGCGCGCCGTGATCTACGATGGATCGACGCGGCAGCGCGAACACGCATCGTCGCCAGCATCGATCAGTACGCCGGCACGGGCGTTGGCGACGTCAAGCGCGTACAGACTCAAACGGCCCTTCGTCTCAGGGTCGGCAACTGGCGGGTGTTCTTGAGGCGGACAGACGGTGGCACGATCGAGATTGATGCCATCCTGCATCGGCGCGAGGCGTACAGACGGCCGTGACTGCCCCAGCAGGCTGACGGGATCAGGGTAGGGCTAAGTGGCTCAGGATTCGATTCCCAACTCGCTCTTGATCTCGGCCATTGTGAAGGTGCGGCCGGCGGCGTGGTCCGCGCGACCCTCTTTGAGCGCGCGGATTGCCTTGTCGCTCAACTCGTCCTCAGCCTGGGCAGCCTGTGGTCGCGCGGGCGGAACCCGGCGTGGGCGAGTCCGTGTCGGCCGTACCGCTTCAATAGGCATCTGGCGCTCTCCTCAGCGATCGCTCCTGTACGATGATACTAGCCTACCCCACATGTCGCACGTGTCGAGCCGACAGCCTGCGGCCCGCCGTCGCCGTTGGCTCCCGAAGCAACATCACGGGCAGCACCTGTCTGTGGCACGTCGCCAGCCGGGTACCGGAGGCCCGAACTTCGCCCACCTCCAGCGTCTCCACTCTCCAGCCTGGTAGGCTGACCGATCCGCCGCCGCTCACCGATCAGCGGCGTCCTCTCGGGAAGCGCCGCGGTTCGCCGACCCCACATCATCACGAGCCGAAGTGGATGTACCCTATCGCCCGGTCCGCTCGACATCAGCCCAGGAGGATTCGCAGGCATGGCGTTTCAGACTCCCATCACGATCAGCAAGGCGCTCGGCGCCATCGAACGCAGGGAATACGTCCTGCCCGCCATCCAGCGAGAGTTCGTCTGGTGGCCCGAGCAGATCGAGTGTCTCTTCGACAGCTTGATGCGCGGGTACCCGATTGGTTCCTTTCTGTTCTGGATGGTCCGGCGGGAGAGCATCGAGAAGTACCAATTCTATGACTTCATGCTCGACTACCACGAAAGGGACAACGCTCATTGCGCGTCAGTAGGGGCGGTAACCCGCGACGAGATCACCGCAGTCCTTGATGGCCAGCAACGACTGACGGCTCTGAACATCGGGCTGCGCGGCAGCTACGCCGATAAGCTCCCGCGCCTGTGGTGGAGCAATCCGAACGCCTTCCCGGTCCGGCGCCTGTACTTGAATCTCCTCCGCGAGGCTGAGGAGAACGAGCACGACATGCAGTACGACTTCCGCTTCCTGACCAGCAAGGAGGCCGCACGGCGGGACGAGACGCACTGCTGGTATCCAGTCGGCGACATCCTCAAAGCCGAGGACGCCGTCGATCTCCATGGTTTTCTCGTCGATCAGGAGCTCGCTAACCAACATGGCCCGTTCAAGGTACTTGCGAGACTCCATGAGGTCGTGCGCACCAAGCCGGTCGTCGCGTACTACAAGGAGGAGGATCAGGACCTCGACAAGGTCCTGCGCATTTTCTTCCGTACCAACAGAGGTGGCACGCCGCTGAGCTACTCGGACATGCTCATGAGCATGGCTGTTGCACAGTGGGAGACGCTGGACGCAAGAGCCGAGATCCACGGCAAGGTGGACGAGATCAACGACATGGGTGGCGGCTTCGGTTTCTCCGAAGGCAGTCTGCGCCCGCACAACGCTGTCCTGCCCATCGCGCACTACCTGTATCGCCTGGACGCGCCGGCCGGATACCTCTCTCAGGCGGCGTACAAGCAGGACCGCGACGCGATCCGAAGCTGGTTGACACGATCGCTGCTCAAGCGTGCGATCCGGCTGCGGGCGCGCTCGCCGCGACCCGGTCGCGCAAGTGCATCTCGCGCTTCTGCATGTCTCGCTTGGTCTCGGCGTCGACGTTGCGGTTCCGCTTCGTGTTGTCGCTGAACGGCGGGTTGATCAGCACTGCCTGCGTACCGGTCAGCGCACTCTTTACATCCGGGTGTCAACGTCGTCGTCGTCCCACTGCAAGCTGTCGGGCGCCGGCCCGATGATCTCATCGTCGCCCAGGAGTTCCAGCGCCCCGAGGCGTACGTCCGCGCCGACTCTGCCGTGCTCCAGTTTGTACAACGCCATCTTTCGATAGTCGACGTCGAGATTCCCGAGGGTGAATCGGCCGGCAGCGAGCTGCAGCGACACCGGGTTGATGTCCAAGCCGGTCGTCAGTTCCTCGACTGCCTTCTTGTGCCATGCGGCGCATCGCCGCTGGTCGGCCCCGTGCGCCCGCATGCGGTCCTTGACGCCTTCAATCCAGGCGTGCAACAGGGTACCGCTGCCAGACGCAAGGTCCGCGACCTTCAGCTTGGGCCACGCCGCGGAATCGTTCCAAGTCGTGACCTGCATCTGGTCAAGAGCCAACTCCGCCAGCAACCGCGCGGCCTCCGGACGCGTGAAGTAGGCGCCGTCCGAGGCCTGGTGACCCATGACGCGGGAGAAGAGTTCGCCAGCATACTCCATACCCATCGTCGCGTAGTGCTCGGCGTTTTCGTCAGCCCAGGCCGCCAGCCGGCGAATCGCGCGCCAAGCCGCCGTTCGATGTTCGCTCTTGCCGAGGTGTCTCACCACGTTGCGGGCTGGCTGAAAGACGGGTCGGTAGTCGTACTCCAGCACGCTCATCCAGGTTTCGGTGAGGACATCGCAGGGATCTTGCGCGGCGGCAATCTCCCGTAGTGTGTTCTCTCCAATCAAACGTGCGACCTGTCCGCTGCCCTTCTCCAGGCGTCCATGAAGAATGAGCGCGTTCAGCATCAGCAAAACGGCTACCGTGCATCCGTCGGCTGACTTCGTGTCTGAGGTACTGTCGCCACTTGCTATTCCGAGGAAGTTCTCAAGTAGATCCTTGACGCCGTGCTCCGCCCGCAGGCCTGCGGCGGTCGGTGCGACGATGTCGAGCAGGAGGTTGAAGTCCCGCGTCGCGTTTCCGCGCAGACCAGATCGCTCCATGACTTCGACCGCGAGGTTGCGCGTAGGCTCCGCGCTCTCAAGCCTCTGCCAGAGCATCGGGTGAGCTTGGGTGGTCGGGCGGTCCCTGTTTCGGGCGATTCGGCGCCTCGGTTCGCGCAGCACCGAGCGATTCTCTGCTAGCCTGCGCGCCTTTGCGACGGTCTCGGTGATGTCGAAGCCTTCAGCGCCAGCATCCTTGCGTCCTACCGGGGCAAGGCCTGTTACCCGGGTTCCCCGACGATCGCGCCGGATAGTGAGTACGTCCCCCGCGTTGCTCAGGCTCCGGTCGTCCTCTCCCTCAGGGCGATCGGTGAGTCTCCGTGCGGGCCGGTTTTTCGCGAGCCTCTGGTCGCTCCACTCGAAGCCTCTGGCTGCCGTGAGGTACTCGGTGATCTCGATTGCGGGCCGGCCCCCGGCCGCTCGCGCCAGGCAGGCACCTTGGCTTCCCTGATCACATACTCCGGGCTGCTGCTTTCGGGACCTCGCCAGACGCCGGTGCGAGTAACTTCGCCGTCCTGTGCGACGACGACGACCTCCTTCTCCCGAGTCTCAGGTGGGTCCGGCGGCATGTAGATCTCGACTAAATCCTGAACCTGGTTCTCGATCCGACCGTCGTGCGCGCGCAGCGCGGTCAGGATTTGACTCAGTGGCTTCCATTCCTCACCGAGTTCATGACGGCCGAGACTGGTTTCCGCGTCGAGGCCCCGCGGTAGGGGCACAGGGACGATCACATACCCCGTGGTCTTGTCCGGTGAGCGGCGTGTTCTCCACGGAGGCCTCGAAGCGTTCCAGTTTTTCCTGTAGGTCGCCTTCGATCATCTTGGGTCATGCCTCCCAGCGCCGGCTATGGACTTTGAGCTTCCCTCGTGATCCCCGAGCGGCGAGCATTGTCGCACAGCAGACGGTCGACCTCAGGAGTTCGGCAACGGGACGCAGCGACCGTGCGAGAAGGCCTCGAAGCAGCACGGCGTGGCGCGGCGCGGGCTCCGAGCAGAACGGCTCTCGGGTCGCCACACGGCTCGGATGACTGGGACGAGAGATCCCGTCGCAGATGAACTTGGCGCTACGCTACGTCCCGGCAGTCTCGGTCACGCCTCGGGTTCAAACACCAGTTCCGGAACCAGCCCCTCCCACGCCTCGCACTCAATGTCGGAATGGTACCGCGGTGCAGCAATCGGCGTCTTCCCCGATCAGGCGGCCAGGGCATCGATGTCGGCGGCGATGCGCGGCGCCTTCGCACGAATGGCGTCGGCAAGTGCCTCGAGGTCGTCCATCCCGCAGGCCCGCGCGACAGCGTCCTTCACCTTCGGAGCCGCCGACTCGATCTCACCGCCGTTGTCGGTGACCAGCCTCAGAGAGCCCCGCAGGTTCTGCCACAGCGTCGCCGCGTCGACGAGCCGATCCGCTACCTCGGAGGCGATCAGCCCGCGCTTTCCCACCCGCCGGAAGACGGAGATGGCGTCCGTGGCCAGCAGGTCGGGCGCATCCGCGCCGTACGTCAGCCGCAGGAGCAAGGCGGCGCGTTCGATGTCCTTGAGACCGCCCCGCATGCCTTCGACGGACATCAGGCTGGGTTCAGACGCGCTGTAGTTCGCCACTCTCGATGATGCGATGAGCGGTTCCCGCGCCGCGCTCCCGACGAGTACATCGCGCCGCGCCGACTCGAACCGAGCCCCGACGTCACGATCCCCGGAGACGAACACGCACCGTGCCAGGATCAGCTCCTGAAGCTCGCCGGGCGTACGCGAGTTTCGGTGATGTTCCACGAACTCGGAGAGCGAACGGACGGCGCCCCCTTTCCAGTCGCGCCCGAGCGGCGCCAGAAGCAGGTTGCGCTGCGAAAGCAGGCGAAGCGCCTCGCTGAGCCGGCGACAGAGCGGCTCGTAGTAGTCCGCGGGGCCATCGTCGTACACGAACTGAACGGTGAACTCGGCCCCCGGCGCCGCTTCCCGACTGACCAGTGAACCAGACACCGCAACCGCGACTCCGCCACCCGCCGGCGGCAGACCCCGGTCTGCAAAGTCATCTTCCACTGCCGACAGCACCGTCGCCATTGAAGCCTCGGCGACATTGGAGAGCGCCACGCCGGCCTCCACCGGTGACAGGCTGCCGCGCATCACATGCACGGCGATCTGAAAGACCTTGCCGTTCGACCACTCCCGCGTCGCATCGACCGCCTCCCGGCTGTCCTGGACCGGGATGTCGGCAAGTTGCTCCTTCATTTCGGCGACGCCGAACTCGAGAGTCCAGTAGACACGCGCGAGACCGCGCCGGGCGAACATCTCGAACTCCGGGTCCGGCCCGAAACCGTCCGGCAGATCGAGGTCGGTGAACTCCCGGTCGCGAAGCCTGTCGAGCAGCTCCGGGGACCGGTTGATCCACTCGGCGATACGGGGTGCGGCGCCGTGAATCTCGGCGATCTCCTCGTAGGCGTCGGGACGCGCGGCGAACGCACGGCTGTCGTATGCGCTCCAGTCGTCGATGTCCGGATAGAACTGGGCGCGCTGGCGATCGAGCAGCGGGTCCATGGTCTCGAACCAGCGCCTGGGAGACATCGCCAAGCCGTTCATCTGCATGTAGCTGCCCGGAAGTTGCGGAGACGCGTCCGCGCCGTGATGCTGCAGCAACGGATAGCGCCGGTTCGACGCGGCGTGATGATCGGCATGACGCTGCATGTTGTAGTAGAGCCAGTTCGTGAACTTGTAGGCGGCGCTCCACGCATGCCGCGCCTTGACGGGCTCGTAGCGGCCGCCCGGCAGCCGAATGCGGCGTAGTCCGTAGTGCTGGACGTAGTTGCTGAGCTTCATCGAGAAAACGCAGCAGCCGCAGAGCACTGCGTAGATCAGCGTTACCCGCGGGCCGCCCATCCAGAACACCAGCGAGTACCAGAAGGCGAGCAGGACGAGGTACCGCCAGAACGCGTTCGTGTAGTGCCATGTCGGCAGGTGGCGCCGCGCCAGCCGTTCGCGCTCGAAGCGCCAGGCGCCGAGCAGGTTGTTGGCGATTTCCGGCGGCAGGTACTGCCAGAAGCTCATGCCCTTGGGCGCGGAACCAGGGTCTCCGGGCGTGCAGACGAGAGGGTGGTGAAGATAGACATGCTCCGTCGAGTACTGTGGATACGACGTCGACGCGAGCAGGAGCTCGCCCAGACGGCGCTCCCACAACGCACGCCGGTGCACGAGTTCGTGGCCGACGATGAAAACGGACTGCGCCACGCCTGTCAGGAGGCCCGCCATCAGCAGGACTTCCCACAGTGCCAGGTGGCCGGCGCCAAACATCTGCCAGAGGGAGTAGACGAACGTCACCACCCAGCACACCGCCCACAACCAAAGGGACAGCTTGTATGGAAACAGTTGTCCTTCCCGCGTCCTGTCGGGATCCATGTTCCGTTCTTCCAGGCCGAAGACCTGGTCGAAGCGGTCCGCCAGCATGAAAAAGGCGACGGGACCCGCGATCCACCAGCCGCCGTAGCTCCCTGCCATGAACAGAAGCGGAAAGATCACAAGGGGGATGAAGTGCGGAAGGGCGTTGCCGAGGGAAGGCTCGATTACCTTCGCTCCCAGGCCGACTGGGGCCTGGAGGTTCGGCTCCGCTCGACCGTTTGCCATGGCGACCTCCTGCCTTACCGAGCCAAATGGCGCTGTACCATCTTATTCGGCGCCGCGCTCACCGGTCGAACTTCATCGCCTCGGTTACGTCGATACGTGCCGCCCGCCATGCCGGATAGATTGACGCGGCGATGCCGATGCAGAGTATGAAAAGGGTGATCTCGGCGATGCGCGAGGGCAGGAACAAGGGGACGATTACCGGGTCGACGACCGCTCCCGAGAAGGTGATTTCACCCGTGATCGCGGTCATGTCGAGCCCGTCGCCAAGGAAATACCACATACCGAACAGCCCTGCGCCGACGCCGATCAGGCCACTGACGGCGGACAACATGAGGCCCTCCGCCAGTACGACGGTGGCGGTCTGGCCCGGGGTCAGCCCCAATGCCTGCAAAACCCCGAACTCCCGGTTGCGATGCATCACCGACATAAGCACGGTATTCACGATGCCGAAACCGATGACGACAAACAGGAATGCGTGAATCACGTAGTTCCCGAAAGAGTCCATGGCTATCGCCGCGGCGAGCGCCGGATCCGACTCCCGCCACCCCATCACGCGGGCTTCCCCGCGCGCAATCGGGCCGGCCAGCGCCCGCTCCAGGCTCGCGGCGACGCGCGCGGTGGCGTTGCTGTCATCCAGCACCGCACCCACGTTCGTGACGTCGCTCGCTGACAGAAGCCACTCTCCCGCGGTGTCGAGCGGAATCTGAACCATCGTCTCATCGAGAGCGGGAAGACCACTTCGAAAGATGCCGACGACACGCAGCAACTGGCCGGCGATCTCGCGCTGCGCATCCTGGGCCTGCACAACGAAACGCGACCCGATGCCCAACCCGAGACTGGCGGCCAGCTCGGCGCCAACACACGCGGCGAGCTCATCGCCGGGTTCCAGGTAGCGCCCCTCGATCGTCTGGTCGTCGAACATGCCGAAATCCGTCTCGGCAACCGGATCGACCGCGACGATCTGCGCCGGCCGCGCACCTTCCGCCGAGCTGGCGAGGCCATTGATGCTGAGTCGAGCTGAGGTGGCGATGACGTGCGACGCTATCTCGGGAGCGCTCAGCGCCTCTTCGACGGCCCGCCGGATGTCGGCGGTCAGACGGTCATCGATCTGCCGGCTCGACCGGAACTCGGGACGCTCCACGGTCACGTGCCCAGTGCCGAGCCGGACGGCGGAATCGATCCACTGTTGGTGGCTGCCATCGTCGAGCGTGAACGAGAAGACCATCACCGCGCCACCTACCGCCATCGCCGATCCGGTCAGCGCCGAGCGACGCAGATGGCGGCGCAGGTTGCGCATGGCCAGCGATACGACTACCCGCAGTTGCATCTCGGTCCTAGAGCCCCGACAACGTATCGGCAGGCGGAACCCGCGATGCCTTGACCGCCGGGTAGAACGCGGCGACGACCGACGTCACGAGCAACCCGATGGTCGCCCAGGTCCAGACCGGCACGTTGTAGCCGACGCGCAGGGTGGGAGTCAGCAGTGCCCCTTCGAGAGTAACGTCCTCAAATAGCCATTCCAGACTCACCGGAGCGATCGAGAACCACACCATCGGAGGCAGGGCGAGGGACGCCCCGATGGCAAGGCTGACGACACCCAGCGCCAGCGCCTCGCACAACACCGAACCAACTACCGACCAGGGCTTTGCGCCCAGCGCGAGCAGGATGGCGAACTCCCGCCGGCGTTCGAATGTGGCCATCAGCATCGTGTTGGCGACACCCAGGCAGGCGACCCCGAAAATGATCACGATGAAGATCCAGTACACGGAATCCGCCAGCGCCACATAGCCGCTGAGCAGAGGGTTGAGCTCGGTCCAGGGCGCGACGGCGATCTCACGCCCGCCCGCGCCGAGTACGGTCGCGAGCCGTTCCGCGGTTACAGCGGCGCCTGCCGGGTCGGTCGTCGCAACCACGATCTCGTGGATACGACCCGCATCGAACGCCACCAGCGTCTGCAGGTCATCGATGGGCATCACCGCAGTGCTGCCGTCGAATTCAACCAGTCCGGTACGGAAGACGCCCGCGACGGCGTACAGGTCGTTGGCCATCGACCCGTCCGCGGCGGACGCGACGACAACGAGCTCGTCGCCCACGCCGACGGCCAACTGCCGCGCCATTTCCTCGCCCAGGACCACTTCGTAGGCGCCGGCGTCCGGCAGCCGTCCCACCACGAGCGGATCGAGGAACCGGGTGAGCCCGACCTCGCGTGCCGTATCGACTCCCAGCAACACGCCCGCGCGCGTGGAGTCGCCCGAACTGACGAGCGCGCCCGCATACACGCGTGGCGCGGCCGCAACGACGGACGGATCCGCGCCAATCGCATTCAGCAACTCCTCGACATCGACACCCTCACGCCCCCCGATGGTGTCGTACAGGCTGCGTTCCGGCCGGTAGGCCGCATCGTGGATCTCGATTTGGCCACTGACTAGCGAGGTCGCATTCTCGATGAGTTCGGCAACCATCCCCTCGCCCCAACCGACCATGAGCACGACGGCGAAGTAGCCGATAGCGAGCCCGACCGCGGTGAGGGTGGTCCGTCTTCGATTCCGGCCGAGGTTGCGCCAGCCGATTCGCCACCACGGGGACTTGTTCATTGCCGGGTGCTATCGCGAAAAATCATACCAGCAGTCGCGCGGCGCAGATTGCGCCGCGCGACGGACTTCTGTTTCAATGCTGCTGGCGCGGCGCGCTCCTCGGATTCCGCGAGAACCCGCCAGGATCCCAAGAACCACGAAGGCATGACAACCACCAGTCCCCGGGCTGTCCTGCGCTGCATACGCGGCTGCGCCGGTGAGCACTCGCTGCTGAAGGCGATCTACCGCTGCCCCACCTGCAACGACCTGCTCGAGGTGGTGCACGATCTGGACGCGCTGCGAACCCGCTCGGGCGGTTCCTGGATGCGTCTCTTCGACGAACGCTACAAGCGGACCACCTGGCCGTACGGCTCCGCCGTCTGGGGCAAGAAGGAATGGGTATGCCCGGACGTCCACGACGACAACATCGTGTCGATGGACGAAGGCGGAACGAACCTTTTCTGGGCGGAACGGTTTGGACGGGAGCTGGGCCTGGACGACCTCTGGGTGAAGCTGTGCGGCAACTCCCACACCGGGTCGTTCAAGGATCTGGGCATGACCGTGCTGGTCTCTCTCGTGCGCGAGATGATGGCCCACGGCGATACGATCCGGGCCGTTGCATGCGCTTCCACCGGTGACACCTCGGCCTCCGTCGCCGCCTACGCGGCGGCGGGCGGCATCCCCGCAATCGTCATCCTGCCGCGCGGCAAGGTATCAACGGCGCAGCTCGTACAGCCGCTCTCGAACGGCGCGACCGTGCTCGCGCTCGACACCGACTTCGACGGCTGCATGGCTATCGTCAAGCGCCTTGCCAACGAGGCTGGAATCTACCTTGCCAACTCGATGAACAGCGTCCGCCTGGAGGGTCAGAAGACGGTCGGCATCGAGATCGTGCAGCAGTTCGACTGGGAGGTGCCGGACGTCGTGATCATCCCGGGCGGCAACCTGGGGAACGTCAGCGCGCTTGGCGCCGGCTTCGACATGATGGAGGCGCTGGGCGTCACTTCCGGCCGGCCACGCATCGTGGTGGCCCAGGCCGCCGCCGCAAACCCCCTCTACCGGGCCTACCGGAACGACTGGGTATTCGAACCAATCACGGCCGGCCAGACCCAGGCCTCCGCGATCCGGATCGGCAACCCGGTGTCCATCGACAAGGCGATCCGCACGCTCAGGCGCTACGACGGTATCGTCGAGCAGGCGACAGAGGCGGAGCTGGCCGACGCGGCGGCGCGCGCCGACCGGACCGGCATGTACAACTGCCCACACACCGGCGTCGCCCTGGCCGTCCTCGTAAAGTTGCTCAAACAGGGTGAGATCGCACCGAGCGAACGGGTGGTGGTGATTTCGACCGCGAACGGGCTGAAATTCACCGACTTCAAGCTGAACTACCACCGGGAGGCCCTGCCGGAACTGCACGCCGCGATCGCCAACCGTCCGATCGAGTTGCCGAACGACTACGACGCTGTCCGACGCGCCGTCGCAAACGTTACAGAGATGTAACTTCGCGCGCGCGATCACGCCTCGGCGTAGCGCCGCCCGGGGCGCCCGCACCATCCGGCCGTCTTGACACCCGTCGCGGGGGCTGCGGACAATAGTCCATGCCCGTTCCGCGAATTACCAGGGAAGCGCTCTCCGAGCGCCTGGAAGCAGGCGGCGACCAGGCTCCGGTGGTGGTCGACGCCCGATTGAAGTATCCTTACGAGCACAGCACCGTCCGGCTACCCGGCGCCATCCGTCTCGATCCGCCCGGCTTCGACCATTCATCTCTGCCACGCGACCGCGAGATCGTCGTTTACGACTCCGATCCGGAAGAGGTAGTGGGCGCGCGGATCGCCGCGGCGCTGATTCGGGAAGGCCGCAACGCCAGCGTACTCGAGGGAGGCATTGTCGAGTGGCTTGCCGCCAAGCTTCCGACCGACAGCAAGGACGCACCCAAGCAGAAGCCGCCCCAGGCGGGCGCGCTCAAGGGCTGACGCGCACCCTCTCCGGCCTTGCCGCCGCCGGTCTCCTGCTGCTCGCGCCGGGCGCCGCCGCGCAGCAGCCGGACGAGGCGCCGCCGATAGATCAACTGATGAGCCGGTTGCAGGCGCGCTACGATGCGGTGGGCGACTTCTCCGCCGACTTTTCCCACAGCTATGCCGGTGGCGTATTGCAGGCGACCGCTGTCGAACGCGGCACCGTGCATATCAAGAAGCCGGGCCGCTGGCGCTTCGACTACACGCATCCGGAGATCAAGCGGTTCGTTTCGAACGGGCGGACCGTCGTCTCCTACTTTCCGGCTGACCGGCAGGCGATCGTGAACAACCTGCCCCCGGGCGGCGGATCCGCCACACCGGCCTCCTTCCTGGCCGGAGACGGCGATCTGACCCGCGACTTCGACGCCCGCTACGCCAGCGGCGCCCCAACGGACAGTGGCTGGGTGGTGGAGCTGACCCCGCGCAACGGAGATGCCGAGTACGAGACGTTGACGCTTGCGGTCGATCCGGCCGATCTCGGCATCCGTCGCTTGTCGGCGACCGACCTGCACGGAGGCGTGTCGACCTACATCTTCTCGAACCTGCAGCAGAACCGGGGGATGGCCGATAGATTCTTCGAGTTCGACGCCCCGCGCGGCGTCGAGGTGGTGATCGATGACAGTTGGGCACGGTAGCCGAAGCATGCGCCGAATCGACCGCGCCGTGTTGATCGCGCTCGCCGTGATCACGCTCGCAGGCTGCGCCGGGGCGCGGGCTCTGCAGCAGGGACAGGTCGCGGAGCGGGAGCGTGACTACGACCAGGCGGTTGTCCTCTACCGCCGTGCCGTTCAGGAGCGTCCACACGACCGCAACGCGCAACTCGCGCTCGAACGGGCGATGCTCCGGGCGGCGCAGCAGCACTACGCGGCCGGCCGCGCGCTGGCGCGGCAATCGCGCTGGGAGGAGGCGCTGGCGGAATACCGGATCGCCTACGAGCTGAACCCGACGATGGGTGACATCGAACGCGCGCTGGCGGAGACGCGTGAGGCGGTCCGGACCCGTCTGGCGGCGCGTGAAGAAGGACAGACGGAGCTCGAGGCCCTGATCGAACGGACCCGGCATGCCGGCCCACCCGGACTGGAACTGCCGAATGGCGATCCGATGCCCGATTCGGTCGTTTTCCGCGAGGCGAGCGCCCGGACCGTTTTCTCGGCGATCGGCCAGTTCGCCGGTGTCACCATCGTTTTCGATCCGCAATTCGTCGATGAGCCGGTCACGGCCGACCTGCGCGGCGTCACGTTTGGTGCGGCACTTGAAACCATCGCCAACAGCACACGGAACTTCTTTCAGGTCACTGCGCCGGGAACGGTGACCATCATCCCCGACACCCCGGCGAAGCGGCGCGAGTACCAGCAGGAGGTAGTCCGCACCTTCTATCTGAGCAACGCTGACGTCACCGAGACAATCGACCTCCTCCGCCTCGTGCTCGACCTGCGGCGGATCGCCCCGGTGACGGCCACCAACGCCGTCTCCATCATGGACACGCCGGAGCGGCTCAACGCCGCGGCACGCCTGGTGCAGGCGATCGACAAGGCGCGAGCGGAAGTAGTGATCGAGGTGCAGTTGCTTGAAGTGGATCGCCAGACGCTGCGCGACTACGGGCTGGAGTTCGCCGCGCAGGGCGCCGACGCCGCGGTTGGCGCCGGCGAGGAGGGATTCGGCCTGACGGTGGACGACATCGCCCGGCTCAGCGGATCCGACCTGTTCATCGCCAACCCGATGAGCCTCCTGATCAACATGCTCGCCGAAGACCGGAACACGCGGATTCTGGCGAACCCGAGCCTCCGGACTTCGGACGGCCTCGCGGCCGAGGCGCACTTCGGCGAACGGGTGCCGGTTCCGGTCACCACGTTCACGCCGTTTGCGGCAGGAGGCGTGGCGCAACAGCCGATCACCTCCTTCAACTACGAGGACATCGGCGTCAACATCGAGATCCTCCCCCGCATCCATCACAACGACGAGGTGTCGTTGGAACTGGTGGTGGAAATCAGCAACATCTCCGGCACCGGCTTCGGCGACCTGCCGCAGTTCGGCAGCCGGGAGATCACGACGACGCTCCGGCTGCGCGACGGCGAGACGAACATTCTCGCCGGCCTGATTCGGGATGACGAACGCGAGACGCTCGACGGCATCCCGGGACTGAACCGGGTACCCGTGCTCGGGCGGCTTTTCGGGCGGACAAGAACCGAGAATCAGGCGACCGACATCATCCTGACCTTGCGGCCACACATCATTCGCGTGCTCGACCTGAACGAGCAGGACCTGCTTCCGTTCCGGGTCAACAGCGGCGGCGCAGCCGCGGTGGTCGGGACCTCGCTACCGCTCCCGACGCGTCTCGATCCGCAGCCACGCGATCCGGTCGAGCCCCTCGGCGGACCACCCCCCGTCATACAGGAACCGGTGGCGCCGCCCGATCCGCCGGTGGATCGATAGAACTGGCTCCAAGGTGCGCCGGCGTCCACGCCGGCTGTAGATTGAGATGCGGTCCGGAGACCGGCACACCTGACCGGCGCACCTGACCGGCGACCGCTACTCGACAGACACGTGCGCCCCAAGGCCGCGCAGGCGCGCGGCAATATTCGCGTAGCCCCGCTCCACAGTTTCGAGGGGAGCGATCCGGCTCTCTCCGTTCGCGGCCAGCGCGGCGGCAATCAGCGCCATTCCGGAGCGAAGGTCGCGCGTATCGAGCGTCCGGCCGTTCAGCGTGCTCGGGCCGTCGACAATCATGCGGTGCGGGTCGCAGAGGAAGAGGTTGGCCCCCATCCCGCTCAACTGCTCCAGGGCGAAGAGCCGCAGTTCGTACATCCAGTCGTGGATCAGCGTCCGGCCCGCCGCCTGCGTCGCCAAGACGCTCACGAGACTCACCATGTCGCTCGGGAAGCCGGGCCAGGGAGCAGTGGTTACCTGGCGGATGGCCCGCGGCTCCGAGGGTCGAATCCGCAGGGTGTCGCCCGCCCGATCTCCATCGGCCGACACGACGACGCTGCAATCAACGCCCATGCGCCGCAGAACGGACGTCACCGGTTCCAGGTCGGTCGTCTCCGCGCCATGCACCTGAATCTCGCCGCCTGTGATCGCTGCAATCACCGCCCAGCTTCCCGCCTCGATGTAGTCGCCACGCAAACGGTGCGCCGCCCCGCCGAGAGCAGCGGGACCGGCAATCCGTATCGTCGGCGTGCCGGCCCCTGCAATCCGCGCACCCATCGCTTCCAGAAAGGAGCACAGCTCCACCACATGCGGCTCGCAGGCAGCGTGGCGAATCTCGGATTCTCCGCGCGCCGCGGCGGCAGCCAGGATTGCGGTTTCGGTACCGGTGACGGAGGCCTCCTCCAGGTAGATGGAAGCGGGACGCAGGCCGTCCGGCGCCTCGAACGTGTGACCCTCTCCCTCAACGTCACGCACCCCCATCGCACGTAGCGCCTGCAAGTGAACCGCCAGCGTGCGGCGGCCCGGGAAGTCGCCCCCTGGGGGCGCCAGGCGCGCGCGTCCTACTCGTGCCAGCAGAGGGCCGACCAGCAGGACCGATCCACGCAAACGGCCTACCAACTGCGGGTCGGGGCGATCACTAGTGACCGATCCGCAACGGACCCCTACCTCCGTCGCGCCACTACCCTGCACGTCGGCGCCCAGACCGCGGAGCAACTCGAACATCACCGCGACATCCTTGATCCGGGGCATGTTGGCCAGTTCGCACGGCTGATCGGTCAGCAAGCAGGCAGCCAGGAGCGGCAGCGCGGCGTTCTTGTTCCCCTCGACCTCGATCGACCCGGAAAGCCGATGACCCCCTTCGACGACAAGCGTCGAGACAGTCTGCTCCAGCAGGTCGTCTACCACGCTACCGGTCACGCCTCTCGCCTTCCTTCCGCGTCGAACTGGCCCACCAGCACCACCTCCGGCCGGAGGGCGACGCCGTACCGCTCCGCCACCACGTGCTGCACCCGCAGAATGAGGTCCCGGACATCACGTGCCTTCGCTCCCGCCCGCGTCACGATGAAGTTCGCGTGCGTATCCGAGACGCGCGCCCTGCCGATAGCGCAACCCTTGAGTCCGGCGCCATCGATCAGCGCGCCAGCCGTCGTCGGCAGGTGGTCCGGCAGGTCGCCGGCCGTCGCGTCGGGGTTCTGAAAGATGCAGCCGGCGCTAGGTTGGGCGAGTGGCTGCGTCCGCTTGCGAAAACGAAGGGACTCGCGCGCTGCCTCGCGGAGCCGCTCCGGCGGCGCTGGCGACACCGCGAACTCGGCCCAGGCAACCAGTTCGCCGGTCCTCTGCACGCGGCTTCGGTCGTAGCCGAACTCCATCGCGTCGCGCGGCGTCCGCACGATGCCGTCGGGAGCACTGGCGCCGTTCCGGGGAATGAGCCCGATGTGCGTCACCAGGTTTCCGATCGGCTGGTTCCGGAAATGCGCATTGCCGTGAATCGCGCCGCCGACCGTGCCCGGGGTGCCAGCCCACGCCTCCAGCCCGGCCAGGCCACGATGGATCGTCCAGCGGACCAGCCCGTTGATCGAGACGCCGGCCGATGCGCGGACCACGCCGGGAGCCACCTCGGAGATGGCCGCATACCGCGCGCGAACAACGATTCCACGCACCCCGTCATCCGCCACCAGAACGTTGGAACCGCCACCCAGCATCGTGACCGGCAATCCAAACTGCCGCGCCACGGCCAGCAGCCCGGTCAGATCTTCCTGCTTCCGCGCGTCAACCAGCCAGTCCGCATTCCCACCGATGCGAAACGTGGTGTGTCCGGCAAGCGGCTCCTCACGATGAACGCGGTCATCCCCGACGACCGCAGCCAGCGCGGCCCGTACCTGCCCGGGTGGTGCGGCCGCAACGGTTCGACGGAAGCGCGTCATCCGTGGATCCACTCCTGCTCCGCCGCTGCAAGCGCCGCATGTGCCGCGTCGATGTCACACGGGACGAAGTCGATCCAGTCGCCGGGGGCGAGTTGGCCCAGACGCGGCAGGTCGGCGGTGATTACCATGGCGATGCGCGGATAACCGCCGGCCGTCTGGCGATCCGCCATGGCGACGATTACACCGCCGTCGGGCGGCGCCTGCACCGACCCGGCCGGGACCGCATGGGACAGGAACCCTTGCGGCAGGCTGCCGATATCGCAACCAAGGACCGCCGCGCCCTCAAGACGATACCCCATCCGATCCGACTCGGGTCGGATGGCATAGCGCGCTCCGGCAACGGTGGCAAACGGATCCGCGTCACCGAAGAGATCGCAGTGGGGGCCAGGCAGAATTCGAACCCGCGCACCACCACCGACGGGGCGGCGCCTAGTGCGGGCAGCCGGCTGCCCGGCCACCGCCGGGCCCGGGGGCGCCGGGCCGATCCGCAGTCGATCGCCGCGGCGGAGCGCGCGCCCCTCCAGGCCGCCCATCCGGGTTCCGAGGTGGGTGGAGCGGCTTCCCAGCACGGGCGGAACATCGAGACCGCCGGCCACCGCTACGTAGGCCCGCGCACCGTCCGTCCGGCGGCCAAAGCGGAGGGTCTGGCCAGGATCCGCCCGGAGCACCGTATCCGAAGAGACCCGGTAGTCGTCGAGAAACAATTCGAACTCGGCGCCGCTGATCGCGATCCGGCAGGACCGTTCGAAGCGCAGCATCGGACCGGTAAGCGTCACCTCCAGGGTGGCCGCCCCGGCATGGTTGCCCACCAGACGATTCGCCCGGCGATGGGCCGCCGGATCCATTGCACCCGAGACGCTTACCCCGTGGTGCTGCCAACCCCAGCGGCCGAGATCCTGCACCGTAGTGAGCATCCCCGGCTCCTCGACGAGGATGCCACCGCGCGTGTCCGCGGTTGCCATCACCGCTTGGCTTCCCGCGCCGCGTCAGCCGACCGTTCCGCGCTCAGTGCGCGGGCTCCCTGTTCGCGCTCGAGCAGGCGGTCGTAAGCCGCCTGGTCGATCGGCTCGAAGCGAACGAGATCCCCCGCATGAAGCCGGAACGGATCGGAGTCGACGGGATTGAAGAGCCGCAGGGGAATCCGGCCGATCAACTGCCAGCCGCCCGGCGATGCGGCCGGGTAGACGCCGGTCTGCCGCCCGGCGATGCCAACCGTCCGGGCCGGCACCTGCACCCGCGGTGTGGCGCGGCGCGGCGCGGCAATGCGTGCGTCGACGGTACCCAGGTAGGCGAAGCCCGGCTGAAAGCCGAGCATGTAAACGCGATACACGGCGCCCTGATGTCGCGCGATCACCTCCTCGCCGGCGCAACGCCCGAAGCGGGCCACCTCGGCGAGATCCGGGCCGTACACACCGCCGTAGCAAACCGGCAGGCGATGTTCGCGGCGCGGCGGCGTGGCATGACCCTCCGAGGTCCCACCAGCGAGTCGCGCCACCGCATCCCTCAGTGCCCCCATGTCGGCCCGTAGCGGATCGACGTGCACCGTAACCGACGCGTACGCCTCCACGACGTCCCGTATGCCGCCCATCGTCAGCTGGCGCAGCGCCGCCGCCAAGGCAATCGCGCGCGCATTGATGGCAGGGTCTATCCGTTGCTCGAACTGCACGAGAAACGCCGCGTCACCATCCGGCATCAGGGTCCAGTCCGCGCCCTCTGCGAGAATCACGCCGGCGTCTCCCCCACCCTCTCTCCGTCGCGCATCCCGAAGCGTTCGCGCAGCCGTTCGCGCAGGCCGCCGAAGTCGCCGTTCGACATCAGCACTACCACGTCCCCCGCCCTTGCCTCAGTGTCCACCAGTGCGGCGATCGCCTCGATCGAGTCGACATGGCGGGCGCGGGTTCCCGAGGCGGTCACGTCGGCGGCGAGGCGAGCGGCATCGAGACGGCGATCCGCCGGAATGCCGGCGCGGTACACAGGCGCGACCACCACTTCATCCGCCGCGGCGAGCGCCGCCACGTAGTTCGCCTGGAAAACGCGCCGGCACGACGTGGCGGAGCGGGGCTCGAACAGCGCCCAGATCCGGCCCGCGGGCAACGTGGCGCGCAGTGCCGCGAGGGTCTCGTGGACCGCCGTCGGATGGTGAGCGAAGTCGTCGTAGAGGGAAACACCCCGCCCGATCCCGCTAGGTTCGAGCCGGCGGCGGACGCCGCGAAAGGCGCCCAGCCCCGCCGCCAGCCGGTCGGCCGGCACTCCCGCCGCCGCGCCCGCCGCGATCGCGGCCAGCGCGTTCCGGACGTTGAAGGCGCCAAGCAGCGCCAACTCGACCCGGGCCACCATCGCGCCGTCATGGTCAACGCTGAACACCGTCCGGTCCGATCGATAGTCGATGTCCGTCGCCCGCCAGTCGGCGCCGTGCGCGAGACCGAAAGTCTCCACGGAACAGTGGGCCGCGTCCGCCAGCGCGCGCGCCCCGGGATCGTCGGCGCCGAGGAGCAGCCGCCCGTTGCGCGGCACGAGGCCGGCGAAGCGGCGGAAGGCAAGGGTCAGGCTGTCCATGCCGGCGTAGATGTCAGCATGGTCGAATTCGAGACTGCCCACCACGGCAACAAAGGGCAGGTACTTCAGGAACTTGGCGGTCTTGTCGAAGAACGCGCTGTCGTACTCGTCTCCCTCGATCACGAAGATGTCGCTCCGCCCCAGGCGGTAGCCCGCGTCGAAGTTGCGCGGAACACCGCCCACCAGAAAGCTGGGCTCGGCGCCGGCGTTGACCAGCGCCCACGCGGTCATCGAAGTGGTGGTCGTCTTGCCGTGGGTTCCCGCAATGACGATGGGGCGCCGCCCCCAAAGGAAACGGTCACGCAGCGTTTCGGCGAGCGACGCGTACCGTATCCGCCGCTCCAGAACCACTTCCACTTCGGGGTTGCCGCGGGAGACCGCGTTGCCGATGACCACCAGATCGAGATCCGTCGTGACATGTGCCGCGTCGTAGCCGATCTGCGGCGCGATACCCTGCGACGCGAGGAACTGATCCATCGGGGGATATGCCTGCACGTCCGAGCCGGTCACGATCCATCCCTGCTGTTTCAGCATGGCGGCCAGCGTCGCCATCGCCGTCCCGCAGACCCCGATCAGATGGACACGCCTCATCCGACCGCCTCTTCTTCCATCAACAGCCGCCCGGTTGCACCTTCGGCCTCCAGTGTCACCTCGACACCGAGCGGGACCGTCAGCATCGGCGTCCCGGCGGTGTGGCCGGTCGGAAGGCCCCTTACGACCGGGCCGTCAATGTCCGCCAGAAGCTCGTCGAGGGCGTCGAATGCCGTGAGCGATCCGTCCGCTTCATCGCACTCCGGAAAACAGGCGCACGCGACACCAGCGGCGCGGGCCAGAATCCCCGCCTGCCGGAGCTGCGTCAGCAACCGGTCGAGCCGGTACGGCCGCTCTCCCACGTCGTCGAGCAGCAGAATGTGACCGTCGGGAGGATCGAAGGCGAACCGGGTTCCGAGTGACGCCGCGAGAAGCGACAGGGTGCCGCCGAAGAGCGGCCCGCGCGCCCTTCCGGCACGCGCGGCGGCAAGGCCGCTCGCCACGACGGAGTGCGGAGGGCGCCCGCCCATGAGATGCGCCAGGAACGACTCCCGGTCGTAGCCCTCCTCGCCACGCGCCAGCGTTACCACCATCGGACCGTGGAACGTAACGAGGCCGCATTGCTGCGTCAGGCAGGTATGAAGCGCCGTCAGATCACTACAGCCGATCAGCGCTTTGGGGCGTCGGCTCAGTTCCTCCGGATCGAGCAACGGCAACAGATGACCGCTACCGAAGCCGCCCCGTACCGCCATCACGCCGACCGTCGACGGATCCCGCCATGCCGCCCGAAACTGCTCGGCCCGGCGCTCCGCCGGTCCCGCCACGTAGTCCCGACGCTCGAAGATCGACTCCTCAAAGACCGGCTCGAAGCCGAGCGTCCTCAACTCCCCAATGCCCTGGTCGAACGTGTGCCGATCGAACGGGCTGGCCGGCGCGACAATACTGATCCGATCGCCGGGGCGAAGGGCACGCGGCTTCAACATGCGCACCTCTGGCGCCTGCTACGCATCGGCAAACTCCCGCATCCGCTCCGCGACTGCCTGATGGGCCTCGCAACCCAGCAGCTCGTTCAACTGTCGCGCCGTAGGCGGCCGCCAGCCACCGTCATCCACCAGGAACCGTTCCTTCGCACGGCGCTGCCGTGCGAGCGCCCGCTCCACCTGATCTACGGACAACTCCTCGTTCTCCACGGCGTAGATCAAGCGTTCGACCACCGCAACCTGCCTTGCCGGATCGACGCCGCAGAGAAGCAACAGGTCGCAGCCAGCACGCAACGCCTCGAGGCTTGCCTCCGCGATGTCGCGATGGCGGACGATCGCGCCCATCTCCATGTCGTCCGTAGCGACAAGCCCCTCGAAGCCGAGCTCGGCGCGCAGCAGATCCGACACCACGGCACGCGACAGGGTGGCGGGCCGTTCCTCGTCGAGCGCGGGATAGCGCACGTGCGCCGTCATCAGCATTGCGGCGCCGGCATCAATCGCAGCACGGAACGGCGCCAGTTCCACCTCGTCGAGCCGCGGCCGCTCCTGCTCTACTACCGGGACGTCCTTGTGCGAATCGACCGATGTGTCGCCATGCCCCGGAAAGTGTTTTCCACAGGCGGCTATTCCTTCGTCCTGCAGCGTGCGTACGAGCACCGCGCCGAGCTCGGCCGCCTTCTGTGGGTCGGACGACAGCGCCCGGTCACCAATCGCCGGATTCGACCGGTTCGTGTAGACGTCCAGCACCGGCGCATAGTCGAGCGTGATGCCGACGGCACGGAGCTCCCGCGCCAGGGCGCGGGCGAAACGTTCCGCCAGCGCGGGATCGCCGCACCGCCCGAGGGTAGCGGCCGGCGGCCACTCCGTGCAGGGTGCGCGCAGCCGCTGGACGCGCCCGCCCTCCTGATCGATGCTCACCCACGGCGGCGTCTCCCGGGTCAACTGCTTCGCGGCATGGGCAAGCTCGGCCACCTGCAGCGGGGCCTCGACGTTCCGCGCGAAGAAAATGACGCCGCCCAGACCGAACTCCCGGGCCAGCGCGGCGAGTTCCACCGGGACGGCCCGACCATCGAAGCCGGCGACAATCAACTGCCCGATCTGGCGCCGAACGGCTCTGGACATCCGGGACTGGCGGCTCCCGATGGAGCCGGGGGCTAGCGTGGCATCCCATTATAATCCCGCGGTGCCGCTGCAGGCGTCGGCTCCGACCCGGATCGATCTGGCGGGCGGGACTCTCGACATCTGGCCGCTCTACCTGCTCCACGACCGTGTGCAGACGGTGAATGCGGCGATTACCCTCCGCGCCTCCTGCACCATCGCTGACTGCCCCGGAGATCGCCTGCAGATTGCCGCCACCGACACCGGCGCAGTTGCTGATGTGGCTGATGTCGCCGACCTCGACGATGCGCATCCCGCGCTCCGCCTGCCGGCGCGGATACTCCGTTTTTTCGGCGCGAAGGGGGTGGCGGTCGAAACCCGCTCCGAGTCGCCGGTCGGCGCGGGGCTGGCCGGATCCTCCGCCCTGAACGTCGCGCTATGCGCGGGGATGGCCCGCTGGCTGGATCGGCGGATCGACCCCGAAACGCTGCTCGACATCGCACGCGATATCGAGGTCCAGGTCATCGGCGTGCCGACCGGTGGACAGGACTACCGGCCAGCGTTCTACGGCGGCGTCGCCGCGATCGAGTTCGGGCCGGCCGGCGTGCGGCGGGTGCCGCTCCGGGTCTCGCCACAGACCCTCGAGGCTCGGATGGTCGTCGTCTACACCAGGCAGTCCCGCGATTCCGGCATCAACAACTGGGACGTCACGAAGCGCCGGATTGACGGCGACATGAGCCTCGTGACGCTGTTCGACGAGATCCGCGACGCGGCGGCGCGCGTCCGCGGAGCGCTTGAGCGATCCGACTGGCCCGAGCTCGCACGCTCGGTCGGACACGAATGGGAGCTGCGGAAGCGGCTCGCGCCCGGTGTCACCACCGAGCGGATAGATCGGCTGTTCCGGCGTGCGTTCAACGCGGGGGCCGAGGCGGGAAAGGTGTGCGGCGCGGGTGGCGGGGGCTGCATCCTGTTCCTCGCGGAGCCGGACGCCAAGTCGTCCGTGCGGCAGGCGCTGGATGAGGCCGGCGCGAGACTTCTGGACTGCGGCATCGACACCGAAGGACTGCGTCTCACCGCCGATTAGACCGCTGGCGCTGAAACGCCGCGCGTAACCGGGCCACCTGTCCGGGCAGGCGGTTCGTCCGGAAGAGGCGGATGCCGGCGACGCCGGCGGCCCCGGTCGCCGCTACTTCCCCGACGTTTTCCGTGTCGACCCCGCCGATGGCGAGGACCGGACACGGTGCGGCCGCGGCGACGATGGTGCGCAGGCCGTCGGGGCCGAGCGGCTCGCGCCCCGGCTTCGACGCCGACGCGTAGGCGGTGCCCGCTACCAGGTAGTCGACCCCGCTCTCCGCGGCGGCGCGCGCCGCCTCGGCGTCATGAACGGATCGGCCAAGGAGCCAGCCCCGCGGCCCCAGGGCCCGGACGCGCGCGGCATCGCGCGCATCGTCTTTCAGGTGGACCCCTGCCGCGCCGGCGGCGAGAGCGATATCGGCGCGGTCGTTCACGACGACCCGCGCCGCCGTCCCGCGGGTCCGAACGAGCGCTTCCTGTACCAGCGCCAGGAGATGGCGGTCCGTGAGTCCCGTCTCGCGGATCTGCACCAGGTCGACACCCGCTCGTGCGCAGGCGCCGATTGCCGCCAGCATCTCATCGACCGCCGCCTCGTCGCCACTCGCGTCCCCGGCGAAGACCCGGCGGTCGGTCACGAGGCAGATCATCGGGGGGTGGCGATCCCGTCAAACAGCGATGGGGGCCTGAAGGTCCGCCGGTGCGCGTCGGAGTAGCCGTGGCGAGCGATCGTGTCCAGGTGGCGCCGCGTTCCGTATCCCTTGTGCCGATCGAAACCGTACCGGCCATCCATTGCGTGCAGGCGCACCATCTCGCGATCGCGTGTCACCTTCGCGACAATCGACGCTGCGGCGATGGCGGCGCATCGCCGGTCGCCGTGCGGAATCGCCTCGTGCGGCAGGTCGAGACCGGGAACACGGAAACCATCGACGATGGCGTAGTCGGCCGGGGGTGAGAGCGCTACGATCGCGCGGCGGATCGCATCGAGCGAGGCACGGTGAACGTTGAGACGGTCGACCTCGTCGACCGACGCGAACGCCACCGCCCAGGCGGCGCGCTCGACGATGAGCGCATGAAGGCGTTCGCGCTGGGCCGCGGTCAGCAGCTTGGAATCGCGCAGCCCGGGAAGACGCCGATCGGGATCAAGAACGACGGCGGCGGCAACTACCGGCCCGGCGAGCGCACCACGGCCCGCCTCGTCAGCTCCGGCGATGTGGGCGTAGCCACGCCGCCGAACCGCATTCTCGGCCGCCCGGGTCGCCCGTTGCGCCCGGGCCGCGGGACGCGCACCGTCCGTCCGGCGCACACGGCTTGCCGACCGCGCCGTCGCCACCCCTTCAGCGGCGCCGCCGCTCGCGGAGGCGCGCCGCCTTGCCCCGCAGTTTCCGGAGGAAGTACAGCTTCGCGCGGCGGACGCGGGCGGCACGGACGATCTCGATCTTGTCGATGGTCGGCGAGTGCAGCGGGAAAATGCGCTCCACCCCCTGGCCGAACGACACCTTGCGGACGGTGATGGTCGAACTGACACCGTGGTGGTGCTGGGCAATTACCAAACCCTCGAACACCTGGATGCGTTCCTTCTCTCCCTCTCGCACCTTGACGTGCACCCGGACCGTATGGCCCGACTGAACGTCGGGGCGCTCGGTCAAGTACGGTTGTTCCACCGCATCGATCGCCTTCATCACTCTGCTCCCGTCTGCATGCTCCCCGGCCACGGCGGCCCACTCAGGGCGACCGAAGCTCCCGGAGAAACTCCTTCTCTTCTTCATCCAACGCGGCATCCGCCAGCAGGTCGGGCCGCCGCTCCAACGTCCGCCTGACCGCCTCCCGCTTGCGCCAGCGACGCACCGACGCGTGGTTTCCGGAAACCAGCACCGCCGGCACGTCGCCGGTGGCCGTGCCATTGGATTCTGCGCGCGCGCCGTTACCGGCCGCGCTACCGCGGCGGATAACACCCAGTTCGTCCAGTTCCGCCAGACTCGCGGGCCGCGTGTAGTGCGGGTGATCCAGGATCCGGCGGACAAACGAGTCGCCCTCGACCGACTCGGAGTTTCCCACCACTCCCGGTACCTGCCGCGCCACCGCCTCGATGACGACGCCCGCTGGCAATTCGCCACCGCTCAGGACATAGTCGCCAATCGAGAGCTCCTCGGTCGCGACGTGCGTCCGGACACGCTCGTCCACCCCTTCGTAGCGCCCGCAAAGCAGCACCACACGGTCGAGCCGGCTCAAGCGCATGACCGTATCGTGAGTCAGCGTCGCTCCCTGTGGCGAGAGCAGGATCACCGTCCCGGGTGCGCCCCGGACCTCACGAATCGCCGCCAGCGCCCGGATGAACGGCGCCGGCTTCAACACCATCCCCGGCCCTCCGCCGTACGGCGAATCGTCTACCGTCCGGTGGCGATCATCGGCAAAGTCGCGGAGATCGTGGACCGCGACGTCCAGCAGTCCGGTGGTGCGCGCGCGCCCGACAACGCCGACCGACACCATCTGCTCCACCAGTTCCGGGAAGATGGTCACGACATCGAACGTCATCGATTCACCTCGAGCAGGCCCTCTGGCGGATCGATCAGGATGGTCCCCACCGCGGGATCGACCCCGACGCAGATTTTCTCGACCAGTGGGACGTCGACCTCCAGGCCGTCGACCGTCACGATAAGGCGCCGCGCTCCGGCCGGTCCGGCAATGGCACTGACCAGGCCCACCTCGGCACCGCTCACCGTTCGCACCGTGCAACCGATCAGTTCGTGCTCGTACCACGTGCCCTCGGGCAACGGCCGCAGCGACGCTTCGGGAACACGCAACTGGGCGCCACGCAACGGCTCCGCATCGCTCAGGGTCCGAATCCCCTCGAATGCCACGACCGGACGGTCCCCGTGGAACCGGAGCTTCGCGATCCGCAGCCGCCGGAGCGTTGGCATTCCCTCCAGAAACAGTGTGCCGCCCGGTGCGAAACGGTCTTCCGGGAAGTCGGTCTCCGGATTCACCACCACTTCTCCGTGGCGGCCGTGCGTCCGCGCCACCACACCCACGAGCGCCATGTCGTCCCAGGCGGCCGAGTCCACTTCAGGAGCCTCGTATCAGTCGTCCAGAAACTCCACGCTGGACCGTCGGCCGTCGAGCCTGGCTGCCATGCCGGCGATCGACCGGATCGCGGACGCGGTCCGCCCGCGGCGGCCAATCAGCTTTCCCAGGTCGCCCGGATGCGCGGTCAGCTCCAGCACATCCTCGTCGCCTTCCACGTACAGATCGATCGTCACCTCATCGGGATGGTCGACCAGCCGGCGGGCGATGACGTCGACAACATCGCGCGCCCGGCTCATGACACGCCGTCCTTCGCTTCCGCCGAACCGGCCGGTTCGGACGCGCTGGCGGACCGACCTGTCTCCGGATGCCGCGCTAGCAGCGTGCGGACCGAATCGCTCATCTGGGCGCCCTTGCTGACCCAATGCTCGATTCGTTCGACGTTCGCCCGGAACACCTCCGGCTGCCGCGTCGGGTCGTAGTGCCCCACCACTTCGAGCGCCCGGCCGTCGCGCGCCACCCGCCTGTCGATCACTACCATCCGGTAGAACGGCTGAGCCTTGGCGCCCTGCCGCCGCAGTCGAATCATCAACATCTCGTATTCTCCCCCGCGTGGTCCGGCGCCCGTGCTACCACGGAAGCGCCGCCCGTTGCGGACGGCGCTTCCTGCCCCGCCCCATCGCCGTCGCCGCCTTCAACATCTTCCGCATCTTCGTGAACTGGCGCAGGAGCTGGTTCACTTCCTGCACGCTCGTTCCGCTGCCCCGCGCGATCCGAAGCCGCCGGCTGCCGTTCATCACCGACGGGTTGCGCCGTTCGTGCGGCGTCATCGAATCGATAATCGCGGTGGTGCGCGCAAGCGCTCCGTTGCCCAGGTCGACGCCCGCGGGGACGCCGCCCAGTCCCGGAACCATCCCGAGCAACTGATCGAGCGGGCCCATCCGGCTCACCATGCGGACCTGCTCGCGCAGGTCCTCCAGCGTGAACTCGTTGCGGCGAACCCGCTCCGCCATCGCCGCCGCATCATCCCGCTGGATCGCCTGTTCCGCCTTCTCGACCAGGCTGAGCACGTCTCCCATGCCCAGCAGGCGGGAGACCATGCGGTCGGGACGGAACGGTTCGAGATCGTCCAGTGTCTCGCCCGTCGCCGCGAACGCCACCGGCACGTTGACCACCGACACGACCGAAAGCGCAGCGCCGCCACGCGCGTCGCCGTCCATCTTGCTGAGGACGATGCCGGTAACCCCCATCCGGTGATGAAACTCGCCCGCACTCTTCACCGCGTCCTGGCCGGTCATGGCATCCGCCACGAACAGGATGTCGGAGGGAGACACCGCATCCCGGATCCCCGTCAACTCGTCCATCAACGCATCGTCTATGTGAAGACGCCCGGCCGTATCAATCAGCACCGTGTCGAAACCGAGCCGCTTCGCTTCATCCAGCGCGCCGGCCGCCCGCGCCACGGGATCCCGGTTACCGTCCGCCTCGTGAACCCGAAGGCTTGCCTGGCCGGCCAGCACCGCGAGCTGTTCGATGGCGGCCGGGCGCCGAACGTCAGTGGAAACGACCAGGGGGTGACGCTTCTGCTTCGTCAGCCAGCGTCCCAGCTTCGCCGTCGTGGTGGTCTTGCCTGAGCCCTGCAGGCCAACCAGCAACACAACCTGTGGCCGCTTTCCCGCCGCACTGAGACCGGCCCGAGGCTCTCCGAAGAGTGCGAGCAGCTCGTCCCGAACAATCGCCACAACCTGCTGCGCCGGCGTCAGGCTGTCGAGAACAGCCCGGTCTATCGCCCGGTCGCGCACCCGGTCGATGAACGCGCGGACCACCTTGAAGTTGACATCCGCCTCCAGCAGCGCAAGGCGGATTTCGCGCAGGGCGCGCTCCACCGCCTCCGGCGTCAGCCGCACCTCGCGGCGCAGCGATCCGAACACCCCTTCGAACCGTGATCCCAACGCGTTGAACATCAGACCGCCGACTCAGCGTTCGGCCTCCCATGGCGCGACGACAGACGACCACCCAAACCGATAAGTGTAGAGGCCGCGTGCCCCTCCGTCAAAGCCCTCCGGGAGTCACGCCGGCCCGATACGCCCGCGCGCTGCTCCTACACGGAGCGCAGCCGGTGCCCCAGCTTTTCCTTCTTGGTTCGAAGATATCGCTCCGTGAACTCGGTCGCAGGCACTTCGAGCCGCACCGACTCGGTGACCGCGAGGCCGTAGCCTTCGAGACCGACGAACTTGCGGGGGTTGTTGGTCAGCAGCCGCATCGTGCGAACGCCCAGGTCGCCCAGAATCTGGGCGCCGATGCCGTAGTCTCTCTGGTCCGCCTTGAAGCCGAGGTGCTCGTTCGCCTCCACCGTGTCGAGTCCCTGGTCCTGAAGTTCGTAGGCGCGGATCTTGTTCGCAAGACCGATGCCGCGCCCTTCCTGATTCAGGTAGAGCAGGACGCCCCGCCCTTCCTCGGCGATGCGGCGCATCGCGAGGTCGAGCTGGTGCCCGCAGTCGCAGCGCGACGACGCGAAGACGTCGCCCGTCAGACACTGCGAATGGACCCGGACCAGCACTTCCTCGCCGTTGCCTATCTCGCCGCGGACCAAGGCGATGTGGGTCCGGCCATCGATGATGCTGTCGTAGGCCGTGACCGCGAATGGTCCATGGTCGGTCGGCAGCCGCGCCGAGGCGATTCGCTTCACCAACCGATCGTGGCGCATTCGGTACTTGATCAGGTCGGCAACCGTGATCATCAACAGGTTGTGGCGACGGGCGAAACGGCTCAACTGCGGGACACGCGCCATCGTCCCGTCCTCGTTCATGATTTCGCAGATGACGCCGGCCGGGTAGAGCCCGGCCAGGCGCGCGAGGTCGACTGCCGCCTCTGTCTGGCCGGCCCGGACGAGGACGCCGCCGTCTCTGGCGCGCAGTGGCGAAACATGCCCGGGCTTGGCGAGATCGGACGGTTTCGTCGCCGCATCGATGGCCACCCGAATCGTTGCCGCGCGGTCGGCCGCCGAGATGCCCGTCGTGGTGACATCCTTCGCGTCGATGGGGACGGCGAAAGCCGTCTCGAAACGGGAGGTGTTCTCGCTGACGATCATCGGGATCTCCAGCTCGTCGAGCCGGGCCCCGGTCATCGAGAGGCAGATCAATCCGCGGCCGTAGCGCGCCATGAAATTGATCGTGTCCGGCGTCACCTTCTCCGCGGCGATTGTCAGATCACCCTCGTTCTCGCGATCCTCGTCGTCGACGACAATGACGATTCGGCCATCGCGGAACGCATCTATCGCCTCCTCAATCCCTGCGAACGGCCCCCTGCGGCGCGTTGGCGCCCCTTGCCGTGATCCTGTGGATCCGGGTTTCGCCGCTGGAGCGTTCTTTCGCATCGTGACTGGGCCGGCTCAGGAACCGCCGCCTCCGCCGGGGACGTGACGGTACGCTTCGACGGCGCGGGCGACGTACTTTCCGATGATATCGCACTCCAGATTGACCGCGTCGCCGGCGGCGGCCGCCCGCAGGTTCGTCTCTTCCCAGGTGTAGGGAATGATCTGGACGTCGAACGACCCGGCGTCGAGACTGGCAACGGTCAGGCTGATGCCATCGACCGCGATCGATCCCTTCGGAACTATCGAGGCGGCCATTGACGGCGGGAACGAAATCGCGATTCGGTGAAAATCCGCTTCTGCGACGATCGCCGCGACCCGGCCGACTCCGTCGACGTGGCCCTGAACGAAGTGGCCGCCGAGCCGGCCGTCGGCCCGGAGCGGACGTTCGAGGTTGACCAGCGTGCCCTCCCCGAGTCCGCCGAGGGTAGTGACGCGCAGGGTTTCGGGCGAGACGTCGGCCTCGAAGCCATCGGCTCCGACGCCGACCGCAGTCAGGCAGACCCCGTTGACGGCAATGCTGTCGCCTGGCGCCAGCGATGCGATGGCGGTTTCCGGCCCGGCAGCCGTCCCGGCCGAATCGGCGGCCACGCCCGCGAAGACGATGCGAACGCGCCGGCCCTCGGCGCTCTCGCGCACATCGACGATCCTGCCTACGGCTTCAACCAGTCCGGTGAACATAACCTTCAATCATCAGGTCGGGGCCGCAGGCACGCATGCGGCGGTGTTCGAGCGCGCCGAACAGTTCGCGCCGGTCCAGCCACGGCACCGCCCGGGCTCCCAGCGTTCTGGGCGCGACAAAAATCTGCACGTGATCGACAACGCCGCCCCTCCATGCCGCTTCGTGCAGGCGCCGCCCCCCCTCCAGCACCAGGGTCGTGATCTCCCGACGCGCAAGCTGCGTCAGTCCCTCACGCATCGTCCGTCCGTCAGGGACGATCTCGACTTCCGCGCCGGCATCGGTCAGTCGTCTTACTCGATCAGGATGCTGCTGGAGCGCCTGCTCCGCCGTCAAGACGACAACCGGACCTGCCCCCAACGTCCCGAAGAGACTGGCCGACGGCGGCGTGCGCAACCGCCGGTCGAACACGACGCGCGTCAACGGTCGGTTGCGTGGCGACACGCGCGCCGTCAGGAGCGGATCGTCCACGAGCACCGTCGTCGATCCCACACCGATCGCATCCACCTCCGCGCGAAGCGCGTGCACCACCTCGAGCGTGGCGTCCGACGTCAACCCGGTCCGTTCTCCCTCACGCCTGGCGATGCAGCCGTCGCGGCTGATCGCCACCTTCACGGTGACGAACGGCCGGCTCTGGGTCACCCAGGTGAGGAATGGCCCGTTCTGCCTCGCTGCCTCCCGCGAACAGACGCCCACGTCTACACGGATCCCGGCGCGGCGGAGGTGTGCAAGGCCTCGGCCATCTACGCGCGGGTTCGGATCGCGCAGCGCCACGACAACCCGCGCAACCTTGGCGTCGACAATGCGATCGACGCAGGGCGGCGTGCGCCCGCGATGGCTGCACGGCTCCAGCGTGCAGTAGAGGGTTCCACCCCCCGCTGCCTTTCCCGCTGCCGCGAGCGCTCTCACCTCGGCATGATCGCCCCCGGCGCGCTCATGAAAGCCGGCCCCGGCGATCGACCCGTCGCGACCGATGACGATCGCGCCAACCATCGGGTTGGGACTGGTAAGCCCACGACCCCGCTCGGCGAGGTCGAGCGCCTGAAGCATCCAGATCTCGTCGGCCGTCGATCCAGTCATGCCCTCACCAGGCGCGTTCGAAGAGAGCGTTCACATACTCGTCCGCAGAGAAGGGAACGAGATCGTCGATTCCTTCGCCGACGCCGACATAGCGGATCGGAAGCCCCAGATCGGCAGCGATCGCAACCGCGACGCCGCCCTTTGCGGTGCCGTCCAGCTTCGTCAGGACGATACCGTTGACGTCCGCCGACTCCAGGAACGTCCGGGCCTGGGCGACACCGTTCTGGCCGACGGTGGCGTCCAGCACGAGCAACACCTCGTGCGGCGCGCCGGGCATGGCGCGTCCGGCGACCCTGCGGATCTTGGCAAGCTCGCTCATCAGATCGGCCCGCGTGTGGAGCCGTCCCGCCGTGTCGACGATGACGACGCCGCGCCCGCGGGCGCGTCCCGCCTGGATCGCGTCGAATACGACCGCCGCCGGATCGGCGTTCGCTCCGGCGCGGACGACATCAACCGCTGCCCTCTCGGCCCATGCTGAGACCTGCTCGACCGCTGCGGCCCGAAACGTGTCGGCGGCGCAGATGAGAGGCGACGCGCCCTCGGCGCGGAAGCGATGGGCCAGCTTACCCACCGTGGTGGTCTTCCCGGTCCCGTTCACGCCGACGACAAGCACGACCCGCGGCCCCCGCGTCGCCGCCTCGGCGTTGCGCTCCCGACCCTCTTCGTGCGCCGGTCCGCCACCCTCCCGACCACCGTCCGCCCTGGCCAGGATCCGCCGGATCTCGCACTTCACGCGCTCACGTACCTCCATGCCGTCATGGACCCCGCCGTCGCCTTCGCGGATCCGTGAAACGACCCGCTCCGCCGCCCGCACGCCGATGTCCGCCTCGATCAGCAACTCCTCCAGTGTGTCCAGGGTCTCCGCAACCATCCGCGCGGGGCTGCCCGGGACACCGGCGGTTGCGCGGTTCGTCCCCACCAGCGCTTCGAAACGCGACGCCCACGCCGACGCCGTCCTGCGCAGACCGGCCCGCAAGCGAGCCAGGGGGCTGGCCGTCACGCGTCCAGCTCCGTCCGCTGCCGCCGCAACATCAGCTCCTCCACCGCCTCGCGCGGCGTGCGGCGACCCGCCAGGACGTCTGCCATCTGCGCCGTGATGGGCATCTCCACCCCTTCGCGCCGGCCCAGGTCCAACGCGACACCCGTTGTCCGGATGCCTTCCGCCACCATCTGCATCCCGGCCAACAGCGTCTCCAGGGTCCGGCCCTTGCCCAGTTCGATGCCCACGCGCCGATTCCTGCTCAACCCACCCGTGCAGGTGAGCACGAGGTCGCCCAGTCCGCTCAATCCGGCAAGCGTCTCGCGACGCCCCCCTAACGCGCAGGCGAGCCGCGAGATCTCGGCGAGGCCACGTGTCACGAGGGCGGAGCGCGCGTTGTGGCCCAGACCGAGCGACTCCACCGCACCCGCCGCAATCGCAATCACGTTCTTCATCGCGCCGCCAATCTCGACGCCAATGACATCATCGCTCGCGTAGAGGCGGAATGACTCGGATCGAAAGTCGTGCTGCACGGCGGACACCGCCTCCGGCGAGCGGCCCGCCACGGCCACCGCAGTCGGCGCCCCGCGCGCCACTTCGGCGGCGAAGCTCGGCCCGGAGAGAACCGTCACGGCCGGCGTCCGGCCGTCGCCGCAAACCTCGGCCGCGACTACCTGCGACATCCGGAGCAGCGTGCCATCCTCGATGCCCTTCGCGGCGCTGATCAGTATCGCCTTCGGATGGACGGCCGGCGCGGCGCGGCGGACCACGGCCCGGACGCCATGCGACGGCGCGGCGACGACGACGTATGCCGCGCCCGCCACCGCCAAATCGATTGCAGCGGTTGGTTCAACCGCAACCGGCAATTCAACGTCGGCGAGGTAGACCGGATTGGCGCGGCTGGCCTGCATCCGCTCTATGAGGACCGGATCGCGACCCCAAAGGCGAACCTCGCGACCCGCACGGGCAAGGTGAACGGCCAGTGCGGTTCCCCAGCCGCCGGAGCCCAGCACCGCCACCGGTCCGCTACGCATCTCGCCCATACCGTGCGGAGTATGACCGATTCGCCCTCACGCCGCGTCATCCGGGGCATCACGGAGCAAGCTGCGACGCAGCAGGTCAAGCGCGGCCTGCGACGCCTGAAACTTCACACGCTCCCGCTCACCCGGCAACTGAACGCGGCGGACGCGGGGCGGTGTCCCGGCTCCCGCAAGGGCCAGACAGACGGTGCCGACGGGCTTTCCGGGTGTCGCGCCGCCCGGTCCGGCGATGCCGGTGACGGCCAGACCCAGGTCGACGCCGGCCGTCCGGCGCGCCGCTACCGCCATCGCTTCGGCGACCGGCTCGCTTACCGCGCCCTGTTCCCGAATCAGTTCGGCGTCGACACCCAGCGCGACCTTGGCCTCGTTGCTGTACAGCACCCATCCGGCATGAACGTAGGCCGAGCTCCCGGGCACATCGGTCAGGCGCGAAGCCATCAGTCCCCCGGTGCACGATTCCGCCAGCGCGACGCGGGCGCCGCGTTCCGCCAGCAGCGCGCCGACGACGGCGGGAAGCGACCGGCCGTCCGTGCTCACGACGGCGCTGCCGAGGGCCGCCTCGAGTTCCGCGACCGCGCCATCGAGCGTCCGCTCCGCCCTGACAGGATCGTCCGCCACCAGTGAGAGGTGCAGATCGATCTGGCCGAGTGATGCGAGAATCGTCGTCTCGATCGGCTCCGGCAGGTCTTGCCATGGCGCATAGATTGGACCCGCGACCGTGTCGAGGTGCGATTCCGTCCGCCCCGCGGTCCGGATCATCCGCCGGTAGAGCCTTCGGCCGCCTGCTTCCAGTGCGAGGTGGCTCGTGACGAACCGCTCGAACATCGGCCGCAACTCGCGCGGAGGTCCCGGCAAGAGGAGAACCCGGGCCGGCGCCTCGGCAATCCAAAGGCCCGGCGCGGTGCCGTGAGCATTCGGAAGCACCGCGGCGCCGCGCGGAACCTGCGCCTGCCGGCGGTTGATAGCCGGCATCTTGAGACCGCGCCCCGCAAATCGGGCCCGCATCACGTCAACCACCTCGGCGGATTCCTCCAGCGGCAGACCGAAGTACGCGGCGACGGCGTCGCGCGTCACGTCGTCCTGCGTCGGTCCGAGGCCTCCGGTGACGACCACCAGGTCGGCGAGCCGAGTCGCATAGCGCAGCGCCTCCGTCAATCCGGCCGGATCGTCACCCACCACCAGCTTCTGCAGCAGTCGGATGCCGACTGTACCGAGTCCGTCGGCGATGAAGAGCGAATTGGTGTCGGTCTTGTGCGGCGTCAGCAGTTCCGAGCCAACCGCGATCACCGCGGCGGTGCGCGTCATCCCAGCATCATGTCCGGGGCCAGCCAGATCAGTACTCGGACCGTGGCGTACGCGTAGATGCCGGCCACCACGTCGTCCGCCATGATCCCCCAGCCACGCGGCAGCCGCTCCGCCGCGCCGGCGGGATACCACTTCACGATGTCGAAGAACCGGAAGGCCAGGAATGCCGCGATGACCCCCGTGATCCCCAGAGGCAACCAGAGACACGTAATGAGCATTCCCGCCACCTCATCGATAACGACCACACCCGGATCCTCGCGCCCGTAGTGCTGCTCGGTCACCGTCGCCGACCAGACCCCGGCGCCAATTACTGCGACAATCATCACGATCTCGAGCGGCGGTGTCTCGGCGGCGCGCACCAACAGCCAGAGTGCGACGCCCACGACCGATCCGGCGGTGCCGGGCGCCACCGGCACATGTCCCGCCGGACCCGCCGAGGCGACGATGAGCGCCGAGCGACGGACGAACGACCTCACGGCGATATTCCCGCCACCCGAATTGGCACGCCCGCGATCATCTCGCCCACCGTCTGGCCCGCAAGCAGCAGGAAGGCCGCGAAGTAGCCGGCATCAAGGAGCACCAGGAACGTGGCCAATGGCAGGAGCGGGAGGGCCTCCAACTCCGCCAGCGGCAAGGCCGTCACACGGAGCGTCAACATCACCACCGCCGCGTCCATCATCAGGATGACACCGGCATCGAGAATCGCCGCACCAATCCGGCGCAGGCGCCCGTTGGAAACCGACGCCGTGTCGTCAGGTTGTTGGCCGAGCGCCCCCTCCGCCTCGAAATCGAGCTCCCCCACCATCGGATCGCCACCCCCCAGGGACTTCGAACCCTCCAGCCGGCGGCGCTGGTCAGGTGTTGCGCGGCGGTTCGCCGATCGAGACGGAAAGAGGGGAAGCGATGACCGGACGGCGCCGCGACGCCCCCATCGCGGCGGTCTTGTCGATTCGCCGCGTGCGACGGAGCCCGTCGCGGCCGGCCGGGGTGCGCCGCATGCGGGACACGACCCCTCGACTGCGTCGCCGGAATCCCCGCAGGAAGGACACGTCATCGAAAACAGCGGGGGATGAATGAAACACTGCCATTATAGACGTAGTGCAGCAGACGCCACTCATCGAGGCGATACCGAACATCAGCGAAGGACGGCGCCCAGAGGTCGTTCGCGCCATCGCGGATGCGGCGGCGAGCGTGCCAGGTGTCGCCCTGCTCGACTGCTCGTCCGACGCATCGCACCATCGATCCGTTCTGACGCTGGCAGGATCTGCGCCAGTCCTGCGCGAGTCGATACTGCGCCTGTTTCACGCCGCCATCGCGCGCATCGACCTGCGCGGCCATGCCGGCGCGCATCCCCGCATCGGCGCCGTCGATGTCGTGCCGTTCGTCCCGCTCGGTGGCATGCCGATGGCCTCCTGCATCGACCTCGCGCACGCCATTGCCGCTGAAGTCGGCAAGCGCTTCGAGCTTCCGGTCTACCTCTACGCCGAAGCCGCCACGCGCCCCCAACGGCGGCGCCTCGACCTGATCCGTCGCGGCGGATTCGAAGGACTGGCTGCCAAGCTGCGCTCCCCGGCATGGGCTCCGGATGGTGGTCCGGCGCGGCGACACCGGACCGCCGGCGCGGTGGCGGTAGGCGCCCGCGGGACGCTCATCGCGTTCAACGTGAACCTCGCGTCGACCGATCTGGAGGCGGCGCGGGCGATTGCCGGCGCGGTACGGGAACGGGATGGCGGCCTGCCGGCGGTCAAGGCCCTCGGGTTGCGCATGACGGAGCGCGAAGGCGCGCCGGTACAGGTTTCCATGAATCTGACCGACTACCAGCAGACATCGATCGCCACGGCGGTGGCGCGTGTAACCCAGGAGGCGGCGACGCACGGGATCGAAGTATCAGGAACGGAACTGGTGGGACTGGCGCCCGCCGCCGCTGCCGCGGAATCCGCCCGCCGCGTGCGATGGGATCAGACCATCGAGGCGCGCCTGGCGAAACTCACGGCCGTCACTCCCGGGACTCGAGCAGCAACTTCAACTCGGTCATGAATTCGTCGACATCGCGGAATTCACGATAAACCGACGCGAACCGGACATACGCGACCTGGTCGAGGGATCGGAGCCGTTCCATCACGAAGGCGCCGACGTCCCCGGTCGGCACCTCCTTTTCGTTGCGGTCGTGCAGCATGCCTTCCAGTTGATCCGCCACTGCCTCCAACTGGGCTGGAGAGACAGGCCGTTTCTCGCACGCCTTCAGCATGCCGGCAATCACCCGGCCCCGATCGAACGGCTCCCGCCGGCCATCCTTCTTGACAACCATGTACTGGATCGGGTCGATCCGCTCGTAGCTGGTAAAGCGGCGACCGCAGCCGGCGCACTCGCGACGGCGACGTATGGCGTCGCCTTCCTTCGTCTCGCGGGAATCGACCACCTTGCTGTCGGAGTGGCCGCAGAACGGACATCTCATTGCGGTCCTGAATCTCCCTCCGCCGGCGGGGCGGTCCCCCGCTCCGCGTCCTTCACCATTCGACCGATGCTGCGCATCCGAACGCCGGCGCGCGCCATCAGGACGACCCCGCCGAGGGTGACCGGCAGGAAGGCGAACGCATGCGCGATCAGTCCTGCCCCGGCCGCCGATTCCGCCGGGGCCCCGTACAGGACCGTAGCCCCGAACTGGTACGCCGCATGATAGCCCCCGATGCCGGCGGGCGTCGGCACCGCCACCCCCACGGCAACGAGCAGCAGAACCACGGCCGCCCCGGACAGTGGCATCGCGATATCGAAGGCAATGGTGACGAGCCAGATGCTGCCGGCGATAAGGGCCCAGACCACCACCGACCAGACGGTCGAGACCATCAGCAAGCGCGGTCGGCGCATCACGGCGAGACCATCGACGAAGCGGCGCGAGAGCCGCTGCACGAGTCCCCCCCACCGCTCCGGAAGCCGGGCCGTCAAGCGCTCGACCACCCGGCCGACACGTTCCGGGTGGCCCGCCGCGACAAACACCAGCACGAGAATGAGAACACCGACCGCCGCGCTCACCAGGGCGCCGGCCCGAGCCGCCGCGAGCGGCGGCTCTTCCGAGGCGAAGCCCGGGTCGAGCAGGCCGAGGGTGATGCCGAACATCGCCAGAATCACCACCAAATCCAGCAGCCGCTCCACGACCACGGTGGCGAGTGCGGCGCTTACGCTCATCTTCTCCTCGCGCGCCAGCGCCCAGGGACGCACGATCTCACCGACCCGGCCCGGCAGCACCGACGTCGCCGCAAAGCCCATCACCGTCGCGCGCAGGGCGGGGCCGAAATGGACCGTCTGCAGCGGCGCGAGCAGGTATCGCCAGCGGATGGCACGGGCGACGTACGTCAACAGCGTGACGATGAACGCGAGCAGCAGCAGATCACGGCGCGCTCCGCCGACCGCCTGGACCACTCGGTCGAGTTGCGCGCCACGCAGCACGTACGCCATCAGGGCGACACCAGCGGCGGCGACGAGCACGGTGCGGACGCGCGAGCGCATGCGGGGGGACCGTACACTTTTTTTCTTTGGCCGTCAGGCCCGGGTCGGATAACATACGCGGTCGGTCATCAGAAACTCTCTGACTGGGAGATCCAATCGTTGCCGTCCACCCCCACCCCGTCCGTCGAGTCCCTCTACGAAACCAGGCTTCCCGGCGTCGCCCCTCACCGTCGCGGCAAGGTGCGCGACATGCTCGAGGTAGGAGATGACCATCTGTTGATGATCGCTACCGACCGGATCTCCGCCTACGACGTCGTGCTGGGATCGGCGATTCCCGACAAGGGAAAGGTGCTGACGCAGCTTTCCGCGTTTTGGTTCGCCCGGACCACTGATCTCGTGCCGAACCATCTGGTGGCGATGGAGCCCGGCGCCTACCCGGCGGTGCTGCAGCCGTACGCGGACCTGCTCGCCGGCCGATCAATGCTGGTTCGGCGGACGCGGCCTCTCCCCATCGAGTGCGTGGCGCGGGGCTACCTTTCCGGCTCCGGCTGGAAGGAATACCAGCGGAATGGCCGGGTATGCGGCGTCGCGCTGCCGACCGGCCTTCGCGAGTCGGACCGGCTCCCGGAACCGATTTTCACGCCGGCCACTAAGGCGGAAACGGGCCACGACATCAACATCACCGAAGCGGAGGCGGGCGACATTGTCGGGACCGAACTGGTGGCACGGCTGCGCGACCTGACCCTGGCCCTCTACCGGCACGGCGCGGAACATGCCGAGTCATGCGGGATCATCGTTGCCGACACGAAGTTCGAATTCGGCCTGGTGGACGACCCCGGCGGGGGCGGGACAATCGTGCTGATCGACGAGGCGCTCACGCCCGACTCGTCCCGGTTCTGGCCGGCATCCGACTATGCGCCGGGAGGCGGGCAGCCCAGCTTCGACAAGCAGTATGTCCGCGACTATCTGGACCGGATCGAGTGGGACCGGCAACCCCCGGCGCCCGAGCTGCCGGACGACGTCGTCGCGAACACCCGGGCGAAGTACATCGAGGCACACCGACGGTTGACCGGCCATGTGCTCGACCACGCTTCCGGCGGAAACGACGAGAACGACGCCTGACAGAAAGGACAGCGGGAGTGCACAAGGAGCTGGGCGACCTCGTCGACGAAATGCTGAACAAGGGCATCCTGTACGAGGACGCCAAGAACGAACTCGAGAAGCACTTCATACGCCGCGCCCTCAGAAAGTCCAACGGAAACGTCGGCCGCGCCGCCGCCCTCCTGGGCATCCACCGGAACACTCTCGCCCGGAAGATAACCACCTACCGGCTGAAGCGGACCGGGTAGCGGCAACTTGCGCGCCAGCGCGCAACCGACTACAATTGGCAGTCTTGGTTAGAGAGTGCTAGCGTCGGAACGGGCAAGCACGCGGGTCCAGCCGCGTGTCGGTCTTGTCCGATTCCGCAGTCGAACCGAAAGGAGCAGGTTTTCATGGCAGTCAAGGTACGTCCGCTTCATGACCGCGTCATCGTCGAGCGCATCGACGAAGGCGAACAGTTGGTGGGCGGGATCATCATCCCCGACACGGCAAAGGAGAAGCCGCAGCAGGGCAGAGTGATCGCCGTCGGGAAGGGGAAGGTGAAGGAGGACGGTACCGTGACGCCGCTCGACGTCGAGGCGGGGGACACGGTGCTGTTCGGAAAGTACTCGGGACAGGAAATCAAGCTCGAGGGCGAGGAGTATCTCATCATGCGCGAGGACGAAATCCTCGGCGTGATCGAGTCGTGATAACCACAAGAAGACGGAGTTGATTGGAGTCGACACATGGCCAAGAAGATCGTTTACGGAGAGCAGGCACGGCAGCGGATCCTCGAGGGGGTCAACCAGCTCGCCAACGCCGTCAAGGTGACCCTCGGGCCGAAGGGCCGCAATGTCGTGCTCGACAAGAAGTTCGGGTCGCCCACGATTACCAAGGACGGCGTGACGGTGGCGAAGGAGATCGAGCTGAAGGATTCGCTTGAGAACATGGGCGCCCAGATGGTCCGCGAGGTGGCGTCGAAGACGTCCGACATCGCCGGCGACGGAACCACCACGGGCACTGTCCTCGCTCAGGCGATCTATCGCGAAGGAGCGAAGAACGTCGTGGCGGGCGCCAATCCAATGGAAGTGAAGCGCGGGATTGAGCGCGCGGTCGAGGCGGTGGTCAATGAGCTCCACAGGATGTCGAAGGAGGTCAGCGGCAACATGATTGCCCAGGTGGGCACCATCTCGGCCAACAACGACGCCGAGATCGGCAGCACGATCGCCGAAGCCATGGAGCAGGTGGGCAAGGACGGCGTCATCACCGTTGAGGAGGCCCGCACCCTGGAGACGACGCACGATGTCGTCGAAGGAATGCAGTTCGACCGCGGCTACCTGTCACCCTACTTCGTAACCGATCCCGAGCGGATGGAATGCGTCCTCGAGAACCCGGTGATCCTGATCCACGAGAAGAAGATCAGCTCGATGAAGGATCTGCTTCCGTTGCTCGAGCAGGTGGTGCGGGTCGGCCGGCCGCTCATGATCATCGCCGAGGACATCGAAGGTGAGGCGCTTGCGACACTGGTGGTCAACAAGCTGCAGGGCCGCCTGCAGGGCGCCGCGGTGAAGGCGCCCGGCTTCGGTGACCGCCGCAAGGCGATGCTCGAGGACATCGCAATTCTGACCGGCGGAAAGGCCATCACCGAAGACCTCGGCCTGAAGCTCGAAGGCCTTCGGATCGAGGATCTCGGCAAGGCGAAGAAGGTAACGATCGACAAGGACAACACAACGATCGTCGAGGGTTCGGGGACGGCGGAAGCGATCAGCGGACGCGTCAAGCAGATCCGGGCGCAGATCGAAGAAACCACCTCCGACTACGACCGCGAGAAACTGCAGGAGCGGCTCGCGAAGCTCGTCGGCGGCGTGGCGGTCATCAAGGTTGGGGCGGCGACCGAGACCGAGATGAAGGAGAAGAAGGCTCGCGTCGAGGACGCGATGCACGCGACGAAGGCCGCGGTCGAAGAGGGCATCGTGCCGGGCGGCGGCGTGGCTCTGCTGCGGGCCGCAACGGCGCTCGAGGGTCTGCAACTGGAGGGCGACCAGCAGATCGGCGCCAACATCATCCACCGCGCGCTCGAGGAGCCGATGCGCTGGATCGCGCAGAACGCCGGACTCGAAGGCTCGATCGTCGTGCAGAAAGTGCGCGAGACGCAGGCTCTCGAGGAAGGCTTCAACGCGCAGACCGAGGTCTACGAGAACCTCGTCGACGCCGGCGTGATCGACCCGACCAAGGTGGTCCGCACCGCGCTGCAGAATGCCGGTTCAATCGCGTCCCTGCTTCTCACCACCGAGGCGCTCGTCAGCGAGCTGCCGGAGGAGAAGAAGGACGCCGCGCCTGGCGGCGGCGGCATGCCTGGCGGCGGCATGGGCGGGATGTACTAAGCCCGACCATCGTCGCTTGCCTCGTTCGATGGGAGACGCCCGGGAGGTCACGCCTCTCGGGCGTTTTCCCTGTACGTCAGCGAAGGTTGAAAAAGAGCTCTAGGCCGACGAGGACGGCGACCGGCTCACCGAAACGGGTACCGGGCGCGAAGCGCCACTGCCGGGCAGCGGCTACGGCCTGATCGTCAAGACCGAACACCCGGTCCAGCGACTTGGTAACTTCGATGTCTCCCACCGTGCCGTCCGGCAGCACGACCACTTCAAGCCAGACGGTCCCCTGAACCCGGGCGCGCATCGCCTCGGCGGTGTACTCGGGCGACACCTCGTACAGCAACCTGGGTGTGGTCACGCCGGAACCCGGGCGAAAGACCCCGCCGCCGGTGCCACCACCGGTGCCGGGGCCAAGACCGTCCCCTTGCCCCGGTCCGGCGCCGCCGCCGTCACCCGAGCCGGCGCCGCCGCCGGTGCCGGTTCCCTGTGAGGTCGAGTTCTCCACCCGCAGTCCTTCCAGTAGGCCGGGCCGGGTCTCGGGCGCCGCGGCGATCGGCAGAGCGGGAATCGACAGTTCCTGCGTCGCGAGAGGTTCCGGTTCGGGCTCCGGCTCCGGTTCGGGATCGACCACCTCCGGCACCTCTTCGATAGGAACGCTCAACGCCGCTTCGTCCGGCCCCTCGAGCATCGCCTGCGGCGGCAATTCAAGCGACTCGTTGCCGCCACCACCACCGCCGCCACCCGGCCCCTCGGACGGCAGCCAGACGAGTCCGTCGTAATTGGTCCGATCGATCTCGAGCGCTTCGTAGACGCGTTCCGGAGCAAGGCTGAGGATCAGCATGAAGAGTGCGACGCCGACGACGTGGCTGGCTACCGAGGCGGCGGCCGAGCGACCCATCCGCTGACCGTCGGCCCGCAGCAGAAACGAGACCCGGGCAGGGGCGACATCCTCCGGGAGGATGGTCAGCGCGGCGTCGGGGCCGGCGGCGCCCGACGGGGCGGCCGCGGCGGCATGCGAGCGCTTCAGGCGGAGCGGACCCGTCTGGCGCTTGCGCGACGCTGCGTCGCGACGCCGGCGCCCGGGCGCCGTATACGACTCGTGCTGCGACGGAAACCGGATGGGACCGAGACCAAGGCCCTGGGTCACGTCAGCGTCTCCTGCGCTCCTCTACCTCATTCTGCCGGAGTGTCAGGAATGGGGCAACCATGGCGGACTCCCGGGCCGACGTGACGCCAACTCACCGGCGGTCTCTCCGTGCACCCGTGAACGCCGGCGCACCGCAGGCCGGCGCCACTGATCAGACTCGGCCCCGCCAGGCGCCGATCGCCGCGTTGCCACCCCCGTAGGCATGAAGCACGGCCAGCGCATCGGCGGCACGCGGTTCACCCTCGATCGCGATGAGTATGCCACCGCGTGAGGCGAGCGTCTCGAAGATGAAGCCGTCGTGGGCCTGAAAGCCAGCCCGGCGCATGGTCGCGGCTACGCCGCTCTCACGCAGTGCCCCGTCGGTCCCCTGCAGCGCCTCGACGAGCGGACCGTGCGCCACGGCCGCGCCCAGGCGCGGAATATCGAGCGCAGCCTGCTCCGTCCCGATGCCGAAGGTTCTCTCCACCAGCGTCTCGACATCGGGCGACACGCGGGCTACCAGCGAAAGCGAAGCCGCCGCGAATCCATGCTCCGACAGAGCCGCGAGACCGCGTTCCGCCCACTGGGAATCCTGGAACACGCCAACCGTGAAACAGGGTTGTTCCTGCTGCGATGCCATGGTGCTGCCGTCTATCGTCAAGGGGCGCGCTGAACCGGCTACGGCGCCTCCACCGCATTCAGCCTGTCGACTACTGCCTGGGTAAGGTCAAGAGCGCCATTCGCCCAGACAATTCCTCCACCCTGGCCAACGTTGAAGAGAATGTCTATCCCCGTCTCCGTCGCCACCGCCTCGAGAGCGGGCGTCAACTTGGCGTCGAATTCGATCTGGAGCTGCTGTTGGAGATCAGCCAGCTCTGTCTCGGCATCCTGCGTAACCCTCTGCATCTCGGCCTGGGCGTCCTGGGTATCGCGCTGGATCTCGAGTTGCAGACGTGAGATCTCGCGCTGCAGGCTGATGCGCGCCTCCGGGCTCATTACTGTCTCGCCCTGGGTCAGCTTTTGCTGCGACGCCTGCAACTGCTGGTTCTTCGCATCGATCTGCGCCTGCAGGGCCGCATTGCGCGACTCGATCTCGGCCAGCTTCTGATCGGTCAACTCCTGCACCCTCGCATTGGCGGCCTGACCGTCCGTCGAGTCGGCCAGGATCCGCTGGAGGTCGACGAAGGCGTAACTGGCGCCAGCGGGGAACGGCAGCGAGGCAGGGGCCGCGGCGGGTGGATCCTGCGCGGCAGCGGGAGCCGCGGCCATCCCAACCAGCAGAGAAGCCGTCAGTGTTGCAATCGCGAATCTCATCAGTGTCTGCCCTCATCTCGCGCGCGACTACAGTGTCGCGCGCTGAGCTGTTCCAATCCGAAGAGAGCCAGTCTACGGACTCAGAACGTCGTCCCCATCGCGAAACGGAATCCGTGCTTTTCCTGGGGCGCAAACCGATCGTTGTATACGTCGTCGTTCTGCGGGTTGTAATAGTAGATGAGCCGGAACGGCACGTTCAGCATCGGCATGAAGAACCGCAACTCGACACCGGTCGACGACTTGAAGTCGTCCATGCGGAAGTCGTAGCCGAAGTCCTGCACCTGGCCAGCGTCGAAGAACGCAACCAGCCGGACCGGTCCACCCAGCACAAACTGGTACTCGGCATTCAGAAGGAGGCTCTTGTTGCCTCCCATCACTATGCGGCCCTGGTACGACTCGCTCGGCACTTCGGAATTGACTTCGCTCACCAGCGGGCCGATCCGACGGATGTCGAAACCGCGTACGGAGTACTCGCCACCCAGCCACAACCGCTCGAACACCGGGATAGTCTCCGGCACGCTCGCCTGCAGATGGCGGTACTGAACGCGCAAGCCCATGATCGTCCGGGCGGTGTGCGGTTGGTACCACGTCCCCTCGAGAACCGGCTTGAGGAACCTCGTATTGCCGCCGGCGCCCGCCATCTCCAGCGCGAGCGAGAAGCTGCGGCCCTGGCTGGGGAAGATTGGGTGGTCAATCGTGTTGAATCGGAGTTGCGGCGTGATCTTGCTCACCACGCGATAGCCGCCCGTCGACAGGTTCAGCGCGTCGGCGAAGAACGGGTTGAAGGCGAGAAGATTCGCCCCGCCAGAGCCCTCCTCCAGGGTTCTCTCGAGGCCGGGGCCAAGCGTCGCCGAGGTTCGCTCCAAGCTGTAAACCAGGAACGCGCGGGTGTACAACGACAGCGGCACGCCCGCAGTCACGTTGCCGCCGATGGCGTTTTCCGAGAAGCTGCCGATCCAATTGATCTTGCGCCTGAAAACCTGGCTGCCGAACGAAATCGGCCGGCCGAAGTTGTATGGCCGGGTGAACGAAATCTGCGAGTTCTGCGCCCACTCGCCGTGCTGCACGGAGACTCCGAGTGTCTCCCCGCGCCCCATGAAGTTGGTTGTCTGGAATGACACCTGGCCGAAGATGCCATCGAACTGCGAATATCCGGCGCCGAACGTCAACTGGTTGAGGTTCGACTCGGTCAACTCGAAGGTGACGTCCACCTCGTTGCTGTCCTCAGCACCCACCTTCTCGACGGCAACACCTTCTTCTTCGAGCGGTTCGAAGAAACCGAGCTGGTTCAGGCGGCGGACGCTGTGCCTCAACGCCTCCGTGTCGAAGACAGCATTCTCGGCAATCTGCAATTCGCGACGGATGACCTCGTCATGCGTCGTTTCGTTGCCCGTGAACTCGATCCGGTTGACGAAGTACTGCTCCCCCTCCTGTACGCGAATCGTCACGTCGACGATCGGATCACCGTTCATCCGGACAAGCTGCTCCTCAACCTCGTACTGCTCATCGCCGTTTCCGTTGCCGTTGCCGTTGCCGTTCGCATCCTCGACCGGCTCGGTCCGCGGATAGAGCTCCGGCGCGAGGGTCATCTCGTAGTAGCCGAGCGACCCGTACAGCTCGCGGGCGTCATCGAAGCCCTCGCGCACCTCCTGCTCGCTGTAGTAGTCCCCGGTCTCGATGTCACGGAAGATGTACTGCAGCCCTTCCTCCAGCAGGATCTCGTTGCCCTCGAAGCGGAGTTCGCCTACCCGGTAGCGCTCTCCCTCGTCCACCGGGATCCGCATCCGCAACCCACGCTCTTCCGCGCCCTCCGGCACGTCGAAATAGTCGAGTTCGGGCTGTCCCACCTGCGCCGCGATGTACCCCTCGTTGCGGTAGTACGCCATCACGCGCTCGGCGTCCTCTTCGTACTCCGCCGGCTTGTAGGTGCCCCGCCCCGTCATCCACGAAAGCCACCACCGCTCCTTGGTGTTCCGCATCTGGCGCCGCAGCGTGCCATCGCTCTTGGCGGTGTTGCCGACAAAATCGATCTCCTCGATCTGGACCTTCGGCCCCTCGTCCATGTGGAACGTGAGCCGGACCAGCTTCGGTCCCCCCGGCAGGGCCTCGATGGTGTGATCCACCTCGGCGAACATGTAGCCCTGGGCGGCAAACAGGCCGCGGATCACCCACTTGACCCGGTTTATGGTTTCGGGATCGATGAACGAGTCGAGCCGCATCTCAACGTCCTGCTCTTCCAGATTGAGCAGAATGTCCTCGGTCTTCAACTCTTCGGAGCCTTCGTAGGTGACGATCTTCACCCGCTCCCGCTCTTCGACATTGAAGATGACCGTCTTGGCGGGCACGCCGTTCTCGTAGGGTTGATCGATCACCTCGATCCAGAGATCGTTGACGAAACCGGTGTCCCACAGGCGGTCGAAGTCCCCCAGGATGGTCTCGACCGCCTCCTGGTTGTAGGGCTTCCACAGACCCTGCGACGGCTGGCTGACCAGATCCGTCACCTGCATGTAGTAGAGGTAGGTCTCGTAGTCGACGCCCGCCACGTTGCCCTGAGTGGGGAACTGCAGCGCAATGTTGCGGAGCAGGACCGGTGAATCCTCCGGCGGCAGCGGGCCGGACGGAGTGGGCGCTGGAGCGGCGGCTTGACCGCCGAAGATGGACGGCGCCGCTGGCGCCGGCTGCTGCGTCTGTTGCGCCTGGGCGGCGGAACTTGCCGGCGTTGCGATCAACGCCAGTAGAACGCACACTACCGCCAGCGCAACGCCCAGGGTGCGTTGCCGTCCGAGCAGCACGACGGCTTCAGATTCTCGTCTCACCCACACCATTTTACGGGATCACGAACCCTTCCGGCCAGCGAATCACCAGACGGCCGTGAGCGATCGATCAGGCAAGGCAGTGGCCGTCGACCTCCTGGCCGGCCGCCCGCCAGGCGAGCGCGCCGTCTTCGAGATAGACCTCCACCTCCCCCGTCTCGAGACGTCCCCGGATCAGTTCCTCCGAAAGCGGATCCTCCACATAGCGTTGAATCGCGCGGCGGAGCGGTCGAGCCCCGTACGACCGGTCGATGCAGGTCGTGTCGATGATCCAGTCGACCGCCTCCGGCGCGAGGGCCACACGCAGATCGCGGATGGTCAGGTTCTGGTTGAGCTGCTCCACCAGCATCGCCAGGATCTGACGCAGGTCGTCGTCGGTGAGCGCCTCGAAGACGATCAGTTCATCCACCCGGTTGATGAACTCCGGGTTGAAGGTGCGCTTGACTTCACCCAGCACCATGTCGGTGACGCTCCGCTGCACCTCCGCCGCGTCGGACGACTGGAAGCCGAGCGCCGCCTTCTTCTGTATGTGCCGGGCGCCGATGTTCGACGTCATGATGATGATCGTGTTCTTGAAGTCGATCCGGTTGCCCAACCCGTCCGTGAGGTGGCCATCCTCGAACACCTGCAGGAGGATGTTGAAGAGGTCGGGGTGCGCCTTCTCGATCTCGTCGAGCAGCACCACCGAGTAGGGATGCCGCTTCACTTTCTCGGTGAGCTGTCCCCCCTCGTCATGCCCGACGTAGCCCGGCGGAGAACCGATCAGCTTGGAGACCGAGTGCTTCTCCATGTATTCCGACATGTCGAAGCGGATTAGCGCGCTGTCGCTCCCGAACAGGTAATTGGCGAGGGCGCGCGCCAGCTCCGTCTTGCCGACGCCGGTCGGCCCGAGGAACACGAAGCTCCCGACCGGGCGGTGCGGCGACTTGATGCCCGCCCGCGAACGCCTGATGGCGCGGGCAAGAGCGGATATCGCCCGCTCCTGACTGATCACGCGGCGGTGCAGTTCCTCCTCCATGGTGAGCAGCCGGGCGCTCTCGTCCTGATTGACCGTCGTCAGCGGCACGCCGGTCCACTTCGAGATCACTTCGTCGATGTCTTCCTTGCCCACTTCAACCGGCCGGCGCTCGCCCTGGAGATCGAATTTCTCCCGGACCATCCGGAGTCGCTCGCGGGCCATCTCCTCCTGCTCGCGGTATTGCCGCACTCGGGCGTGGTCCTCGCGCGCGTTGGCAATTTCCATCTGCTCCACCGCCACGCGGATGTTCTGGTCGATCTGGCTGAACTCCTCGCTATATCCGGCGGCGCGCAGCTTGACCCGGGCTCCGGCTTCGTCGAGCAGGTCGATCGCCTTGTCGGGAAGGAAACGATCCGTAATGTAGCGATTCGACTGGCGAACGGCCGCCTCTATCGCCCCCGGCGCGTAGGCGACATGGTGGTAGTGCTCGTAGCGCTCCTTGATACGGTTCAGGATCTCGAGCGCGTCGTCCTCGGTCGGCGGATCCACCTTGATCGCCTGGAATCGCCGCTCCAGCGACCGATCCTTCTCGATGTACTTCCGGTACTCGGCTGGCGTCGTGGCGCCGATACAGCGGATTTCGCCGCGCGAGAGCGCCGGCTTCAGGATGTTGGCGGCGTCGAGCGATCCCTCTGCCGATCCCGCGCCCACCAGCGTGTGCAACTCGTCGATGAAAACGATGATGTTGGGATTCTCGGTCAACTCCTTCATGATCGCCTTGAGGCGCTCTTCGAACTGACCGCGGTACTTCGTTCCCGCCACGATCAGCGGGATGTCGAGCGCCAGCAGGCGCCGCTCGGCGAGGAAGTGCGGCACGTCGCCGTCCGCTATGCGCTGCGCGAGCCCCTCGACTATCGCGGTCTTCCCGACGCCGGGCTCGCCGATCAGCACCGCATTGTTCTTGGTCCGGCGGCAGAGCACCTGCTGGACCCGCTCTATCTCGGCAACCCGCCCGACGAGCGGATCGAGCGTGTTCTTCGCCGCCGCCGCCGACAGATCCCGGCTGAACTCGGCCAGCAGCGGCGTCTCCTTCTCCTTGACGCGTGCCGGCGTGTTCTTCTCGTTCAGCAACTGCACGATGTCCTCGCGGACCGACTTCAGCCGCATTCCCTTCTCGGAAAGTACGGTGGAGGCGACGGAACGCTCTTCGCGCAGGATGCCGAGCAGCAGGTGCTCGGTGCCTATGTAGTTGTGCAGCAGCCGATCCGCCTCTTCCGCCGCGAACTGGAGCACCCGTTTTGTTTCGGCGCTGAACGGGATTTCCACCGACGTGGAAACCTTCTCCCGGAACACCGTCCGGCCTTCGATCTCCTTGCGGATGTTCTCTATGGAGAGCTGCGACCGGGCGAAGATGCGGCTCGTGAGCCCCTTCCCTTCCCGGATCAGGCCGAGGAGGAGGTGCTCCGTCTCGATGGAGATACTGCCAAGCTGGCTTGCCTCGTACCGCGCGAAGAACAGGACACGCCGTGCCCGTTCCGTGTATCGCTCGAACATCGTGCCCCCGCCGCTTGAGATTCGATTATACGGTAGTTGCGAACGCGCCCATCGAGAATATCGCTTCGCGGCGACGGCAGTCCAAGTCGCTCCCGAGCGCGATCACGCGACCGTCAGGCGACCGTTGGCGAGACGGAGCACCCGGTCACAACCTGCCGCGAGTTGCGCATTGTGAGTGGCGATGATTGACGTCAATCCGTGCGCCCGATGCATCGCCCGGAGCAGTTCCTGCATCTGAACGGCGGTCGCCTCGTCCAGATCGCCGGTCGGCTCGTCGGCCAGCAGCAGCGCCGGCTGCATCACCAGCGCGCGCGCCAGGGCGACTCGCTGCTGCTCGCCCCCCGACAGCATGCCGGGACGGTGCCCGGAGCGGTTCGACAGGCCCACCTCGGCGAGCAGCGCTTCCGCTCGTTCTCGCGCCTCGGCTGGCGCGAGACGGCCGATCCGCATCGGCATCTCCGCGTTCTCGACGGCGGTGAACTCCGGCAGCAGATGGTGAAACTGGAAGACGAATCCGATAGCGCGATGCCGGAACGCTACGAGGGCCTCGTCGTCAAGGGTGGCCAGATCAGTGCCGCCGATGACGATTCGCCCCTCCCGGGCCCGGTCGAGGCCACCTATCACGTGCAGCAGCGTCGACTTGCCGACACCGGAGGCGCCGACCACTGCCACCATCTCGTTCTCCTCGACGGCCAGGTCGAGCCCGCGCAGAACCGGCAGTTCCCGGACCGCCGCCCGGAATGACTTAGACAGCCCGGCAACATCGACGAACGGCATCGCATGCTACTCGTAGCGGAGAGATTCGGCGGGATCGACGCGCGCCGCGTGGCGGGAGGGATAGACCGTGGCGCCGAAACAGATCAGGTTCGCCGCGAGAATGACGAGCGCGAAGTCGAGCGGCTGGATCACGAACGGCACGTAGGAGATCTGGTACACGCCGCCCGGCAGCTCGAGCAGCCGGTAGCGATCCATCACGGTCGCCACCCCCCAGCCGAGCGCGGCGCCTCCCGCCGTGCCGGCAATGCCGATGATGCCTCCCTGAAGGACGAAGACTCTCCGGATCGCGTTCCGACCTGCCCCCATCGTCTTCAGGATGGCGATGTCTCGGCTCTTTTCCATCACCAGCATGATTAGCGACGCGACGATGTGCAGGGCGGAGACGACGACGATCAGGCCGATCGCGATGGAAATGGCCATCTTCTCAATCCAGAGGGCGGAGAAGAGCGCGGCGTTCAGTTGGGACCAGTCGTCCGTCAGATAGCCGCCGTCGGGATCCGCGGCAATCCGGTCCGCCACGTCGCGCGACGCGTATATGTCGTCGACGCGCAACTCCATCATCTCGACCGTCTCCCGCCCGAACAGCCGGGCGGCGGTCTCCAAGCCTACGAAGCCGAATGCCGTGTCGTACTCGAACAGCCCCAGATCGAAGATCCCGACCACTTCGAGACGGCGCGGCCGCGGCAACACGCCCATCGGGGAAAGGGTGCCGCTCTGCGTGACGAGCACGATCTCGTCGCCGACGAACGCGCCGAGCCGCTCCGCCACGCCCTCCCCGATGACGATTCCGCCGAAGACGCCTTCTCTCGCCGACGCAAGATCGTCCAGGCTCCCCTGCGTGACCGCGGAGGCCACCTCGGTGACGCGCGCCTCGAGCGCCGGGGCGACTCCCTTTATGTTGACGAACACTTCGCCGAGCCGCGTCCGGGCGAGCGCCTTGCCCTGGATCGCGGGCGCGGCGGCAACGACTCCCGGCACCGCCTCGAGCTTCGCGGCCTCGGCGCGGTAATCGTCGAAGCCACCGCCGAACACCTTCCAGACGTAGACGTGCGCCTGGGCGCCGACGATGCGGTCGCGCATCTCCTGCTGCAGGCCGGTCATGAGGGCCAGCGCGATGATCAGCGATGCGACGCCTACCGTAACGCCAGCGACCGAGATAAGCGACGTGCTGGCGATGGACGCCTGCTTCCGGCGCGCCACGAGGTAGCGCGTTGCGACATAGAGCTCGAAGGGAAGCGCCATCGGGACGGCCGGTTTCCTTCCGCCTATTGTCCCCCTATTCGTCACGCTGCGGCCGCATCAGCGGGAAGAGGATGACGTCGCGAATAGAGGGGCTGTCGGTCAGGAGCATCACCAGCCGGTCGATGCCGATCCCCTCCCCACCGGTAGGCGGCAATCCGTACTCGAGTGCGTGGACGTAGTCGTCGTCCATTGCGTGCGCTTCCTCGTCACGGCCGCCGCCGGCGAGTCGGGCCCCCTGCTGCGCCTCGAACCGGCGGCGCTGTTCCGCCGGATCGTTCAGCTCGGAGAATGCGTTCGCGAGCTCCATGCCGCCCGCGAAGAATTCGAACCGCTCCACCGTGTCGGGATCGTCCGGGCGCTGCTTCGAAAGCGGCGACACCTCGGTCGGCAGGTCGTAGATGAACGTCGGCTGTACGAGCGACGCTTCGCACAGATGTTCGAAGATCGCCGTGGCAATCGTGCCCGCCCCGGCCTCCGCGGAGACCTCGAGACCCAGCTCCGCGGCCAGCCCCGCGCACGCCGCCCGATCGCGCAGGGCGGACTCCGGCACGTCGCGACCGAGTTGGGCGGCGGCTGCCTCGGCCGCCGCGCCACGCAGGGTCCGGCGCGCGAACGGAGCGGACAGCCGGATCGTCCGACCGCCGAAGACGCACTCGCAGCGGCCGAGCACTTCGTCGGCGACCGTCTCGATGAGCGATTCGGTCAGCTCCATCAACGCCTCGTAGTGGCTGTAGGCCTCATAGAACTCCAGCATCGTGAACTCGGGGTTATGCCGAGTCGAAATGCCCTCGTTGCGAAAGTTGCGGTTGATCTCGTAGACCCGCTCAAATCCGCCGACGGTGAGGCGCTTCAGGTACAGCTCGGGCGCGACACGGAGATAGAGCGGCAGGTCGAGTGCATTGTGATGCGTGACGAAAGGGCGGGCGAGCGCGCCGCCGGCGATCGGCTGCATCATAGGCGTCTCCACCTCCAGGTAGCCCCGCGCATCCATGAAGCGGCGGATTGCGGCCAGCACGCGGCCGCGCGTCTCGAAGACGCGGCGCGACTCCGGGTTGACGATGAGGTCAAGATAGCGCTGTCGGTACCGCGTCTCGACATCGGTCAACCCGTGCCACTTCTCCGGCAGCGGTTCGAAACACTTGGCAAGAAACACGATCCGGTCGGCCCACACCGTCAGCTCGTTGGTCCGCGTCCGGAACAGCCGCCCCCCCGTGGCGACGAGGTCGCCGACGTCGAGCCGGCGGAACAGGGCGAAGTCGCGTTCGCTCACGCCGTCCTTTCGGACATAGACCTGCAGCCGCGTCGCACCGTCCGACAACACGAGAAAGTTCGCCTTGCCGAAACTGCGAATCGCCACGATGCGCCCGGCGGTTTCGGCCCCGGGCCGCAACTGTTCCAGTTCATCGCCGGTTCGGTCGCCATGCCTGGCCACAATCGTGGTGGGACCGTCGGTGCGTGGAACCCGCGCCGGGTAGGGATCGACCCCGAGGGCGCGGATCGCGTCGAAATTGGAGCGCCGCTGCTGGCGCTGTTCGTCACTCATTGCCCGAACCGTCCTTCGCCGGGGCGGGGTCGAGTGTCTGGCGCCGAACTGCGTCCAGCACGCCGTTGATGAACCCGACCGCTCCCTCGCCGCTGAAGGTCTTCGCCAGCTCCAGCGCTTCGTCGATGGCGATCGCCGCCGGCATGCGTTCCACCAGCATCTCGTAGATCGCCATCCGCATGATCAGCCGATCGATCAAAGCCATCCGCTCCGGCCGCCAATTCTCGGCATGGCTCTCAATCAGCGGATCTATCGTCGGCAACGCCGCCAGCGTGCCACGCGCCAGCCGCAGGGCGCCCGCCTGCCGCGCTTCCGGCGCCGGATGGGTCAACCAGAACAACGCCAGCGCATCGTCCGCTTCGTCGATCCCGATCTCGGCCACCTGCCACTGGTAGAGCAACTGCAGCGCCGTCTCGCGGGTCCGGTGGCGTTCGCGCCGGCTTTGCGCCCGTGAAGTCACCACAGCAGTTGGCGCTGCACGTTCGCCAACTGCACGGCCGCCAGCGCCGCCTCGCGTCCCTTGTTGCCGTCGCCCTGCGATCGCACTTCCGCCTCCGCCATTGTGTTGGTGGTGAGGACACCGAACGTGATCGGGACGTTGGTCGCCTGCGATGCCACCGCAACGGCGTGCGAGACCGCCGACGCCAGGACATCGAAGTGCGGAGTCTCGCCCCGAACGATGCAACCGAGGCAGACCACCGCATCGAACCGGCCGCTCGCCGCCGCGCAACGCGCCGCGAATGGGATCTCGAACGCGCCGGGCGCGTCGATAACCGTCACGGAGCCGGCCGTATCGGCGCCCGCCTCGCCCAGCGCTGCGATCGCGCCGTCCCGCAACGCGCCGGTAACCGCACCGTGATAGGCGGAGACGACCAGCGCGATCCGCAATCCGGACGCGTCGGCCGCTCCCTCGATGACCGGCGTGTCCTTCATGACCCCTTGAAATTCGCGGGCCGCTTCTCGAGGAACGCGCTGGTGCCCTCGCGCCAGTCGCCTGTGGCGGCCGCGAGGCCGAACAACGAAGCCTCGTGAGCGCAACCGTCGACCAGCGTCATGCCGAGACCCTGCTCCACCGCGTCGAGAATGTAACCGGCGGCGACCGGCGCCCGCTGCGCGATGGTCTCGGCCAGCGCCCGGGCCTCGTCCAGCAGATCCCCCGCCCGCACGACGCGGTTGACCAGGCCAATCCGGTGCGCCTCGGTGGCGTCGATGGGATCGCCGGTGAGCATCAACTCCAGAGCGCGCCCCCGTCCCACAAGGCGGGCCAGTCGCTGCGTGCCGCCGTAGCCTGGTATCAGCCCCAGCTTGATCTCCGGCTGTCCCAACTTCGCAGTGTCCGCGGCAATCCGAATGGTGCAGGCCATCGCCAGCTCGCAGCCGCCGCCGAGGGCAAAACCGTTGATGGCGGCAATGACCGGCTTCCCCATCTGTTCGATGGCATGGCAGAGTGACTGTCCGCGGCGCGCGAGCGCTTCCGCCTCGACCGGCGTGAGAGGCGCGAGCTCCCGGATGTCCGCTCCGGCGATGAATGCCCGATCACCCGCGCCGGTCAGGATGACGACCCGAACCGCGGCATCGTGCGCCAGCTCGTCGAGCACGGCGCGCAGCGCCGCAACCGTGGCGACGTTCAGCGCATTCAACACCTTGGGCCGCGTGACGGTTACGGTGGCGATCGCCCCGTCGCGCTCGACAGCGAGGTCTTGCGAGCGGTTCGAACTCTGAGGACTCATGGGAGGTGCGGAAACCGGCCGCGCCGGCCGGCCAACACTATACTCCAGACCCAGGCGCCGCCCGCCCCCGCAACCCCGCCCGCGAGGTCCGAGGCAACGTCGACAAACGACGGCGTCCGCCCCGGCACGAACGCCTGGTGGTACTCATCCGTCATTCCGTAGGCCGCCGACACAAGCACGGCTACGAGGACCTGGGTGAGAGTCACACGGCGCCGCCAGACACCTCGCTGCAGGCCATGCAGGACCGCAACGCTCAGCAGCGCGTAGACGCCCATGTGAGCGAAGTAGTCAGGCACGCTGCCGATGAGGGGCGGCGCGGACGTGTGTGACGCGGTGAATATCGCCCCGCTCACGGCCAGCGCCGGTCCCCAGACCCGGAGCGCATGTCCGATGCGCCGAGAGAGCGACGCGCTCACAGCGGAAAGGGATACATCAGCCAGCCGAACACCATGGCGGCAAGCACGAACGTAGCGAAGAGCAGCCCCCCATAACGTGCCTGCTCGCGCGGTTCGTCCCGCATCAGCACCGCGAAGACGAGCGAAACGAACGCGGCGAAGACGATCAGCAGCAGGACGTGGCTCGCCATCACGCTACTTTCTCCCGCGGGCGATGTCGAATGCGTCAAGCACGACCAGAACGTTCAGCAGGCCGGCCACGACCAGAAAGGTGTTCCCGTACTCGTACGTGGCTGCCGCCACGCGCCCGTCGCCCAGTCCCGCCGCCGTCGCCACCAGGTACGGCACGCCAATCCCGAGGTCGGCCAACCCTTGCAACGCCACCAGCGGGCGGGACGGATCGACCGGATACAGTTCCCCCTCCAGTCCCAGGCCGATCGCGAACATCAGGGGCAGCGCCACCAGGAAGACGACACCCTTCACCGTCCGCCCCTGCCACAGATGGCCCGCCCCCGGTACTGCCCACGCGACCAGGCAGACCAGCGCCGCCACCGGCGCATCGCTCCGCGGAGGTCGTTGTGCCATGCGGAAGATTAAACCACTCCTCGAGCGGCGCTCGTGACGAACCAGGCCACGGATGCACCCAGGGGAAGGGCCGCGGCAAACCGGATCACATTGCCCGGGTCCCATATGCCCACGGCCTCCAGCAGAAAGGTTGCCGCGGTCGGGACGGCCGTCGCCGCAATCACCCTTCGTGTCCGTCGCACGCCGGCCGGCCATGGCAGGAACAGCAGCCCCCCCAGCGCGCCGCCGTACAACCCGGCGCAACGGGCGCAGACCGGCAACTTGCGGCCCCACGGGTGGAACGACCGTGCCGGCAACTGATGACAGATCAGGCTCGCGGCAACATACGTGCCGGTCGCGGCGATCGCCACGCCGGCGGCCGGCTCCGGATGGGCAAGCACGTACGGCGCGGCAACCAGCACAACCGCCCACGCGGCCACCCCGGTGACCACGAGCGCCGGCAGTAGCCTGGAAAGACCCTCAGACCGCATCGAAGTGGGTCAGGCGCTTGAACGCGCCCAGACGGAAGCGGATATCGTCACCGGTCAATGCGAGGAGGCGCCGCAGGCCGAAGTCCTCGACGGTGAGCGACGCGAGCGCGCTGCCGCAAATCACCGCGCGCGTCACCGCGGCGTCCGACCAGTCGCCTGCCGCCGCCAGGTGGCCCACAAAACCGCCGGCGAAGGTGTCGCCCGCGCCGGTCGGGTCGTACACCTCCTCGAGAGGCAGCCCCGGTGTGGCGAAGAACCCATCGTCACGCGTCATCAGCACCCCATGCTCGCCCCGCTTGATGACGACGCGGGTGGGCCCCATCGCGCGGATCGCGCGCGCCGCCTTCACCAGGTTCGCCTCACCGCTCAGTTGGCGCGCCTCCTCGTCGTTGATCACCGCCGCGTCCACGCGCCGCAAAACCGCTCGCAACTCGTCCGGAGTCCCTTCGATCCAGTAGTTCATCGTGTCCATCGCGACGAACTCGGGGGCGTCGATCTGATCGAGCACCTCAAGCTGGAGCGCGGGGTGGATGTTGGCGAGAAAGACGATCGGACTCGACCGGTAGGCGGCCGGAATGTGCGGCCGGAAGTTGCTGAAGACGTTCAGTTGCGTGTAGATCGTCTCGCGGCTGTTCAAATCGAGGCCGTACTCCCCTTTCCAGCGGAATGTTTTCCCCGGCACCCGCTGCAGTCCGGCGACATCAATCGGGCGTCCGTCGAAGACCCGCATCTGTTCGTCGCTGAAGTCCTCCCCCACCACCGCGACGAGACGGACGTCGGTGAAGTACGACGCGGCAACGCTGAAATAGGTGGCCGCCCCACCCACGATACGCGACGCCTCGCCGAACGGAGTAGTGACCGAATCGAAAGCGACGGACCCGACGGTTAGAACCGGCTGCCCCATCAGACGTACTTCCCGATTATCGGCGCGAGCGCATCCCGTGTTCCGGTCGGGATCGCGTCGGGACGGGTGATGATGGCATTGCGGAGAGCGCTCGCGCAGGAACAGTGCCGTTCGATCGGCAGGCGCGCTGTCAGGTTCCCGATCGCGCGCTGGGCCATGGCGGCGTTCGCCTGGAGAATCTCGATGATCATCTCGACCGTGACCTGATCGTGCTCCGGGTGCCAGCAGTCGTAGTCCGTTACCAGCGCCATCGTGGCGAAGCAGATCTCCGCCTCGCGCGCCAGCTTCGCCTCCTGCAGATTGGTCATGCCGATGATGTCCATGTTCCACGAGCGGTAGAGATTCGACTCGGCCAGGGTCGAGAACTGCGGTCCTTCCATGCAGACATACGTCCCGCCACGATGCACGTTCGCCCCGGCCGCTTCCGCCGCGTCGGCCACAAGCGCGCTGAGGCCCGGGCACACCGGGTGCGCCAGCGAGACATGCCCGACGATGCCGTTGCCGAAAAAGGTGCCGATCCGGCCGCTGGTCCGATCGAGGAACTGATCCGGCACGACAACATCCCGCGGCGGGTACCGTTCCTGCAGGCTGCCGACGGCGCTGGCCGAGATGATCCACTCGACGCCGAGCATCTTGAGGGCGCAGATGTTCGCGCGGAAATTGAGCTCGGACGGCATCAGGCGGTGGCCGGCTCCATGTCGCGCGAGGAACGCCACGCGTCGTCCGGCAAGCGTCCCGATCACGAACGGCGCGGACGGATCGCCGAAGGGTGTCTCTATCACCCGCTGCTCGCGGTCGGCCAGGGCGGCCATGTCGTATAGGCCGCTCCCTCCGATCACGCCGATCCGGACAGGTTCACCCGACGCCGTCATGACGTCTCTCCACTCGCCGGCTGTTCCTGTTTCAACTCGACGAGCACTCCATGCGCGCTCGACGGATGGACGAAGGCAACCAGAGCCCCCTCCGCTCCGTCCCGCGGGGTCTCGTCGATGAGGCGAACCCCCTGCGCGCGGAGGCGGCCGAGGGCGGCCGCGATGTCGTCGACGCGGAGCGTGATGTGGTGGAGTCCCGGGCCGCGACGGCCGATGAAGCGCCCGATCGGCGAGTCGTCCGATGTCGCCTCGAGCAGCTCGAGCGATGCGGAGCCGACCCTGAGGAAGTGCGCGCGGACCCCCTGCTGCGGCACGTCTTCGGTCTCATCGACGTCGAGGCCGAGCGCGGCCCGATAGAACGCCAGCGCGGCATCGATGTCGCCAACGGCAATTCCGATGTGATCCAGTTCCATCTTCATCCGTTCGTCCTCTCGTGGTTCCGGAGGGCGGCTCTGCCGGCTTCAAACATCGCCGCTCCGGCCCGGCGGTCCGACGACCTGCTGCATCAACCGTTGTGCCGCCGTGTACGGATCGATTGCACGGCCGGCGACAGAATCCACCAGCGCGTCGATGCCATCGCTCGCCGCAATCGCATTGGCGACACGCTCCGCGACGAGCGCATCCAGCCGCGCTCGGGCCCGGCTCCGCGTGCGCTCCCCACCATGCCGACCCTGCGAGACGAAACGTGCGACCGCTTCGGCCAGGTCTTCAACACCTTCGCCGGTGGCGGCAGCGGTCCGTACAACCTCCGGCTGGGACTCGTTCATCCTCCCGTCGCGCAAAGCCAGCATGCCCTTGATATCGGCCGCGACGCGTTCGGCGCCTTCCCGGTCCGCCTTGTTGACGACGAAGACGTCGGCGATCTCCATGATGCCCGCCTTGAGCGCCTGCACGTCGTCTCCGCCTCCTGGGGCAATCACCACCAGGCAAACATCGGCCGTTCGCGAAATGTCAACCTCCGCCTGCCCGACGCCGACCGTCTCGATGAGCACAACGTCGCAGCCCGCCGCATCCAGCACCACCAGCGCATCGTACGTGGCGCGCGCCAGTCCACCCAACTGGCCACGTGTCGCCATGCTGCGCACGAAGACGCCGTCGTCACCGACGTGGCTCTGCATGCGGATGCGGTCGCCCAGGATCGCGCCGCCGCTGAACGGGCTGGTCGGATCGATGGCGAGCACGCCGACCGTCCGGCCCTCGGCGCGCCAGACCGCCGTCAACCGATCCGCCAGCGTGCTCTTGCCGACGCCTGGCGCTCCCGTCAGTCCCACGACCAGGGCGTTTCCCGTCCGGGGAAACAGTGCGCCGACAACCGCCGCCGACTCCGGCGCCTCCCGTTCGACGACCGAAATCGCGCGCGCCACCGCGCGGCGGTTGCCCGAGACAACTGCGGCGGCCAACTCCGCCGGCGTCTCCGGGCCAGCGCGCGAAGCGGCGAAACGGGAGGGGGACGCGGCAGTGTTCGTCACGAGAGGTAGTGTCGGGCAATGACCAGCCGCTGAATCTCGCTCGTCCCTTCTCCGATCGTGAGCAATTTCACGTCGCGGAAGAACTTCTCGGCCGGATAGTCGCGGACGAAGCCGTAGCCGCCATGGATCTGGACGCACTCCTCCGCCGCGCGGACCGCCGTCTCACTGGAATGCAGCTTCGCGATCGATGATTCACGTGTCGTGGGACGCCCCTGATCCTGCTCGTAGGCCGCGCGGTAGGTGAGCAGCCGGGAAGCGTCGATCGCGGTCGCGAGATCCGCGAGCTTCCACTGAATCGCCTGAAACGCTGTGAGCGGCCGGCCGAACTGCCGGCGCTGCTTCGCATGGCGCCGAGCCGCTTCGAACGCGCCCTGCGCCAGACCAACGGCCAGAGCCGCAATCCCGATGCGCCCCGCGTCCAGAACCTGCATCGCATTGACGAAACCGTAGCCCTCACGGCCGAGGAGGCATTCTCCCGGGACGCGGCAGTCGTCGAGGCGGGTCTCGGCAGTCGTGCTGGCACGCATGCCGAGCTTCTGCTCCTTCCGTCCCGCCGATAGGCCAGGAGTATCCGCTTCGACCGCGAAAGCGGAGATCCCTCGCTGGCCCTTGGACGGATCCGTCACCGCCATCACCACCGTCACTCCGGCAACGCCGGCATGGGTCGTGAACGACTTCGTGCCGTTCAGCACCCACCCATCGCCATCGCGGGCGGCGCGGGCCCGGAGGGCCGCGGCGTCGCTGCCGGCCTCCGGTTCGGTCAGAGCCCAGGCGCCGAGCATCTCGCCGCGCGCGAGAGGACCGAGCCATCGCTCGCGTTGCGCATCGGATGCGAACCTGGCGATATGGGATGCCGCAAGACCGTTGTGCGCGGCAACCATGAGAGCGACCGCCGGATCGACGCGGGCCAGTTCCTCGATGGTGATGCAGTACTCGACGGCGGAGAGCTCCGCGCCACCGTAGTGCTCCGGGAACTGCATGCCGAAGAGGCCGAGGGCGGCGAGTTTGGGCTGCAGGTCCGGCCCGAACGCCTCGGCCTCGTCCCACTCCCTGACGTGCGGCGCGATCTCCTGCTCGGCAAACTCCCGGATCGACCGGCGGGTGATCCGTTCCGCCTCTGTCGGTCGGAAGTCCATCAGGTTGCCGCGCGCCCTTCCGGGCGCGCTGGCGAGTTGCCAGCCACCGGTCTACGCCAGAATGCCGTCGACCACGGCGCCGTGGACGTCGAAACCCGGCGGAAGCGCCACAACGCGCCCCAGCAACGCGAACATCACGAACATGGTCGGGATGACTGGATTCGAACCAGCGACCCCCTGACCCCCAGTCAGGTGCGCTACCAGGCTGCGCCACATCCCGAAAAACTCACTACGGCGACTCACGGCGAGGTCTGGCGTCTCCGCCGCCGCTCCCGTTCCGTTCCGGTACGACATCGTCCGAAAGCGAGTCCAGTATCGCCCGCAAGTCCGCCTTGACCGCCGCGATCCGCTCTCTGGCATGGTGCCCCAGCAGATCCTCCAGCGGTAACCGCTCGACGGGCGCCTCCTGTGCTTCCTCCTCCTTCCCCAGCCTGCGCCGCGCCGCGCCCAGCGTCAACCCCTCCTCGAGCATCAGGCGCTTGATCGTCAGCACGAGCTCGATGTCGACCTTCCGGTAGACGCGCCCCCCCTTCGGCGCCAGCTCTCCCAGCGTCGGAAACTCCCTTTCCCACGACCGCAGGACGAAGGGCTGCACCTCCGCGATGGCACACACTTCCGACGCCTTGAAGAGCGGACGGTCCGGAATCTCGACGGTTCCCGCCATCCTGCGACAATTCTACATGCCGCGCGGGCTCATCGGCGTCGTCCAGCGGAGCGTTCGCGCCGGGCGCGGGCACGGATGCGGATGGGTGAGCCTTCGAAGCCGAACGCTTCACGCAGGTGGTTCCGCAGGTACCGCTCGTAGGAGAAATGGAAGCGCGTCGCGACGTTCGTGAAGAAGACGAACGTCGGCGGCCGCGCCGCCACCTGCGTCGCGTACAGGATCCTCACCTCCCGCTTGCCTGGACTCGCCGGGCGATGCCGCGCCGTGATGCATTGTATCACCCGGTTCAGTTCTGCCGTCCCGACGTGCGTCGCCCGAGCCGACGCTACGTCGGCCGCCCGCTCGAGCACTCGCCCGGTCCTTTCTCCGGTCAGCGCCGAGACGTGCAGGATCGGTGCGAAGCGCGCGAAGCGAAGCGCATCACGCAGATCCGCGTCGTAGGTGCGGTAGTAGCCCGCTCCCCTCTCCTTCACCATGTCCCACTTGTTGGCGACGACGACGACTCCGCACCCAGCCTCCTCCGCCTCTCCGGCGATGGCGGCATCCTGCTTGGCGACCGGCTCGGAGGCGTCGATCAGAAGGGCCGCAACGTCGGCGCGAGAGAGGGCGCGGCGCGCCTGCAGAACGCTGACCGACTCCACCTGTCCAGACTGTGCAACACGACCGGGACGACGGATCCCGGCGGTATCGATCAGGCGGATGCGGCGACCGCACCAGTTGAACACCGTATCGACTGCATCGCGCGTCGTGCCCGCAGCCTCGTTCACGAGCATCCGGTCCTCCCGCAGCAGACGGTTCACCAGCGACGACTTGCCGACGTTGGGACGGCCGACAATCGCCAGCCCGATCTCGGACGGATCGCGCGCGGCGGGAGCTTCGGCGCCGTTCGGAGGCAACGTGGGGCTGCCCTCGGCCCGGCGTCCCCGACGGGAGGCGCGGGCGGACGGCGGCAGGCGCTCCACGACCGCATCGAGCAAGTCCCCAACCCCCAGGCCGTGCTCGGCCGCGATCGCAAGCATCGGCTCGATGGCCAGCGGGGCGAACCCGGCCACGACACCAACATCGCGCTGATCGTCGACCTTGTTGACCGCGAGCACGAGCGGTGCGCCGGATCGCCGGGCGCGCGCCGCCACCTCTTCGTCCGCCGGCAGGAGCCCGTCGCGCCCGTCGACCAGAATGACGATCACCGCAGCGGAGTCGAGCGCGCCGAGGCCGTGAGCCGCCACCGCCTCGTGCAGGGGATCCTCGCTGGCACCGAACAGCCCGCCGGTATCCACCAGTTCCATCGTCGCGCCAACCCATTCGACGGGCTGACGCATTACGTCTCGGGTCGTTCCCGCAACAGGCGTTACGATGGCGCGGCGCTCGCCAGTCAGACGGTTGAAAAGAGTCGACTTGCCGACATTGGGACGACCGGCAAGGACGACACGTGGGCGGCGCTCTTGTATGATGGTTGTCCATTCTGATCCGACCGCGCACCATGATCAAGGCCGACCTCGTCAACCGTGTGTCGCAACTCGTGGCCATAAACAAGCAGCAGTCGGAGAAGGCCGTCAATACGATGCTCGACGCGCTCAGCCACTCGCTCCAGCGCGGCGAACGAATCGAGTTGCGCGGATTCGGCGTCTTCTCGGTACGTCCCCGCAAACGGGGCATCGGCCGCAACCCACGCACCGGGAAGGAGGTCCGGATTCCGCCGGGCCGTACCATCCGGTTCAAGCCGGGCAAGGATCTTCAGGACATATCGACCTGAACGTACCATCCAGTCTGCCAGTGCCGGCCGAGCCGCTCTCTGCCCCGTTACCGGAAGCCCCCCCGCCGCCGACCCTGGTACGGCGACGCCCGCGGTTCATCCACGCGGCGCTGTTCCTTGCCACGGTTACCAGCACCATGTACTTCGGGAGCGTCCACTACGCCGGATTCATGGCCGATTTCACCCGCGACGCGCCCTCCGTAACGTTCCTTCACGGCGCCTGGTACAGCCTGACCATCCTGGCCATTCTGGGCATACACGAGATGGGCCACTACCTCGCGTGCCGCTACTACCGCATCGACGCGTCGTTGCCGTACTTCCTGCCGGCGCCGTTCATCACCGGCACGATAGGCGCCTTCATCCGCATCCGGGGCCGCATTCCGACCAAGCCGATCCTGTTCGATGTCGGCGCGGCAGGACCGATTGCGGGCTTCGTTGTCGCAGTGCCGGCGCTTTTTGCGGGCATCGCCCTTTCGCGCGTAACACCGCTTCCGGACAACGGCGCCGGACTGCTCACGCTGGGCGAACCGCTCCTGTTTCAGGGAGCGGCATGGTTGATCTGGGGTCCGATCCCTGAGGGCTACGCCATCAACCTCCACCCGATGGGCTTCGCCGCCTGGTTCGGCCTGCTAGCCACCGCGCTCAACCTCTTTCCCATCGGGCAGCTCGACGGCGGTCACATCGCCTACGCAGCGCTCGGCTCGCGATCCACTGCCGTGACTCTCGTCACCGTCGCCATCGTGATCGCGCTCACTTTCGTCTCGGCAAGCTGGATCGTATGGGCGGTGCTGATGGTCATGATGCTCATTACGGTCGGACCGCGACACCCGGTCACGCTCGACGATCACGTCCCGCTCGATCCGTTGCGGCGACGGGTCGCGCTCGCCGCAGCGGCCATTTTCGTCGTCTGCTTCACGCCCACGCCCATCGAGTTCGGCGGCTGACGCGCGCCGTGTCTACAACAGGTTGACCGGGTCGACGTCGATAGTGACGCGACGGCGCAGGTCGGGTCGCGCGTCAAGCGCCGCCCGCACCGCCTGTTGCATCGCGCGGCGCGCGTTTCCCTTCAGGAAGATCTGGGCTCGATGCTGGCCGCGCAGGCGGGCGAGGGGCGCAACCGCGGGACCGAGGACGCGGACGCGTGAAGCAACCCGCTGGCGAATCAGCGTGGCCAGCGCGCCCGCGTCTTCCATCGCAGCGCCGAGGGACCGGCTGCGCACGACGGCGTTCACCATCGCGACCGCCGGCGGATACCGGAGATGGTCACGGTAGCGCATTTCCTCCGCGAAGAACGGCGCATACGCCTGACTGCACGCGTGCGCCACGGCGTAGTGTTCCGGATGGAAGGACTGCACGATCGCCAAACCCTGGCGTTCACCCCGGCCGGCGCGCCCCGCCACCTGCGTCAGCAACTGGAATGTCCGCTCCGCCGCACGGAAGTCCGCCAGCCCGAGCCCGACATCGGCTGAGATCACCCCCACCAGGGTCACGTTCGGAAAGTCGTGCCCCTTGGCGATCATCTGGGTGCCGACCAGCACGTGCACCGATCCGTCGCGGAAACCGGCGAGCAGCGATGCCAGCGCGCCGCGGCGGCGGGTCGTGTCCCGGTCCAGCCGCGCCACCCGGGCGGACGGAAACCGATCCGTCACTTCCGCCTCGATCCGTTCCGTTCCGAAGCCGATCGCCTCGAGGTACGGCCCGGCGCAATGCGCGCACGTGTCGGGGCGGCGGACGCTGTAGTTGCAGTAGTGGCACCGTACGCGGTGCGCGGCGCGGTGCAGCGTCAGCGATACGCTGCAGTTGGGACACTCGAGGGTCCTGCCGCACGACCGGCACAGCATCGCCGCTGCGAAGCCGCGCCGGTTCAACAGAACGAGCGCCTGCTCACCCCGTTCGAGGACCCGTCCAAGTGCGTCGCGCAGTGCGCGGCTGAGCACCGTATCGGGACCGGTTTCCGCCACTTCCGCCCGCATGTCCACAATGTTCACGTCGGCCAGCGGCCGGCCGTGCACGCGCTCGTCCATGGTTACCAGGTGGTACTTCCGGCGCTCCGCATGGTGCGCGCTCTCCAGAGACGGGGTAGCCGATCCGAGCACCGCGAGCGCACCGGCCCACTGCGCCCGCACGATGGCGACGCTGCGCGCGTGGTACCGCGGACTGCCGTCCTGCTTGTACGAAGCGTCGTGCTCCTCGTCGACGACGACGAGACCAAGCCGGCCCAACGGGGCGAAGACGGCGGAGCGCGTACCCACCACCACGTCCACTTCGCCGCTCCGGATGCGGCGCCACTGATCGTGGCGTTCGCCGTCCGACAGACCGCTGTGCTGAATGGCGACGCGGGGGCCGAACGCGTTCCGGAACGCCGCCGCGACAGCGGGCGTCAGGGCGATTTCGGGGACCAGCACCAGCACCTGCCGGCTACCAGCCACCACGTCGCGGGCGAGCCGGAGGTACACCTCGGTCTTGCCGCTGCCGGTGACGCCGCGCAGAAGCGCGACGGAGAACGCATTCCGCGCGGCGAGCGGCGCGAGGGTGTCGAGCGCGGCGCGTTGACCCGCGGTCAGGCGATGGGTGGCGGCGGGGCCGGGCGCATCCGCCCTGTCCGGTGGAAGCGCGCCCGCCCCGGGCGCGAACGGATCCCGATCGACGCGGCGCACATCGACGGTTACCAGGCCACGTTTCCGCAGGCGGGCGACGACCGTGCTGTCCGCCCTCGCCGCGGCGAGGGCGGTGGCAGGCAGGCCCTCCTTTCCTGCTTCGGCGAGCAGGCCGAGGCCCGTCCGCTGCCGCGGTCCGAGGCGCGCGTCGAGTGCGTCAAGACCGGCTGGAGTGATGCGGACAATCCGCTCGGTCCGGAAACCCGCCGGCCCACGCCGGCCGTCCAGCGAACCCGTTGCGAGCGGAGGCATGGCGGTGGCGATGGCCTCGCCGGCGCCGCAGACGTAGTAGTCCGCCACCCAAAGGGCAAGCCGGACGACATCCAGCGGCAGGAACGGCTCGTCATCGAGGACATCGATCAGTTTGCGCACCTCGCCGTCGGGCGGCGGCGGATCGGTTTTCGCGCCCTCGCCGGGGCCACCGTCGTCCGGAACCGCGCAGCCGATGACGGTGCGCCGGCCCAGCGGCACGCGGACGCGCGCGCCAGCCAGCGGCGGCGCCATGCCTTCCGGCACCCGGTAAGTGAGTGGAGGCAGGAATGGCACCGGCACGGCGACCGACACCATGCGGAGCATCAGCCGCGGAGGATCGCCTGGACCCGCTGCATGTCCTCCCAGACGTCCCGCTTCCGGTCGGGACTGCGCAGAAGATAGGCCGGGTGGAACGTCGGGATCAGTTGGGCGCCGCGGCAGGCGTACAACCGGCCGCGCGCCCTGGAGATCGCGATGGAGTCATCGCCCAGCAGCGTCTTCACCGCGAACGATCCGAGCGCGACGATCACGCGCGGCGCGATGACGTCGATTTGGGCGAAGAGGAACGGCCGGCAGGTCTCGATCTCGTCCGGCTCCGGGTTGCGGTTCTCAGGCGGGCGGCACTTGATCACGTTGGCGATGTAGACGTCGTCGCGGCTCAGGCCAATCGCCTCGATGATCCGGGTGATGAGCTGGCCGGCCCGCCCGACGAAGGGCTGGCCCTGCAGATCCTCGTCGCGTCCCGGCGCCTCGCCGACGAACATCAGATCGGCGTCCGGATTGCCGACGCCGAACACCAGGTGCCTGCGGCCGCCATGCAGCTTGCAGCGCGTACAATCGCCCAATTCGTGTCGGACCGCCCGCAGGCGTTCCGTCGCCGTGGCGCCCTCGGGCACGAACACCGGCTCGTCGAGAAACGACGCGGCCTGCGGCGCGACGATGGGCGCGGGTCCCTCCGCCGCCGGAGTCTCAGAGGCGACGGGCTCGCCCGCCGCCACCTCCGCCGGGCGATCGCGCCATGCCGGATCCCGGCTGACGCCGAGGACGCCGAGAGCGCGATAGTACTGCAGGTGCGCGGTAATCTGATCGCGGCGATCGCTCTGGCTACTCGTCTGCCGCCCATTGCGCCGGTCGACCTGATCACGATCGGGCACGGCTGCACTACGACGGAACGGCAGGCGACGGCGCCGCGAGGCACGTCTCTATCCGGTCGAGGATGATTCGGGCGAGATCGCGCTTCGACCGGAGCGAGACGGGTTCGACGCCACTCGCGCTCACCAGGTGAGCGGCGTTGGTGTCCGTGCCGAAACCGGCTCCCGGTACGGTGACGTCGTTCGCCACGATCAGGTCGACGCGCTTCGCGGCCAGTTTCTCTCGGGCGTGCTGGACGGTGTTCTCCGTCTCGGCCGCGAAGCCGACCAGAATCGGCTTCCGCCCACCGGCCCGGCGCGCGCCCAGATCAGCCAGCACGTCGGGCGTCCGGCAGAGGGTCAGCACGAACTCGTCATCACGCTTCTTGAGCTTCCCCGTGCTTGCGCCCGCCGCTGGCGCATAGTCGGCGACCGCCGCCGCCATCACCACGGCATCTATCGCGCCATCTACGGTCAGACGCATCACCGTCGCGTGCATTTCGGCCGCGCTCCGGACAGGAAACCGCTCAACCCCAGCGGGCGGCGCCAGCTCGGTGGGACCGGACACCAGCATCACGCCCGCCCCCCGCGCCGCCGCCTCGGCCGCCACCGCAAAGCCCATCCGCCCGGTGGACCGGTTACCGAGATAGCGGACCGGGTCGATATCCTCGCACGTCGGGCCCGCCGTGACGAGGAGGGCGCGTCCGGCCCACTCGCCACGGCCACGCAGCAGCAACTCGGCCGCGTCGACGATCCGATCCGGCTCGGCCAGCCGCCCCTTCCCGACCCAACCGCAGGCAAGATACCCCTCGTCCGGATCGACAAACCGCACCCCGCGCTCCGCGAGCGTTCGCAGGTTCGCCTGCACCGCCGGGTGCGCCAGCATGTTGGAGTTCATTGCCGGCGCCAGCAGCACCGGCGCGGTGGTGGCGAGGTACAGGGACGACAGGAAGTCATCGGCCACACCGCCGGCGAACTTGCCGATGACGTTCGCCGTCGCCGGCGCCACCAGCAGGAGGTCCGCCTCGTCGGCAACCGCAATGTGATCGATGCCGGCGTTCAGGCCCGGTTCGAACTGGTCCGTCGCGACCCGGCGCTTCGTGATCGCCTCGAACGTGAGGGGACCGACGAACCGCCGTGCGTTGGCGGTCATCACGGCGGCGACCTCGTGCCCCCGCCGTTGCAGGCCGCGCGCTACCTCGACCGCCTTGTAGGCGCCGATCCCGCCGCTAACGCCGAGTGCCACAAGCGCCATGGTCAACCACCCTCGGCGCGCCCGGGAGGCCGCCGGAACGTCTCGGCAATGGTGCGGACGGTGTCGCTCATTGCGGCCGCCGAAGCCCGCTCGGCCAGGATAATCCGGCGGAGGTCCTCGACGCACGCGTCAACGTCGTCGTTCACCACGACGTAGTCGTAGTCGCCGATCATCTCCACCTCGCGGCGCGCCGTCTCGAGACGTCGAGCCAACTCGTCCGGCGCCGCGCCATCCATCCTCGTACGCAGACGCCGTTCCAGCTCGCTGAACGACGGCGGCAGGACGAAAATCCCGATCGCGTCGACCTGTGCCCGCACCTGCCGGGCCCCCTGCACGTCGATCACCAGCACGACGTCGCGCCCGGCCGCGCGGTGCTGTTCGGTGTCCGCTGCCCCGGTCCCGTAGAGCCGGCCGAATACTTCGGCCCACTCCAGGAACGCGCCGGCGGCAACCATCTCCCGGAACCGCGCGGCCTCGACAAAATTATAGTCAACGCCGTCGACCTCGCCCCGCCGGCGCGGGCGCGCGGTGTAGGAGCGCGACCGGACGAGGTCCGGCACCCGATCCACCAGCCGATCCACGAGCGTCGTCTTGCCGGTACCGGAAGGCGCCGAGACTATGAACAGACGGCCGCGGCGGGGCACTACCCGTCACTCCACGTTCTGAACCTGCTCACGCAACTTCTCCAACTCCGCCTTGGCATCGACGACCAGTGCCGGCGCGTCGTCGCCATCCGCCTTCGATCCGACGGTGTTCACTTCGCGGTTCATCTCCTGCAGCAAGAAGTCGAGCTTGCGGCCGCACGGCTCCGGGCTCCCGGCCAGCGACTTCCAGTGCGCCAGGTGCGCACGCAGCCGGGATAGCTCCTCCGCTATGTCCGACCGTGCGGCGAACCGGACGACCTCCTGGGCAATGGCGGCTGGATCGGCCGACACGTCGGGCGCGAGCACCGCGACACGCTCGGTCAACCTTGTCCGGAGGGCGGTTTCTCCCGCCGCCGCCGCCATCGCGATCCCGTCGATCAGTCCGGCCAGCGTGACCAGGCGGCGCTCGAGATCCGCCGCTAGGTGTTCCCCTTCCTCCCGCCGCATCGTGTCGAGCTCCGCGATGGCTTCGCCGATCGCCCCGCACACGGCGCGGACCGCAGCGTCATTCTCCGCCGTCCGCGGAAGCTCGGTGACCGTGACGACTCGCGGAAAGGCGAGCAGTTCGCCGGCCGTCCAGCCGCTGTGGGACGCCGCCGCGACATCCGGACGCTCCGCCGCCGAGAGAAGGGCCGCGATCAGCCGTTCATCGACCTGCACGTCTACGGGCGGCGGATCGGTCCACTCGGTCGAGACGGCAACCTCGACCCGCCCGCGGCTGACGCGCTGACGGATCTGCTCGCGTATGGATGCCTCGAGTCCGAGGAAGGCGTGCGGCAGGCGGAGCTGCACGTCGAGATACCGATGATTGACGCTTCGCACGGTGACGGATACCTTCAGGCCGTTCCCCTCGCGTGTGAGCGACGCGAAGCCGGTCATCGAGCGAATCATGCGACCACCGTGCCGCCCGGGGAGCGGACCCCCACGGCGGGCCGGTCGAAGAGCTGCTTGGCGTACAGTCTGGCGTAGTGGCTCGCCGGATTGGCGAGCAGGTCCGCATGCCGGCCGATCTCCACCACCCGGCCGCCGTCCACCACGACAATCGCGTCCGCGCGGCGAACGGTTGACAACCGATGGGCGATGACGAACGACGTCCGGTCTGCCAGAAGGCGGTTCAAGGCATCCTGCACGAGAAGCTCCGACTCGGCGTCCAGCGAGGAGGTCGCCTCGTCCAGGATCAGGATCGGCGCGTTGCGCAGCAGGGCCCGCGCGATGGCGAGGCGCTGCCGCTGGCCGCCTGACAACCGCTGACCCCGTTCGCCAATCGTGGTGTCGTAGCCGCCGGGCAACTGCTCGATGAACTCGTGCGCGTGGGCGGCCCGTGCAGCCATCTCGATGGCCGCGCGCCCGGCTCCCGGCGCCGCGTACGCAATGTTGTTGGCGATGGTGTCGTCGAAGAGGATCGTTTCCTGCGTCACGATGCCGATGTTCGAACGAAGCGACGACAGCGAGACGTCCCGGATATCGACGCCGTCGATAAGGATCGCTCCGGACGTCACGTCGTAGAAGCGTGGAACGAGGTTGACCAATGTCGTCTTGCCAGCCCCGCTCAGGCCGACGATCGCGGCCATCCGACCGGCCGGGACCTCGAAGGAGATCCCGTGCAGGACCTTTTCGCCCTCCCCGTCGCCGTAGGCGAAACCGACGTTGCGAAACGCGATGCCGGATCGGACCGGCGCCAGCGGCCGCGCGTCCGGACGGTCCCGTACCTCGCTGTCGGTGTCCATCACCTCGAACACGCGCTCGGACGCCGCGTGCGCCTGCTGCACGTTCGCGTTCACACGGCTGAGCTTTCTGATCGGCCCGTACATCGCGAGCAGGGCCGTGATGAACGCCATGAAGTCGCCGGTTGTCATGGCGCCGCTGCGAATCCGCGTCGACCCGTACCAGAGAACGATGACGACGCCCATGGCGCCGATGAACTCCATCAGGGCCGGCAGCGCCGACAGCGTGCTGGCCACCTTCATGGTGATCCGATAGACCGCCTGGGAGACGCGGCCAAAGCGGACCCCCTCGTAATCCTCGGCGGAGAAGGCCTTCACGATCCGATGCCCGGCAAACGCCTCGGCGGTGATGTGCGACAGGTGCTCGAGGGCTTCCTGGCTCCGGCGGGTGGTGCGCCGCACGCGCTGGCCGAGTCGCAGCAACGGGTAGACAACGAGCGGCGCACAGCAGATGGAGACGAGGGCCAGACGCGCGTCGAGCCAGACGAGCACACCGCCAAGCACCAACACCGTGATTGACTCGCGCAGCAGATCGCCCGCCGTTTCGGAAAGCACCTGCTGAATGCGCAGAATGTCATTGCTCATCCGGGACATCAGGCCGCCCGTCGTGTGCCGGGAAAAGAAGGCGGCCGACTGGGCGAGAATGTGGCGGAACAGCCCGTCGCGCAGGTCGCGGACGACTCGCTGGGCGACATCCGTCATCAGATAGGTGGAGAAGTACCCGCCTATTCCCTTCGCGAGCGTGAAACCGAGGATGGCCGCGCCGACCATCCCGAACTGCACGCGGTCCCGCAGGACGTCGTCGGCGATAAGGACATCGTCGACGATCGGCTTGAGGAGCCAGACCAGCACGCCCGACGCCGCGGCGTAGACGGCCATTGCCGCCACCGCCCCGACGAACCGCACGCGGTGAGGGCGTGCGTACCGGGCGAGCCGGAGCATCGGGTGCACCCGGTCACCTCCCGATCGAGTAGTACGTAAATCCCTCGGTGCGCATTTGCTCCACGCCGTAGATGTTGCGTCCGTCGAAAATCACCGGTTCGCGCATCAACGCTCGCATCCGGGCGAAGTCAGGCTCGCGGAATTCGTTCCATTCGGTCACGATGACGAGCGCATCCGCGTCCTCCAGCGCATCGTAACTGTGCGGCGCATAAACAATCCGGTCAGCGAAGATCGTGCGCGCGGTCCGCTCCGCCTGCGGGTCGTACGCCTGCACACGCGCACCGGCCTCGAGCAGGCCCGAGATCGTCGGAATCGACGGCGCCTCGCGCATGTCGTCGGTGCGTGGTTTGAACGCCAGGCCCCAAATGCCGATCGTCTTCCCCTCCAGCGACCCGAAGTGCGACCGGACCTTGTGCACGAGTCGCAGTTTCTGCGCGCCGTTGACCGCTTCAACGGCCTCGATGATGTGGCAGCGATAGCCGGCGCCGCGCGCGGAGTTGACCAATGCGCGGATGTCCTTCGGAAAGCAACTGCCGCCGTAGCCGATTCCGGGAAACAGGAACGAGCTGCCTATGCGCCGGTCCGTGGCAACGACCCCCCGTACCTTGTCGACGTCGGCTCCGACCAGCTCGCAGACATTGGCGACCTCGTTCATGAACGACACGCGGGTGGCGAGCATGGCGTTTGCCGCGTACTTGCTCAACTCGGCACTCGCGCAATCCATCACCTGAATCGGCGCGCCGGTTCGGGTGAACGGAGCGTACAACTGCCGCATCAGCGCCGCCGCCCGATCGTCCTCGGCGCCAATCACCACCCGGTCGGGCCGCATGAAGTCGTCGATCGCCGCCCCCTGCTTCAGGAACTCCGGATTGCTGACGACACTGAACGGTTCGTCAGTCTCTTCCGCCATCGCAGCGCGCAGGCGCCCGGCAGTACCGACCGGGACGGTGCTCTTGGTGACTACGACGGTGTAGCCGCGGATCGCCCGGGCCACGTGGCGCGCGACCTCCAGAACATGCGTCAGGTCGGCCGATCCATCCTCCCCGGGCGGCGTCCCCACCGCGATGAAGACGACCTGCGCATCTCGCACCGCGCCGTTCAGGGCCGTCGAGAAACAGAGGCGCTTCTCCGCCCGGTTGCGTCGGACCAGCTCCTCCAGCCCCGGTTCGTAGATAGGGATTCGCCCCTGGTTGAGCAAGTCGATCTTCGCCGTGTCGTTATCGACGCAGACCACTTCGTTACCGTTTTCGGCCAGACACGCCCCCACGACCAGGCCGACGTACCCGCTCCCTACTACCGCCAGCTTCATAAACCGTCCATCCTCCGCACAACGCCCGGGCGGCGCGGCGACCAGATGGTACCATCGCCGCCAGCGTGCGCGTCCTGATCGACTATCGGCCGGCCCTGCGCCGACGGACAGGGGTAGGCGAGTTCATTCATCAATCTGTCTGCGCCCTCGCCCGCCTCGCAGCATCCGAGAACGGAGAGGAAACGCTCGACCTGACCGTCTTCAGCGCCTCCTGGCGCGACCGCCTCACCGGCAGCGCCGATCCGCTCCCCGACGGCATCCGATCGATTGACCGGCGCATTCCGGTCCGGATCCTGAACCGTGCCTGGCGCAGCATGGAGTGGCCTCCCATCGAGATGCTGGCCGGCGGCGCTTTCGACGTCGTGCATTCCCCGGAGCCGTTGCTGATTCCCGCGCGCGACGGGGCGCGCGTCGTCACCATCCATGATCTCGACTTCCTCGACCACCCGGAACGGGCGGAAGGCGAAGCGCGACGCGACTACCCGGTACTGGCGCGCCAGCATGCGCAGCGCGCCGACCGGATCGTCGTTCCTTCGAGATGGACCGCGTCGGAGGTGGCCCGCCGTCTGGACGTGCCAACCCAACGCATCGCAGTCTGCCCGCATGGCGCACCCGAAATCTCCCAACGCGACGTGCTGCCGTCGGACGGCCACCTCCTGTTCGTCGGCACCCTCGCGCCCCGCAAGAACATCGCGGGTCTGATCGATGCCTACGAGCGCTTCCTGCAACGGGTTCCGGAGGCGCCTCCGCTGGTTCTCGCCGGCGCGCTGCCGGACGGACCAGCGCCCGGTTGGCGGGCACGCTGCGCCGCGCCGCCGCTCGCCGGAAAGGTCCGTCTGACCGGCTATGTCGACGGCCCTACCCGCGACAGTCTCTACGCCGGCGCGCGCGCGCTGGCCCTGATGTCGTTCGACGAAGGTTTCGGCCTGCCGGTCCTCGAAGCGATGGCCTGCGGCGTCCCGGTAGTGGCGTCCAACAGGGGCGCGCTGCCGGAAGTGACCGGTGACGCCGGCCTGATCGTCGATCCCGACGACACTGAAGCGCTCGCCCGGACCCTCCAGCGGATCGTGAGCGACGAGACGCTCGCCCACCGATGCGTGGCGCGAGGATACGAGCGGGCGAGGGCATTCACCTGGGAAGCGTCGGCGCGCGCCCTGCGCGAGACGTACCGGGAGGCGGTTGCCACCCGGGACGCCGCATGACGGCAAGCCGGAGCGTCGAATGAGGATCGGCATCGACGGCCGGGAACTCCTCGGCCAGGCGACTGGCGTCGGACGCTATCTGTGGAATCTCTGCCGCGAATGGACGGAGATGGCCGCCGCCGCGCACCACGAAATGCGCATCTACATGCCTGAACGGTTCGATTACCCCGCAATGGGTACGGTGACATCCATGGGGGCTCGCCTGACCGTTGTGCAAGTGGCGGGCAGCGGCAGCGCCTGGTGGGAACAGACGGCGCTGGCGCGCCGAGCCGCGGCCGATGACCTCGACGTCTTCTTCGGACCCGCCTACTCGGTGCCGCTAACCCTCGCCGTCCCAAAGGCGGTCACACTGCATGACATTTCGTTCGAGGCGCATCCGGAGTGGTTCGGGCCGCGCGAAGGCCTGCGCCGCCGCTGGCTCGCCCGCCGGTCGGCCCGCGCCTCCAGCACAATCCTCACCGTCTCCGAGTTTTCGCGGCGGGAAATCGTCGGCCACTACCAGGTCGACCCATTGAGCGTCCACGTGGTCCCGAACGGTGTGACGCCTCCCGCCGCCCCATCGACGATCCCGGGCGGCGACGCCGACGGTTCGTTGATTCTCTACATCGGCGCGCGCTTCACGCGGCGCAACCTGCCACTGCTCATCACCGCGTTCGCGCGGGTGGCGGAGCGGATCCCCGCCGCACATCTGGCCGTCGCGGGACCCGATCGGACGCATCCACGCCAGGATCTGGAGCAGACCGCCGCGGCGAAGGGAGTGGCGGAGCGCGTGACTTGCCTCGACTACGTCAATGAGACGGAACTCGCGACACTCTACCGTCGTGCCAGGATCTTCGCCTGGCTCTCGGAGTACGAAGGGTTCGGCCTGACTCCCCTCGAGGCGCTCGCTGCGGGTGTGCCGGCTGTGGTCGGCGACATTCCGGTTGCGCGGGAGGTGTACGGCGATGCGGTTCGCTATGTCCCGCTCGGCGATCCGGAGGCCATCGCGACGGCAATGATCGAGCTGCTGACGGATCCCTCGGCGCGTGCCGCCCTCCTGGCCCGGCGGGAGGCCACTCTTGCCCGCTACACCTGGCAGCGGGCGGCCGCCGGCACTCTCGCGGCGCTCGAAGCAACGAGGGCCAGGTAGGCGGAATGACTCGCCTCGCGATCGTCATCGTCAGCTACAACACGCGCGACGATCTTTGCGACTGTCTTCGATCGCTTCACGACGCGCCGCCCACCACCACCCACCAGGTCGTCGTCGTCGACAACGGGTCGTCGGACGGCAGCGTGGCGGAAGTGCGGCGCCGCTGGCCAGCGGTCGGGCTGATCGAGATGGGACGGAACGCCGGCTTCGCCGCGGCGAACAACGCGGGCATCCGTGCCACGGAAAGCGAGCTGGTGCTGCTGCTGAACAGCGATACGCTCGTCCCGCCCGGCAGCCTCGACCGCCTTGTCGGCCGGCTCGACGCCAACCCTCGCGCCGCGGCCGCCGGCCCCCGCCTGATCGACGCCGACGGCGCCCTGGAGTTGTCGTTCGGCGCGATGATCTCGCCCTGGAACGAGCTGCGGCAAAAGTACCGCCTCCGCGGTCTGACCCGGGGTCCCGGCTGGTTGCGCCGCCGTATCGCCCGGCAGGCGGACAAGGAGAGCTATCCCGACTGGGTGAGCGGCGCCTGCCTTCTGGTGCGGCGCGCCGCGGGAGACGTGGCAGGCTGGCTCGACGAGCGCTACTTCCTGTACGGGGAGGATGTCGACTTCTGCGCCGCGCTGCGGGCGGCGGGTGGACGCATTCTATTCACGCCCGAGGGGGAAGTGATCCATCGGCGGGGCCGATCCGGCCGAACCGATCCGGCCGCAACGCGTGCCGCCTACCGGCGAAGCCACGTCGCCTTCTACGCAAAGCACTGCGCCCGCTGGCTCCCGCTGCTGCGCTTCTACCTGCGCCTGCGGGGTGAACTGCCGGAGACGGACCCTCCGTAGCGGCGCGGGCGCGTTAAAGTTTCACGTGCGAGTTGCCATAGACCTTCGCAAGCTCCACGACTACGGAATCGGCACGTACGTCACCAATCTGGTGCGTCAGCTCGCTCGTCTCGACCGACGCACCGAGTACGTCCTGCTGACCCGTCCTGACGACGTGGCACAGATAGCGAAGCTGGGCGCCAACTTTCGCGCCGTCCCGCTCCGCGCGCCCAACTACTCGGTCCGCGAGCAGTTGGCGGTGCCGCTGACCCTTAGCCGCGCCGGCGCCACCCTGTTCCATGCGCCTCACTACGTCCTGCCACCCCTTACCCCCTGCCGCGCCATCGTGACCATCCACGACTGCATCCATCTCCGGTTCCCGCAGTACCTCCCGAACCGCCTGGCTCACGCCTACGCCTGGAGCCAGTGCTGGGCCGCGGCGCGGCGCGCACGAAGGGTGCTAACGGTCTCTCAGGCGTCAAAGAACGACATCCTGCGCTTCTTCAACATCCCGGAATCGAAGGTGACCGTCATCCCGAACGCGATCGACGAACGCTTTCACGTTCCATGCACCGAGGAGGCGATGGTGCGGGTGCGCGAGCGATATCAGTTGCCGGAACGGTTCATCATGTACGCGGGCAACGTCAAGCCCCACAAGAATCTCGAACGGCTGCTCGACGCCTATGTAACGGTCCACCGCCGGGGCTTCGACGATGTTGGACTACTGCTGACCGGCAGCGAGGTATCGCACTACTCCATGCTTCGTCGAACGGTTCACCGGCACAACCTGCACCGCCACGTCCGGTTCCTCGGCTACCAGACGATCGAGACGCTGGCGGTGCTCTACCGCCTCGCACAGGTCTTCGTCTTCCCGTCCCTGTACGAAGGGTTCGGGCTGTCGCCGCTGGAAGCGCTGGCATGCGGCACTCCGGTGGTCGCCTCGAACGTTTCGTCCCTACCGGAAGTGCTGGACGACGCCGCGGTTCTCGTAGATCCGCACGACCCGGAAGCGATCGCCGCAGGCATTACGCGGGTACTGGAGGACGCCGACCTGCGCGCGGACCTCCGGAAGAGGGGCCTGGAACGGGTGGGCCACTTTTCCTGGGAACAGTCGGTGCACCGGATTCACCGGATCTATGGCGAGATCGAGGCTGACACGTGACGGAGCCGCGTTCCTCCGCACCACCCGGCGCGAACGCCATCGCACCTGCAGCCATCGGCGACTGCCGTGTGGCCGTCGTTCACGACTGGCTCACAGGAATGCGCGGCGGCGAGTCCGCCCTCGAAGCGATCCTGGATCTCGTGCCGCAGGCCGAACTGTTCACCCTGCTGCATGCGCGAGGCACCACGTCGCCACGGCTCGAGGCCCTTCGGCCACGCACGTCCTTCATACAGTGGCTGCCATTTGCGCGGAGCCGGTACCGGTACTACCTTCCACTCTTTCCCGCCGCTATCGAGCAGTTCGACCTCGACGGCTTCGACCTCGTCATCAGCACGAGTCACTGCGCCGCGAAGGCGGCGGTGCCCACGGGAAGGGCGCACCACCTCTGCTACTGCTTCACACCAATGCGGTACGCCTGGGATCAGTTCGACGCGTACTTCGGCCCGGAGCGTGTGGGGCCGTTCCGGAGCAGGCTCTACCGGACGGCTATGCGGCGCCTCGCACGCTGGGATGCCGCGACAGCGGGACGGGTCGATTGCTTCATCGCCATTTCGCGCTACGTCGCAGAGCGCATTCGCCGATATTATGGGCGGGAGGCGGCGGTGATTGCCCCACCGGTCGATACCGGTTTCTACCGCCCGAACGGGGCGCCGCCGCGGGACGGGTTTGTCGTGGTGTCAGCATTGGTGCCCTACAAGCGTGTCGATCTGGCCATCGAGGCCTGCCGGCTGGCGGAGACGCCGCTCCGCATCGTCGGCGACGGGCCCGAAGCGGGCCGGCTACGTGCACTTGCAGGACCGTCGGTCGAGTTCATCTCGCACTGTCCGGCGGAGGAGTTGCGGGAAATCTACTGCGCATCGCGCGGGTTGCTACTGACCGGCGAAGAGGACTTCGGAATCGCGCCGGTCGAGGCGCAGGCGTGCGGACGTCCGGTGGTTGCACTTGCACGGGGCGGCGCGTGCGAAACGGTCGAGGACGGCGTCACTGGCATACTGGTGGAGGAGGCGACGGCCGAAGCGTTCGCGGACGCCATTCGCTCGATCAATGACGACGCATTCGATCCGGTTCGGCTGCAACTGGCAGCGTCCCGTTTCGCGCGACCCGTTTTCGCCGAGCGGATGCGCAGAGCCATCGAGGCGGTGGCAATCTGAAGCGATGGCGGGGCCTTGACGATGACACACCAGACTCGATTGCTCACGGCGGTCCACCTCGTCCTCGACTGCCTGATCGGGATGGGCGCCTTCGTGCTGGCCTACGTCATCCGTTTTGAGACCGGCCTGTTCGCCGCCCCCAAGGGTCAGCCGCCATTCGATCAGTACCTGGCGCTGATGCCGTTTATCGGTCTGCTGATCCCCGCCATGTTCTACCTGCAGGGGACCTACCGCTTCCGTCGGAACCGCACGGCGATCGACGACTTCTTCGCCGTTCTCGTCGGCACCCTGCTCACGGTCGCCGTCGGCCTGCTCGCCACCCTCTACGTCCAGGTTTACGTCGCCACCGACGCGGCCCGCGATACCGGGGCTTACGAGGTGTCGCGTCTCGTCTGGGGATTCTTCGTCGCGCTCAACGTCGGGTTCTCCTATCTGTCCCGCGAACTGGTCCGGCGTTTCCTTAGGCGCCGTTACGCCGCCGGCATCGGGCTGCGACGCGTGCTCATCGCCGGCACGCAGGATCTGGCCCGGCACGTTGCCGACCGGTTCCTCCAGCACGCCGAGTTCGGCTACAAGGTCATCGGCTTCCTCGACGACGACGCCTACGGCGACCGGATCGGCTACCGGGGACTGCCGCTTCTCGGCACGCTCGACGACGCGGCCGATGTGATCGATCGCGAACGGATCGATCAACTCTACGTGGCACTACCGGTCGAGCAGCATGTCAAGACACTGAACTTGATCGAGGTGGCGAACCGGGAGTGCATCGACGTCAAGGTGATCCCCGACTTCCTCCAGTTCGTGACGTTGCGCGCCCGCCTCGAGGAACTCGACGGCATGCCGTTGATCAACGTCAACGACGTGCCGCTGCGCGGTTTCAACAGTGCGCTGAAACGGCTGATGGACGTAGCCAGCGCCTCCGTTGCGCTGGTGCTTCTGGCCATGCCGATGGCGCTGATAGCGGCGGCCATCCGGATGACGTCAACCGGTCCGGCCCTCTACCGGCAGGAACGGATGGGACTGGACGGCCAGGCCTTCATGCTGCTGAAGTTCCGATCGATGTACCGGAACGCCGAGCAGGATACCGGACCCATCTGGGCGCGCGAGAACGACCCGCGGCGCACGCCGATCGGGCGGTTCCTGCGGCGCTTCAGCCTGGACGAACTGCCGCAGTTCTGGAACGTGTTGCGTGGCGACATGTCACTGGTCGGCCCGCGACCCGAACGTCCCTTCTTCGTTGACCAGTTCAAGGCGCGAGTGCCGAAGTACATGCTCCGACACAAGGTCAAGGCGGGCATCACCGGGTGGGCGCAGGTGAACGGCTGGCGCGGCAACACGTCGATCGAGAAACGGATAGAGTACGATCTGCACTACATCGAGAACTGGTCGATCACGCTCGACCTGAAGATCATGTGGCTCACGGTGGTCCACCTGCTGTTGCACCGGCACGCTTACTGAGTCGCCCGTTTCCCGCCGCTCCCATGCGCCGCGCCGTCATCACCGGAGCCGCCGGCTTCATCGGCTCCCACCTCGCCGACGCTCTCATCGCCCGGGGCTGGGCGGTCGTCGGCGTCGACAACCTGCTCACCGGAGACATCGCCAACGTCGCCCACCTCGCGGGACCGAACTTCCGGTTTATCGAGCACAACGTCACGAACTACATCGCGGTCGAGGAAGACGTCGATCTGGTTCTGCACTGGGCGAGCCCGGCCAGTCCAATCGACTACCTGGACCTGCCCATTCCGACCCTGAAGGTTGGCGCGCTCGGCACCCACAATGCGCTCGGCCTTGCCAAGGCGAAGGACGCCCGCTTCGTCCTGGCGTCGACGTCCGAGATCTACGGGGACCCGCTTGTCCACCCGCAGCGCGAAGACTACTGGGGCAACGTCAATCCGATCGGCCCGCGCGGGGTCTATGACGAAGCGAAGCGGTTCGCGGAAGCGATGACTACGGCATACCACCGCTACCATGGCCTGGAGACGCGCATCGTCCGGATCTTCAATACCTACGGACCGCGGATGCGGCTCCGGGACGGGCGCGCGGTGCCGAACTTCATCACCCAGGCGTTGCGTGGTGAGGACGTGACGGTCTACGGGGACGGGCGGCAGACGCGGAGCCTCTGCTACATCAGCGACCTGGTGCGCGGCGTGATCGCGCTGGCCGAGTCCGAAGTCACGGAGCCAGTCAACATCGGCAACCCGGTGGAGATGACCATGCTGGAAGTGGCGCAGGCGATTATCGCGGCGACCGGATCGTCCTCGCGCATCGTTCACCGACCGTTGCCGATCGATGATCCCCAGGTGCGTCAGCCCGACATCGCGCGGGCACGGGAGCAACTCGGATGGGAGCCGGAGGTGGCGTTCGCCGACGGCCTGCAACCCACGATCGATTACTTCCAGAGCAAGCTCGCCGCATCGGGCACTTAGTTGCCCTCGTTGACGACCCGTGCGGCGTGCACGATGTAGTGCAGCCCGGAGATGATCGTGACGGCCAGGGCCGCATATACCGTCCAGGTGACCACGGGCGAGGCGTAGCCGAGGTAGTTGAACAGCAGCGTGATCGCGCCGGTCAGGATGTACAGGACGGTCGCGATCTTGCCCGGCAGAGACGGATAGAAGACCCGCCTCTCGATGGCCAGGTTCACAATGGCGACGGTGATTACGATCAGCACGTCGCGGCTGATCACCAGAACCGTGAACCAGACCGGCAACTGATTCGGCAGGCCGAGCGGCATCGTCAGGACGACGAAGGTGGAGACGAGCAGCAGCTTGTCCGCCATCGGGTCGAGGAGCGCGCCGAGGCGGGTCGGCTGGCCGTAGCGCCGGGCAATCACGCCATCGAGGGCGTCGGTTACCCCGGCCACCACGAACGCGACCAGCGCCCAGCCGTTGAAGCCGTACAGGACCAGGATCACGAGGCACGGCACCAGCAGGAGCCGGAACAGCGTCAACTGGTTCGCAGTCGTCAGCGCCGTCATGGCGCCGCGCCCGCCGAGGCAGCCAGCCGTCCCAGTCGCCCGATCGCGTCGATCGCATCAGCGCCGCTTACCGGCCGGGTCGGTTCGAACCGGTCGCCCTCAATCGTGGCCAGGACGCCGGCGGCAACCGCCCGCGCCGCGCCGTCGTAGTTCAGGTGCCCCTCTCCCATGTCCCGGAAGCTCGGTCGCGCGCCTTGCCAGACGGCCGCCGCCCCCGGATCGACATCGGCAATCAGAGCCAGCACGGCGCCGACAACGTCCGCCAGATCGCCACGGCGGACATTGCGTTCCGGCTCGAACCGGTTGCCCGCTTCCGCCGGCATGACGCCGGCCTGCGCCACCGGAACGATCCAGCGGTTCGCCCAGTGGTCGCGCGTGTCGATCAGTATCGGCGTCGCGCGCCCGGCCGAAGCCTCGTCGAGCAGATCGGGCAACTCCACGCCCACCAACGCGGCCAAGTCGCCGCGCGTCACCCGGGCGCTTCCCGGAATCCGGGAATACTCCGGGGGAAGCGCCTCTCGCCGCAACGCGGCGATTATCCGCGCCAGACCGTCAGCCGTCGCGGCATCCGGCGCAATCGCCTCGGCACGCCGGAACGCGTCCAGGGCCGCGTCCAGATCGCCCAGCGTCTCGAGCAGTTCACCTTCCAGGCGGATCGCCTCGACATCGTTCGGATCCAGTCCGGATGCCCGGCGCACCTCCTCGAGCGCCGCGTCCGCGTCGCCGGCCCGAGCCATCACGCGAGCCCGTTCCACATAGAGGAATCCACTGTCGGGCGACGCGGCAATCACATCGCCGTAGGCCGACACGGCATCCTCCAGCCTCCCTTCCTCTGCCGCGGTGCGCGCGTCGGCCAAACGTTCGGTCATCACCCGGAGTCGCAGTTCGCCCGCCACCCGCAGCAGCCGCTCCAGACCCGGATCGGCCGCGAGCGCAGCCTCGAAGCTGGCAAGCGCGGCCGAGAGCGCACCGGTGGCCAGCAGCGCCTCCCCACGGCCGGCGAGTGCGGGTACGTAGCCCGCGGTGCGGTTCAGCGCGGCGTCGAACTGGCCGAGCGCTTCGTTCTCCCGGCCGCGGGCCAGCAGGACCCAGCCGAGGCCCGCCGAAGCGGGAAAGAACGCCTCGTCCTCTTCCAACAGAGATGAAAAACGTTCCTCCGCACGGCCGAGATCGCCCGATTGGAGGAAAGCCCAGGCGTCGCGCTGGCGAGCGGCGAGCGGCGACGACGCGTACGCCGCTGGCGGGGCCGGATAGATGAAGTCCGGAAAGGCAGGGGTAGCGACGACCGGCACGCGGGGGGCACAGCCGGCGCCCGCCACCGCCAGCACCGTGGCCAGGGAAAACGCCCGCGCCAGTCTCACACGACCGATTCTAGCACCCGGCCCCATCCAATCGCCCCCTCCCGGAGGAGTTGCGGCCGCCTGCCGCGCGCGTCCACCAATGTTGACGGCGGCCCCGCCACGGTTGGGCCAGCGTCGAGCACCAGGCCGACGCCATCGCCCAGCGCCGCGACGACTGCCGCTGCGTCAGCCGCCGGCGTCGCGCCGCTCCGGTTCGCGCTTGTTGCCGTGATGGGATGGCCAAACGCGGCCGCCAACCCACGCGCCACGGGATGGGCCGGGACGCGGATCGCCACCGTGGTCCCTCCCCCCAACACGCTGCTGTCGAGCGTTGGCGCGGCGTCGAGAACGAGCGACAACGGGCCCGGCCAAAAGCGCGCGGCCAATTGACGGGCGAGTGGGGTCCAGGCTCCTACGGCGAGATCCACCTGGGCGGCGTCCGCCGCAACGAGCGGCGCCGCGGCGTTCGCGGCCCGTCCCTTCAGTGCGAAGAGCCGGCGCGCGGCCGACGGACTGCGCGGATCCACTGCCAACCCATAAAGCGTGTCCGTGGGCAGCGCCACGATGTCGCGTTTCGCGAGTACCCGGACGGCCTGTTCCAACGTCTCCGGATCCGGACGGCGCGCGTCGATCGGCACGACGCCGCCGCGACCCATCAGAAACGGAGGCCTCGCCGGCCTGCCTGGTCCTTGACGTGGATGGTGTCGATGAACTGCACCCGGGGCGGATCGGTCTGCATGAGGACCGAGCTGGTGCGGATCCCCTCGCCGAAGAACCGGACACCTTTCATGAGAGCGCCCTCCGTGACGCCGGTGGCGGCAAAGATCACCTGCCTGCCCGACGCCAGGTCCTTCGACGTGTAGACGCGCGAAGGATCCTCGATCCCCATTGAGCGGGCACGCGCCTCCTTCTCCGGCGTATCGATGACCAGGCGGCCGAAGATCTCGCCACCCAGGCAGCGCATCGCAGCGGCGGCGAGCACGCCTTCCGGAGCGCCGCCGCTCCCCATCACGGCATGGACTGTGGTGCCGACCACCGCCGCACCGATCGCGGCGGTCAGATCGCCGTCACTGATCAGCCGGATGCGGGCGCCCGCATCACGGATCTCTCTGATGAGCGGCTCATGCCGCTTGCGGTCGAGCACGACGATGACGAGGTCATGCACCTCACGGTCGAGGCAGCGGGCAATGGCCGCCAGATTGTCGGCGACCGGCGCGTTCAGGTCGACGGCGCGTTTCGACTGGGCGCCAACCACGAGCTTCTCCATGTAGATGTCGGGCGCATGCAGGAGACCACCACGCTCGGAGGCAGCGAGCACCGCGATGGCGCGCGGCGCGCCGGTGGCGCAGAGGTTGGTCCCTTCCAGCGGATCGACTGCGATGTCGACTTCCGGAAGCCCTGTCTCGCCGTTGGCGCCGCGCCCGACCCGCTCGCCGATGAAGAGCATCGGCGCCTGGTCCCGCTCGCCCTCGCCGATCACGACACGACCATCTATGGGCACGCGATCGAGTCGCGCACGCATCGCCTCGACCGCTACCTGATCCGAGCGGTGGCGGTCGCCCTGACCCATCGTGTGGGCGCAGGCGATGGCCGCCTGCTCGACCACGTCCAGAAAACTGCCGGCCAGTTCCGAGTCCAGCGCCCTCATACCCGCACCACCTCGTCACCGTAGGCCGGCAGCGTGCATCGAGTCGGCTTGTCCACCCGGTAACCGAGCGCATAGTCGGCCTGCATGAGGGTGTGGATCTCGCGCGTTCCTTCGTAGATTACGGCCGCCTTGCAGTTGCGGTAGAAGCGCCCGACCGGATACTCGTCCGAGTAACCGTTCGCGCCATGCACCTGCACCGCGTCGCCCGCCGCCCGCTCCGACGCTACGGTAGCGAACCATTTGGCAAGCCCGGTCTCACGCGTGCTGCGCCGGCCCACGTTCTTCAGCCAGGCGGCGCGCTGCCACAGCAGCCGCGCCGCCTGATAGTCCGATTCCATTCTCGCGATCATCTCCTTCACCAGTTGGTGCTGGGCGATCGGCATACCGAAGGTCTTTCGTTCCCGCGCATAGGCAACGCTCGCGTCGCGGCAGGCGCGGATCAGGCCGGTGGCGCCCGCCGAAACACTCAACCGCCCCTGGTCGAGCGCGAACATCGCGATCTTGAAACCCTCGCCCTCGCGCCCCACGAGGTTCTCCGCCGGGACCTCCACCTCGTCCAGCTTGAAGAATCCCGTATTGCCGGCCAGGATGCCCCACTTTTCGGTCAGGGTCCCGCTCGAAAAGCCCGGGTAGCCCCGCTCGACGATGAACGCGCTGATGCCGGAAATGTCGCGCTGCTGCTTCTTCTCGGAGTCGCTCCAGGCGAAGACCAGGAAATGGTCCGCCACGTCGGCGAGTGATATCCACTGCTTCTCGCCGGTCAGGACGTAGCGGTCACCCCGCTTGACCGCCGTCGTCTGAATGCCTCGGACGTCGCTCCCCGCCGCCGGCTCGGTCAAGCCATAGCTACCGATCCTCTCTCCTCTCGCCTGCGGCACGAGGTAGCGCCGTTTCTGACCATCACTCCCCCAAGTGAGCAGAGTCAGCGAGTTGAGGGCGACGTGGACCGAGAGAATCACCCGGAGCGACGTGTCGACGTACTCCAGTTCCTCGCACGCCAGACCGTAGCTCAGATAGTCCATTCCCGCGCCGCCGAACTCTTCCGGCAGGCATATGCCCAACAGGCCGAGTTCCGCCATCTGAGGCAGAATCGCGGGGTCGAACCGGTGCTCGCGGTCAAGCTGCCGGATGCGGGGCGCGATCTCGCGCGCCGCCCATTCCCGCACCGACAGCTCCAGTAGCTTCTGCTCCTCGGTCAGGTCCATGTCGAACATCGATCTGTCGTCTCCCTCCTCTGCGCTCCGTCCGCGCCCGTCGCGTTCGGCCAGCCGGTCACGCTCGACTCACCACGACCGGCGCCCCCCGGTTGACGTTCAAGCGCTCCGCCGCACTCGCTTCATTGGAAGCGAACTCCAGATGGTCCGTGCTGCCGAACAGAGCGCATACCTCTCCGTCGCGAATGTCGGCATACGTCTCCACGAGACGTCCGATCTCCTGCCGGGCGACGTCTATTCGGATCGATCCGCCAGTCGCGAGCTGCTCGAAGGTGTGGCGATCGATATTCGAGACCAGGTTGCCGAACCGGTCCACGCGAAGGACTTCACCGGCAATGCGCCCTCCCTCCGCCACGGCCACGGGAATGTCGAGCATCCGGTAGTCACTCACCGGACGCCCGAGGGCGTTGAGCTCGATTCCCTTCGCCAGCCAGGCGGCCCCCGGCGCAAAACGGTCTCGCCCTTCGAACGTGCGGCTGACGGTCGGTCGCGCATAACGTCGTTCGGTCAGTTCGACCACCCGTTTCGGCGGATGCTCGCGGAAGACCGTAGTAAGCACGCCGTTGTCAGGCGCAACGAAGCGATAGTCGCCGATGTCCGCCGCAAGTCCGCGGCGGGCAGAACCGACTCCCGGATCGACAACCACCAGAAAGATCGTCCCGTCCGGGAAATACCGGTAGGAAGCGGACAGCTCCAGGCTTGCGGTGAGCACGTCGTGCGCCGGCACCTCATGCGTGATGTCGACCACGGTGACCCCTGGACAGACGTCCAGAATGACCCCGCGCATGGCGCCGACATAGTGGTCCCGGGTGCCGAAGTCCGTCAGTAACGCGATGACCGGTCGCAAGATGCTCCTCCCCGTGGGTCTCGCCGAAACGTCATGCGGGAAGCGAACCATGCGGCCGCCGGCGGCTACGACGCCGCGGTCGAAACCCTGCAGTCCGCCCAAATGACCGGCGTCGTCAACTGATCCGGCGCCAGTGCGTCCGCTTTATCTACGTGTCCGCCGTCTGCGTTGCAGTCGGCGCGTCCGCTTTCTCCGGCCTTCCGGGCTGCATCACTATCCGGCCGTTGAAGGTGACTCCCTCAGCGAGCGCGACACGCGGGGCAACGAGGTCACCTTCGACCGCCCCCTTGTCACGAATGGCAATCAACTCGGCAGCCTTGATGTCGCCCGTCACCACACCTTGTACGATAACTGCCCTTGCGAACAACTCCGCCGTAACCCGGGCGCCGGCGCTGATTGTCAGCGAATGCTCCGGCAATTCGATACGACCCTCGAATTGGCCGCCAAGCGTCAGATCCTCACTGCCGCTCAACTCCCCCTTGATGGCGATCGAATGCCCGATGTTCACCATGGCCCGAGCGTCCACCTGCCCGGTCGCCGCTGGCGACGCATTCGCACCGACGGAGGACGCCGGAGGGGATACCGCATCCTGTGAGTCGGCCCTCGTGCCCTGAGAACTGTCGTTGCGTTGAGGACTCCACATGCTCATGGTCGGACGACCCCCGATCGATTCGGCGCGCAAGGCGCCGATGCGACTAAACGGCGAAGTATATACCGAACCGCCGATGGCTGATGCGCGGCAGGTCCGACCGGGACCCTGCCGCGGTCGCCAGCGATGTTAGGATGGCCTACAGTGCGCATCTACTTCGATCACAATGCCACGACGCCGGTCGAACCCGCCGTCGCGGATGCGATGGACGCCGCGCAGAGGCGTTGCTTTGGCAACGCGTCGAGCGTCCACACTTTCGGGCAGTCCGCGAAAGCGGCGCTGGACGATGCGCGAGCCTCGGTTGCCGATCTGCTGGCGGCGCGCGGCAACGACGTAATCTTCACCGGCAGTGGCACGGAGTCCGATAACCTGGCGATCCGGGGTGTCGCGGCGGCGGCGGCGCCCGGACGCCGTCACCTGATCGCCTCGTCGATCGAGCACGAGGCAGTGCTCAACACGCTCAAGTCGCTGGCAAGACACGGATGGACGACAACGCTGCTGCCGGTGGGAGAAAGCGGCGTCGTTGACCCGGACGACCTCGCCGTAGCGCTGACCCACGATACGGCCCTGGTCTCGATAATGCTCGCTAACAACGAGATCGGCACGTTGCAGCCGGTGGCCGAGCTCGCGCGCCTCACACGCGAGCGGGGCGCCCTGTTCCACACCGACGCGGTCCAGGCGGCCGGCAAGCACCCGATCGACGTGAACACCCTGGGTGTCGATCTGCTCTCCATTTCCGCGCACAAGTTCAACGGGCCGAAGGGTGTTGGTGCGCTCTGGGTGCGCCGCGGGGCCCGCCTTGTCGCACCGATCACGGGTGGCCGGCAGGAGCGCAACCGGCGGCCCGGGACCGAGAACGTGGCGGGAATCGTCGGAATGGGCGTCGCGGCACGCGTCGCATTCGAGAAACTATCGACCGACGCAGCGCACCTCGGCGCCCTGCGCGACCGGCTGGAAGCAGGCGTCCTCGAGCGGGTTCCGGGCACCGTGGTGAACGGCGCCGGCGCGCGAGTGCCGAACACCACCAACATCAGCTTCGACGGCGTTGAGGCGGAAGCGCTGCTGATTGCGCTCGACCTCGAAGGGATCGCGGTCTCGACGGGATCGGCCTGCTCATCGGGCACCCTTGAGCCGTCGCATGTCCTCCGCGCAATGGGCTTCCGACCCCACCGGGCGCAGAACTCCATCCGCTTCAGCCTCGGTCTCGGCAACACGGACGAGGAGGTGGGCCGGGCCATCGACGTGATGCCCGCCGTCGTGGCGAAGCTGCGCACTCTGAGCGGCGCCGCCCTCGCCGGCTGAACCGATGCAGCCCGAGACCACAATCACTGCCGCTACGCCGAGAAACTCCGCGGCACGGTCCGGTCCCGTGACGTCCGGCGCGCCGCGCATCGTCGTCGCGATGTCGGGTGGTGTCGACTCCTCCGTCGCGGCGGCCCTGCTGTCCGATGCCGGCCACGATGTAGTGGGCCTGTCGATGCAGCTCTACGACCAGACGGGCGGCGGCGACATGTTCGGATCGTGCTGCACAATCGACGACTTGCACGATGCGCGGCGCGTGGCCGCGCGCCTCCGCATCCCGCACTACATCGTCAACTTCGAAGAGCGGTTTGCGCGGCGCGTAATCGATCCGTTTGTCCGCGACTACGTAGCGGCGCGTACGCCGATCCCCTGCGTCCGCTGCAACAGCGACCTCAAGTTCGCCAGCCTGCTGGAGCGCGCGCGAGGTCTCGACGCCGACAGCGTGGCGACCGGCCACTACGCGCGCGTCGAGACCTTGGCCGGCCCCGATGGAGCGCCCGTCCACCGTCTCCGGCGCGGCGTCGACCGGGCGAAGGACCAGTCGTACTTTCTCTTCTCGCTGACGCAGGCGCAGTTGGCGCGTGCCTGCTTCCCGCTGGGCGATTTGAAGAAGGACGAAGTCCGGGCGATCGCGCGCGCGCACGGACTGGTGGTGGCGGACAAGCCCGACAGTCACGAAATCTGCTTCGTGCCCGACCGCGACTACGCCACCTACGTGGAGAGGCGCGCGCCGGAAGTGGCACGCGGAGGTGACATTGTCGACTCGCGTGGCCGCGTGCTGGGCCACCACGCCGGCATTCACCGCTTCACCGTCGGTCAGCGGAAGGGCCTCGGAGTCCCGAGCCAGACGCCGCTCTACGTCACGGCCCTCGACGCCGGCAGCAGCCGCGTAACGGTCGGCCCGCGCGACGCCCTGGAGCGGACGACACTCGAAGCTTCGGAAGTCAACTGGATCGAGGCCCCGCCGGGGAACGGCGCTCGCGTCACGGCCCAGATCCGTCACCATCACGACCCCGCGGCGGCGCGCGTCGGGGCGACAGAGGGCGGCCGTCTTCGCCTCACGTTCGATAGTCCGCAGCCCGCGATCGCCCCGGGGCAGGCGGTGGTCGTCTACGACGGCGACGTGGTGCTGGGCGGCGGCTGGATCGACCAGCCCGACCAGGCCTAACTGGCAGCCCGTTAGTCGAGCGATTCCAGGTAGCGCTCGGCGTCGATGGCGGCCATGCAGCCGGACCCGGCGGCGGTGATCGCCTGGCGGTAGACGTGGTCCTGTACGTCGCCGCACGCAAAGATCCCGGGAACGCTGGTGGCGGCCCCCCGGCCCGGAACGATGTAGCCGTTCCCGTCCAGCTCGAGCTGTCCCGCCACGAGCGAGGTGTTCGGGGTGTGGCCAATCGCGACGAACAGGCCGTCCACCTCCAGCTCTTTCGTCTCGTCGGTCCTGACGTTACGCAGGGCAACCCCGGTCACGACACCCTGCTCGACATCGCGGACCTCTTCAACCACGGTGTCCATCTCGAAACTGATCTTCTCGTTGGCCCGCGCCTTGTCCTGCATGATCTTCGAGGCGCGGAACTGGTCGCGGCGATGGATGAGCGTGACGTGCGACGCGAACTTCGTCAGAAACGTTGCTTCCTCCATCGCGGAGTCGCCGCCCCCCACCACCGCGATCGGCTTGCCTCGAAAGAAGTAGCCGTCGCAGGTGGCGCAGGTGGAGACGCCGTGTCCCATCAGCTTCCGCTCGGACTCCAGCCCGAGCAGCCGCGCCGATGCTCCGGTCGCCAGGATCAACGCGCGCGCCTGCTCGTCGCCGGCGCCGGTCGTCACCGTGAAGGGCGGACCGGAGAGATCGAGCGTCGTGACGTCGCCCTGCACGATCTCGGTGCCGAAACGCTCGGCCTGCGCACGCATCTCCGCCATCAGGTCCGGTCCCATGATGCCGTCGCGGAAACCCGGATAGTTTTCGACGGCGGTCGTGAGCATCAACTGTCCACCCGCCTCGAGTCCTTCGATGAGAAGCGGCCGGAGGTTGGCGCGCGCAGCGTAGAGCGCCGCGGTCAGACCTGCAGGTCCCGATCCGATGATGATGAGGTCACGCATGGCATATCCAGTCTGCCGCCCGACTGCCGACCGACGCCGCCAACCGGCAGGAACACCGGTTCAGTCGGCGCGGTGGCTCCCGTCAATGAGCGGCCGTCCCTTCGTTGAAACCCAGTCCACCAGGCGCCGGGCTTCGCGGAACCGGCCGGAGTTGGAATTGACGCCGAGGACCACCAGCGCCAATGGATCGCTGTCGGGCAACTTCACCACCGCGGTCAGGCAATAGCCCGCCTCGTCTATGTAGCCCGTCTTGCCAGCCTGCACCAGGTGACGGCCTTGCAGCAGCCGGTTGGTGTTCCGTACGGTAAGGCGGCGCCGGCTGGTTCGCATCTGGTGCGACGACTTGCGCATGATGTGCGCCAGCGTCGGCTCCATGCTCGCGTGCGCAATCAGCCGGGCGATGTCGTACGGCGTCGAGACGTTGCGTTCGCTGAGCCCGGAGGGCTCGACGAACCGGGTCGCGTCGAGCCCGAGTTCGGTCGCCTTCCGGTTCATCGCCTCGACAAAGCGACGCGACCCCAGCCCCGACGCGCGCGCCAGGGCCCGGGCGGCCGCGTTGTCGGACGCAATCAGGGCGAGGTGCAGCAGGGCGTCGAGCGTCACCCGTTCGTTGCGCCGCAGGTAGGTCGTTGACGCCCGGCGGACGTCGCCGCGCGCGATCACGACATCGTGCGCCAGATCCGGTTCCTGATCGAGCAGCACAAGGGCCGTCATCACCTTCGTAATGCTGGCGATCGGCCGTTGCTCCAGGCTCTTGGATTCCCAGATCACCTCGTGCGTCCGCGGGTTGTAGAGGATGCCGGCCGCGGCGCGGACGCGCGGTACGGAAAGATCGCTGGCGTCGAGGTACGTGGGAGGCGGAGTTTCCGCTCTCGTCGCCGCCAGCAGAATGTCGGCGAGTCGCGCCGACTCGACCGGCTGCACCGGGGGGACGGCAGCGCGAGGTCCAAGCCGGCCGACGCCGAGTAGTGAGATGCCCGCAATCAGCAGCGCCAGCGCCAGCAGTGTGGAGCTAGCCGGACCGCGACCGGGGCGAACCGGGTCGGTCGGCGGCAGCGGAATCTCGGTCGGCAACGTTCCGCTAGTCGCTATGGCAGCGGCGGACCGCTCCGCTCGCTGGCGCGAGCGTAGGTGTAGTGGCTCCGGTGCTGTATCTCGAGGTCGTCGCGGCCCGCCACTTCAACCCGCAGCCGGCGGGTCCTGAACGTCGGGTCGGGATTGCTCGAATAGAAGCCGAGTACGTAGTAGTCGCTCGTCTCCGCGTCGATCTCGCGGAAGGCGTCATCAAAGTCGTTCCGGTTCACGATCGCCCTTCCGCCCGTCAGTTCGGCGAGGGCGCGCAGACTGTTCTGCGTCGTGAACACGAAGTCGCGGAATCCCTCCGCAGGTCCGTTGTAGTCGATGTCAGGGCCCGTGACCAGGCCGCGGGGGTCGACGGTGTAGAACGACGCGTTCGCCCGGTTGGCCGCCTTCGACAACTCGGCGATCTCCATCGCGAGGTCGGCATCGTTGAACACGTGACCCTGCGCGGCGATCAGGTCGAACGGATCGGTCGCGGGATCCGCCACGCCATCGTAAAGGCCGTCCCGGTCGAAGGCCCCCCAGTCCTGCGATTCCTGGGCGATAGGCGACCGCGCGAAAACCCGCTCATGCTCGAACGGATTGAAGTCGTAACCGCTGCTGAAGTAGATGACGACCTTGCGCCGGTTCTGGATATCCTCAAGGTTCCTGACGACATCGCGCATCGTCTTGAAGGCGACATGGGCGCGCCACTGCAGTTCCTGAACGCCGCGCGGACCGGGCGCGAGCAGGGTCATCTCGCCAGGGTTGAAGCCGTCGCCCGTCATCCGGTCCGCGGAGGACTTGATGAGGCTCCGGTCGTATGTCATGTCGACGCGAATCGAGGAAGGCCCGGTCGAGACGATGCCGAACAGATCGCCCTCATGAATGAGGTTGTCGGCCAACTGCTCGAAGACAGCGCGAGCCCGCGGCGTCTTGCTGGTCTCGATGTGCAGGTCGTCGATCAGGATGACGAAGATCCGGCCCGCCGTCTCGCTGATGGCCCGGGTGGGGGGCAAGATGATGCCCTCCTGCGGCGGCGGCGGCGGGAGCAACTGATTGAAGACCCGGCCGCCATGGACCAGCACCAGCGAGGCGACTTCCTGCTCGATGTCGTCCTCCCACACGCGGAAGTCGTTCTCGGTGAGCTCGGGGATGAATACCCCTTGCTGGTCCCGAACGATGACGTCGGTGGTCACGAGCGTCACCCCGGACCGGAAGACCGGTGATTGATCGCTCGCGGTGTCCGCTACCTGGCTCGGACCCGAGGGGGCCTGCGCACCAACCGCAACGCCAAGCGCCGCGATGAGCAACGCCGCAGGAAAGCCCCGGAACCGAACCGCCCCACGGTTCCCTTTGGTCATGATTCATCAATTATAGCGCGACCGGTCGATACGTCGAGCCGTTTTCGTCAGTCGTTCAGGGCGCGGCGAATGGCCGCCGCCTCGCGGTCGAACCTTTCTACCCCGACCACCGCCTCCTCTCCCGCGCGCCATGCGTCCGGGTCGAGCGATTCGAGCCGCGCCGCAATGGCGACTTGATCCGCAGGCTCCAGCTCGCGCTCCTCCAGGAGTTGGCACAGCCCGGCATGCTGCGCACGGAGCCCGTTCAGCGCCTCTTCTCCCAACAGCGCCGCCACCGGGTGTTCGCCTGCTTCGCCCGCTTCCCGGTCTGCGTCAGGCGGCGCCTGCCCTGCGTCCGGCTTGGGCGCCTCCTCGGTCCGCGTCACTGCCTCGAACGACGACCCCGCTGCGCCGGGGGTCCGCGGCTCATCCGGCGCCGCCGATGCCCGTGTCTCCGTCGACGCGGTGACGGCCGGCTCGGGCGCCGGCGGCCGCCCAACCTCCGCCTCCCGGCGGCGCCCGCGCGTCCTGGGGCCCTTGTCCGCCGCCGGGGGCGCCGGCCGCGGCCGGGAAGCCCTGGTCATCTTGCTCCAGTCAAACGTCAGATCGGGATGGGACTCTTCGATTGCCCGGATCGCTTCCCCGTCGAGCGGCTCGCGACCAACGGAAATGTTCGAGGGTGTCCGGAACCAGTACAGGAGCGACGGTCGCGAGCCCGACCGGAGCCCGTGCAGAACGTACGTATGTTCATAGCCCCGATCGTCGCGCAGGAATCGAAGGTACGGCATGGCGGCGAACGCGGCTTCCACGGCCGCGCCGGACCGGAAGGCTAGCACGGATCCGCCGCGGTGTACGATCCTGTCGTGAACGATCGCTTCCTTCGAGCCTGCCGTCGCGAACCGGTCGACGCGACCCCGGTCTGGTTCATGCGGCAGGCGGGGCGCTACATGGCCGAGTACCGCGACATTCGGGCGCGGCACACGCTGCTGGAAATCTGCGCGCAACCCGAGCTGGCCGCCCGGGTGACGCTGCAACCCGTCGAGCGCCTCGATGTCGATGCCGCCATCCTCTTCTCGGACCTGCTGTTGCCGCTGGCGCCGATGGGAATCCCCTTCGATTTCCAGGCCGGCGAAGGGCCGGTGATCCGGAATCCCTTACGCAGCGCCGCCGACATCGATCGGTTGCGCCAGGTCGAGCCGCGCGAATCGCTCGGACACGTGCTGGCCACCATCCGGATTCTCGCCCGCGAACTGGAGGATCGGGTCCCGCTCATCGGCTTCGGCGGCGCGCCGTTCACCCTCGCGTCGTACGCCATCGAGGGAGGTGGATCCCGGAACTACGCAAAGACGAAGGCGCTCATGTACGGCGAGCCGGAAGCGTGGCACCGGCTGTGCGACGCCTTCGCGATGGTTCTCAGCGACTATCTGGTCGCGCAGGTGGAGTCGGGAGCGCAAGCCATCCAGTTGTTCGACTCCTGGGTCGGCGCCCTCAGCCCGGACGACTACCAGGAGTTCGCCGCCCCGCACACCAGGCGGATACTCGCCGCCGTCGCCGGCACCGGAGTGCCGGTCCTCCACTTCGGCACCGGCACCGCGACTCTGCTCGAAGCGATGACCGAGGCGGGGGGCGATGTCATCGGCGTCGACTGGCGCGTGCCCATCGACGAGGCATGGAAACGAATCGGCGCCGACCGCGCCGTGCAGGGCAATCTCGACCCGACGCTGTTGCTCGGACCGATGGAACGGATGCTCGCCGGGGCCGAGGACGTCCTGATGCGCGTCGGCGGCCGTGCCGGCCACGTCTTCAACCTGGGACACGGCATTCTGCCCGAGACGCCGGTGGAACATGTTCAGGCGCTCGCCCGATTTGTGCACCAGGGCGGCTACGGCTTCGGCCGCCACTGATGGACCACGTCCCGTTCGCCGTCGTCGGCGGAGGGATCAGCGGTCTGGCCGCGGCGTTCGAACTGCACCGGCAGGGTGCGCCGTTTCTGCTGTTCGAGTCGTCCGGCCGAGTCGGCGGAATGATCCGGACTGACCACGTGGCCGGATTCACCCTCGATGCCGGCCCCGACTCGCTGCTCGTCGAGAAACCGGCGGCCATCGATCTCTGCCGCGAGCTGGGCCTGGCCGATCGACTCGTACCCGTGCTGCCCCCCCGCCGCGCCTACGTGCTGCGCGGCGGCCGGTTGCGGCCCCTGCCCCACGGCGCGCCGTTCGGCATCCCCACCAGCCCTGGCGCGCTCGGCCGCAGCGATCACCTCTCGTGGACCGGACGGATCCGGATGGCGTTCGACGTCGTCCCGGGGCGCCGGACGGCGCCCGGCGCCGACGAATCCATCGCTTCCTTCTTCCGCCGGCGGTTCGGACAGGAGGCGGTCGACATCCTGGCCGAGCCGTTGCTCGCGGGCATCCACGCCGGCAACGCGGAACGGCTGTCGATGCGGGCGCTCTTCCCCCGCCTCGTGGACGCCGAACGGACGCACGGGAGCGTCATCCGGGGCCTTCGCCTGGCAAGCGCCGGGCGCGCCGCCGCGCGCCGCGAGGGACCCTTCCGCTCGCTGCCGGAGGGGCTCGAAGCGCTGCCTCGCGCAGTCGCCGCCGCACTGCCAGAGGGGTCGGTTCGCTGCCGCAGCGCGATCGGCGCGATTACTCCCGCGCGATCGGCGGCGCCGTCGCCGTCCGGCTCGGCGGGTGGACGCTATCTTCTGCACCTCGACGGCGGCGCGCCCGACGTGGCCGCCGATCAGGTGATCTGCGCATTGTCCGCCGCCGGAACGGCGCGACTCGTCGGAAGGATGAGCGAGCCCGTCGCCCGACTCTGCCGAACCCTCTCCACGACGTCGACCGCCGTCGTCGCGCTCGCCTTCCCGCGCGGCGCCGTCGCGCACCCTCTCGACGGCTCCGGTTTCGTCGTTCCGCGCGCCGGGAGTGGACCCTCCATCCTCGCCGCCACCTGGATATCGTCCAAGTGGCCCGGCCGGGCTCCGGACGGCCAGATCCTGCTGCGGGGCTTCGTGGGCGGCGCCCGCGCCCCGGAACTGCTCGACAGTAGCGACGACGACCTCGTCCAGCGGGTCCACCGCGATCTCGCGCGTATTCTGGACATACGCGGCGCGCCGTCGCTTGCCCGGGTCTATCGCTGGCCAGACGCCAATCCGCAGCTCGAAGTCGGCCACCTCGACCGGATCGCCCGGATCGACGAACACCTGAAGAGCCTGCCCGGCTTCCGTATCGTCGGCGCCGCCTTCCGCGGCGTCGGCATCCCCGACTGCGTCGCGGCGGGCCGTGCGGCCGCCCGCGCGGCGCTGGAGGAGCAAAGGCGGTCATCGTGACCTCGCGATCGGCGCCAGCGCTACCGTCCGTCGAGATCATCGGCGCCCCCCTCGACCTCGGCTCGGGACGCCGAGGCACCGACATGGGCCCCTCCGCCGTCCGTATCGCAGGTCTCAGCGAACACGTCGCGGCGCTCGGCTATCGAGTGACCGACCGGGGCGACGTCGCGACGCCGCTACCCGAGACGCAATCGCCGAATGACACCCGCAAGAAGTACATCGCGGCGATCGCCGGCGTCTGCCGGCGGGTCTACCGCGCTGCGGCGGCAACCCACGGCGCCGGCGCCTTGCCGGTCGTAGTCGGCGGCGACCACAGCCTGGCGGCCGGATCCGTCGCCGCGACCGCAGCGGCGGCACGGCGGAACCGCGCGCGGGTCGGGCTCCTCTGGGTCGACGCGCATGCCGACATGAACACGCCCTCGACCACAACGAGCGGCAACGTCCACGGCATGCCGCTTGCCGCGTTGCTGGGGCCGGAACCGCGCGAACTGGCGACGATCGGACGGCGGGGCGGTTCGCGGATCAACCCCGAGAACGTCGTGCTGATCGGCATCCGCAGCCTCGACGCGGAGGAACGCGAGCGGGTACGCAACTCCGGAGTCACGGTCTTCACCATGAAGGAAGTGGACCGCCTCGGGATGGCCGCCGTGGCAACGCGGGCCCTTGCGCTCGCGGGTGAGGGAACTGCGGGCGTTCACGTCTCGTTCGACCTCGATGTCTGCGACCCGTCGATCGCGCCGGGCGTCGGCACGCCGGTTCGGGGCGGGTTCAGCTACCGCGAAGCGCACCTGCTGATGGAAACCGTGGCCGACAGCGGCCAACTCCGCGCCCTCGACCTGGTGGAGATAAACCCGACCCTCGACAACCGCAACGAGACCGCCGATCTGGCCGTCGAGTTGGCTCTCTCGGCGCTCGGCCGGCGCATCCTCTGACCGCCGCCGGGCGGCGTCGGCGCCGTGATATCCTGTTTGTCTCGCGAGCGTTCGGCACGCGTGCACTCTCAAGTCCCGGAAAGGCAGTCAAACGATGCGGATCAACTCCTGGAAGCTCTTTATCGTGGGCACCGTTCTGGCGTTCGCGGTCGGGTGCGGCGGCGGAGACATGGACATGGCGGAGGCTCCGGACGCTGACGCGATGGACCATGCAGACATGGACATGGACACCGGCGCGCAAGGGATGGAGATGATCGGCGGCGGTCACGCCACCCCGGTCCACGAAGGCGCGGGCGGCAGTCCGCACGTGAGCGTCCATTGGGGTGTCGGTGGCGGGAATATCACCATCGACTACGGCCGGCCGTACCTCAAGGGACGCGTCGTCGGCGAGAACGTACCGCCCATGGCCGATGCGGTATGGCGGCTCGGCGCCGATGAGGCCACTACGCTCCGGACCGACCGCGACCTCATGCTGGGTGGGACCCACATCCCGGCCGGCGAATACACGCTCTGGACCCAGCACATGAACGACGAGTTTCACCTCATCGTCAACAGCGAGACGGGCCAGTGGGGAACGGCCTACAACGGCGAGCACGACTTCGCCCACATTCCGATGGAGGTAGGCGAGCTCGATCCGCCGGCCGAGCAGCTCACGATCGCCCTTGACGAGGACTCCCTATCGTTCGACTGGGGCGCCCTCACCGCCAGCGTCTCGCTGATGGTGCACTGACGCGCCACCGTTCTCGTTCGCGTCGGGCGTGGACCGGCTGCGCTACCGAGCGCCGTGCGCCACCCGGATCATCGCGCTTCCGGGGGCAGGGCGAAGACCCAGAGGACGCCTCCCTGGGGCACCAGCAGCTCGGCCTCGAAGTGCGCATTCACCGCGCGCTGCATGCCCGCGGCATCCACCCCCCAGCCGGATTGCACCGCGATGTACTGCACGCCGTCGAGCTCGTAGGACGAGGGCACGCCGATCACGCCGGAGTTGGTCCGCTGCTCCCAGAGCACCTCGCCGGTCTCGGCGTCGAACGCTCGAAAGTACCGGTCGTTGGTGCCGCCCGCGAAGACGAGGCCGCCGCCAGTCGTCATAATCGGCCCCCAGTTCTGCGAATCCGGAAACTCGTGCGTCCAGACCTCTTCACCGGTGGCTAGATTCCACGCCTGGATCTCCCCGATGTGCTCGGCGTCGTCCACGACGAACACGGTCTGCGATGCTCCCGTGAAGCCACGCCCCGGCACGTAGTCCACCTCAACGCCGACCATGTTCGAGCAGAGGTTCTCGTTCGCAGGGATGTAGAGGTAGCCCGTCTGGGGGCTGTAGGCGGCCGGCGGCCAATCCTTGCCGCCCCAGAGGGACGGGCAGAAGGTGGCGGGTCTGTTGGTTCCCGGTTTGCGCTCCTGGTCGTACTCCGGCCGGCCGCTCACCGGATCGATCGCCGTGAACACGTTCTGATACACGTAGGGCTGCGCCTCGACGAAGTTGATGGCATCGTCGGTCCGCTCGAGCATCCACAGGTAGCCGTTGCGAGCCGGATGCACCAGCGTCGGGATGGTGCGGCCGTCTCGCGGCACATCGATCAGCAGCGGCGCCGAGACCTCGTCCCAGTCCCAGGACCCGTTGTGGTGGTACTGGTGATAACCCTTGATCTCACCGGTGTCGGCGTCGAGCGCAATCACCGAGTTGGTGTAGAGGTTGTCGCCCGGCCGCTGATCGCCGATCCACGGACCCGGATTGCCGGTGCCCCAGTAGGTCAGATTGCGTTCCGGGTCGTAGGACCCGGTGATCCAGATCGACGCGCCGCCGGTTTGCCACGCATCACCCGGCCATGTCTCGCTGCCCGGCTCGCCCGGCCCCGGAATGGTGTGGGTGCGCCACACTTCCTCGCCCGTCTCCGGATCGTACGCCGCCACGAACCCGCGGATGCCTCGCTCGCCGCCCGACGCCCCGACCATCACCTTGCCACTGGCCACGAGCGGCGCGATCGTCATGTAGTAGCCGGTGCGGTAGTCGGCGACCGCCGTTTCCCAGACGAGCTCTCCCGACACGGCATCCAGGGCTACGACGAACGCGTCATGCGTTGTGGAGTAGACCTTGTCGCCGTACAGGCCGACGCCGCGGTTCGTGCGGTGCGGGTGGGCCATGTCCTCCGGAAACTGACGGTTGTAGATCCAGAGCTGCTCGCCCGTCCGCGCATCGATGGCAATGACGCGGTCCTCGGGCGTCGTGATGAACATCCTGCCGTCGTTGACGACCGGCGGAGCTTCGTGGCCGGAATTCACCCCGGTCGACATCGTCCACACCGGCACGAGTTCGGCGACATTCGCCGTCGTGATCTGGTCGAGCGGACTGTAGCCCCAGCTATCGTAGGTGCCCCGGTACATCAGCCAGTCGCCGGGATCCGGCGAGCGCAGGCGCTCATCCGTAACCGGCGTATAGTCCGGCTCCCGCTCCTGGGCCGGCGTCGTCGAGCAGGCCGCCAGCGCCGCCAGCGCGGCGGCCGAAGCTACCATGGTGAGTTGTCGGAACGGCCGTATCGTCATGTCGTGCCCGCCTTCCTGCTTGTGGTGACTGCCGCCGCCAGAATATCGCCCCCGCGGGGGCCAGGCAAACAACCTCTACTTTCGGCCGGCCGAGCCAAAAAAGCGGCGCCAGCTCATCGCGAGGCCGGTCCATACCATCACAGCAGCGCCGAGTGACACCATGCCGGCGATCGACTGCCCGATCACGCCGTACACCTCTCCGGTGTGCGCGAACCGCAACCAGCGGCGGATCTTGAAGCCAGGGGCGAAGGTCGGATAGCCGGCGCGCTCGACCAACTCACCGGTCGCCCGGTCGAACAGAAAGTCCTCGCTCAACGACGGCTGGCGGCCCGTCCCGCGGTCGACCGCGACCACGACCGGGTCGTGAATGGACTGGGGAAGGTCGACCGTGATCGTGCGCCATTCGGGAGTTTCGGCGGCCGCCGTCGTGACCAGCGCCTCCAGCTCAACCGACGGACTGGCCGCGTCCGGCGCGACGGCCGGGGCGTTCCGCCCATCCGATTGCCACGGCCGCGGCGACTGCTGAAACGGCGGCGTGTCGCCGGCGAGGCGATGGACGAGGTCGGCGGCCCATTGATAGGAGATCGTGGCGCCGCTGAAGACGATGATGGCGAGGGGAACGGCCGACCAGAAGCCGATCACGCTGTGCCAGTTGAAATCGCGCGCCCGCCCGCGGAGGCCGCGGCGAAACCACAGGGCGATTCTCCACCCGGCGCGATTGCGGATCCCTGGCCACCAGAGGTAGACCCCGCTGACGAGGAGAAACAGGAACCCGAGGTTGGCGGTTGCCACGAACGTCCGGCCGACAATCCGATACTCCCCCTCCAGGGCGAACCAGCGGTGCCAGTACAGGACGCTCTCGAGAAAGCGCCGCGTTCGCGTGTTGCCGTCGCCTAACGCCTCGCGGGTGAAGCGGTCGACGTACAGGCTGGCGCCGTCGTCGAACTCCACGACCGCCGGCTCACGAAGGTTCCTGTTGAGGACGACGGAAGTGACGACACCGGCGGACTGCCTACCGGTCACGCCCGCAATCAACTCGTCAAGGGCCAGGGGTACAGCCCCCGGTGCGGGTGCATCAGCGCGATAATCGCGCAGCGCCCAGCCGTTGAGCTGCGCCTCGTAGGCGAGGATCACCCCAGTAACCGCCAGCATGAAGACCACGATGGCGGCGGCGACACCGACGGCCAGATGGACCCAGAAGATCGCCTTGCGCAGGGACATATCCGCGGCTCGCGCGTTCGCGAGCGTCCGATTCGGCGCGGCGACCACACGCGGCGGCGCGTGCGCTCCCTACTGGGACTGGTCGGAGTCGGTCGGCTGGGAGTCAGAGTCGCCCGCGCCGTCAGAGTCGGTCGCACCAGGGCAGGCCGCGGTCAAAGCAGCGCCCACCGCGATCGAGCCGGCCAGGACAGTGCGCGAGAGAAACGAGCGGCGACCCACCCGGGCAGTGGTGATTTCGGAATCCGTCAGTGAGACGGGCCGGCTCGCGTCGTGCTTCCGATTCTCGCGTCTGCTCATGGCATTTCTCCTGTGTCTTTTGTAGTGAGAACGAGTCGCAGTATCGTAGTAGACACAGACCGCGACTGTCAATCCGTGTCGCGGTCCCAGGATCGCCGCGCAGGAACCGAAAACAAGATGGATCTGATTGCACGGAGCACTCACATGACGACAGACCCTAAGGGTCAGGGACCGGCAGTCGTCCGCGACTGGTACGCCTGGCTCATCGATCCCCTGCCGACTGCGGAGTTCGAGCGGGACTACTACGAGCAACGGCTTCTTCACATCCGGCGCAAGGCGTCCCCCTACTACACCGAACTCCTGTCGGTGGCCGATCTCGACACCGTGCTGGGTACCCACGCGGCCAGTCATCACGACATCAGGCTGGTCCGAGACGATGGCGACGTCCCCCCCGCCGAGTACGCGAACGACGCCGGCAGGGTCCAGCCGCTCGATGTCGCGAGGCACTTCGACGATGGCGCGACCGTCATCTTCAACCAGCTCCATGCGCGCGTGCCATCCATGGCGCGCCTGTGCGTGGCGCTTGGGCGACGGTTCTCGTCGCGGATCCAGACCAACGTGTACCTCACGCCGCCCGACTCGCAGGGGTTCGCTCCGCACTGGGACACGCACGACGTCTTCGTGTTGCAGATCAGCGGCACCAAGCGCTGGTCAATCTACGACACCAAGGTGCGATTGCCGCTCCGGGGCCAGCGCTTCGAACCGGGCACGCCTCCCGGCGACGTCAGTGACGAATTCGAGCTCGGCCCAGGCAGCGCCGCCTACCTTCCGCGCGGTCTGATTCACTCGGCCCGTTCGACGGAACAGGCATCGTTGCACATCACGCTGGGGCTCACGGCGTTCACGTGGGCGGAGTTCCTTGTCGAGAGCGTTACCGCGGCGGCTCTCGAGGAAGAATCGCTGCGCGGGAATCTCCCGCGTGGGTTCGCCCGCGAGGAGTTTCCGGTCGCCGAGCGCGAACGCCTCTTTGCGGAGAGACTGGCGTCCGTCCGGTCTCGGTTCGATCCGGACGCCGTGTGGCGTCGCTTTGCGGACGAGGTTCTGGCCACCAACGTGCCCCTATTCACCGACCTGCTCAGCCAACGGCTCTTCGGAACGCGCATCACGCAGGGTTCGCGCGTAAGGCGCCGACCCGGCCTGCACGCAGAAGCGGCGACGGATGGCGCTACGTGCCTTCTCCGGTTTTGCGGCCGTGAACTCCGCCTGCCAGTCGCCGTCTGGCCGGCTCTGCAGTTCGCCGCGACAAACGACGAGTTCGCCGTCGAGGACCTGCCGGACTGTCTCGACGCCGAGGGCAAGCTGACCCTGGTGAAGCGGCTGGTCAGAGAGGGAGTACTGCAGCAGCGATGAACCGCGTTGTTACGCGGACTGGAGCTTGCGCCGAATCCAGTCCAGCGTGACGCGATCGAACTCTTCGGGCTGCTCCTGCTGCGTCCAGTGGCCGCAATCCGCGATCACGTGGCGCTCGAGATCCGGAATGAACGACGCCATGGCGTCGGACGAGGAGGGGCGCAGGATCGTGTCGTTCTCCGCGCCCACGTAGAGGCAGGGCACGTCGATGTCGCCCGTCGGCCGGGCCGCCCCGCCGCCACCGCCCATGTTCGCCCGGTAGTAGTTGAACCCGCCGGTGAACCCGGTCGCCTCGAAGGTCTCCACCCAGTAGTCGAGGACGTCCTCGGGCATGATGAGCTCGCCCTGGTAGTTGTTCTCCTCGATCATCCGCAGCATGTCCATCGTCTTCTCGGCCGAGTCGGGCGGGTACCGGCGCATGTTCTCGACGTCCCAATACCATCCCCGGCGAAAGATCATTGCAAGGGCCTGCCTCACATCGCGATGGAAGATCGCCTCGGCCCGGCCCGGCTCCAGAAAGGTTCTGGCGTAGTAGTTCTCGGTGAAGATGATCAGCGGTTCCTCCGGCGGCGTGCTCGGCGGCTCCCCGCCGGACGCGGGCGTATTCACGCCGATGACCCCGAGGACCCGGTCCGGGTAGAGCCGCGGCATCGCCCACACCGCCGCGCCACCCCAGTCGTGACCGCAGAACAGCGCTCGCTCAATGTCGAGAGTGTCGAGGAGGCCGACGAGGTCCGCGCACAGACTGGGGACGGCGTAACCCTCGACGTCCGCCGGCCGGTCGGTGAGCCCATAGCCGCGCATGTCGGGGGCGATAGCCCGCAGGCCGGCCGCCGGGTAGGAGCGGAGCTGGTTGCGCCAGGAATACGCCAGCTCGGGGAAGCCGTGCACAAAGACGACCGGCAGGCCCTCGCCCCGCTCGTACACCGCCATCCGGATCCCGTTGGTGTTGACGAACTGCGGCTCCGGCATGCCGGGCGCCGGACGCACGGCCGGCTGCGCGAGGGCGGCCAGCGGCCGGACGAAAGGCGCCGCGGCGAGCGCGGCGGCTGTTCCGCGCAGGAAGTGGCGACGGGAGCGAGATGCGGGGGTCATGGTGCGAGCGTTGTGATCCAAGTGGAACTCCAGCAAGATTGCTTCTGTCGATGTGCCTGGCCCGACCATCGTCGCCTGCGGCTCCGATGGCCGCCCAGCCGCGCCTATCTAGGGGCGAAGCTCCCGTCCGTCGCGCTCGAATTGGCGTGCCCCGGCCAGGATGTTGTAGAGCCCGTAGTTTCCCTCGTGACAGGCGTACTCGAAAAGCGTTCCATCGAGGCGGCGGAACGGCATCATCACCGTGTACGGCGCGGTGTATACCGTCGGATCGGTAACAGTGTACTCATAGGCCACGGTATCCGGGTCGATCCGGGTCAGCCGCTCTACCAGGTGCATGTTGGTCGAGGTCAGGCCGCTGCTGCCGCCCGCGAACTGCGTCGTCTCGATGACGAGCGACTCGCCTTCGTAGCGCGCGCGGGAGACCCCGCTGCGCTGCGGGAACGGCGGCTTCGCATCGTTGTCGACCGGGATGAGCCGGGCGTCGTGCACCATCTCGTTGAGAATCGCCACCCAGCCCGGCGACTGGAAGATCATCACGTTGTTGTTGTAGGTGCTCGACCGCATCGGCGGGCCGGAGTTGAATCCCATGAGGCAGCGGTCGGCCATGCTGCGGTTCTCGTAGGAGTCGTACATGCTCGCGCGCCGAGCTGCCGCCGCTTCCTGCCCGCGGGCGATTTCCTCCTCCGTGCGGGGAACCCGCGGCGGCAGCCGGCCGTTGGGCGGGTCGACGATCAGGGACGTCCGCTTGTCGGACGTCATCTCCACGCCCCGCTCGTACCAGAACTCGTTGTACGACAGCACACCGCCCTCCGACCTCGGCCGGTAGAACAGCGCGCCTCGCTCGGGATCGAACAGGTCGCGATTGCGCCGTGTCCGCTCCGCCGCCTCGAAGGCCGCCGCATCTTCCAGCGATAGCGTTTCCTGCCCTTCGAACTGCTCCGGCCGCTGCAGCGGCGTGAGCGTCCGGAAGGTGAAGATGCCGGAGACATCCGGCTTCCCGTCGGGCGTGCGCATCGGCATGGTCCGCTCGGTTTCCTGGGCCACCGCCGGCGGCGGCGCGAGCGTGACGAGCAGGGTGAGTGTGTAAAGCGCTGCGAAGGTCCTCGGCATCGGTCTTCTCCCGGCGGCTGCGACCCGTAACCGCTACAAGTACAGAGACTACATCAGGATCCCGATGCGACCGGCGCGGCACGGGCCCAGATCACGACATTTTCAGAACGCCATCTGCCTGAGCGATGCCTCGACTAGGGACGACAGGGAGACCCCGCGAGAACGGGCGTACTGCTTGGCTTCGGGAAGCAACTCACTGTCAACGGTGATCGTCACAATCTGGACAGCCCGCCACACGATATGATCGGCAGGTCGCTACGTCCGTTGACGGCATCCGCGACTGCTGCCTACACCAACGCAAAGCCCCTGGAGCCCGGTATGCACGTTGCACGAGCGCTCGGTACAGCCGCCACGATCGTCGTCGTTGGGATCTTGCCGGCCAAGGCGCAGGACGCACTGCCCGACCCTATTCCCGAGCCGATCCGGAAGGGCGATCTGATCGTGCAGGCAACAGAGTTCGTTCGCGCTCCGCGAACCGAGGAGTCGGCCCTGGACTCCATCACGAACCTGGCCTATGCCCGCATCCAGTTCCTGACGCCGATCGGGGACGGGTCCGGGCGCCTTGTAATCAATGATCTGCGCGGCATCCTGTACATCACCGACGAGAACGGGATGGCGCCGGTCACCTACCTGGACATTCGCACCCTCGACGTCGGCTTCGACGACTCGATGTTCCCCAACGAGACCGGCCTCGTGGGAGTGGCGTTCCACCCGCAATTCACCGAGGCCGGCACGCCGGGGTTCGGCAAGTTCTACACCGCCTACAGCGCCACCTCGGGCAGCGGCCGCGCGGACTACCTGGACGACGACGCCGAGAGCCACGAGAGCGTGATCCGGGAATGGACGACCGACGATCCGGAAGCGAACGTTTTCAACGGCGACTCACGCGAGATCTTCCGGATCGGCCAGTTCGCCTCCAACCACAACATCGGAACCATCGCGTTCAATCCGACGGCGTCCCCCGGGTCCGCGGACTACGGACTCCTCTACGCCAGTTTCGGGGATGCCGGGGCGGCCAACGATCCCCGCGACTTCGGCCAGTCCCTCAGCGCGCCCCATGGCGCGATTATTCGCATCGATCCGCTCGCGGGCGATCGAGACCGAGCGTACGGCATTCCGCCGGACAATCCCTTCGTGGGCGAATCGGGTGTCGCTCCCGAGATCTGGGCCTACGGCCTCCGGCATGCGCAACAGTTCTCGTGGGACACGGACGGCCGGATGTTCATGGGCGACATCGGCCAGGGCTTCGTGGAAGAAGTCAATTTGGGTGTGCCCGGCGCCAACTACGGCTGGCGGCTTCGAGAGGGCACGTTCGCCTCCGGCTTCGCCGTAGGAGCGGCCCGACCGGGACGCGTGTATCCGCGGCCGGCACAGGACGACCGTCCGTTCGTCTATCCCGTGGCGCAATACGACCATGACGAAGGCAACGCCGTCGGCGGCGGGTTCGTCTATCGCGGCGAGGCCATTCCCGACCTGCAGGGCAAGTACGTCTTCACGGACTTCCCGCGCGGCCGGGTGTTCTACATCGATGCGGACAACCTGGTGAGCGGAGAGCTCGCCGAGATCCGGGAACTCCGGCTGATACTGAACGGTCAGGAGCAGGATCTCGTCGCCGTGGCCGGATTCCCCAACACCTACGGCCGCGGCAACCGGGTTGACGCGCGCCTCGGAATCGACTCGGCCGGGGAACTCTATCTGCTGACGAAGGGCGACGGCTGGATCCGAAGGCTGGAGGCCGCGCCGTAGGGCGCCAGACCGCCGGCACTCCGTTCGGCAGTTTCGGGTAGGTCAAACCGTGCCCAGCGCGTACTGCCGAAACGTCAGGCTGATCCGTCCCTCCAGATCGAGGCGAGGCGGACCCGACATCGGGAGAATTCGCGCGACGCCATGGTAACGAAGCCGGCTGGGCCCGCCCATCACGAACGCGTCGCCGGAGCGGAGGACGACTTCGGTCACCGGATCGCGACGGCGAAAGCCGCCGAGCAGAAATCGCGCGCTGGCGCCGATCGAGAGCGAGACGACCGGGACACCCGCATCGAGGGTCGATGCATCCTCGTCCTTGTCCTGATGGAGGCCCATCCGGCCATCCGGGCCGTAGCGATTGACGAGACAGATGTCGGGCACAAGAGCGAAGCCGACCGTCGCCGCCCCACGCTTCGCCAGATCCGCCAGTTCGTCCGGCAGCGGCGGGGCCGGCAGACCGTCGTAGTCCGTGCGCAACGGCTCGTAGGTGTACGTCTTCGCGTTCCAGTGCCGCCCCAGACAGAGCATCTCGCAATGCATCAAGCCTCCACCCCGCACGCGGGGACGATAGAACCCGGCCGCTCCCGTCGCGAGCGATTCGATGGCCGCCAAGACCCGGCTCTGTTCCACCGGCGCCAGGAACCCCGGAAGGTGGAACGCCCCGGGAGCGCCTACCGCACGCGCGTGCTTTGCGACGAGACGCACTGCCAACGGCCGTCGCGTTGCACCCAGACGTCGGTGTAGCGCAACGTCAGCTCCGCCTCCTGTCCCTGACGAATACCGACCACGTGAAGGGTGAACCAGACGACCGCGGTGTCGCCGTAGACCTGGACGATGAAGTCGTCCTGCGTCGCGGACACGACCCGCTGGTTGAACGACTCGGCCAGTTCCAGCTCCCTGGCCTTGTCACCACGGGTTCCATCGTCATAAGTGACGATGAAGTCTTCGGCCAGGATGCTGTCGAGGTAGGCGACATCCCGGTCGTAGAACGCGGTGTTCCATCCCCGTTCAAGCTCGATGAGGGTCTGCTCGACCGAGTCGGCCGGTTCCTGCGCCGCGAGCCCTCCCGTCCCGATCAACAGCAGCAGACAGCAAACAAGGCGGCGTCGCCAGTCCATGGATTGTCCTCAGTTCATGCTTGCCAGCGGTTCTAGACCAGTGTCGGAAATTGTCGCGGCGGCTTCTCCGGACGACAGGAAATCGATGAGCCTCCGGCCGCCGCCCGGATTCCCGGCGTCCGTGGCGATTCCCGCCGAGAATGTCGTTACCCTTTGGTACTCGGCGGGAATGGGTCCGGCATAGGCCGCGCCTTCGATGGAGAGTATCTCGCTGACCTGCTGAAAGCCGATCTCGACTTCGCCGCGGGCCACCACCGCCGCCACCCGTTCGCTCTCGATGCGCCGGCTCTTCGGAGCGAGCTCCTCGGCCAGGCCCAGCCGGGGAAACAGCTCGGAGGATAGGTACGTGCCGCTCACGCTCGCCGAATAGCCGATGGATTCCGCGGCGAGCAACGCCTCCACGAACGCTTCGGGGGTGCCGATGTCGGGCAGCGGAGCCCCCTCGCGCACCGCCATCCCGATCGACGAGCTGGCCAGGTCGTTGCGCGTGTCCGGCCGGACCAGGCCCCGGGCGGCGAGCTCGTTCAGGCCGGCCTGCGACATGATCAGCACATCGAAGCGTTCGCCGCGCTCCAGCCGGGCCGGAATCGAGTCGAGCGCGCCGCCGGTCGACGCCCCGTAGGCGGTAACCAGCCGGATGCCCGTCTCCTCCTCGAATCGCGGGGCGAGCCGATCGTAGGCCGCAGCAAGGCCACCGGAAGTCACCACGGAGACTTCGCGGGTGGCCGCCGTTTCGCCGGCGGCCGGCCCGTCGCCCGGCGATGGCGCACAGGCGCCCGTGGCTGCGGCCAGGAAGGCGAGTAACGCGAACAGCCAGCGCCTGGGTAATTCCTCAAACCTCGAAACCGGAACGAGCCATCGCATCGGGCCGTCCCTCCGCCTCACGACGGCGGGAGCGCGAACGTGACGAGCATGTTGCTGCCCATCGGCGCTTCCAGCTCCGGCGCGTAGTTGCTCATGCGGAATATCGCCGCGCCGCCCACCGGCACCGTCAGGTACTGCCGCCCGCCCGCCTCGTAGGTGACCGGAAAGCCGGTGATCTGGCTGCCCAGAATCGTCTCCCACAGCACGTCGCCGGTCTCGGCATCGAAAGCGCGGTAACGGCGGTTGAGATCGCCGAAGAACACGACGTTGCCGGCAGTGGCAAGCGTCGACCCCGCGTTCGGAGCCCGCTGCGTGTAGCGCCAGGCTTCCCGGCCGGTCGAAATGTCGAGCGCGCGCACCTCGGTGAGGTGGCCGTCCTCCTCCAGGCCCGGCTCGGGCTGCGTGAACCTCGGGCCCGTCCCCGTGGCCGACCGATCATTGGCGGTCTGGTTAAGGCACGAGCGGTTGATCGGAATATAGAGCAGGCCGGTCTGCGGGCTGTATGACCACGACCACCAGCCCTTTACGTTGTGGCCGCAGATGACGAACTGCTGGCCCACTTCCCGCGCCACCAGGTCCATGTTGATGAACACCTGGCCGGTTGCCGGGTCGATGTCCCGGATGACGAACCGCTCGGTGCTGGTATAGGGCAGTGGCGTGGCCCACAAGAACTCACCCGTCTCTCGATCGAGAACGAACAGTCCGCCAGGCTCTCCCAGAGTGACCGCCACCTTGCGCTCCTCGGCGGTGCCGACGATGCGTGGATTGATCCACATTACCGACTCCGGGTCGGGTGCGACCACCGTGTCGATCAGCGTGCGCTCCTGAACGAAGTCCTGGTCCCAGTCGTCGCACGGCAGGTGCTGGTAGTACCACTCCATCACCCCCGTCTCGACGGCGAGGGCGACGGTGGAGTTGGAGTACAGCTCGCACGGCGTGCTGTCACCGACGTCCCAAGTGCCGCGGCGCATGATGCGGGTATAGGGCATCGGGACGGCGATGCCCCAGTAGATGAGGCCGAGCTCCGGATCGTAGCTGCCCGGGGCGCCCCACGCCGACACGTGGATCCGTTGCGCCGTCGGCACGTTGCCCCAGGTCTGCCCGCCGGGGGCGTCGGCGCCGGCCGCCGTGTAGACCCGCCAGAGCTCCTCTCCGGTGTCCGAATCGTGGGCCGAGATGAAGCAGCGCGCCGGGATGGCGGCGGGCATGCAGGCGCGCCCCGCGAGCACCCTGCCGTCGATGATCATGGCGCCCGTCGAGTGCGTAATGCCCGCCCGGTAGTCGGTCATCTCCTCGTCGAAGGCCACCTCGCCGGTGCGGGCGTCGAGAGCCAGCAGGTGCGCGTCGGAGGTCAGATGGTAGATGTGGTTGCCGTAGATGGCCAGGTTCCGGGTGCGGTTGCCCAGCGTGACGTACTCGCGCAGGTCGCTGGGCAACTGGCGGCGGTAGTCCCAGAGCAGGTCGCCGGTCGTCGCGTCCAGCGCCTGGATGTGATCGTCGTTGTTGGCGAGGTACATCACCCCGTCGTAGACGAGCGGCTGGGTCTGCTGCGGTCCCTCGTCCATCGCCCGCATCCAGGCCACCTGGAGCTGGTGCACGTTGTCCCGGTTGATCTCGTCGAGCGGGCTGTAGGCCTGAAAGTCGTACGTCCGGTGCGTCATCAGCCAGTCGCCCGGGTCGGGATCCTCCAGCATCTCGTCGGTGACCGGCACGAACGGCCGCGTCTCGCGGGTGATCGTCTCGCCCTGCTGCGCATCCAGCAGGGGCGCCAGGAACAGGACCGCGACGCCGAGAAGCAGCGTCGCTGCCAACAAGTGTCGGTACGGCATATCGTCTCCTCCAACGGTCATCATGACGGGCGCCGGACGGCCGCCACCGGCAGCGACTCGAGACCGCGCAGCACGATGGCCCTCCGAAACGCCGGCCGGTCGCTGAGCAGGCGCATCGACGCGAAGCGCTCCAGCAGCGCTTCCAGGGCGATGCGTCCTTCGAGGCGCGCCAGCGGCGCACCGATACAGTGGTGGATGCCCCGGCCGAACGAGATATTGCTTCCCTTCGAACGCCGGACATGCAGGCGTTCGGGCTCGTCGAATACTTCCGGATCGCGGTTGGCGGCGCCGATCGACAGCAGCGCGGCCTCGCCGCGTCGCAGCCGGGCGCCGTTTACCTCGCAGTCCTCGAGCACGCCCCGCAGATCGAACTGGACCGGCGTATCGAAGCGCAACAACTCTTCCACGGCGGCCGGTATCCGGCTCGGATCCTCCCGCAGAAGCTCAAGCTGGTCCGGGTTGCGCAAGAGGGCCAGCATGCCGTTGCCGATCAGGTTGGTGGTGGTCTCGTTGCCGGCAACCAGCAGGAGGCGCAGCATCAGCAGCATCTCGCGCTCGGTGAGCTTGTCGCCTTCCTCCTCCGCCTGCGCTAGGGCGCTGATGATATCGTCCCGCGGCTCGAGGCGTCGCGCGTTGATGATAGGCATGAAGTAGGCGTCAAGCGACTCGACCGCGGCCACCGCCCGCCTTCTTTCCTCGGCGCTGATGACCGGCTCGAGAATGCGCGCCCGCTCGTCCGACCAGAACTTGAACTGCGCCCGGTCTTCCGGCGGGACCCCCAGCATCTCGGCGATCACGATCACGGGGAGCGGATTCGCCACCGTCTCGATCAGGTCGAATGCCGACGGGTCGTCAATATCGTCGAGCAGTTGCTCCATGATCGCCCGGATGTGCGGCTCGAGAGCCTCGACCGCGCGCGGCGTGAACGCCTGGTTGACGAGCCCGCGCAGGCGGGTGTGCTCGGGTGGATCGAGGAACAACATCGTCCAGTCGGCTCGCGGCGGGGTGTAGGTGCGCCGCCGCTCGACACTGGTCGGAACGTTGGAAAACCGGCGGAAGTCCCGGAGGATGGCCTCCACGTCCGCATAGCGTGTGAACACCCAGGCGTTGAGCAGCCGGCTGCGGTGCACCGGAGAGCGGGAACGCAGGCGTGCGTAGGTCGGATAGGGATCCCGGATGAACCGGGCCGCCAACGGGTTGTAGAGAACGCCGCTGCGCCAGTAGTCGGTCAGCGCCAGGGCGTCGCCGACCAGCGACTGCAACGTCAACCGCAGTTCCGCCACGTCAGTAGGCCAGCGCGTAGCAGTCGCGCCGCGGGTCGGCCGCCGCCATCCGGTTGCCGGTGGCCGGGTCAATCATCACCGCGGTCGCGCACCCGGACACTCCGAACACGGGCACCTCGTTGATCTCGTGTCCACGCTGCCGTAGCTCGTCCTTCACCTCCGCAGGGATATCCGCTTCCATGTCCAGCCGGTTGAAGCCGGCCGCGTGCGGCCAGAACGAGCCGTGCAGGTGCTGCGTACGGACGCGCGGCCACGCGAGCGCGTCGTGCAGGTTCGGGTACCAGTCGGATTCGAACTCGACGATGTTCAGGAACGCCTGCAGGATGGTCTGATCCTGGTTGTCGCCACCCGGCGTGCCGATGGCCATCAACGGTTCGCCGTCGCGGAAGACGATGCTCGGCGTCAGCGTATAGCGCGGGCGGGCGCGAGGCCGGATCTGGTTGGCCCGCTCCGGGTCGAGCCAGAACTGTTCGCCGCGGGTGCTGAGGCCGATGCCGGTGCCGCCCAGGATGATCGCGCCGCGGATCCACCCGCCGCTCGGCGTGGCATCGAAGACGTTCCCGTCGCCGTCGATGATGGCGATGTGCGTCGTGTCCTTGAGTCCGCCCGCCGACGGCACGAACGATCCGTCCGCATCGCTCGCCGCCACACCGTCCTCGATGTCAGCCACCCAGTACGGCCACTCGTTCACATCGGGATCGTGCGGCAGGGGATCCCCGGCCCGGAATGCCACGGAGGCCTGCGCCGCGTCGATCTCCGCCGCCCGCTGTCCGGCGTAGGCCTTGGAGAGCAGACCCTTCGCCGGCACGTCGACAAACTCGGGATCCGCGTAGTAGGTGTCCCGGTCGGCGTAGGCCAGCTTCATCGCCTCGACCACGGTGTGCACGTAGTCGGCGCTGTTGTGCCCCATCGCCCGCAGGTCGAAGTTCTCCAGGATGTTCAACGTCTGCAGCAGGACCGGACCCTGGCTGTTGAACCCCTGCTTGTAGATGGTGTAGCCGCGGTAATCGGTGCGGCTCGGCGCTTCGATGCGGGAATGGAACTCGGCGAAGTCGCTGATGTCGAACGGCGCCCCGTGCGCCTGCAGGAAAGCGACCATCTCCTCGGCGATGTCGCCCTTGTAGAACCGGTCGCGGGCGGCGGCGATGGCGGCGGCCCGACCGAGATTCGCATGGGCCCTTTCCGCCTCGACCATCTTGCGGAGCGTGCCGGCCAGCGCGGGAAGCACGACCGTTTCTCCCGCCGCGTAGAGCGATCCGTCAGGTTTCAGCCAATAGCTCCGGTTCTCCGGCCACTCGTTCAGGAAGTCGACGTTCTGCTCGATCGCCCGGGCGGTGAGCGGCCGAAGCGGAAATCCGTGCTCGGCGTAGTCGATGGCGCGCGCCGCCACCTGCTCGAACGTCATCGTGCCCCAGCGTTCCAGAACGGTAAGGATGCCGTGCAGGGCGCCCGGCACGACGCCCGGATCCAGCCCTTGGCCGTTGAGGTCCCTCTCGCGCTCCACGTACCACTCGATGCTGGCCCCCTTGGGCGCCCAGCCCTGCCCGACGACGGACGTGACCTCGCCCTCCGCAGCCGGGTAGACGAGGATCAGCGCCTCGCCGCCCAGTCCGTAGAGGTCCTGCTCGACGACGCCGCCCACCAGCATCGCGGTGACGCCCGCGTCGAACGCATTGCCGCCCTGCATCAGCGTCTCGAAGGCGGCGGCCGTCGCAAGCGGATGGCCGGTGGAGACGCCTGCGGTGCGGCCGGTCACCGGCGGTCGCTGGGCTTCCAGCGGCTCCGGAGCCAGCGCCATCACCAGCGCCGCCAGCAGGACGGCCATGCCGCCCGACGCGGCCGCGCGCCCGCACCGCCGTCCCGGCGTCGGCAGGCCGTCCAGGGGGCGACAGGCGGCTGACGGATAGCATGGTGTGCCGTTCGGCATAGCGGCCTCCAAGTCCGGTAGTGGCGCTGAGGTTTACCGGACCCGATTATGGCACGGTCTTGCCGTGATGCTGCGGGTGGGCTAACGTCCTGATCTTCCAAGCGTCCTGCATGAATGAAGCACACATGAAACGGGCCGCGGCCCTCTCCAGGAAGGGCATGGAGCTGGGGCACGGCGGGCCGTTCGGCGCCGTGATCGTACGGGACGGCGTGATTGTCAGCGAAGGCTGGAACGAGGTGCTGCGCTCGAAGGATCCCACCGCCCACGCCGAGATCGTGGCCATCAGGAACGCGTGCCGAAAGCTGGGGGCCTACGATCTGTCAGGCTGCGAGCTCTACACCAGTTGTGAGCCGTGCCCGATGTGCCTGGGCGCCATCTACTGGTCACGCATCGGCAAGGTGTATTTCTCCATCGGCCGGCACGACGCCGCCGGCATCGAGTTTCGCGACGAGTTCATCTACCAGGAACTCGCGAAACCGTTCGCCGAGCGGGCTCTGCGGATGGAGTACGTCCCGTGCGACGACGCGATGGACGTGCTCGCGGCGTGGATGCAGTCGGCGGGGCGCACCACCTACTGAGCCGGCGACAGTCGGCGCCCGCCGTGTGGCCCTTGGCGCCTGAGCGGACGCGGGCCACGGCCGCAAGAGCGAATCCGTGCTACGATCGAACTTGAGTCTTGGATCGAGAGCAGGTGTTCTTCCACCCGGAAGCGCGCTCAGGCTAGCGAGTGTTGTCCGGAGCCAGTTCCGGCCCTTCCCTCCTCCCGAATTCTCTCTGCGAATGCCCGTCGTACTGACGGGCCGTTGCTGCCAACGCTGAAGCTCCGCGCCCGGGTGAGCGCGGACCAGGAGTACGAATATCGATGAAGTTTGCCGAACTGGGCCTGCGCCCGGAAATTCTCCGTGCCGTCGATGGAATCGGGCACACGAGCGCCACGCCGATTCAGGAGCGCGCCATCCCGGCCGTGCTCGACGGCCGGGATCTCATCGGCTGCGCCCAGACCGGGACTGGAAAGACGGCCGCGTTCCTGCTGCCGATCTTGCAGCGTCTGGCCGGTGGCCGGCCGTCGCGCCACCCGCGCGCGCTGGTGGTCACGCCGACACGCGAGCTGGCGGCTCAGATCGGCGAGGCGGCGCTACAGTACGGTCGGCACCTGCGCCTGCGTAGCGGCGTCATCTTCGGCGGTGTCGGCTTCGAGCCTCAGCAGCGCCGTCTGCGCGCCGGCCTCGATCTGCTCGTCGCCACGCCCGGACGGCTGCTCGATCACTTCGGCCGGGGGCAGGCGCATCTCGACCGCGTGGAAATCGTGGTCCTCGACGAAGCGGATCGCATGCTCGACATGGGCTTTCTGCCGGACATCCGGCGGATCCTCAAAGCCCTGCCGGCGACCCGCCAGAGCCTGTTCTTCTCGGCGACCATGCCGGACGAGATCGAAGCGCTCATCCGGAAGACGACCAAGAGTCCGACCGTCGTCGAAGTGAGCCGCCGGGCAACGCCGGTCAGCGCCATCAAGCAGGTGGTACACCCAGTCGCCATGACCGGCAAGAAAGATCTGCTGGTCACGCTGCTGCAACGCGCGGAACTCGGGCAGACCCTGGTCTTCACTCGCACCAAGGCCCGCGCCAATCAACTGGTCCGGCACCTCGAGAAGTCCGGCCGGCAGGTCGCCGCGATTCACGGCAACAAGAGCCAGGGCGCTCGGACGCGCGCGCTCGCCGGCTTCCGCACCGGGAGAATCGACACGCTGATTGCGACCGACATCGCCGCGCGCGGCATCGACGTCGACGGAATCAGCCATGTGATCAACTTCGATCTCCCGCGGGTGCCGGAAGACTACGTACATCGGATTGGCCGCACGGCGCGGGCCGGCTCAAGCGGCCACGCGGTCTCGCTGGCAGCTCCGGAGGAACGTCCCCACCTGGCCGCGATCGAACGACTCGTCGGGGCATCCATCCCCCGCGAGAGGGTGGCCGGCTTCGACGTCCCACACGGCGCCGCGACGCCTCACGCCCATCGTACTGTCCGGGGCCGCCGCGGAGCGGGTCACGTCCGCGCCCCGAGCCCGAACCGTGAGCGTGCGCGGACGCGCAGCCGGCCGCGCTACCGACGACCAGCCGACACGCCCGCCTGAGGCATTGTTACCATCAGGCAGGTTCATGACCAGATTCAGAATGGTCCTGCTGCCGCTGGCCGTGCTGCACGCGCTCTTCGTCGGACTCACGGCCATGGTGGGAGCCTTCGCCAACGGTGGAGACATTTGGCAGCGGCTGGTGCTGGTCCTCCTGCATCCCCTCGGCGCCATCGGCGTGACGCGGCTGGCGCTGCAGCCCGATATCGCCGCTGCGCGCGTCCTTGCCATAGTGGGGCTCCTCACGGCGAACGTGATTGCCGACCTCTGGGTGGCGCGGCTGATCGCCACGGGCGCGGTGCGGGGGGACTGGGAACTGGCCATGGTCTTCTCGGTCGTACCCGCCGTCGGGATTGTCTACGCGCTGGGACTTCTCAGGACTTCGCATGCCGCACGCCCGTAGATGGGATACGATTGGTGTGTAGTACGATGTGTGGCAGTTGACACCATGGCAACGAATCTTGCAATAGACCAAGCCCTCCTCGACAGGGCGCTGGCCGTCGGGGGCGAAAAGACCAAGAAGGCCACCGTCAACTTGGCCCTGCGCGAATTCGTCGCCCGCCGGGAACAGAAACGGCTGCTCGATCTGTTCGGCAAGATCGAGTGGGACGACGACTACGACTACAAGCGCGAGCGAACCCGTCCGTGAACATCTTCGTTGACACGAGCGTCTGGTCGCTGGCGCTCAGACGGGACTCGCCACCTGACGTTCCCGAGGTCCGACGGCTGCGAGAGGCGCTTGACGCCGACGCAATTCATACAACCGGGCTCGTGCTCCAGGAGCTGCTTCAAGGCTGTCGAGGCCCACGAGCCCACGCGCAGATCGTCGAACGGTTCACGGCCATCGCGATGATTGCCCCGACCCGCAGCGACCACATCGAAGCCGCCCATTTGCGCAACGCCTGCCGCCGTCGCGGCGTTCGGGTCGGCACGATCGATGCACTGCTCGCGCAGCTATGCATCGCCCACGATCTCGTCATGCTGTCTAGCGACCGGGACTTCGCCCTGCTCGCGGACTCGACGGCTCTTCGGCTCTGGCGCGCCCCCTAGCACCGACGCGGCACGTCAAGGGAGCGCGAACACAAACAGGCCGTTGCCCGCGTTCGGACGCCGCACGTCGGGGATCAGCGCGGCCGGCATAGTCGTCCAACTCCCGCCCCCGGTTCCGGCCCCGATGGCGACGTACTGTCGGCCATCCACGCTGTAGGTGATCGGGAAGCCCTGCACCGCAGTCGGCAACCGCGTCTCCCAAAGCTGATCGCCGGTCGCCACGTCGTAGGCGAACGCCCGCCGGTCGTACGTGCCGACCAACGTCAGGCCGCCGGCGGTGGTCAGCGCCGCCGAGATGTACGGCGACCGCTTCCGGTGCGACCAGAGGATCTCGCCGCTCACGTGCATCGCGACAAACTCGCCCATGTTGCCGTCGCTGTCCGGGTGCAGGAAGTTCTCGCGGAACACCATCCCGGCGCCACCGCCGCCTTGACGGAACTCGACCTCGCTGTAGATGGTCCGCTGGCAGTTCAGCGTCAGGGGGATGTAGAACGCCTCGGTTTCCGGACTGTAGGCCATCGCCCGCCAGCTCTTGAGGCCGGAATGGCTCGGGCAGAACGAGAGCTCCTCGTCGAGCACAGGCACCATGCCGGGGCGAAACGACATGCGCCCGGTCTGCTGATCGATATCGACGATGTTCTGATAGCCGAGGTCGGTGGCGCTGACGAATTCTCCGGTCTCGCGGTCGAGCTGCCACAGGATGCCGAGCTTGCCCATGGTAAAGACGGATGGCCGCCCATCGACCTCCACGAGGATCCGCTCGAACGTCTCGTCCATGTCGTGGGACTCGCCCGGCAGGTGCTGGAAGTACCAGCGCATCTCGCCGGTCCGGGGATCGAGAGCCAGCGTCGAGCTGGTGTAGAGTGCCTCCGCGTCGGTGCGGCGGCTGACCTGGGCCCACGGCTTGGCCTGCGCCACACCCCAGTAGGTAAGCCCCAGATCCGGGTCGTAGCTACCGGCGATCCAGGCGTCGCCGCCGCCCCGGAACATCATCGGCAGGTCGCCCCAGGTATCGCCACCCGGCTCGCCCGGCCGCGCCACCGTCGAGGTCCGCCACAGCTCGCGCCCGGTGCCGGCGTCGTGGCCGGTAATGAAGCAGCCCTCTTCCCAGAACCGCAGGCAGCCGGCCATGCCGGAAATCACCACACCCTGCACCACGAGCGCGCCGCTACTGAAGAAGAAGCCCTTGGACGGGTCGGCAACGTCCGCCTCCCAGACGACTTCGCTGGTCTGTGCATGGAGGGCGACAATATTGGCGTCCGCGGTGTTCAGGATGATCTTGTCCTCGTAGATGGCGATGTTGCGGTTCGGCCGGCCGCGGCCGCGCGCGGTCGGAAACTCGCGGCGGTACTCCCACAGCATGTCGCCGGTCGCGGCGTCGAGCGCTTGCACGATGTTGCCGGGGCTGGCGAGGTACATCACCCCTTCGTGCACGATGGGCGTGGTCTGCTGCGAGCCCGGCTCCATCGCCCACGACCAGACCATGCGGAGATCTCCCACGTTGTCACGGGTGATCTGATCCAGCGGGCTGTAACCCCATCCATCCTGCGTGCGGCGCCAGTTCAGCCAGCTTTCCGGCGGCGGATCCGCCAGCACGGCGTCAGTGACGGGGCTGACCGCTGGCGCCTGGCCGGGCGCCGGAGCGGCCAGGGCGAGCAGGACGAGCGTGACGATCGGAGCGAGACGAGTCATCGTGGACTCCCTTCTCAACTGACGGCCGCAGGTCGTGAACGGCGTGTCGATTCCGTTGGCGGCACGTTACCACGACCCGCGGGGGTTCCCACTCAGGTGTGCCCCAGCCCCGGGTGCGGCACGTAGGGCTCTTCCAGCGACCGGCACTCGGCGTCGTCGAGGGTGACCTCCACCGCCGCGATGGCCGCGTCGAGATGCGCCAGCTTCGTCACGCCGACGATCGGCGCGGTCACGCCCGGCTGTTGCAAAATCCACGCCAGGGCGATCTGGGCGGGCGTGACACCGCGCTCGTGGGCCAACGCGCGGGCACGCTCGACGAGCGCGAAGTCCGCGTCAGCGTAGTACAGGCCGTGGGCGGAGCGGTCCGTCCGCGCCCGGAGCGTCTCACCCGCCGGCGGCGTGTCGTCCGCCACGCTGCGCGTGCGGTTGCCGGCCAGAAACCCGCGCGCCAGCGGGCTCCACGGGATGACTCCGATCCCCGCCTCCCGGCAGAGCGGCAGCATCTCGCGCTCCTCCTCGCGGTAGACGAGGTTGTAGTGGTTCTGCATGGAGACGAACCGCGCCCAGCCGTGGCGCTCCGATACATGCAGCATTCTGGCGAACTGCCAGACATACATGCTGGATGCGCCGATGTAGCGCGCCTTCCCGGCGCGCACGATGTCATTGAGCGCCTCCAGCGTCTCCTCCACCGGTGTATGCGGGTCGAAGCGGTGGATCTGATAGAGGTCCACGTGGTCCGTGCCGAGGCGCCGAAGAGACGCGTCGATCGCGTCGAACAGGTGCTTCCGCGACAGTCCGCTGTCGTTCGGCCCGTCGCCCATCGGGAAGAACGCCTTGGTGGCGATGACGACCTGGTCGCGCGCGGCGAACTCGCGCACCGCACGGCCGAGAATCTCCTCGCTCATCCCGCGCAGCCGGTCCACTTCATCGTGGGCACGGCGCCGCCGACGTCCAGCGCAAAGACCTCGATGGC
>CAZWUJ010000012.1:0-97423 GCA_964636705.1 uncultured Vicinamibacteraceae bacterium
GTCGGCGGTATTCCCGCTCTTCTTCTGGCTTCCGGCCAGCTACCACACGCCGCAGGCCGCGGTTTCGGCCGTGTTCTCCGGCCTGCTGACGAAGGTCGGCGTCTACGCACTGATACGTTTCTTCACGCTGATCTTCCGGCATGACGTCGGGTACACGCACGAGTTGCTGCTCTGGGTGGCGGGGCTGACGATGGTCACCGGCGTCCTCGGGGCCGCCTCGCAGAACGAGTTGAGGCGCATTCTGTCGTTCCACATAGTCAGCCAGATCGGATACATGATTCTCGGCCTGGCGCTCTTCACGACGCTCGGGTTGCTGGGCGGCATCTTCTACGTTGTGCACCACATCATCGTGAAGGCGAACCTCTTTTTCGTCTCGGGCGCCGTCAACCGGCTGGCCGGCTCCACCGATCTCGAGAGGCTGGGCGGCCTCTACCGCGACAAGCCGTTCCTGGCGGTGCTCTTCTTCGTGCCGGCGTTCTCTCTGGCCGGCTTCCCGCCGCTGTCCGGCTTCTGGGCAAAGCTGCTGCTGATCCAGGCCTCGATCGAGAGCGATGAGTTCGTCATGGCGGGCGTCGCGTTGACCGTGGGTCTGCTGACCGCGTATTCGATGACCAAAATCTGGCTCAACGCCTTCTGGAAGGCTCGCCCGGACGACGCCGGGCCGCCGCCGCCTCTCGCGCCGCAGCGGCGGTGGCTGCTGCTGGCGCCCGTTGCGACGCTGGCGATCGTCACACTGGCAATCGGTCTCTACGCCCGGCCACTCTACGTGCTGGCGGAACGAGCCGCCACTGAACTGATGGCTCCTTCGAACTACGTCGAAGCCGTGCTGGGTGCGGACAGTCTCGCGGTCGCCGCGCCCGGTTCCAGAGACAACGCGGAATGAAACTCTTCCAAATCAATCTGCTATTCGCCGGCGGCTGGTGCGCGTTGATGGGAACCTTCGACCTGGGGACTTTCGTCTGGGGTTTCCTCCTGGCGTTCGCCGCCTTGAGCCTGTCGAGCCCCATGTTCGGGCAGACCGCCTACTTCAAGCGCGTGCTGCTGACGGCGCGTCTGGGAGCCTACTTCCTGTACGAGCTCACGGTCTCGGGCCTGCAGGTCGCGTGGGACGTGATCACGCCCACGCACCGATCCCGCCCGGGCATCGTAGCGGTCCCGCTGGACCTCGAGGAGCCGATACAAATCACGGTGCTGGCGAATCTCATCTCGTTGACGCCGGGTTCGCTGAGCCTCGACGTCAGCCCTGACGGAAGGACGCTCTACGTGCACGAGATGTTCGTCGACGATCCGGACGAGACGCGCAGGAGGATCAAGGAGGGTTTCGAACGCCTGGTCCGGGAGGCCATGCAGTGACAGACCCGGTGGAGCAGTCGCAGATCGTCGCGTGGGCGGTGAACGTCACGATGGCCCTGACGGTGCTGGGGCTGGTCTTCTCGTTCGTCCGCCTCATCAGGGGACCAAGCCTGCCGGATCGCGTCGTATCGGTCGACCTCATCACCATATTGGCGGTCGCGGTCGTAGGCCTCCTGGCAATCACGTACACCGAGCCCGACTTTCTCGACATCGCCGTGGCGCTGGCGTTGGTGGCCTTTCTGGCGACGGTCGCCTTCGCCTGGTACGCCGAGCGCTCGACCGAGTTGCTCAATCGCGACAGAGGGGCCGCCGAAAGGGTGGAGGACACCGATGGCAGGTGACGTTCCGTGGTCGGACCTGATCGTGGCCGCGTGCCTTCTGGCCGGAGGCTTCTTCCTGCTGGTCGCCGGGCTCGGCATCTTGCGCCTGCCCGACGTGCTGATTCGCATGCACGCCTCCACGAAGGCGGGCACGCTGGGCGTTGGCCTGGTGTTCAGCGCAGCGGCCCTCTACTTCAGGAATACGGCAGAGACCGCAATCGCGGCCCTGACAGTCGTCTTCCTGTTGGTAACGGCGCCGGTCGCCGCCCATGCCATCGCGCGCGCGGCGTACCGGATGAATGTCCCGCTGTCGGGCAGGACGCATATCGACGAGTGGAAGGGGAAGTACGGCAGGGATGGCGACGGTCCGGCCAAGGGCGCAGACTCCTAGTCCGGTGAAGTGAGGCCGTCCCGGGCGACCGTGAATTCGGACCGGCCGATCCGCAGCCGGTCTCCTTCCTGGAGGGCGACTGCCTCTACTCGAGTCCCGTTGACGAAGGTGCCGTTCGTGCTGTCAAGATCCTCAACCACCAACTCGCCTTCGGACGCTACGAGGCGGCAGTGGATGCGCGACATCAACGTGTCCGACACGACGAAGTCTGAACGGGGACCCCGCCCCACCGTGCGTGCCGTGCCCGGCGGCAGACGAAGCATTCGCGGCTGGCTACCCTCCGTGCGCAGGACCCACATCGTCCCTTTCGACTCCGGCATCATCACGCTCCCGTGTCCGTCACTTGCGCGGCGGCCGCGACGGACGAAGCTCGACACGGCTGGGCAGGCTGCGTGCCTCGTGCGCGAGCAGGTCCATCACCACCTGGGCGACATCCCCGGCCGTCAGCTTCCAGGGCGCCGCGGCATGCCGATGGACTGAGCCGGCAAAGGCAGTTCCGACCGAACCCGGCGCCACTTCGCTGACACGGATCCTGTCGTGACGTAATTCCTGCATCATGGCGTGGGTGAAAGCGTCCAGGCCCGCCTTCGAGGCGCAGTACGCGGCGCCGTTCGCGAAGGGATTGCAACCGGCAAGACTGCTGATATTGATGATCCATCCGCCGCCCCGCCTGCGCAGTTCCGGGATGGCCTCCCGGCAGCAATAGAACACGCCGTGCAGGTTGGTCTCGATGATCTGCAGCCAGTCGTCGATCGACTGCTCTGCGACCGGAGCAAAATGGCCGACGCCGGCGTTGTTGATCAGGATGTCGAGTCCGCCGAAGCAATCGACGGCGGTCCGAACGAGCCGTGCGGCGTCGTCCGGACGCCGCACATCCGCCTGGATGGCTTCGAGATGTCCTGCATCGATGGGCTGGGCGGCCGTGGCCAGTCCATTCGCCGCCTCGCGGAGTGCGTCCGCCGATCGCCCGGAAATGACGACATCGGCTCCCGCCGCGAGCAGAGACTCGGCGACTGCCCGGCCGATCCCCCGTGAGCCGCCCGTTACTACCGCCGACCGTCCCCTGAAATGCGGCGCAGGAGCCGCCCCCTGTTCACCGACCATGCCTGTTATGGACACTAGAATACGCGAACCATGCCTGTCATCGCCGTCATGGGCGCCGGCACGCTGGGCGGGACACTCGCCCGGGCGCTCGCTTCGGCCGGCGTGGCCGGCGAGGTCCGCCTGCTTGACGACAGCGCGGACGTGGCCGCGGGCAAGGCTCTCGACATGTGGCAGGCAGCGCCGCTCGACCGATTCGAGACCCGGATCGTCGCCGGCCGCCCATCCGCCGGGCTCGCAGGCGCCAGCGTCGTCCTGCTCGCGGGGCCGGTCGCCGGCAACACCGAGTGGAACGGCGAGGCGGGACTCGACGCGCTCCACCAGGTGGAGTCGGCCAACCCGCGGGCGCTGGTTGTCTGCGCCGGGGCAGGCCACCGCGAACTGGTGGAACAGGGAGTGGCTGACCTCGGTATCGATCGGCGACGCCTCATCGGATCCGCGCCGGAAGCGCTTCGCGCGGCACTGCGCGCCATGGTCGCTCTCGAGGGAGACTGCCCCGCCTCCGAAGTCTCGCTTGCCGTGCTCGGCGCGCCGCCTGACCGGACGGTTGTTCCCTGGAGTCAGGCGACGGCAGGCGGCCTGTCGCTGGAAGCCCTGCTGCCACCCGCCAGCCTGACCCGGCTCCGTAGCCGGGCCGCCGCGCTCTGGCCACCTGGGCCGTACGCCCTCGCCGCGGCAGCTACCCGCGTCGTCGCTACCGCACTGACGGGAACCGGGCATCGCCCCTCCTGCTTCGCCGTGCCGGCTCCGGGACCGCGCGGCAGGACACCCGCGCTCGCGATGCCATTGGTGCTGAAGGCGTCGGGTATCGCCCGGATTCTGGAGCCGTCGCTCAGCGCGCGGGAGCGCAGCGAGCTGGAGGCGGCTCGCAACGACTGACGTCGGCCAGAGTCCGATTGAACACCTCCGCCAGCGAGCCTGCGACGGCATCGCCAACTTCATCGAGCCCCAGGTCCCTGCCGGTCAGTTGCGCGAGCGAAGTCACGCCGCGATCCGCCAGGCCGCAGGCGCGGATCAGCGCGAAGTCGTCCAGACGCGTGGTGACGTTCAGGGCGAAGCCGTGCGACGTCACCCATCGCGAGAGCCGAACGCCGATCGCGGCCAACTTGTCGTTCCCCACCCAAACGCCCGTAAGCCCTCCAACGCGCCCCGCATGGACGCCGAAGTGCGACACCGCCCGAATGATTGCCTCTTCCAGGTCGCGGACGTACCGATGGACATCGCAACGGTCCGGTTTCAGCAGCAGGATCGGGTAGCCGACCAGTTGGCCGGGTCCGTGGTACGTGACGTCGCCGCCACGGCGCGCCTCGTGCATCTCGACGCCTCTCCGCTCCAGCTCATCTGGCGAGACGAGGAGGTTGTCGCGGTCCGCGGCGACACCCAACGTGACGACGGGTCGATGCTCGAGCAACAGCAATTGGTCCGGGATGCGGCCCTGCTGGCGATCACGGACGAGCCGCTCCTGCAAGCGCTCCGTATCCGCAAACGACACGACGCCCAGCCGCCGAACCACCAGCGTCCGATCCGCAGTGAGCCGAGACATCTTCAGGGCGCTGGTTCAGGGCGCTGGGGAGCGCGCGGACAAGCTACAACTGTGCTTCGTCGAACTGCTCGATGGCCTGCTTCACCGACGACATGAACCGGTCGGCGAGCGCGCCATCGATCAGCCGGTGATCGAAACCCAACGTCAGATAGCAGCGGTGGCGTGGGGCGATGGTATCGTCATCCAGCACCACCGGCCGGCGCTCGACCGCGCCGACACAAAGGATTGCCGCCTGCGGCTGATTGATGATCGGCATTCCGGCGATCGATCCGAAGGCACCGGGGTTGGTAATGGTGAACGTTCCCCCCTGCACCTCGTCCGGCGTGAGCTTCTTTTCGCGGGCCCGCGTTGCCAGGTCGGCAATCGCCTGGCTCAGTTCGGCAACGTTCTTCGCGCCAGCGTCACGAACCACCGGCACTACAAGACCCTCTCCGTCGTCGAGGGCAACGGCGATCCCGAGTCCGATCCTGGAGGTATAGCGGACAGAAACGCCATCCTCGGACAGCGCCGCGTTCACAATCGGGACGGCGCGCAACCCGTCGACCACGGCCTTCGCGACGAACGACAGATAGGTCAGCTTGATGCCACCTGACGCGAAGCCGTCGGCGTGCGCGGCAAGCAGCTTCGTGACGCGCGTGAAGTCGACGTCGAAAACCGTGTGGACGTGGGCCGACGTGCGCCGGCTGGCCACCATGTGCCGGGCGATCTGCTGCCGCATTACCGACAGCGGCTCGACGCGTTCGCCTGCAGCCTGCCCGGCGTCCGTTCCACGGGCGGCGACATGCGCGAGGATGTCCTCACGCGTGACACGACCGCCGGCGCCGGTACCGACGACCGCGGCCGGATCGACGCCGTGCTCGCGTGCCAGGCGCCGAACCACCGGGGAGAACCGCACGTCGCGGCCACCCCTTGCGGCCTGCGACGGCCTCACGATCCGGTCGGCGGACGACGCCAGGGAGGTAGTGCGGTCCGCAGCCGCCTCGGCGGAGGCTGCTGTGCCCTCCTCACCCGGCGCCGCGATGACGGCGACGACGGAATCGACCGCCACCGTCTCACCCGCCTGCACGCGCAACTCCGCTACTACTCCAGCGACCGGGGAGGGAACTTCGGCGTCAACCTTGTCGGTCGAAACTTCAAAGAGCGGCTCGTCGCGGTCGACGTGCTCTCCGAGTTCCTTGTTCCAGCGAACGATGGTTCCCTCGGCGATGGATTCGCCGAGCTGAGGCATGAGTACGTTGGTGGCCATCGTCACCGCATCGGCGGCGCGGCGGGTGGAACCGGAGACGGCTCGCAATCCCGCCCGGTCAGACTTGAATGCTTGCTGTGGGGAGGCCGCAGCAGCTCAGACGCGACAGCCTAGAGCACCGCGTCCTTGAGCGGTTTCGCGATCCGGGCCTTCACCACCGTCTTGGCGGCAATCGTGATCGACTCGCCAGTCGCAGGATTCCGGCCGGTTCGCTCCGGGCGGTTCTGGAGGACCAGCTTGCAGACACCCGGCAGGACGAACTCGCCGCACCGCGTCAACTCAGATTCCGCCAGGCTCGCCAACTCACTGAAAAACGCCCCCGCGTCCTTGCGCGTGATGCCCAATTGGTCCGCAAAATGCGCGTGTAGCCTGGTCTTGCTCATGCGGCCGTCCGCCATGTCTTGCCCCCTCGGATTGTGCGCGCTGATAGGCGTTGGAACGGTCGCACGCGCGACGGAACCCGCCCCCTGAACAACCGGGCCATGCTAGCGTGCAGCGTGTTCAGTGTCAAACGGACGAGCGTGCCGATCCCGTCCCGCCGGACACGCGGGAGACCCGCTGGCAGCCTGCTAGAATCGCTTCATGGGGGACGGCGCACGCGGCCCGGAACCGGTCGCCTGGGCATCGGCGGCGGCGCACCCGGCGCTTGAGACGTTCCCCAACCCGTCACCTGGGCGCGACTACGAGATCGCCATCCGGTGTTCCGAATTCACCTCGGTCTGTCCCAAGACCGGCCTGCCCGACTTTGGTGAAGTGCGGATCACCTACGTTCCCGGCGATCGTTGTATCGAGTTGAAGTCATTGAAGTTCTACATGGTCGCGTTCCGCAACCAGGGAATCTTCTACGAAGCGGTTACCAACCGGATTCTGGACGACCTGGTGGCCGCGTGCCGGCCGCGCCGGATGAGGGTCGTGGGTGACTTCTCCGTGCGTGGCGGGATCACGACACAAGTGACGGCCGACTATGTGCAGCCATGATGCCAACGCCGCGCCGCCGGCATGCCGCCGCGCTCGCCCTCGTGCCGTTTGTTGCCGCCGTCGCGGCCGGTCGGCCGGCTGATGCGCAGGCGCGGCTGCCCGAGTTCGTCGTAGACGCACCGGAAAACCTCCGAGCCGTCGCCCGCCAGGTGAGCGGGCTCGAACTCGAACGGCTCGCGGGGGTGATGCGCCTGGTCGGCCTTGCCGATCCGGGCAACTCCATACGCGTCGCGATAGTCCCGGAGGAATCACGTCTGGCACGTGAGCTGCCGCCGTGGGTAGCGGCGTTCGCCGATCCCGGAAACGACCTGATCGTGCTCTTCCCGGCGCGCATCGGATCGTATCCGCACGATTCGCTGGAGGTAGTGCTCCACCATGAAGCGGCGCACATTCTGGCCTCCCGGGCGGCGGGCGGCGGGCGCGTGCCGCGCTGGTTCGCCGAGGGCCTTGCCAGCGTGGCGGAACGAACGTGGGGGATCGGCAACCGGTCGCGCTTTGTCCGAGCCTCGTACTTCTCCGGCCAGCCAACGGTAACGGAACTCGAGGGACTGTTTGCCGGCGATGCGGCCAGCGTAGCGCGCGCCTACGTCATTTCGCACGCCATCGTCCGCGATGTCATCCGGCGCCACGGCGCCTCTGTCGTGCCGCGAATCCTGTCGAGTATTGCAGCGGGCGCGACGTTCGACAGTGCGTTCCTGGGAGCGACCGGCACTACGGTTCGGGAAGCGGCGCGGCTGTTCTGGCGCAGCGCCGGCGGATGGGAGGAATGGATTACGTTCGTCGCCAGTCCCTTCACTCTCTGGACCGCGATCACGACGCTGGCCCTCGCCGCGATCTGGCGCCATCGCCTGCGTCGCGCCGAGCGCCGCCGGCGGTGGGAAATGGAAGAAACGCTTGAGCGGGAGCTGGAAGCGTGGCGCCGCGACGATCCGCCAGTCCGGCCGGCGAGACGGCTCAGAAGCGGACGCGACGCATGAAGCCGCGCGGCAACCAGCGGACGGCCAGCATCACGAGGCGCCAGATCGCGGGTGCGTAGACGACCGGCGCTCCGCGGTCGATGGCCCGAACGACGCGGCCGGCGACCGGATCGGGGTCGCCCGCGAAGGGCGGCGGCTTCAGCCCGGCAGTCATTCCGGTACGGACGAAGCCCGGCTTGACGCAGACAACGCGCAGCCCCTCTCCGGCGTAGCGGTGGTCGAGACCTTCGAGATACGCACTGAGCCCCGCCTTGGTGGCGCCATAGGTCACCAGCGGGGCGCGCCCCCGATCGCCAGTGACCGAGGAGAAGACACACAGCGTTCCGCCTCCGCCAGCAATCAGCCGGCGACGCGCCGCCTCGCAGAAGCCGACGGTGTTGGAGAAGTTGACGGTAGCGAGCACGCGGGCTTCATCCGGGTCCGACGCCACCAGATGGTCCTCCGTCGCAAAGCGACCTGCGGTGATCACGACCACGTCGATCCGGCCTAGCGCCCTGGCGGCGGCATCGAGCGCGGGGCCGAAGCCGTCGGGCCGCTCGAGGTCACAGAGCACGACCGGCGGCGGCTCGGTCAGCCCGGCGCGTACTTGAAGGTCACGGGCCGAGGCTTCCAGGGCGTCGCGGCTGCGGCCGAGGAGGCACACCGAGTCGCCCCGCTCCACGAGGCGCCTCGCAACGGCACGACCCATGCCACGCGTCGCGCCAAGGATTACCGCGTTCATGGCGGATCCCCCATCAGACGCACTGACTGCGCGCTCCGTAGGCGGCACTCCGGATCCCACCGCCGGCGCACCACCATCCAGTGGTCGAGACGCGGCTCCATGGCGCGAAAGTGGTCAGGCCGGGTGAAGGCATCCTTGGCGAGATAGATCCGGCCCCCCAGATCGATCACCAGTTCGTTGAGCGCGTCGATTAGCTCCCGCGTGCCGTCGTCCACGGGCAGATCGAGCGCGATCGACATTCCGCGCAACGGGAACGAGAGCAGTCCGCGACCCTCGTCTCCGCAGTTCTTGATGACGCAGAGGAAAACCGGTGCGCGGCGCCGGGCGAGAAGGTCGAGCACCTGGTGGACGCCTTCGACGCCGCGTGATTCAGGGATCACGCACTGGTGCTGAGTCAGTCCCCTGCGGCCGTAGAGGCGGTTCCAGTTGGCGATCCCATCGAGGGGATAGAAGAAGCCGTAGGGCGACTCGACGGCCCGGCGTGGACCGGCGCGATGCAAGCGGTAGCGCATGGCGTTGAACAAGCTGATCGACACCCGGTTCAGCAGCCAGCCCGGCGCCTCGAGGGGGACGTCGATCATGGACGGCGGGGACGGAATGTCTCGCGGGGCGCGGGAGGCCTCCGCCCAGCGTCCCCGGCTGACAATGCCTCGCCCGATCGCGGTTCCACGCGCCAGCAGATCCGCCCATGCCACGGTAAAGGGCCAGCGCGCGCTCGAACTCTCGAGCGTGTACAGCAACTGATCGATGCCGGAGGCACGAAGACTCTCGCGCTCGATCCAGGGAGAAGGGATACGCGCCAAGCGTAGCGCCACCTCCAGAATATGTCCGGTCAAACCCATCCCGCCGATGGTTGCCTGGAACAGTTCCGGCTCCTCCCGGGGTGAGCAGTCGACGATCCGGCCATCGGCGACCCGCAGCCGCAGCGCATCGACATGGGCTCCGATGCAGCCGTCCACGTGATGGTTCTTGCCGTGCACGTCCGCCGCAACCATGCCTCCCAGGGTGACGAAACGCGTGCCTGGACTGACCGGAACGAACCAGCCTCGGGGCAGGAAGAGCTCTACGAGCGCCGCCAGACTCACTCCCGCTTCCGCCTGGAGCCGGCCCGTGCTCGGGTCGAAGCCGATGAGCCGGTCACCCAGCACCGTGCTGGCGACCTCCGGCGCCGACGGTGGCGGGAGCGACGAATCGCCGTAGGACCGGCCCAGTCCCCGGAACAGGACCGCCTGTTCGCTCAGTCGTTCCAGATCATCCGAGGAGACTTCGCGGCCGGCGACTCCGACCCGCCCCCAGCCGCACACGGTCGATTCCGGACTCCTCACAACTGGGCTCCGCTCACGGCGAGGTCACCGATCCGACACTGTAGAGCGCCGCCACCACCCAGCCGACTCCACAGACGAGCAGTGGCCGTGAGGACAGCAGGACGTCTACCGGCGCCGCCCCGGCCCCGTGCAGATGCACCAGTCGCAGGTACTCCAACACGCCGAAGACGACGAAAGGAAGCGTCAGAAACTCGCGCCCCGGCATCAGCACGGCAGCATCCATGCAGTAGAGCGCGTAGGCCATGATCGTCAGCCCGGCCGCGATCGTCAGGCCCTGTTCGAGAAACACCCGGCTGTAGCCGGCGAGACTCGGCCGGTGCGCGTCGTCGACGCCGCGCAGCAGGTCGCCCCGCCGCTTGGCGAGGGCCAGGAACAGCGCGAGCGACGACGAGCACAGGAGCAACCAGCTCGATGGGCTAACGCCGACCAGCGCGCAGCCTAGCAGCACGCGCAGGACGAATCCGGACGAGAGCAGCACGACGTCGACGAGAGGCAGGTTCTTGCCGTGCAGGGTGTAGAGAAGTTGCAGGCCGACGTAGGCGAGCAGCACGCCGCCCGTGCCCGGCGGCGTGCCCGCCAGCGCGAGGCTCCCGCCGGCGGCAGCCAGACCTGCGCTCAAGACGCCGGCCGCAACAGGAGAAACCGCGCCCGCCGCGATCGGACGGTTCCGCTTGTCGGGATGGAGACGGTCGCGCCCGGCGTCCCACAGGTCGTTGAGGACGTACGCAGCCGAACTGACCAGACTCATCGCCGCCAGGCCCGCCATGACCGCCGCCGGATCGAACATCCCGTTCGCGCCGAGTGCGAACGGGAGCGGCATCAGGACGAAGACGTTCTTCAGCCAGTCACGAGGACGGACGAGCTGGACGATGGCCATCATCGATACGTACCGAAGCTCATGACAACCCGGGGGCGCATGGTCACCACGGATCGAGGCCGAGGAGACGCGCCGGGTTGCGCCGGATCATCACGTCAATCGCGTCGGTCGCAACACCCGCCTCGCGCATGGCGCGGATGTACGCGCGCAGTCCGTCGGCGTGGGTCGGATTGCCCGCTTGCCCCAGGTCGGACGACATCACGAACGCGAACTCCCCCAGTTCGTTGATTGCGCTGACATAGTCCTCCAGCGCAAGGCTTCCCGAGTAGACGGCGAGCCAGTCGATTTCCATGATCGCGCCCGCATTCGCCATCGCCCGCATCTGGTCCATGGTCGCGTCCTGGCCGAAGACGTGCGTCACCAGGATCCGTTCGACGCCCCTTTCCCGTGCGGCCGGGATAAGACGCAGCACCTCCTCCGGGGACGAGTGGCCCATGGCGAGCGTCAGATCATGCTCGGCGATTAGATCGAACACTTCAAGCACCGCCGGCAGCGGCTCGCCATTCTCCACGACGGAAACGAACGGCGCGCCGCCTCCCGCCGCGGTCACGTAGTGCTCCGCATCGAACGTCGGCAGCCAGACGACCTTGCCGCGCCCGCCCGAAAAGCTGGCCATCTGCCGGACCGCCTCTGGGTTGATCCCGCCAACGGCACGGTTCAGTACGACACCGCCGAAGATCTCGATGCCGTCCACCTCCGCCATCGCAATCGCCGCGCGGTCGGCGGTCATCGTGAAGTGGTTCTTCAACAGGATGGCGCGCATGCCCGCCGCCTGCGCAAGGCGAGCCGTCTCGATATCGTTCACGGAGCGGGGACGCGAGTCGGGAGCGGCATGAGCATGCAGATCTATGGCGCCGGCCAGTGACACCTCCGCCTGCCCGCCCGCCGCCAACCCGGTGGCGGCGAACAACGCGTTGGCGGCAACCACGGCTGCGGCCACGACCGTCCTCCGGAGCCGCTGGGCGAGCGCTTTCCGTGTCGTCCACATCATCGGTGACCCCTCCGGGTGATGCTCTATCATAGGCGGACGGGCCGAGGGATCCGCAGTCCCGCGCCCCCGCCCGTCCCGCGAACATGCCGGCCAAGACCCGTCGGGCCGAGACCCGTTCGCGCCCCTGGATCTGGGCGGTCTATTTCTGCCTCTTCGCGGGATCCATCCCATGGTACCTGCCGGCAGGGGAACCGTTGCGCCTCTGGTTCGGCCTGCCCCATTGGGTCGTGATCTCGCTCGGCGCCTACGTCGGGGTGGCGCTCTTTACGGTCTGGGTAGTGCGAAACTGCTGGCCCGAACCGGGCGAGGAGACCTCCTCGGAAGCGGCCTCCGTTTCGGAGGACGCGCCGGCGCGGGAGCCAGGACCGTGAGCCTCACGGCCGGCGCCGGAATCGCCGTCGGCCTCTACCTGGCCGTCCTGATCGGCGTCGGCTGGATGACGCGCCGCCGCGGACAGCAGACGGGTCTCGGGGACTTCTATCTCGCAGGACGCAATCTCGGAGGGTTTGTTCTGCTGCTGACGTTGTATGCGACGCAGTACAGCGGCAATACGCTGCTCGGCTACCCCGGCGAAGCGGTCCGGATGGGCTACGCGTGGGTGATGAGCGTCGGATTCATGATGGCGATCATCGTCGCTTATCTGCTGTTCGCGCCGCGCCTGCAGGTGATCGCCCGCCGCCATCACTTCGTCACGCCGGGCGACTGGATCGCGCACCGCTTCAATTCGGCGCCGCTCACCCTGATAGCGAACGTGCTGTTGATCCTGGCGATCTCGAACTACCTGCTGGCGCAACTGATCGCCATGGGCCACGTCACCGAGGGACTGTCTGGCGGCGCCATCCCCTATTGGGCCGGTGTCGTGCTTCTGACGCTCGTCGTGATCGTCTATGAAACGGTGGGCGGAATGCGCGCCGTCGCGTGGACCGACTGCGTGCAGGGAATCATGCTCCTGGTCGGCCTCGTCGGCCTCCTCCTCGCGGTCGTACCGACGCCGGGGCATCTCGCGGAGCTGACGGAGGCAGTGTCCGCGACGGCGCCCGAAAAGGCGGCGGTTCCCGCATGGGGACTGTCGCGGAACTGGTTCTCGACGATCCTGCTCATCGGGTTTTCCGGCGCGGTGTATCCGCACGCGATTCAAAGGATCTACGCCGCGCGCGACGCCGCGACGCTGAAGCGGGCGTTCAGCGTCATGGTCTTCCTCCCGCTCGTAACAACCGGCGTGATGTTCATGGTCGGCATCCTGGCGATCGCGGAACTGGGCAACGTCGGTGCCGAGGACCAGGTGATGCCGGCTCTGCTGAACGCTTGGGCCGGACGATCGCTCCTGCTCTACGTTCTCTGCGTTGTCGTCATCACCGCGGTGGTGGCCGCCGTCATGTCGACCGCCGATTCGGTGCTGTTGAGCCTGTCGTCCATCCTGGCCAAGGACATCGTCGGCACGACGCTCCTGCGGGGAGCGCCGGAGGAGCGGCTTACACGGATCGGCAAGCGGCTCTCCTGGGCGGTGGTGGCGGTGCTGGTGGCGATAGCGCTCTCCCCCCGCATCACACTCTGGGGGTTGACCGAGATCAAGATGGAGATACTGGCGCAGGTAGCGCCGCTCTTCATCCTGGGCGTCGGCTGGCGGCGCCTCACCACCGCGGCCGCCTTCGCCGGCATGCTGGCTGGCTGCGCCACCTATGGCAGCCTGCTGCTGATCGGCCGGCCCGAGGTATGGAACATTCACGCCGGCATCATCGCTCTCGCCGTGAACGTCGCCACGTGCGCCGGGGTGACGCTCATTCAGCCGGAGGGGGGCTGGTCGCCGGCCGCACCCCGTGCGGCCGGGGCGAGGTGACGTGAGCCCCCGGGTCGTCCTCGGCGCGGTCGCGATCATCGGTGCGCTGCTGCAGGCCCTGCTCTGGTCGCGCCAGTGGGTCTATGGCGATCAGTACGCGCTGCTGCTTCCCGCCATGGACCTTCTCTCGACGGGCGAGTGGCCCGCGTTCGCCAAGACGATGAGCGGCAACGGACGGATCCCGGGGGCCCTGCTTCCACTCCTGATCGCCGGGCCGCTAGAGGCATGGCCGGACTACCGGGCGCCCGCCCTCCTCTCCGGCCTAACGCATGTGGTAGCCGCCATACTGCTGGCTGTCTGTGTCGGCCGCGCCCTTGGCGCGCGGTTCGCGGCGGCGTACCTGGCAATCTACTGGCTCTCGCCCTGGCGCCTCTATCACGCCGGTTTCCTGTGGGAACCGGCGTACGTCTTCCTGCCCGCGGCGCTGCACCTGTTCTGCTCGTTCCAACTGCGCGAGCGCCCGCACGTCGGGTGGAGCATGCTCCTCGGCCTGTTGCTCGCCGCCACGCTGCAACTGCACGGGTCTTTCCTCGTCCTCGTGCTGCTCACCGTTGCGCTGGTTGCCAGAAGGCTCATTCGGATCGACTGGCGCGGCGCCGCTCTCGGCCTCGCCACGGGCTGCCTGACCCTGGTTCCCACCCTGCAGGCGCTTGTCGCCGGGACCCTGCCATCGCTGGCGCCGACATCGAGCGTGGACTACCCGCGGATCGTACTGGCGGTACTCAATGGCCTGCGGGGAGCCGGCCGCTTCCTGCGCCTCGCTTCCCTGGACATCGGGCGGCGCCTGCGGGAAGTGGTCTGGTTCGACGCACCGGCCGGGGAGGCAGGCGCGACACTCGGAACGACGCTCGGATCGGGACTCGTAACGTTGGTCTGGGCGGCGGGCCTCGTGACGCTTCCGCTCGTGCTGTATGCGGGGTGGCGCTGGTTCCGGCGCGATCCGTCTTTCGACCCTTCGGACAACCCGCAGCGGGCCTTGGCGGCCGATTGGTTCCGCTCCTACACCCTGTGGTGCCTGGCGGCCCTGTGCGGGGCGGCAGCGCTCTCGCCCGTGGTGCTCCAGGGTTGGCACGTCGTGATCGCCTTCCACGCGGCCTGCCTGCCGGTCGCGGCATGGCTGAGTGACTCGTTCCGGCGGCGCAACCTCGCTTGGCGGGCCGCCGCGCTGACGTTCGTTGCGGTCGAAGTGACAGCCGTGCTGCTGCTCGCCTTCGGCCACGAAATGTACCGGCCCCGGGCGGGCGAGGAGATTCGTCAGCAGGACTTTCCCGACGTGGTACGGCCGCTCATGCCCGACCCGGCGCGCCCTGGCGGGCGCGTTGGAAGTTCCGCTGAAGCAGAACTTCTACGGCGGAAACTCCTAGGAACCGAAGATACGGAGCAGCCGCGTGAGCGGATCGTACAGGCGGTCGACGACGCGTTCCTTGAGCGGAATTATCGCGTTGTCGGTAATGGTGATCTCTTCCGGGCAGACCTTCGTGCAGCACTTGGTGATGTTGCAATAGCCCACACCGAAGGCGTTCGCCAGGTCCTCGGCGCGGTCCTCGGTGTCGAGCGGATTCATCTCGAGCGCCGCAGTGTGGACGAAGAACCGCGGGCCGATGAATTCATGGTGCAGCCGGTGGTCGCGCAGGACGTGGCAGACGTCCTGGCAGAGGAAGCACTCGATGCACTTCCGGAACTCCTGCACCCGCTCGGCGTCGGACTGCGCCATCCGCCACGTGCCGTCCTCCGCGTCGGGAGGACGCGGCCTGAACGGCTTGATCCGCTTCTTGACGTCGTAGTTCCACGAGACGTCGGTCACCAGGTCGCGAATCGGCGGGAACGCCTTCATCGGCTCTATCGTCACCGGCTCGTCCAGATTGAGACTGCTGAGGCGCGTCATGCACATCAGCTTCGGGTTGCCGTTCACCTCGGCTGAGCAGCTCCCGCACTTGCCCGCCTTGCAGTTCCAGCGAACCGCAAGATCGTTGGCTGATTCCGCCTGCACCTGGTGAATCGCGTCGAGAACCACCATGCCCTCGGAAACCTCGGTGGTGTAGTCCTCGTAGCCCCCCCCGTCCGGGCCGCCCCGCCAGATCCTGAACGTCGCGCTTGCCATCTCGCCCCCCGGCCCGTCAGCTCTTCTGGTTCTCGTCGATGATGCGTTGGAGGTTGTCGGGCAGCGACGGCAGCAACTCCCGCCGCACGTCCATGGCGCCACTCTCCTGACGCCGGATCACAAGCGAGGTCTTGCCCCACGTCTCGTCCTTCCCGAGGTAGTCCTCGCGGAAATGGGCGCCCCGGCTCTCCTGACGTTCGATGGCGGATCGGGCCACCGCCTCGGCAACCACCATCAGGTTCCGCAGGTCCAGCGCGGTATGCCAGCCGGCGTTGTACTCGCGGTTGCCCGGCGCCTGCACCCGCTTGACGCGTTCCTGGAGCCGCAGCAGGCCGTCCAGCGCGGAACGGAGGTCGGCGTCATTCCGGACGATACCCACCTGGCTCTGCATCAGATCCTGCAACTCGTACTGAAGCTGGTACGGCGCCTCGCCGCTCCCCTGACGCTCCAGGGGTTCAAGCGCCGCCTGCGCCGCCCGTTCCACCTCGGCGTCGTCGATCCGGCCGGGCGCCTGCTCGTTCGCGAAAGCGGCCGCGTACTCGCCGGCTCGCTTTCCGAAGACCAGAAGATCGGACAGCGAGTTGCCACCCAGTCGGTTGGCGCCGTTGAGGCCCGCCGCCACTTCGCCCGCTGCGAACAATCCCGGCACCGCCGACATCTGCGAATCGGCGTCGACTCGCACGCCACCCATCACATAGTGGGTCGTCGGACCCACTTCCATCGGTGTCTCCGTGATGTCGATGCCGGCAAGCTGCTTGAACTGGTGATACATGCTCGGCAGCTTCTTCCGGATGTGTTCCGCGCCGTTCGGCAGCTTCTCCTTGATCCACGCGATGTCGAGAAAGACGCCGCCGTGCGGGCTGCCGCGCCCTTCCTTGATCTCGCGGACGATGCAACGCGCCACATGGTCTCGCGTCAGCAGCTCGGGCGGGCGGCGCGCTTCCTTGTCGCCCTGTGTGTAACGCCAGCCTTCCTCCTCGTCCTGGGCCGTCTGGTGCCGGTAGAGCTCGGGGATATCGTCGAACATGAACCGGCGGCCCTCGCTGTTGCGCAGAACGCCTCCCTCGCCCCGCACCCCTTCGGTCACCAGGATCCCCTTGACCGACGGGGGCCAGACCATTCCGGTGGGATGGAATTGGACGAACTCCATATCCATCAGCTCGGCGCCGGCACGGTAGGCGAGCGCCTGCCCGTCGCCGGTGTACTCCCAACTGTTGGAGGTGACCTTGAAGGCGCGACCGATACCGCCCGACGCCAACACGATCGCCCGGGCCCGGAAGAGCCGGAAACGCCCTCGCTCGCGGTCGTAGCCGAACGCGGCAACAACCCGGTCGCCATCCTTCAGCAGCTCGACGATGGTGCACTCCATGTGCACGTCGATTCCCTGGTGGACGCCGTGGTCCTGCAGGGTCCGGATCATTTCCAGCCCGGTCCGGTCACCGACATGCGCAAGGCGCGGGTAGCGGTGGCCGCCGAAGTTGCGCTGCAGGATCCGGCCGTCCGAGGTCCGGTCGAAGACGGCCCCCCACGCTTCGAGCTCGCGCACCCGGTCGGGCGCCTCCCTCGCGTGAATCTCAGCCATCCGCCAGTTGTTCAGATACTGGCCGCCCCGCATCGTGTCCGCGAAGTGGGTTTCCCAGGAATCGCGGTCGTCCACGTTGGCGAGCGCGGCAGCCATCCCACCCTCGGCCATCACGGTGTGGGCCTTGCCGAGGAGCGACTTGCAGACCAGCCCCACGGAGACCCCGGCGGCGGACGCTTCTATTGCCGCGCGGAGGCCAGCGCCGCCCGCGCCGATTACGAGGACGTCATGTTCGAATGTCTGGTAGTCCATCGTTGGGTTGCGCGATCAGAGCAGGCGCAGGTCGGTCCAGATCCCCATCGCGCAGAGGCGCACGTACACGTCGGAGAAACAGACCCAGACGAGGCTCAGCCACGCGAAGAGCATGTGGCGGCGGTTCAGGCAACTCACGCAGTCGTACGCGCGCTGCTGCAAGGGACTCGCCGATATGCAGTCCTGGCGGCCGCCGACGAGATGGCGTAGCGAATGGCAACTGAAGGTGTAGCCGCCGAGCAGCACGACGTTGAGCGCGAGCACCAGCGTCCCGACGCCGATGCCGAACGAGACGCCAGCGCCGGCATCCTCGAACCAGAGCGCGTTCCAGACGTCGTAGCTCAGAAAGACGATGAAGCCGATCGCAAGATACAGGAAGTAGCGGTGGACGTTCTGCAGGATCAACGGGAACGAGTTCTCGCCCCGGAACGCGTTTCGCGGCTCACCGACCGTGCACGACGGCGGGTCGGCCCAGAACGCCTTGTAGTAGGCCCCCCGGTAGTAGTAGCAGGTCACCCGGAATCCCGCAGGCGCCCACAGAATGAGGAACGCGGGCGAGAACGGCAGCCACTCCGGCCATGAAGCGGGCCGCGGCCCGAACAGGCTGTGCGTCGAGTCGCCGAAGAGCTCCGGCGAGTAGAGGGGCGACAAGTAGTTGCCGTAGGCGTAGTACTCGCCCTGAAACGCGGCCCAGTTCAAGTAGACGAGGGCGCCCAGGAGACCGGCGAACACCGCGAGCGGCTGCACCCACCAGGCGTCGCGCCGCGAGGTTTCGCCGAACCTCCGCACCGGTATCGCAATCTGTACCCGATCCATCTGCTGCTCCACTCGTCCCCGGGGAAGGCGGGCCTGAACGCGACCCAGTGCCACCGGAACCGTGCATAGAATACCACCTGAGATGACGGTATAAACTTGACGCTTCCGCTACGGAGGGCAACAGATGTCACTCAGAATCAACGACGTCGCACCGGACTTCACGGCAGATACGACCGAGGGGCGGATCAGCTTCCACGAGTGGATTGGTGAGGGCTGGGCCATCCTCTTCTCGCACCCGAAGGACTTCACCCCGGTCTGCACCACGGAACTGGGAACCATGGCCGGGCTGCGCGGCGAGTTCGCGAAGCGGAACTGCAAGGTGCTCGGCATCAGCGTCGACGGAGTTGGCGATCACACGAAGTGGTCGCAGGACATCGAATCGTTCAGCGGCAATCCGATCAACTACCCGCTGGTGGGAGATCCGACGCTGGCCATCGTCAAGCAGTACGACATGCTGCCGGCCGGCGCAGGCGATACGTCGGCAGGGCGCACGCCGGCCGACAACGCCACCGCCCGCTCGGTCTTCGTGATTGGCCCCGACAAGCGGATCAAGGCAACGCTCACCTATCCGATGAGCACCGGCCGGAACTTCGACGAGATCCTCCGCCTGCTCGATTCGTGCCAACTCACGGCGCAGAAGAAGGTGGCGACGCCTGCCAACTGGAAGCAGGGGAACGACGTCATCATCCTCCCGGCGGTGAGCGACGACGAGGCGAAGCAGTCCTATCCGGACGGCTGGCAGCGACCCTTGCCGTACATTCGAGTGGTGCCGCAGCCGAAGTAGCGGTGGGAGTCGGCGACAGGGTCAGTGGATGACCGTATCGTCACCCATGTCCTCCAATAACTCGAGGTGGGTGGTTTCCAGATCTCGAACGACCCGGATCGCCAGTTCGATCGCCTCGAGGCCGGTGCACTCCGTCTCCTCCGTCTGGAGGCGCTTGCGCGTTGCGCGTAAGGTGCGCAGCACCTGCGCCCGGTCAAACCTCTGACCCGCGCAATGGTCACAGAACGCCATTAGTCAGCCTCCATGTGCGGGTAGCGGTAGTTCGTCGGCGGCGTGAAGTTCTCCTTCGTCGTCCGCGTGCTCACCCACCGGATCAGGTTGAGCGCACTACCCGCCTTGTCGTTCGTCCCTGAGGCGCGCGATCCGCCGAACGGCTGCTGCCCCACCACCGCACCCGTCGGCTTGTCGTTGATGTAGAAGTTCCCCGCCGCATTCACGAGGGTCCGGTGCGCGAGATCGATCGCCAGGCGATCAGTCCCGAAGATCGCTCCGGTCAGCGCGTAGGGTGATGTCCGATCACAGAGCTCGAGCGTCTCGGCGTACCGGTCATCGTCGTAGACGTAGACCGTCAGCACCGGGCCGAACAGTTCCACCTCCATCGTCCGGTAGTGGGGATCGTGCGCCCGGATCAAAGTCGGCGCGACGAAGTACCCGACCGAGTCGTCGTACTTCCCGCCGCATACCACTTCCGCGTCCGGCGATGTTCGAGCTTCGTCGATCGCCTGTTTCTGGGTAGCGAACGACGAAGCGTCGATCACGGCCCCCATGAAGTTCGTCAGATCGGCGACGTCACCGTACCGGATGCCCTCGATCTCGTGGCACCAATCGTCGGCATGCCGGTCCCAAATCGACCTCGGGATGTAGGCCCGGCTGGCCGCGCTGCACTTCTGCCCGGTGTACTCGTAGGCGCCCCTGATCAGGCCCGTCCCGAGAGCCGCCGGGTCCGCCGACGGGTGCGCGAAGATGAAGTCCTTGCCGCCCGTCTCGCCAACGATGCGGGGATAGCTCTGATAGTTGGCGATGTTCGCGCCCACGGTTCGCCACATCCCCTGAAACACCTCCGTACTCCCCGTGAAGTGGACGCCCCCGAGCGACGGGTGGTTCATCGCCGGTTCGCCGACCGTACCGCCGCTTCCCGGCACGAAGTTGACTACACCGTCGGGCAGCCCCGCCTCACGGAGCAGCTCCATGAGATACCAGGCGGATAGCACCGCAGTGGAAGCGGGCTTCCAGACGACGGTGTTTCCCATCATTGCCGGGCTCGTGGGCAAGTTGCCGGCAATCGACGTGAAATTGAACGGCGTCACCGCCAGGACGAAGCCCTCGAGCGGCCGGCACTCGACGTAGTTCCACATCGCCGGCCCGTTGCCCGGCTGCTCGCCGAAGATCTGGGGCATGTACGAGACGTTGTAGCGCCAGAAGTCGATCAGCTCGCACGCGGCGTCGATCTCCGCCTGAAGGATGGTCTTGCTCTGGTTGAGCATCGTCGCCGCGTTGACGATCGAGCGGTACCTTCCGGCAAGCAGCTCGGCCGCCCGAAGGAAGACCGCGGCACGTGCCTCCCAGGGCAACGCGGCCCAGGCAGGACGTGCCGCCTCGGCTGCCGCGATCGCCTGCTCCACCGCCTCCGCATCCCCCTTGTGATAGGTCGCCAGCACGTGTTGATGGTTGTGCGGCATGACTGCCTGGCCGGTCTCGCCGGTCCGGACCTGCCGGCCACCGATGACGAGCGGGATCTCTATCTGTTCACCGGCGCAAGCCTGAAGCCGCGCCCTCAACTCCTGGCGCTCCGGCGAGCCTGGAGCGTAGGCGAGAACCGGTTCGTTGACTGGCGTTGGTGCATCTATACGAGCGTTGATCATCGCGGAACGATTTCCTCCTCTTGTGATCTAAGGGTACAGCACCCCGGCGGGGAGCACACGCCCTAGGCCTAGGGCCGATGCGCACCGAGCTGCTCGTGCAGCAGGCTGCGGACGACGAACAGAACATTGGCGGGGCGTTCCGCCAAGCGCCGCATGAAGTAGGGAAACCAGTCGCCGCCGAAGGGCAGGTAGATTCGGATGCCGTAGCCCCTGGCCGCCAGTGCCGACTGCAAGTCGCGGCGGACGCCGTAGAGCATCTGGAACTCGTAGGCTGCGGCCGGGACACCGCGAGCTGCCGCGGCCGCGTTCACCGCCCTGATCATCCGCGGATCGTGCGTCCCGAAGGCCGGCTCGGCGCCGTCTTCAAGGAGCGTCTCGGCGAGGCGCGTGAATGCACGATCCACGTCCACCTTGTCGGGGAAAGCAACGTCCGGCTCCTCCCGGTAGGCGCCCTTCACCAACCGAACCGGCACCTGCGACTCGTTGAGGCGAGCAAGATCGTCGGGCGTCCGCCGCAGCATCGACTGCAGGACGGTACCCACGTCCGGGTGCCGGGCGTGCGCCGCCACCGTGATCCGAAGCGTGTCTTCCAGCAGCGCCGAGTGCTCCATGTCGACCCTGACGAAAGAGCCGGCCGACCGCGCCTGCTGCAGGATGTTCTCCAGGTTCGCCTCGCAGAGGCCCGGATCGATCTCCAGGCCGAGCTGGGTCAGCTTGATCGAGAGGTTGCACTCGAGCCCCGCCGCCCGCACCTGACCGATCACCGCCACATAGGCCGCCGTCGCCTCCGCCGCCGCTTCGGCGGTTCGGACATGTTCGCCGAGATAGTTGAACGTATGGGTCATGCCCTGCCGTTCGATGGCGCGGGCCGACTCGATGGCTTCGGAGATATCGCGTCCGCCGATGAACCGCCCCGCGGGCGAGTTGGGCCCGCGCATGCCGTAGCGCGTCGCCGCCGCCTTCAACAGGGCGCTGTCGGCGGCGGTCAGGAAGAGCCAGCGGGAGAGCCGGTCAAGCAAGGGTCAGCACGATCCCAGGGCGCCGGTCACTAGTGCGTGAGGACCGCGCCGCGCCGAGCAGCCAGCAGATGCTGGACGGTGCGCGCGTAGTAGCGGAGCACGCCACGTTGCCGCACGCGGTAACGATTGCCTTCAACCACGATGATTCCGCGCGTCGCGAGCGGCTCCGTCGCGGCATCGACCGCGTCGCGGCCGGACAGCACATCCAGGTTGGCGCCGACCGCCCGCAGCGTCGCAACCAACTCGTCGATCCGATCCACCAGCGCGGCACGCTCCATCGGCGGCCGCAAGGCCGTGGCGATCAGCGCCGACGGCAAGACCTTGTAGCAGCGGCCGACTTCCTCGCGGATCCGGCGCTGCAGACGGACCATGTCGCGCCGGTCATCCGGGTCGCAACCCTCGAAATCGATCGGATCGCCGAACGTAACGATGCTGCGTGAGCGGTAGCCGACCGCGTAGCGGATCATCTCCGCCACCTCCTGGCTGAACGGCCGCTGCGTGCGCTTCACCTGCTGGCGGGACAGAATGAAATCCTCCAGCACCAGATCGTAGGCAATGGCGGTGGGTACGATCACCGTGTCGCTCCGTTTCGCCGACGCCACGGCGTGGAGCAGCCCCGTCTTGAAAGGCCTGAGCGCGCCGCTGTAGCTGCGTCCGCCTTCGAGATAAAGAAACAGATCGGTGCGCCGCAACGACTCGGCGACGTAGGCCTTCAGCGTGACCAGGTACGCGGGATCCTTCGTCTCGCGGCGTATGGGGATGGCGCCGGTCACATGCTTGTGGATCAACCCCAGCGCGCCTCCAAACAGATTGATGCCGGCGGCGATCACCGGCGGGCGAATGCCGTTGTCGTCCAGGACGAGAGGCTGGACCAGGTAGTCGATGTGGCTCTTGTGGTTTGAGGCGTAGATCACACGGCCCTGCCGCGTCGCGGTTCGGACCACGTCGATTCGCTCTCCGATCCGTTCGATCTTCCGGAGGATCGGGTAGACCGGATGCTGCAGCGCCCGGTACATCCGATACCGCTGCGTCGTTCGAAGTTCCTCGAGATAGCCCTGAATGGCGACCTGCGCCTCGGCGGGGGTGCGGCCGCCGCCGCCCTGCAGGTACCGGACCACTTCGTCGCGGGTGAGAACAGCCTCCGTGATTTCGTCCTGCGTCGGCACGTCGTGCAGGGTAACAGCCGAACGTTGCATCCGTGGAACGCGGGCTGCTACGGTTCGACCGGAACCGTGGCGGGTCGTGACAGCCGAACCGTGAGCGTGGTTCCGCTCGCCAGCGTCGCAGGTCCCGCGTCCCCGGCGGCCGCGGCGGCGGTCCCGGCCGACGCCCCCGCCGCCCCGCCGATCGCCGCGCCGCGCCCGCCACCGAAAATGGCGCCGAGGATCGCGCCGGCGATGGCGCCGCCACCCACCTTGGCGGCATTCTGCTTCCCTTCGGCAGGGCCCTCCCGGTAGATCGTCTCCGTCATGATCGGTGTTTCCGCACCGTCATCGAAGATGATCGTGTGGAAGCGAACCCCGAGACGCGCGCTGCCGCGAAACTGTCCTGCCTGCTCGACCAGAACGACCGAACCCATGACAACGGTCCCGGCCGGGATCACGACACGGCCCTCCTCAACGACGTTGCGGGTAACCCGCGCCTGGACGTCGTCCTCCACTTCGGCGGTCTCGCTTGAAACGCCGGTATCGATCTGCAGACCGACCACGGAATCCGCGTCGAGGACCACCTCGCCGGACGTCAATGCTGCAGGTGGCGCCGACAAGTCGGGGCGCTCGACATCACCCCGGGATCCGATGACCGGAGCTGAGCCGTCGGCCGCTTCCGCAGTGCGCGCAACCGGCCAACCGTCGGCGTCGGTGGCCACTGGCGTTGGTTCGGCGGGGATTGCCTCCACGGCGTCGGCCCCGTTCGACACCGTCGCGTCCTCGGGACGCTCCACCCGCCGCCAGCCGTCGATACGGGGAAGACCGTCCGCGGCGTCGAGCACCGGTTCCGAGGAGGAGCCCGGCTCGGGCTGGGACTCGGGCTCCGGTACTGCCTCAGGTTCGGGCGGCGACTCTGATGCGGGTACTGGCGCCGGCTCAGGTTCGGGGACCGGTTCCGGCTCGGGCGCCGGCGGTGGCGGCGCAGCGGGGGGCGGAGGCGCGGCCGGCGATTCCGCGGCGCGGCGTTCCGCAGCGCGCGGCGGCGGCGGCGCGTCTGTCTCGGAGGCCTCCGGTTCCGGCTCTATCGCGGCCGGCTGCGGCACGGACGGCTCGACCACCTGCTCGGTGGCGTCCACCGGCATCGCAACCCCCGCGGCGCCGGCCATCGCCATGCGCGTGCCCGGCTCGCCCGTGGTTCCGGCCGCCGCGTTGTCCCGCACGGCGAGGTAGGCGCCAATGCCTGCCGCGCCAGCCATGACGGCGGCGGCGGCAACGAAGGCCGCAGGTCTCATGTCCATCCTGGCACTCCTCACCCGGCTGGCAGGGCGGCAATCGCGAGGCCCCGATCCGGCACCCCGCTACCCGTTTTGATTATGGCCTGATTGCGTCCGATTGGAAAGCCACTCGATACACGGTTGTAACCTGCGGTCCGACCCCGTGATGTAGAATGCGCGCGCCTGCGTCGGTGGGGGGCCGGCCAAGCACCGAAGTGAGAGATGGAGGCTTCCAAGTCGACGTGCCCGCTACTTCGCCGGCTTCCGATCATCAGACCGCCGTCGCCCCCCGGTTGCTAAGCGCGGCTGGCCTCCTCTTCGTCTTCCTGGTCGGCGTCAACGGCCTGGGTGAGGGCTTCGAACTCCTCGGCCAGGACATCATAGAAGGTTTCTTCGCCGCCACTTCCAACCCGTTCGTGGGCCTGATAGTCGGGCTGCTGGCCACTACGCTGGTCCAGAGCTCGTCGGTCACCACGGCGATGGTCGTCGGCCTCGTGGCCGCGCCCGAGAATCCGTTGCCGCTTGGCAACGCCATCCCGATGGTGATGGGGGCAAACATCGGCACGACGGTCACGGCGACCCTGGTGTCGCTGGCCCACATAGGCCGGAAAGACGAGTTCGGACGCGCCTTTCCCGTCGCCATCTGCCACGACATCTTCAACATTCTGACGGTAGTGATTCTGCTGCCGCTGGAGTTGATGACCGGTTACCTTCGAACCACCGCCGTCGCCACGGCGAACCTTCTCGGCGACCGGATCGGCGGGATGGAGTACGAGAGTCCGCTCAGCAGCGCCATCGACCTGGGCTACGCGCCGCTCGCCTGGGCCGCCGCGCTCATGCCGGCCCAGGGGGCGCAGGCGGTCGTGGCGATAGGGCTGAGCGGGGGCTGCATTTTCGTCGCGCTCTTCCTGCTGGTCAGGGTGCTTCGCTCGGCGGTTCACTCGCGGATCGAGCGGATGGTCAACGGCGCCCTGCAGGCGAGCGCGATTGTAGCCATTCTCGCGGGCGCGCTGGTAACCGTCATGGTGCAGTCGAGCTCCATCACGACATCGCTGCTCGTTCCTCTCGGCGGCGCGGGCCTGATTGCTCTGGAACAGGCATTCCCCGTCACGATCGGCGCCAACGTCGGGACGACGGTGACGGCACTGATCGCCGCGCTCGCCGTTTCCGGACCGAATGCGGAAGTCGGGTTGCAGATCGCCCTGGTGCATCTCCTGTTCAACCTGAGCGGGATGTTGCTGATCTACCCGATCCGCGCAATCCGGCGGTTGCCGCTCGACGCGGCGCGCGGCGTGACCGCACTCGCCCTCCGGTCGGGCAAGCTGACCGTGCTCGGCGTGTTCGTAGTCGCGTACGGTATCCCGGCGCTCCTTTTTCTGATCACCCGCTTCTTTGAATGAAGCCCGCGCGGTGTGTAGACTGATCGGTCCGGGCCGGGACCGAAGCCTCAGCAGAACGTCACCGTGAACCAACGGTCTGATGTCGTCGTCATCGGAGCCGGAATAGTCGGCTGTGCGATTGCCTACGAGCTGGCCCGGCGCGGTGTCCGCGTGCGGGTCATCGACCGACGGAAGGTCGGCCAGGGCGCGACCCAGGCCTCCGCTGGCGTGCTCGCTCCCTTTATCGAAGCGCACGACCGGGGAGCGTTGCTCGACCTCGCCGCGCGCAGCCTCGATCTCTACGATCAGTTCGTCGCGCGGGTCGTGGAAGACTCTGGCGCCGCCGTCCAATACGTCCGGAACGGCACGCTCGAGGTAGTTTCCGACACCGTCGGCGCAGCCCGGCTCGACACCATCCACGCCACCTGCAAGGAACGCGGAATTCGGTCCGAGCGCCTCGACGGAGATGCTGTCCGCGACGCGGAACCCTACCTCGCGCCCTCCGTTACGGCGGGCCTGCTGGTTGAGTTGCACGGCTTCGTCGGCGCCTCCGACTTGACCGCCGCCTTGCGGCGCGCCGCCACCGCCCATGGCGTCGTCTTCCGGACTTCGGCCGAGGCCACACGCGTCAGGGCGAACGGGAACCGCGTGCGGATTGAGACTTCGGGCGACGCGATGACGTGCGAGACAGCCGTCGTCGCGGCCGGGAGCTGGTCCGGACGCGTTGAGGTCGACGGCGCAACCCAGCTCCCGATCCGCCCGGTGCGAGGCCAGTTGCTCCACGTCGGCTGGCCCACGCCGCCGCTCCGCCGTGTCGTCTGGGCGCCCGACTGCTACCTGGTTCCCTGGAGCGATGGCTCGGTGCTTGTAGGGGCGACGATCGAGGAAGTGGGGTTCGACGAACGAGCAACCGTCGCCGGGGTCCGGTCGCTTATCGATGCGACCGCCCGGGTTGCGCCGGTGGTGGAGGAGGCATCGTTCCTCGGAGCCCGCGTCGGCCTCCGGCCTGCCACGCCGGATCAGCTTCCGGTCATCGGTCGTTCCGTATCCGTGCCCGGCCTCGTCTATGCCTGCGGCCACTTCCGGAACGGGATTCTACTCGCTCCGCTTACCGCCACGCTCGTGGGGGATCTATTGGTGGATCAGAACCCCGACCCCGCGCTGGACGCGACCGCGCCGTCCCGCTTCGGCGACTGCTGAACCGGACTCGCCCTGATGGGGCCGTTTCACGTCCCCCGAGCGCAGAGCCACTCTCGTGACAGGATCGACGCGGTCCGCGGAGTAGCTTCCCCGCGTTCCCCTGTTCCTAGTCGGAGCTACACGACGCGGATTGCGATCAGACGCTCGAGACCCTCGAAGTCCGCCGGGTTGCGCGTATAGAGCGGCAAGCCGTTCGCCAGGGCGATGGCGGCAATGAGCAGGTCGGCCAGACGCCGGCGCGTTGATCGCCCACGCCCTTTCACCGCGGCGTAGACCCGGCCGTACGACCGCGCGGCGGCCGCGTCGAAGGGCAGGGAATCCCACTGCGAAGCAACCCACACCAAACGATCCTGCCGCCGACTCCGTTCCTCGTGGTTACTCGTGGCATGAGGACCAGCGGCGAGTTCCGCGAGCGTGATGGCGGTGATCGCCGTCTCGCCGGGCAGGCGGTCACCATCGACAAGGTTAAGGTCGATCACGACTGACGTATCCAGCAGGCCACGGGCGAGACCGGGATCCGTCGCCGTAGACGACCCGCTAGCCATCAGAGACATCCACGTAGGGATCCGCCACCGTCTCGAGGTCGGCGCGGAACCGCGCCAAGTCGATCCTCGGCGCAGTGCGGGCGGCGACCGCAATCTCGGCCCGCGGGGCGAATCGGCGCCGGAGAATCGGCCCCAGTTCAGCGACGGGTGTGCCATTCCGGGTCACGACGATCCGCTCGCCCCCCTGGACGTCTCGCAGGATGGTCGCCGAATCATTTCGAAGCTGACGCTGCGAAATCGTACGCATGGGACGAATCGTAGCATAACGTAGCGTTTTGTAGCACATAAGCGCCAGTCAGCGTTCGCGAAATACGCCTACCGAGTAGCCATCGGCGCCATCCACGCAGGAGGGACCCGCGCCTGCGTCGCCGGTCGTTACGGAACTACTCCACCCAGTCCGCGATGAAGACGTTGGTGTCGCCTTCCTCGACGGCGTTGCGGTTGGACGCGAAGATCAGCTTCGAGCCGTCCGGGGAAAACATCGGGAAGCCATCGAATACGTCAGTAAACGTGATCTGCTTCAGACCGGTGCCGTCGAGGTTGACCATGAAGAGGTCGAAGTTGCGGCCGTCGGGGTTGTGCATGTTCGACGAGAAGATGATCCGCTCGCCGTCGGGATGCCAGAAGGGCGCGAAGCTGGCCCCGCCGAAGTCGGTCACCTGCTGCACGTTGCCGCCATCGGCGTCCATGACGAACACCTCGACCGACGTCGGCCGCCAGAGGCCTTGGTCCAGAAGCCGCTTGTAGTCATCGTACTCCTCGCCATCCGGGATCTCGCGGCCGCGGAAGATGATCTTCGAGCCGTCGGGCGAGAAGAACGCCCCGCCGTCGGGGCCCTGGCGGTGGGTCAGGCGGCGAACGTCGGAGCCGTCCGCGTTCATGGTGTAGATCTCCATGTCGCCGTCGCGCACGCTGGTGAAGACAATCGTGCCGTCCGGCCCGACCGTCGGCTCGGCGTCATAGCCGGGCGCGTCGGTGAGCCGTGTCAGGCCGCTGCCATCCGGGTTCGCGCGAAAGATGTCGTAGCTGTCATAGATCGCCCAGACGTAACCCATCGCGAAGCTGGGCGGCGGCGGGCACTCGGCCCCGCCAAGGTGCGTTGAGGCATACACGATCGCTTCGCCGTCCGGATAGAAGTAGCCGCAGGTGGTGCGCCCCTCCCCCGTGCTCACCATCTGCTGGTTGGATCCGTCCAGATTCATCCGGAAGATCTGATCGCACGGAACGCCCTCGCGCGTCGACTGGAAGATGATCTCGGAGCCGTCGAAAGAGAAGTAGGCCTCGGCGTTCTCGCCGCCGAAGGTGAGCTGGCGGAGGTTCGCGAGATGGACTTCGGTGTCGCCGGGAGCAGCAGCATCGGCGGCCGGCGTCTCCGCGGCGACCGGCATCTCCGCGGCGGGTTCCTCGGCGGGGGCACCGCACGCCAACGCGAACGACAGGATGACCCCGGTCAACGTGAACCGACAGAGCGAGTAATCCATCAGTGCGGTTCCTCCTGGTTCCTACTGCCTGCCCACGATCTCCAGCAGGCCGAGCGTCAGCCATGGTACATAGGTGATTACCAGCACGCCAATGCCGAGGATGATCAGCAGCGGCACTGACGCGCGATAGACGGCCAGTAGCGGCCGGTCGAACCGGTACGAGGCGAGGAACAGATTCAGGCCGACCGGCGGGGTCAGGTATCCGAGTTCCAGGTTGGCGATGAAGATGATCCCGAGATGGACCGGATCGATGCCGTACGCCGCGCCGATCTCCGAGATGAGCGGCACCACGACGACGATCGCCGAGAAGATGTCCATCACGCAGCCGACAAGCAGCAGGAAGACGTTGAGAGCGAGCAGGAACAGCAGCGGCGAGTCGATCCGGGCCTGCGTCCATTCCAGCAGGCGGAACGGAATATCGACATCCACCATGTAGGCGGTGAAGCCCTTGGCGACGGCCAGGATGATCAGGACGCCGCCGATCAGGACGACGCATTCTCGGAACGCCGTGCCGAGACCGGGGCCGAGGCGGAAGTCGCGGTGGATCAGGCCGGTTACCACCCCGGCGTAGAGCGCCGTCAGCGCGGAGGTTTCGACCAGCGTCGCACGGCCGCTCAGCAGCGCACCCAGCACGACGAACGGCAGCAGCAGCTCCCACTTCGCCTGCCACAGCGCGGCGCCTGCCTCGCCCGCCGCGAACCGGTGGCGTCCGGCGCCGGTCAGCATTCCCTCGCGCATGCCCCACGCGGCTACCAGACCGATCAGCAGCAAGCCAGGCAGGAGGCCGCCGATGAAGAGATTCTCCGGCGCCGTCTGCGCGACGATGGCGTACAGGATAAGAGGCATCGCCGGGGGCAGCAGCAACCCGAGCGATCCCGACGCGGTGAGCAGACCGACGGAGAAGCGGTCCCGGTAACCGTCGTTCAGCAGGGCCGGCAACAACAGTCCCCCCAGGGCCAGGATCGTCACCCCGGAGCCGCCGGTGAAAATCGTGAAGAAGGCGCAGACCACCGCGCAGACCACCGCCGTGCCACCTGGCATCCAGCCGACGAGGGCGCGGAAGACCCGCAGCAGCCGCTCGGATGACTGCCCCTGGGCAAGGATGAACCCGGTCAGCGTGAAGAGCGGGATCGACGGCAGGTGCGGCTCGGTCGCCAGGTCGTAGGCGTAGAGCGGCACCGCCGCCGGGTCGAACGCATCGACCATGTACAGGAAGGCCGCTGCACCGGCGAGCACGGTGAAGATCGGAGCGCCGACCAGCGCCGCGACCACGACCAGGACCACCCAGGGCCATCCCGCGCCGCCCGCCACGACGCACGACGCCTCGCCCACGTTCGCGCACGCCGCGCCAGTCGAGCTGAGCCAGACGCCCGCAACGATGCCCAACGCCGCCGCGACGCGCCCCGCCCAGCTTCCAGCTCCCCACGCCAGACGGACAGCGATCAGCCCGAACGCGAATGGCAGCACGAGTTGAAACGCCCACGACGGAATCCCGAGAGCGATCTCGCCCCCTACCTCCATCTCGATCGCTACGACGTCGATCGCCGACCAGGCGAGCAGGGCCGACACGCCGGCGCCCACCATCGCCGCGAACGCCTGAGAGACGCGCCGGGCCCGGCCCTCGGGAATGAACGTCGCCGTCGCGAGGGCGATCAGCTTGTTGCGCCGCGCCGCGAGCCCCGCGCCGAGGAAGCCCACCCAGAGCGTCAAGTGCTCGACGAACGGAATCGACCCCGGGATGCCTCCCGCGACGAGGGGACGGATGACGATCTCTGCGAGGGGCAGCAGAACCATCACCCCCAGGGCGCAGGCAGCGAGCAGTTCCTCGCCGGTGTGCAGGAAACGGAGCAGGCGAGGCGCGGGCCGGGCGTCGGTCGCGCTCGGAGAAGTCATCTATCGATCAGTGCGGCGCCACGGGCGCGCGCAGGTTGCCCGCGGGACCACTTACTGGTTGCGATACTCGGAGCGGGCCCGAACCGCCTCGTCGTAAACGCCGGCGGGGACGCGCGTGCCGCGCCAGCTCGCGGTGAGGGCTTCGGATGCCGCGCGAAAGGCTGACGCCTCCGCGCTGCTCACCGAGTGGACGGTCAAACCGCGCTTCTGCATTTCCGCGACGGCATCCCGGTCCTGGCGCAGCACCTCGATGAAGAGGAAGTCGGCCATCCTCTCCGCGCTCTCACGGATCGCGGCGCGATCCGCTTCGTCAATCCGGTCCCAGGCGCGCTGGGTGATGACGGTGGCGCCGTACACGGGCCCGAGCGGTATGTCGAGCATGTGCGATGTCTGCCGGTACCACTGGAAGACCAGGGCGCCGTAGGGCGGGCTCGGATAGGCGTCGATCAAACCCGTGTTGAGCCCCATCAGCACGTCCGTCAGGGCGAGGGGCACCGGGTTGAAGCCGTTCTCCTTGTACCACTGCACCATTCCGTCGTCGCCCGCCGCCGTGAACAGTTTCGCCCGCCGCAGGCTGTCGAGGTCGGTGACCGGATCGGCGGAAAAGACGTGGACCCAGCCGCCATGGCCCCAGCCGATCAGCACGAGACCGTTCTCCGCGAGCGCTTCGCGCATCCGCGGCGTGAGCGCGTCGAGCACATGCTGGGCTTCGCCGTCATCCGCGAAGAAGAACGGGATGCCGAACACGTTGAAGGCTTCGTCGATCTCGGTCAGGGCAGGCAACGTAAGTGCCGCCACCTGCGGGTTGTTCAGCCGCATCCGCCGGATGATCGTTGCCTCGTCGCCAGTCGTCCCGCGCACCTGGAGCCGAACGCGTCCATCCGTCGCCCGCTGCCACTCCGACGCCATCTGCTTCAGGGCGCGGTCCCAGAGCGAGTTGGCGGGAAGGATCGTGCCGAGACGCAGATTGGCGCGCTGCGCGTCGAGCAACGCGGGAGCGGCAAGCAGCAGAAGGGCAACGACGGCAAGGCCCGCTGCCCTGCCCGTCGTTCTCCGGCCCGCGCCGAACCAGGGCGCGAACTTCTCTCTCATCGTCGAATCTCCTGCTCCGCTTCATCGTCGAGCGGTGGGAAAAACAGATCGTCGATATGGTCGAGCAGCACGCGGGCGCGCCGCTGCGCAATTGTGTTGAGCAGCCGGTTCTCGGGCGCCTCGTCCACATCTATGGCGATCGCCGTTTCCAGCAATTCCTGAAACTCCTCGCGGTTCTCCTCCGCGACCGCCACTCCGGTTGCCAGCGAGAGGTACGGCCCGGCATCCATGCCGGCCGACAATTCCACCGCACGGGCGTAGTGTTCACGCGCCCGTTCGTAGGAACCCCCCATCGCCTCGCCGACCGACTCAAGCGTGATGAATGCCGCGTGCAGAGCCCCCCGCTCGAAGTCCTCGTCCAGTTCCAGCGACCGGTCGAGCAGGGCGCGAGCCGCCGGCAGGTCCGCCACCAGCGCGGGCTGATCGAGGCCGAGCGAGATGGCGAGCATCCACGCGCCGCCCAGATAGTAGAGGCTCTCGACGTCGTCCGGCCCGAACGCCGCGACTGCCGCTTCCGGATCGGAGCGGAGGCGCTCGGTGATGCCCGGATGCGCCACCTCGACATTGCGCAGACCGTAGTCGCGGGCACGGAGGTACATCCGGCGAGCCCGTTCGTTCAACTCCGTGGCGCGAGCGTAGTCATCCCATTCGGCGATGGCCGCGTCGGCCTGGAGGAAGGCACTGGCATAGAGAACGAAGCCGGTGTTGGCGAACAGCAGAACATCCTGGCGGGCGGGGTCAGCTTCGATGATCGACTCGATGGTCTTGAGCAGGAACGGCAGGGCGGCGCGAACGACCTCCGGATCCTCTTCGGACAGGTAGACGGCGGGGTTGACGAGCGTAGGCAGAACCGCGTTGACCGCCATCGTCCGAAGGGAGCAGCCGCTCAGGACGCCGACGGCAAGCAGGATGCCGACGAGACGGGCCGGGCTGCGGAGGAGGGATCTCATCGATAAGCGGATTCTGCTGACTATCGTGATCATATCAAGCCGGGTGGGGCCAAATCGTGCTCGCGGTTCGCGCGCGCAGCCCTGCTGCCGGATGGGCGGCGCGCCCACCGGCGTGTGTCATCATTCGGACGATGAATCGTTTTGCCGCCATTCCCGCGGGATGGTACGTCATGGGTAGCGATTCCGGTCAGGCCGATGAGGCGCCGCCCCATCGGGTTTGGGTGGACGCGTTCGAGATGGCGGTCGATCCCGTCACGCGGAAGGAGTACGCCCGCTTCCTGGTAGCGACTGGGCGCGACCTGCCCCGGGAGTGGGATGCGCCCGCCTTCGCCGGAGACGACCTGCCGGTGGTGGGAGTGAGCTGGAACGATGCCGTGGTGTACTGCGTCTGGCGGTCGTCACCGAGGAGCATGGGCGGCCGCCAGGGCGCCATGCCGGTGCGCCTGCCGACCGAGGCGGAGTGGGAACGCGCCGCCCGCGGGGGCAGGCACGGATGCGATTTCCCGTGGGGCGAGAACGGCGCCATTCCCGACTGGATCCCGAACGCAGGACGCGGGCCGCTCGACGGTCCGTGGCCGGTCAGTCTCGGTCCACCGAACCGCTACGGTGTGCGGGGCATCGCCGCGAACATCCACGAGTGGTGCGCCGACTGGCATGCGCGTGACTGGTACGACCGGTCCCCGGCGCGCAATCCGTCGGGGCCGCGGAACGGCGTGCGGCGTGCGTCACGCGGCGGATCGTGGCGCCACGCGGTTACCATCAGCCGCGTCGCCGCACGCAGCAAGCTCGACCCGTCGTTCCGGTATACCGACTACGGGTTCCGCGTGGTGCGTGACTTGCCGGCAAGAGGGGGACGGTGAACCACGCATCCGGGGTGGGCGGCACACGCCACCAGCGCACCGGCCCTCTCGAGCTCGCACGGGACGTCGCCCGTGCGGCACGCGCCGAAGGGGGGCGCGCGCTGATTGTCGGCGGCTACGTCCGCGACCGCCTGCTCGGATCCGGAAGCACGCATCCCGACAACCTCGATGTCGAGGTGTACGGCCTCGCGGCCGACCGACTGCGCGGCTTGCTCGATCGCTTCGGCCGCGTCGACGCGGTCGGCGCCAGCTTCACGGTGTACAAGCTGGGCCGACTCGACGTCTCGCTCCCTCGTACGGAGTCGAAGACGGGAAGAGGCCACCGCGGTTTCACCGTGACCGGCGATCCGTCACTGCCAATCGAGCAGGCCGCCCGACGGCGTGACTTCACCGTGAACGCAATCGCGTGGGACCCGCTCGACGGCGAGTACCTCGATCCCTGCCGCGGCCGCGACGATCTCCGGCAGCGCCGCCTCCGGATGGTCGATCCCGAGACGTTCGGTGACGACAGCCTGCGCGTCCTGCGCGCAATGCAGTTCGCGGCGCGGCTCGAGTTCGACGTCGACGAGACGACGAAGGCGCTCTGCCGGAAGATTCCGCTCGACGATCTGCCCGCGGAACGCATCTGGGGCGAGATGGAGAAGCTGCTGCTCCTCGCCCGGCGGCCGTCGATCGGGTTCCGGTTGGCGGGTGAGATCGGGGTCGTGGAGCGGCTCTTCCCCGAAATGCACGCCCTGGTCGGCTGCCCACAGGAGCCGGAATGGCATCCGGAGGGTGACGTGTGGGTGCACACGCTGCTGGTGGTCGATAGGGCACGGGAGCGGATCGACGGCCTGCCGCGTCCACAACAGCTCGTGGTCATGCTGGGCGCGGTCTGCCACGACTTCGGAAAACCGGCCACCACCGCGTTCATCGACGGGCGGATCCGGTCGCGTGATCATGAGGCGGAAGGCGTCGCGCCCGCCGTGGCGTTCCTCGACCGGCTGAACGTTCATTCGTTCGATGGCTACGACGTGCGCCACCAGGTGCTCGGCCTCGTCGCGCACCACCTGAAGCCCGGGATGTGGCGCGCCGCGAGGGACGGGGTGGGCGACGGCGCCTTCAGGCGACTGGCCCGCAAGGTCGATCTCGAGCTGCTCGCGCGCCTTGCGAAGGCGGACTGTCTGGGCCGGACCGGCAGCTTCGACTGTTCCGCAATGGACTGGTTCCTGAAGCGCGCCCGCGCGCTCGGCGTGGAGCACGGCCCGCCGCCGCCGATCCTGTTGGGGCGCCATCTCCTGGAGCTCGGCTGTCGGCCCGGGCCGGAGATCGGCCGCCTCCTGAGGCAGGTCTACGAACGACAGCTCGAGGGAGAGATCACGACGCTCGATGAGGCGACTACCGCCGCGCGCGAGTTGATCGGCCAGGCACGCTGAGCAGGCGCGCAAACGCATCGGTCGCAATGTTGCCGCCGCTCAGGATTGCCACCGCCGCGCCGTTCCTTCCTTCCGCTTCAGCACCGGCGCCAGTCAGGATCGCGGCCATCGTGGCCGCTCCGCTCGGCTCCACGACCAGATGGGCGCGGGCGGCGAGCCATCGCACCGCGTCGACGATCGCGTCGTCCTCCACCGTGACGATGCGATCAATCAGGGCGGCGGCGTGCGCGTACGTGAGGTCACCGGGCCGACTTGGGATCAGGCCGTCCGCGACGCTGTCGACTCGGTCGAGCGTTACCGGCTCGCCCGCCTCGACTGAACGGAGCATCGCCGCCGCTCCCGATGGTTCGACACCAATGACACGCGCCTCCGGGCGCAGCGCCTTGACCGCGGCCGCGACACCGGAGGCGAGTCCGCCCCCGCCGATGGGAACGTAGACGGTTGCGACACCAGAGACGTCTTCGACGACTTCCAGCCCCACAGTTCCCTGGCCCGCGATGATCTCGGGGTGATCGAAGGGCGGAATGATCGTGAGGTTGCGCTCCCCCGCGACCGACTCGGCGCGGATCCGGCGTTCCACCGAGGTGGTTCCTTCGAACATCACTTCGGCCCCGAACGCCTTCGTTCCTTCCACCTTCACGGCGGGCGCCGTCGTCGGCATCACCACCACGGCCGGGAGACCGAGCTTCTGCGCCGAGCAGGCGACGGCCTGCGCATGGTTGCCGGACGAGTAGGTAATGACGCCGGACGCGACCTCGCCCGCCGCCGCAAGCTGCGAGATGAGATTGAAGCCGCCCCGTATCTTGAACGACCCGGTACGCTGCAGGTTCTCGCACTTGACGTGCAGCGCACGCCCGGCGGCGGGCGAGACATCCAGGATCGGCGTGCGCCGGGCGATGGAGGCGATGCGGGCTGCGGCCGCCCGGATGGCGTCGAGTGTAGCAAGGTTGCTCATATACTGATGCGCCGATGCTGCCGGCGCGTTCCTTTCTGGTGCTGCTGCCCGTCCTGCTTGCTGCCGAGCCGGCGTTCGCGCAGCCGCCGGAAGAACCGATCGGCTGGTACGTCGTGGACGTCCGGGGCTCGGTCGTTCCTTTTCCGCGCAATGCCGAACTCGCCGACGCGCGTGGCCTGCATCCGCCGGATACGCCCGGCGCCGGACTCGGATTCGATATCGGGGCGCATGTCTACCCGGTGCGGATCTGGATCGTCACGCTCGGTATCGGAGCCAGCTACCACCTCTCTACCGCCAGCCAGGCCCCGGGCGAATTCTCTCCGATGCCGGACGCCCCGCACCTCCGGAAGACCCTGACCGCGATTTCACCCCAGCTCTCGTTCAACTTCGGCGCCCGCGACGGCTGGAGCTACCTGAGCGGCGGCATTGGGCGCTCCCGACTGTCGCTCTACGGGGCGGGATCCGCGGCGCCGGAACAGCCGACCGCCAACACCCTCAACTACGGCGGCGGTGTCCGCTGGTTCACGAACGATCATCTGGCCTTCACGATCGATGCGCGCTTCTACGCCATCAGTCCGATCATGCAGATGGGCGAGAGACCGGGTTCACCTCGCATGACCCAGATGACGCTGAACGTCGGCGTCTCGTTCCGGTGACGGCCCGTCCGTCTCGCGTGCGATCATAGTGCCCGGATGCGACGGGCGACACTCCTCGATTTCTTTGACGACCGGATCCGGTCGGACCGGCCGTTCCTGGTGTACGACGGCGGCTACCGCGCGCATACCTGGTCGTACGACGACATCCGGCACGCGGCGGGCCGTTTCGCCCGGAAGCTCGAACGGGCGGGAGTGACGCCGGGAGCGAACATTCTCCTCTGGGGGGAGAACCGGGCGGAGTGGGTGGTCGCTTTCTGGGGCTGCCTGCTGGCGCGAGCCGTCGCCGTGCCGATCGAGGTCCGCGCATCGTCCGACCTTGTGGCGCGGGTCGCTCGGATCGTTTCAGCGCGGATCATCGTTGCCGGACGGGACCTGTCGGTTCCACGGCTGGACGGATTGGAACGCTGGGATCTGGATGTTCTGCTCGATGCGGACATCCCAGCCGCGGCGCCCGCCGGCGCGCACGCCGACCCTGGGAACCACGGCGGCGTCGCACTCCCGGAGGGCGTCAGCGGGAACGACCTCGCGGAGATCATCTTCACTTCGGGGGCAACCGCCGAACCGAAGGGGGTGCGCATCACCCATGCGAACGTGCTCGCGAACATCGTCCCGGTCGAACGCGAGATCCTGAAGTACCGCCGCTATGGACGCCCGTTCTTCCCGCTCCGGTTCCTGAACCTGCTGCCCCTCAGCCACATGTTCGGCCAGGCAATGGCAACGTTCATTCCGCCGATGCTCGAGGGGGTCACGGTCTTCATGCGGGGCTACAACCCGGCCGACATCGTCCGCCAGATCCGCACGCGCCGTGTCTCGGTTCTGGTCTCGGTCCCGAAGATCCTCGAGGTCCTGCGCGACTACGTGACCCACGTGATGCCGGAGACGGCGGCTCCGCTCGACCGGCCGGAGCATGTCGCCCGGCGCTGGTGGCGGTACCGGCGGGTCCACCGGATGTTCGGCTTCAAGTGCTGGGCGTTCATCGTCGGCGCGGCGCCGCTCGATCCGGAGGTGGAGGCGTTCTGGTCGCGTCTCGGTTTTCTCGTCATCCAGGGCTACGGTCTGACCGAGACCGCTCCCATTGTCACGCTCAACCATCCGTTCCACGCCCGGCGCGGATCGGTGGGGACGCCGATTGGCGGGGTCGACGTGAAGATTGCCGACGATGGGGAGATCCTGGTGCGCGGCGCCAATGTCACCACCGGCTATTACAACGCGCCCGAAGCGACGGCCAGGGCGTTCCGTGACGGTTGGTTCCACACGGGCGACATCGGCGCGATCGACGCAGAGGGACGCCTTTCGGTCCGCGGCCGCAAGAAGGAGATGATTGTCACTCCGGACGGACTGAACGTCTTTCCGGACGATGTGGAGCGGGCGTTACGCGCCCAGGCGCCTGTCCTCGACGCCGGCGTGGTCGGCGGCGGGCCACCCGGAAGCGAGCAGGTTCACGCCGTCCTCGTGCTTGAACCGCACGCGGACGTGGACGCCGTTGTGCGCGACGCAAACGCGCTGCTTGAAGATCACCAGCGGATACGCTCGTTTTCGATCTGGCCGGACGCGGCGCTGCCCCGAACCGAAGGGACACAAAAACTGAAGCGCGGCGCGTTGAAACGCTGGGTAGAGGACGCCGCCCGGTCGGACGACTCTCGCACGGGGGGCGGCGGATCCAAGGCGGCCGACGTTGTCGCGGAAGTCGTCGCCCACTTTGCGCACGGGCGACGAGTGACCGGTGCGACGACCCTGGAGGAACTGGGGTTGAGTTCCATCGAGAGAATCGAGTTGATGCTGGCGCTCGAGCGGCGCTTCAACACGACGGTGGATGAGACGGCGTTCGCGGCGCTGTCGACGGTCGACGATCTGCGGGCGCTGGTGGGAAACGACCAGGCAGCGAGGATCGGCGGGCGAGGCGGAGAGGGGGGAGCGAGGCCAAGTGCGAGTGTCTCGCCGGAAGACACACCATCGGCTGCTCCCGGAGCCGGAACGACCAGCGGCGGGAGCGACGGCGCGCTCATCTTTCCCAACTGGAGCCAGCTCGGAACGGTACGCCTCTTCCGGCGCCTCGCACAGTCGTTCTTCCTGCTTCCGCTCACCCGCTGCTTCGCCTGGACGCGGGTGGAAGGGCTGGAGCATCTCGCACCGACGGAAGACCCTGTCCTCTACGCCGCCAACCACCAGAGCCTCATGGACGGCCCGGTAATCCTGGCCGCCCTGCCGGCCGGACGACGGCGCGTCGCGACGGCCGCCGCACGCGAGTGGTTCGCACCCCATTTCCATCCGGAGCGCTTCTCGCGGGGCGAGCGGTTCCGAACCAGTCTGGCCTACTTCCTCGGAGTGCTCTGCTTCGACATCGCGCCGCTGCCGCAACGGACGGCGGGCGCGCGGGAGGCGATGCGCCACCTCGGCACGCTGCTCGGCCAGGGCTCCTCGGTCCTGATCTTCCCGGAGGGACGGCGCAACGTGACGGGTCACATCGATACTTTCCAACCCGGCGTCGGCATGCTCGCCTCCCGCCTGCAGGTGCCGGTGGTGCCGGTCAGGATCGACGGCATCGACCGGGTCCTGCCGGTCGGCGCGCGCTGGGCCCGGCCCGGCCCCGTCCGTGTCGCGTTCGGCGCGCCCCTCCGATTCGCCGGCGACGACTTCGACGTCATCGCCCGGCGGATCGAGGAAGCGGTGAACAACCTCTAGCGGTGGCAGCCTCCTGTATAATCCGCCCCGCGAGCACCCGTGGCAAAGGACGATCTGATCGACGTACAGGGCACGATTGTCGCCGTGCACAGCGGCGGCTTGTACAGGGTCCAATGCGACTCCGGCCATGAAGTGCTCGCACAGCTCAGCGGCAGGATGCGCCGCTTCCGAATCAAGGTGGTCCCGGGTGACCGCGTTACGGTCGGTGTCTCACCCTACGATCCGAATCGCGGCATCATTACTTTCCGCGCGCGGTAGCGCGCCCCCTTTGCGACGGACTGAATTGATGTTCGATGATCCCGTCGGCATGGAGCAGGACGAACCACCTCCACCGTCCGAAGAATCGGATCCCGCCCTTGCCCGGTTCCGTTCGTGCAGGTGGCACGAGGAACTGCCAGACGGCACGGAGTACTGCGGACACTGCGATGTGAAGCCGTACGCCGGGCAACGCGGCTTCAACCCGACCGCGTGGTGTCCCGATTGCGAGTTCCACAAGACCCGCCGCAAGCGGAAGAGGAACGAACCTGACGACTTCGACGACTATGGCTACTAGCAGCGAGCACCGTTCCACGGCGCAGGCCAGCCCGTGCGGCCATCCGGCTATTCGCTGAACTCGCGAGCCAGGTCGACCCATTCACCATCCGGCGCAAGCCCCTGGTAGGTGCGCCAGTGCGGCTTGGCGTCGGCAGAGCGGCCAGTCTTCTCCAGCGTGACCGCCAGGTAGAAATGCGCGTCGGCATAGCTGTCGTTCGCGCGCAGCGCCTCTGCATAGCAGGCTACGGCGTCATCGTAGCGGCCTAGATCGTGGTGGATATTGCCCAGATTGAACGCCGCCTCAAAGCAGTCGGGATCCAACGCAAGAGCCCGCTCATAGAGTGCATGCGCTTCCACCAGTTCGTCATGCGCGTAGTGGATATTCGCAAGATTCACCAGCGCGGGAACCAGCGTGGGGTCGAGCAGCAACGCCTTCTGGTACGCGCGGCGGGCTCGCTCCGGCCCGTCCCCCGGCTGCTCGTCCAGTTCAGAACCTTCCGTGAAGAAGCGGGCCGCCAGCTCGCCCCGGTCCGAGCGATAGGCGGCCGGGCCGGAGGAGGGACGCGATGCGAGCCGGTCGCGGCGTGGTAGCGCTATGACCTTTACCGGCTGTCTCTCGCCATGCACCGCGTCGAAGTCGAGGGAAAGCTGGCCGTCACGTTCGGCGAGAAGCAGGCGGACTGCGCCGCGGAACGAGCCGCCGGCCGCCACCTCTGCGTGAACCCGCTTGATGACGCCCAGATCGTGGAAGCTGTAGTACGCGTCCGTGACGGTCCGGACTGCGGGCCGGATGAGCCCCCACTTCTCCAGGTGGCCAATCCACCGCTCGCGCAAATCCGGGTACCGTTCCCGGATCTGCCGGCGACTGTGATAATGGCGCTGCAGTTCCTCTTCCGACGGCCTCGGCGGCTTCTGCAACGTCCGCGACATGTAAGCCCTGACCGGTCGCGCCCGCGCCACGTCGTTGACGCTGAGGCCCGCTCGAACGGTGGAACGATGCAACCGTTCGATCATAAAGTCAAGCGTGTCCGCTCTGCTCGCCGCCGACGTCGGTGGCACGAAGACGGTCTGTGGCCTGTTCGCTTCGACACGCGGTGCGCGGCCTGAACCGATCGCGGTGGCGGAGGTGGCGACACGGGAGCACGATGGCGTCGCGTCGGTGCTGACCCCGTTCCTGGATCGCCACGGTGCAGGCCTGACGATAGCAGCGGCGGTCCTCGGCGTCGCCGGGCCGGTGCGCGACAACGCGTCGGACCTGACCAACATCCCGTGGCGCGTCGAGGGATCGGCGATCGCGGAGCGGTTCCGCATCCGGAAGGTCCGTCTGCTCAACGATCTGGTAGCGATGGGCTATGCCCTCCCGGTCCTGAACGCCGATGAACTCGTGACGCTTCAGCCGGGACATCCCGATCCGCTGGGCAACGCGGCGCTCATCGCGCCCGGCACCGGTCTCGGAGAAACAATCCTGCACCGCGTCGGCGGGCAACTCGTTCCGGTGGCGGCGGAACCCGGCCACGCTGACTTCGCGGCCCGAACCAACGCGGAAATCGAGCTGCTTCGCGCCCTGACGGAACGTCGGGGTCGCGTATCACTGGAGGATGTCCTCTGCGGTCCCGGACTCGTCAACATCCATGGCGTAGTGCATGCGACGACCCCCTGTTCCGTCAACGGCGCGGACGCGGGCGGCAGCGACAGCACCGGCACACTGCCCCGGCGGATCACGCGGTCGGCGCTTGCCGGGGACTGTTCCGGATGCGCCGCGACACTCGACCTCTTCGTCGGCGCACTCGGCGCCGAGGCGGGCAATCTCGCCCTCAGAGGGATGGCGACAGCCGGAGTCTACATCGGTGGCGGCATCGCGCCTCACATCGTCCCAGCCCTCGACTCGCCGGCATTCCTCCGACCGTTCCGCGACAAGGGCCCCATGGCGGGGTTGATGGCCGCCATCCCGGTCCATGTAGTCCGAACCGACCATCCCGCCCTGCTTGGCGCATCCGTCGCCGCCGCGCGCCTGGCTGCTACGGCGTAAACTGCTGCTAGCAGATGGTCCCGAACGTGTAGCCGTCGGCGCGCAGCTTCGGGATCAGAAGGCGGACCGTGTCGACGGTGTAATCGCGATCGGCAACGGGGTTCCGATGATGGCCATCATGCATCACGATGATGTCGCCGCCCGAGACGCGCCGGGCGAGCCGCGCCGCCAGACCCGCCGGGTCCGGGCGGCGGTACCAGTTGAAGTCCCAGAGGCTCCACCCCCACCCCACCAGGGAGTAGCCGGCCCGCTCCAGGCCGGCGTACATCCAGCCGCTCCGGAAGCCGGCGTGCGGCCGGAACGCGCGGCAGGGTGTCCCGCCAGCGAGTTGTTCGATGCGCGCGGCCGCCGCCCGGATCCGGTCCGCGACCACTTCGGGCGACAGCACCGCCCAACTGCGCGTGTCCGTATGGATGCCAACCGCGTGCCCCTCATCGAATATCCGGCTGACGATCGGGGCGGTGGCCTCGTTGAGGTGCCGGTCGATAATGAAGAAAGTGGCGCGCACATCCAACTCGGCGAGAACGTCGAGCAGGTCGGGCGTCGCGGTCGGATTCGGACCGTCGTCGAACGTCAGGTAAACGGCTGGCGGGCCATCACTCTCGGGCATGCTCCAGAGCGATGGAGCGGGCGCACCTACGTCGAGCAGGAAGGGGAACGGTGCCGCATGCGCAAGGGCGGCCAGACCGGCGCCGATTGCCAACAACAGCCAGAACATCGTCGATCTCCAGATCGCCGCCACGGACGGCGGGCCCGCAGGACCCTCGCCGCCATCGTCGCGTTCGCGTCCACCCTCACCGCCCTCGGGTGCGCCGCCAGCCCGGTCCAGTCGGCCGGTGGAACTGCGAGCGTGGCCGAGTCGGCGCCCCGACGTCAAGGCGGTTCTCCGACAGACCGCCTGGAGGAGCGGCACCAGATGGTCGAAGGACAACTCCGTGACCGCGGGATCTCTGATGAGGCCGTACTCTCGGCGATGACCGCCGTGCCGAGACATCGCTTCGTCCCGGCCGACCTGGAAGCCAGCGCCTACGATGATCACCCGCTCCCGATCGGTTTCGGCCAGACCATCTCCCAGCCCTACGTCGTTGCGTTCATGACCGAGGCGGCCGCGTTGCGCCCCGGCGCGAGGGTGTTGGAGATTGGGACCGGTTCCGGTTACCAGGCGGCCGTCCTCGCCGAAATCGCCAGCCATGTCTACACGATCGAAATCGTCCCGGAACTGGCCGAGCGCTCCGGCGCGCTGCTTGCGGAACTGGGGTACGACAACGTCGAGACACGAGCGGGCGACGGCTATCGCGGCTGGCCGGAACAGGCGCCGTTCGATGCCGTCGTCGTCACCGCCGCCCCCGACCACGTGCCGCCAGCCCTGGTGGAGCAACTCGCCGTCGGCGCGCGGCTCGTGATTCCGGTCGGCAGTTTCTATCAGGACATCCTGATCGTGACGAAGACCGCGACCGGGACAACGACCGAATCGGTGTTGCCGGTGCGGTTTGTTCCGATGACCGGCGAAGCGCAGGAACGGCGGCCGTAGCCCGGAGAGTCTGCGCCGCTAGCTAGGCCACCGGCGCGGCGGCAACCGGTTCGCGGTAGCTGGCGATGGAGACCTGCGCCGCCGCCTGCTCGGCGATCCGGAGGAATGCGCGGCCCGCGGGCGAATCCGGCTCGGCGCCAACGATGGGAGCGCCGGTATCGCCGCCGACACGAATCGGCGCGTATAGCGGTATCTGTCCCAGGAACGGTACGCCAAGCTCCTCGGCGACACCCTCGCCGCCCCCCCGCCCGAAGAGATCGGCTTCGTCGCCGCACCGCGGACAGGCGTAGTAGCTCATGTTCTCGACGATGCCAAGGGCCGGGATGTTCAGCTTGCGGTACATCCCGACGGCGCGACGGCTGTCCGCCAGCGAGACGGTCTGGGGGGTGGTCACGACGACAGCGCCGGTCACCGGCACGGTCTGGCTCAGGCTGAGCGCCACGTCACCGGTTCCAGGCGGCATGTCAACCACCAGGTAGTCGAGCTCGCCCCAGTTGACGTCCTGGAAGAACTGCCGCACGACGCCGTGCAACATCGGACCCCGCCATATGATGGGTGCGTCCGCGCTTGTCAGAAAGCCCATCGAAACGAGACGGATGCCGTGCTTCTCGGCCGGCCGGATCTTTCTGCCGTCCGATTCGAGCTTCGCATCGATCCCAAGCATGATTGGCACGTTGGGACCGTACACGTCCGCGTCGATGATGCCGACTCGCCCGCCGTAGCGCGCCAGAGCTACCGCCAGGTTGACCGCGACGGTAGTCTTGCCCACTCCGCCCTTGCCGGCGCCCACCGCGATAACGTTCCGGACACCCGGGATGGGCTGCTGCTGGGTGACGGTGGGCGCCGCGGAACGGACGCTCGCAGTCATCTCTACCTCGACCTGGCTGACCCCGTCCAGCGCCGCTACTACCTCGCGCGCCTGCTGCTGCATCTGATCCTTGACAGGACATGCGGGTGTCGTCAGCTCAATCGTGAAGGCAACCCGGCCCCCGTCGATGGCCAGATTCTTCACGAAGCCCAGGCTGACGATATCCCGCCCCAGATCGGGATCCGTCACCGCCCGGAGCGCCCCGAGTACTTCCGTGTCTGTAGTGGTCATGTCATGAAACTGCGGGAAATCCTCAACCAGTTGCCGTACCGGCAGCTACTGCACCGCAATGCGCACCTCGACGTGCGTTTTGTCCGCCCCAGGCGGCGCAAGTGCGTAGCGGAGGCAGGCGCCGTCATGGACGCCGGGGGGCACCGGAACGTGAAGGCGATGCTCGAGCAGGCCGGTTCCGCGCCCATCGCAAAGGCTGCATGGGCCGCCAGGCAACTCACCCCGGCCACCGCAGGCGGGACAGGTGTGCCGCATCGTCAACGCCAGAGGCAAGCGCACTCCTTCAAGCGCCTGGCGCGCGGTCAGCTCGAACCGCGCGTGGCGCGTAACGTTGTTCTCCGCATCCGCCCGGGCCTCTCCCGCCAGGAATGCCGTTCGCATTCTCTCCACGATCGGCCACATGGAAGGAAAGTCGATCGCCACCTCGTCGGCGAGAACCGGATGACGAACCGTGTCGCCGCGGACGCGTACGTGATCGCTGTTCCGCGCGGTGTCCGGCAGCCGGTCGTCCAACATCGGATCCGTACGATAGGAGCCGCTTTGAACCGTTGTCAAGGTGCGCCGATCCGCGGCCTGGTATACGATCCCGTCCGGCCCGGTTCGGCAAGGGTGGGCGGACAGGACGATGGATTACAGCATTCGGAGTGAGGCACGAGCGGGACATTGGATCGCCTGGCTGACGGCGTCCGGGACGTCGACGCCGGTGGGATCGGTGCTGCTGCCGGGGCAGACCCAGGAAGAAGCGGAATCGAACGCCCGGCAGTGGATGGAACGAATCTCCGACGACCCCAGCCTGTTGCCCCCGCCACCCGCGGCGTCTTCCGAGAACGAAGACGACGGTGCGTCCTGACGGTCGCGCGGACAGCCCGGGTGTTCAGCCCTGACGGACTATGGCCAGGCGGTGGGACTGGCCGCTTTCGCCACTCCATTCGAGAGTGCCTTGTCGGGTTGCCGCGCGGCCCATCAGGTCGACGAATGATCCCGGCAGCGCCTCGGCAAGACTGCCTGGATTGCAGGCCATGGATCCTGCGTCGTTGACGACGGCCGAGAGGTAGAGACGTTCCCGCGCCCGGGTGGCGGCGACGTACAGCAGGCGCTTCGTTTCCTCCAGGTCGCGGAGACGCTCTTCCCGATCCGCTGGAGTCCGGTACGGCGACACGCTCACCCACGGTTCCCCGGCGGTGTCCGTCGCGACGCGGATCGCCGCACCTCCGAGGCCGGTGCCACGACCGAGGTCCACCAGCATCACGATTGGGAACTCCAGCCCCTTGGCCGCATGGACCGTCATCAAGTTGACCGCGTCGAACGCATCGACCACCGCATTGGAGACATCGCCGGAAAGGTGATCGATGTGATCGGCGACCCTCGCCATCGTAGCGTAGCCCCGGTTCTGCACGCGGCGGACCAGACTACGGATCTTCTTGACGTTCTCGCGCGCCTGGGCGGGATGACCCTCGCGCAGTTCGACCGCGTACGCCGAGGCCGCAAGGACCCGGTCAAGGACTTCGGCGGGTGGCAGGCGATCCACCAGGTCGATCCAGCCCGGAACGGTGTCTCGCGCGAGGTCGAGCAGCGCGCGATCCTGATCGTCGAACCTCTCTGCCGCGGCAGGCGGCGGCCCGCCCAGCAGGGCCGAGGCGATCTGCCCCGCCAATGCGGCGAGCGCGGCGTCGGAGAGGCCGACGAAGCGCGACCGCAGCAGAGAAGCGGCACGGAGCTCCGAGTGGGGATCGGCCAGGTACCGGATCAGGGCGCGAACATCCTTGATCTCGTCGGTGTCGAAGAAGCCGAGTCCCTTGTAGACGCACGTCTGGATGCCCCGGGCGTTCAAGGCCCGCTCGAACTCGCGGTGACTCTGCCGGGAACGGAACAGGACCGCGACGTCGTTGGGAACAGGGCGGCGAGGGACGCCGGTCCGGCGATCGCGCACTTCCCCCGTTTCGAAGAGACGCGCTACTTCGGTGGCCATGAGCTCCGCTGTCGCTTCGACGCTGCCGGCAACGCCGAGCGCGACGACCGGGCTGCCGCTCCGGGCGGCAACCGCCACCGACTCGACCGGGAAGCGGTCGCGCGCGTCGAATCGGAAAGCGTCGCGGCGACCGGGTGCTTTCGGCACGGCCGCGAACAAGTCGTTCAGGAAGGCGAGAAGCGGTGAAACAGTACGGAAGCTGTTCGAGATCGACTGTCGGACACCGGACGCCGCAACAGGATCGACGGGACCACCGCGGTCCTGTCCCGGGTGATCTCCGCCCGAGACGCCCCCGCGATCCGCCTCGCGCAGGGCGGCGACCGAATCTGCCGCGTCACCGAGGACCGCGACATCCGCATCACGAAAACGGTAGATGGACTGCTTGCGGTCACCGACGACAAAGACGCTGGGAGGGAGCCTGCCGTCGTGCACCAGCCCGGCGCCCTCACCCCACGATTGCACCAGAAGCGACACGAGTTCCCACTGAACGGGACTGGTGTCCTGGAACTCGTCAACCAGCACGTGGTGGTAGCGGGACTCAAGGCGAAAACGTGACCGCGCGAACTCATCCATCCGACGGAGGAGCGCCACGGCGCGCTCCAGCAGATCGGAGAAGTCGAGGAGGGCTCGAGAGTCGAGCTGCCGGCGGTAGGCGTCGATCGCGATCGTGAAGAGCCGCTGCACGCCGCGTGCCATCACGATATTGATGTCGTGGTCCAAGCGTTCCAGGACTTCGTGGACAATAGGGGCCGCCTCGACCGCCGCCGCGCGGAAACGCCTGGCGCGCGGTCCGCTGCCCGCTAGATGCGTGTCGGTCACCCGCTTCCGCGGTGTTCCCTGCTGCGTCAGAAAATACATGCGGCAGCGATCCAGGGCGGCCCGGATCCGGGCGGCGTCACGTTCCGACAGCGCGCCCAGATCCGAGAGGTCGCGTGCGACGACGGCGAACGGGCCGGCGTCCGGTCCGTCCGCCAGCAACCGGCCCAGCACGCCGTGCTCGCCCGCCAGACGGGCGGCAAGGCGTGTCACCGCGGCCCGGCAAACCTGCGCGGCAGTCAGGTCGCGTGGCGTTCCGCTGAGGAAGCGCCGGATCGTCGCCTCGGCAGTCAGGCGGCGGCGCAACAGATCGGTGAGGGCGGCGCGAATCCGCCACGGTCCGATCTGCGCGATCAGCATCGCGAGGTCGGCGTCGTTCTTCGCGAGGCGCGTGCCGACGCCAAGCGCCTGCTCCACTGCCTGTCGGATGATGTTCGGAATCTCGGTCTCGTCCGCCAGTCCGAAGCCGGGGTCCAGGTCGGCCTCAAGCGGAAACTCGTGCAGCAGCGAGAAACAGAACGCGTCGATCGTGCTGATCGATATCTCGCCAAGGCGCTCGCGCAGCGTAGCCCAACGTTCGGCCGCCTCCTCCGATTGCCGGGCGTCGGCGTGCAACTCACTCACAATACGCTCGCGCATTTCGGCCGCAGCCTGGCGCGTGAAGGTGATCGCCAGGACATTTGCCGGGTCGACGCCAGCGCGGAGCAGATTGAGGTAGCGCATAACGAGCACCGTCGTCTTGCCGGTGCCGGCCGACGCTTCAAGCACAATGTTGCGCGTCGGGTCGACCGCCGCGTCGCGCGCCGATTGATCCGGCGGCGCACCCCGCTCCGGCGGCGCCGCGAGGACGCGCAACGCCTCGGCAGGCGCCGGATCGAACGGCAACGTACCCTCAGAGATCCTCGACATAGTCCTTCCGGCAGACGGTCTGGTAGGAACACATCGTGCAGCGAAACAGTTCGGCTGGTTGGGGTGGGTACCTTCCGGCTTCGATCCCCGCAACTGCCGCTACCGCACGCGCTTCGCCTTCGTCCATCGCCCCGGCCGCTTCTCCCTTTCCCTCCATCGGCACCGTCAGTCGGGATTCGCCAAACGCGACGTACATTCCGCCGCGAGCATGCCAGTCGCGGTTGTGGCGACCGCGTAGCTGCTGTTCCGCGCAGCGGGCGTACAGCGGCAACTGCAGCGCCCGGGACCGGTCCGGCGCGCGGCCGGTCTTGTAGTCAACGACGGTGAGCCCTCCATCGGCATGCAGGTCGATCCGATCCGCGACACCGCGAAGCGCAACGGTCCGACGGTCGTCAGCGGGCCCCAGCACGAAGGCGCCCGCGATCCGGTACTCGGGCAGCCGTTCGACCACTTCGGCCGACGGATCCTCTGCTTCCCGGCTGAACAGGCGCTCGGCCAGTCCGGGTGAGGCGGGCGAGCCGAAGAGCCACGCCCGCGCCACCGGCAGCTCCGCCGGTGGCAGCCGGGCGAGCTCACCTTCCGCCACGCTGGCGAACCGTTCGAGGGCGACTTCGAACGTATCAAGGGTGATGGCGCCGTGGCCGTCGTTCTGCCACGCACGGAAGAACTTCTCGAACACCTCATGCAGGAATCGGCCACGCTGCTGCGCTGTCATCGTTTGCTCCTCGCCCTCTTCCTCTTCAAGGCGCAGCGTATGGCGTGCGAAGTACTTGAAGGGACAGTCGAGATAGCGCTCGAGGGCGCCGACCGCGTAGGTACGCGGCGCTTGCGGGCCTATGTCGCCCCGGAGGCGGCGGCGCGCGGCCCCGGTGGCGGCTCGGCCGAGACGGAACCTCCACCAACGGTTGGCGACGGCATCGGCATCGGCATCGATGTCGTCGTCAGCAGCTCCCGGGACGGCATCCCGCGCCGCAATGCGTTCCAGTCCACCGACGTCCATGTCTTCAAGCATCGGGGAAACCGCCACGGCCGCGTCGTCCTCCAGAAGAAAGGCGGAAATCTGCACGCGGCCGCGCGACAGGGCGAGAAGGTCGCCGAACATTGCCCGCGCCGCCCGAAGTCGCTCGCTCTCGAGTGGCCAGCCGAGCGCGGCGAGCATGCCGGCCGGATAGAAGATGTTCCTCTCGGCTCGTGGCGGCCATTCCGCTTCGTTCAGGCCGGCGAGGAAGACTTGATCGAAACAGCCGTAGATCGCGGCGTACATGTCGATCAGTTCAACTTCGGCGCGCCGGCCTGCGCCGCGGTCGGGCGGATAGGTACGGCTCTCTATCCAGCGGCGTACAGTCGTCACGAGATCGGAAAGCGTCGCGTTGCCGCCGGCGGCGTTCAGGGCGCGGTGGGCGGTCTCGAGCGCAACGAGGGCCTCGTGGATCAGCGCGCGGGTACGCGCCGTCCGCGCGGTTGTCAGGTCCGCGGAATCGGGCAGCGGCGCCGCGTGACGTTGGAGGAAGGTCCGGAGTGCGGCAAGGTGGTCCGCCAGGGGGCGTGGCCGGTTGAGTTCGGCGAGTTCGGCGTCCGCGGCGTCCGTTTCCTCCTGTGCGAGGACGAGGTGGGGATTGCGAAAAAGCGACATCGCGGTGGCGCTGCGATCCCCGGCGGCGTACTGAAGTACGAGGTCGACGGCGGCGGCGTACGGTTCGGCGGCCAGGGGAAGCCCGTCCCCGGCGCGGGGACGCAGACCCAGCTCGGAGAAGACGGGCGGCGCTAGATAGAGGTATGGCAGCGGGCGGGCGACGATCACGGCGGCGGTAGTCCCCGGATCGTCCGCGCGCGCACGGCTTAAGGTACGCGCGATGCCGCGCAGTTCCTCCTCACGGTCGCGCCAAAGGAAGTAGGGACGGTCGCCCGCCCCACTGGCCGGCACAACCAGTCGCGGCGCCGGGGACGCGTCCTGCGCGACCCGCTGCTCGTCCATCTCCGGCAAGAGGTGATTGAGGCGTTCGCGCAGGCCGCTTTCGAGCACCGCGTCGGTCGCGACGATCGTGACGCGCGCGAGCCGCGGCAGGCGGGTCAGCAGATCGAAGTCCGCCGGGTACAGACCACCAGGATGGGCAACCTGATCGGGAACCGTCACGATCACCTCGGGTATTGGCACCTGCGTACCCGTCGCGCACAGGTGATCACGCAGGCGGTGCTCATCGGCGCCCTCCGCCGCGTCCAGCCGGCGCTCGTAGGCGCGGAACGTGGCGACCAGAAACCGGGTCTGATCGAGCAGGCGACGCGCACCCCGATCGATGCCGGCACTCGCCTCGAGATCTTCGACCAGCAGTCGCTCGAACGCGTCGACGGTTCGCCGTCGTCGTCGCAGTTCGTCGTAGAAGGCGAGGAACGCCGCGACTATGCTCGGCCGTAGCCGGAACGGCGGCGCCGCGCCGGCCGCGACGGCTTCGCGGGCTGCGAGATCACCCAGGACCTCGCGCTCGATCTGAGTCAGCAAACGCACCGGCATCGCGGCGCGCAGGTGAAGCCAATCGTACCAGTCACTTCGGGGGAGGATGGCGGGGCGCGCCTCGCCACCACGCTGCCATACGCCCATCTCCTGCAAGGCACGGCGGAACTGATCGGCGGCGGCCCGCGTCGGCACCAGTATCGCCGCCTCGCCCTCCTCGCTCGCGCGGTGCGAGTGGGTGACGCGCGCGGCGATCGCCCGCTGGAACGCGTGGAGCGATGGGGCGGAAAGCAGACGGGTTTCGCGTGGCGTGATCACGATGGTTGCGTTCGCCATCGGCCGATCCTGTCGCCAGCACGACCGTACGCCATGGCTCGGCGGTGGATTACCGGTGGAAGATCGGTGGATGCGAGGTGCATATCCTGTTGGTTGAGTTTTTTCTCCCTGCACTCCGGCCATCAGTGCGTGAGCCGGCCGACTGTGGACATCACTTTCGCAATTCTCTTCGCTTGATCGTTGCGCAGGGGTAGTTAGAATTCTCACGTTTCGTACAGGTAAACACCCCGCCGCTCACGCCGCAACATTGACCCCACGGAACACCTCGGTTCAACGCTTCCACGAGACCATCAATGGACGAGAGTACGCCATCGAAGTGGTTCGAGCACTCGGCGGAGGGTGGCGCGCATCGCTGGTTCGTACCGTCGGCGGGCCCACCGCGCTGATGCCCTTTCACGGCGCAACACCCAGTGAGGCACGCAAGCGCCTCACCGGTTGGCTTACCGCCGTCCACCGGGTCGCAGCCCCCACTCCGGCGACCAAGTCATCCGGCTGACCATAGTCGCCTGCGGCTCCGATGGCCGCCCAACCAGGCCTACCTGGCAGCCTGCACCGTTCCACGGCGCAGACGGCTAGGACCGCCGCGTCCGGACTGGCGTTATAGTCCAAATGTGATGCGCGTCGCGCGGCTTTCGCAAGCACTCGTCGCCGTCGCCTGCCTCTGGGTGATCGCCGTGCCGCGTGCCGGCGCGCAACCCGACACCCGCCTTCCGGTTCGGGAACGGCCGGCGGTACGGCTGGTCGCGACCGGAGGAACCATCGCCAATCACCCCGATGGCCGTCTCACGGTTGACGAGCTGGCCGCGCTCGTACCGGAACTGGACCAGCACGCTGCCATCGAGACCGAACAGTTTGCCAATCTGGCGAGCGGCTCGTTGACGACCGATCAGTGGTTGGCGCTCGTCCAGCGGATCAACAGCCTCTTCCGCGAGCGGACGGACCTCGCCGGCATCGTTGTCACGAGCGGTACCGACACACTGGAGGAGACGGCCTACTTCCTCAACCTGACGGTCAGGAGCGACCGGCCGGTGGTCGTGGTCGGCGCCATGCGGACACCCGACGACGTGGGATATGACGGCGCCGCCAACCTGCTGCACGCGGTGCGCGTAGCAGCCGCTCCGGTTACGCGCGGCCGCGGCGTTGTCGTCGTCCTGAACGGCGAGATCCACGCGGCGCGCGAGGTGCGGAAGACGCACGCCCAACGGCTCGACGCGTTTGACTCGGGTTCGTACGGCGTCCTTGGCGTAGTGGATGATGACTCGATTGTCTACTACCGCAGGCCGGGACGCCGTCACACCCGGCGCAGCGAGTTCGATGTCGCTTCGATTGACCGGCTGCCTCGCGTCGACATCATGATGTCCTACCTGGGTGCGCGGGGCGACCCGCTCCTGTTCGCGCGAGAGCAGGGAGCCGAAGGGTTGGTGATGGCGGCGAGCGGCGCCGGATCGACAACGCCCGATCAGGACGAGGCGATTCGGCAACTGGTCGAGTCGGGCACGATGGTGGTGGTCGCCACCCGCACCGGAGGCGGGCGTGTTCCCGCGCGGCGGCGACCGGTCGAGCCGCCCGCGTATGACGACGGCGCCTTGGACTGGCGCTATCATCCCAACCGCGTCTCGGCGGAGGATCTCTCGCCGCTGAAGGCGCGCATCCTGTTGATGCTCGCGCTCACCGTCACTGATGACGGCAACCAGGTTCAGCGCATGTTCCGGACCTACTAGTCATCCGTGGGTAACGGCGGCTTCCCGCGCGGCACGTCCGGCACGATGATCGTACCGGGGGTTGTGCTTGCGGCCGGACGCTCGTCCCGAATGGGGCGCCCCAAGGCGCTCCTGCCGGCGGGCGGCGACGAAACGTTCCTGTCTCGCATCGTCCGGACGCTGCGCTACGGGGGCGTGCGGGACATTGTTGTCGTCGCTGCGAGCGACGGACCACTCCGCGAGATCCGGTCGGCGCTGGCCGCCGCCTCCGCAGGAGGGACGACGAGGGACGGCGGCGCGGCGGCATCCGCCACCGACCCCGTGCCGCGGATCGTCCTAAACCCCGATCCGTCCCGGGGACAGCTCTCCTCTCTCCTTTGTGGTCTCGAGGCCATCGATGGGCCGGACGTGGACGCGATGCTGCTCACGCTGGTCGATGTCCCGCTCGTGGCACCCGAGACCGTGGCCGCCCTGCTTGCGGCCTACGCACGCACGCGCGCCCCGGTCGTGCGGCCCATCCGCGCCGATCCGTGCGCTGCGGGAACCTCTCGCCGGCACGGCCATCCCGTCATCCTCGACCGAGCCCTCTTCGATTCCCTCCGGAGCGCCGATCCCGATGAGGGCGCCAAGCCAATCATCCGTGCGTGCGCAGACCGGGCGGTTGCGGTTGCGGTCGCCAGTGACGCTCCATTCATGGACATCGATACTCCTGACGCGTACGAACGTGCCTTCGGTTCCGTAATAGAATGATTGTCTTCGGCACCCTGGGCGCCGAGCCGTGGGCCAGTGGCGCAGCTGGGAGCGCGCGTGAATGGCATTCACGAGGTCACGGGTTCGATCCCCGTCTGGTCCACCACCCACCGTCGCAGTTGATTTGAAACCTGTCGCGGCCAACACTAGAATGCCGGCCATGAGCGACTTCGACGTCCAGATACGCTGCCAGAGCTGCGGTACCCAGATGACGTTGACCGACCCGGTCGACTGGCAGTTCGGGCAGGTGTGGCCCGCCCAGCAGTTCTGGAAGTGTGCAAGGTGCGGCCGGAATTTCTGGACTACGTACACGGCGCCCAAGCCGCCCGCCCCTCCCAAGCCGGCGGCGCCACCCAAGGCGCCCTGACGCTCCCACGGTGGCGAAAGGTTCCTGAGGCCACTCACTCGCGAGATAGTCGGTTGACATCATTCTGGCGGTTGCCTAGACTGCCGCCTTTGGGGGATCGGCGGTGGTGCACCTGCCCGGCGGCCGGACCCCTCGGAGGGACGGTATGCCGACAGGCACGATCGCACGTCTTCTGATCGACAAGGGCTTTGGGTTCATTCGCGATGAAGGAGGCATTGAGCACTTCTTCCATCGGAGTGCCGTGCGCAGCGCGGTGTTCGAGTTGCTTCGCGAAGGCCAGCGCGTCGAGTTCACGCCCGAGCATTCGGAAAAAGGTCCGCGCGCGGGCGAAGTGCGGCTGATCGACTCGTAGCTCGGCCGCGGTATTTTCTCCTGTCGACCCGGTTCCTGTTCCCAATTCGGTCGAACTGTGTTCAGCCACCGCTCCAGGAAGCGAACGGGGCCCGGTGGCCCTCCCGGTCTTCAAAATCGGTCGCTCCCCGCTGACGCGGGGGGGCTGGGTTCGACTCCCAGGCGCTTCCGCCACTGCCGCGTGCCGTACTGAGACCACGCGGCCCATCGCGCGCGCTTCCGGTTCTATTCCACCTGGCGGTTGACTTCCGCCGTTGAGTCTGCGGCGGCGGCAAGGGCCAGCAGCTCCAACTTGAAAACGAACAGGTTCGACACCACGGCAAGCACCGCGACGGAAGAGTGAATCCCGGCCGGAAGGACGCCGGTATCCACGCCACCCCCCAGGATGGCGGCCAGCATCGTCAGCGCCATGGCGAGCGTCGCCCATGAGAACACCGGCCTGCGCGCCCGCGCCACAGCCAGATGGTGTTGCTCGGGCAAACCGGCCTCGGCGGCCGCCTCCCGGATGGCCTTCCCCTTCCCGATCAGATAGAACATCGTCATCGAATGCGCCAGGAGCGTGATCAGCGTGAAGTAGATGCCGAACGAGACGTGACGTGCCACGTCAGCCACCGTCGACGCCAGAAAGCCCAGCAACGTGCTGTACGCGAGCCCGCCGATGCCGAGCAGGGTCGCCGTGATCAACGCAGCCGTCAAGTCGCTGGCCCCGCGGGCGCCATGCCGGCCTCTGCTGTCGGCAACTGGAACTCAATCGGGATCGCCTCGCCGTGGACGGCAGCATGCGCCCGCTCCAACCGGCATCGCAACGCGTCCAGGTGTGCCCGTCGCAGACCGACCCGGCCGAAGCAATCCGCACGATGATGGTCATCGCCATGGAAGTCGGAACCGCCGCTCACGGCCAGGCCGTGCCGTTCCGCCAGCCGGCAATAGCGCGCCTGCGCCGCCGGATCGTGCTCGCTGTGAAACGCTTCGATTGCATCCATTCCGGCAGCGGCCAGGGCCGGGACCAGGTGGTCCTTTCGGAGCAACCCCGGATGCGCCAGCGAACAAATGCCGCCGCTCGCCCCGACCAGCGCCACGACTTCCGCCGGGGACGCTCCGGTCCGAGCGACGTAGGCCGGACCGCCGTCCGCCAGGTACCGATCAAACGCTTCCTGCACCGACTTGACGTGTCCCGCCTCGACTAGCGCGCGCGCGACCGTCGGACGGGCCACCGCCCTCCCCGACTCCTCCGCCTTGCGGATCAGATCCTCGATATCGACTGGAGCGCCGAGGGCGGCAAGCTTCTCCGACATGCCCAATGCACGGCGTGTGCGGTCCTGCCGGGCCATCGTCAGGAACGGTCGCATGCCGGGCGGGTCGGCGTGGAAGAAGTAGCCGAGCATGTGAACGTCTCGCTGCTCATGCAGCGCGGTGATCTCGACGCCGGGCAGAAAAGCAATGCCGCGCGCCCGCGCGGCCGCGGCGGCCTCCCGGATGCCCGCCAACGTATCGTGGTCGGTGACGGCAAGGGTGCGTATGCCCGCCGACGCCGCCCGCTCCACCAGATCGGTCGGCGAAAGCGAGCCGTCAGAAGCTGTCGTATGCGTGTGAAGGTCGATCATGCGGGCGAGACACCCTTCTGTCGCGCCAGCAGATCACGGTACTCGCGGATCAGCAACTCGAGATGTTCGCGTTCTTCCTTCGCGAACTCAAGGAAGATGCGTCTTCCTTCGGAGTCCTCGAAACGCTTGCCGTAGCGCCGGAAGAACCGGTGCGATCCGCGTTCGCAGCGAATGCCGATACGGAGCGCCTCCCGGTCGTCCACCCCGGCGGTCAACTCGTCGGCGCCGGCTGCAAAGAGACTGTTGGCGGCTCCCTTGAAGAACAGGAAGGTCGGCCAAGTCTCCAGCCGTGGATCCTGCTGCAGCAATTCGGTGTACCGCCCCTCCAGCGTCGCGAGGTGTTCCTTTTCCTCCTCTGCCAACTTGAGGAAGATGTGCCTCCCGCGCTGATCTCTCGTCACCCGCGCAGCGCGCGTATAGAACTCCAGGCCGCTTCGTTCGGTCGCGATGGCGATGCGAAGCGCGTCGCGTGCAAAGAGCAGTTCTGTCGCCACCGGCTCGCGCGTCGGGTAGCGGCCTTCCCTGCAGGCCTTGCACGTGCCGTAAATCTGGACCACACACTCGTCCGTCGTGAAATCGCGGTCCTCGGCAACCTCCTCGATCAGCCCTTCTATGTCGGACGAGATGAACTCGAACGACTGGTTGCAACCTCGGCAGATCAGGTGGAAGTGACGCGGGTGCCGGTAGGCGTGCTCGAAGCGGGCGCGCCCCTCGCCGAAGTCCACCTTTCGAGCGATGCCCGCGTCCACCATCCACTGGAGGGTCCGGTAAGTGGTGGCCCGGCTGATCCTGTGGCCGGCCGCGCGCATGGCGTCGACGAGTTCATCCGCCGCAAAGTGGCCTTCCTGTTGAAGGAAGAAGTTGACTATCTGATCACGCTTGCTCGAGCGACGCCCACCGGGTGGACGATGGCTCTCGATGAATGCTTCCCGCGGTTCCATCGCGCTGATCCGTTTGTGGGGCGCCGCCCCCGGCCAGTGTTACGGAATCGGTTCCGGCGCGGTGGTTCGCCGCGCGGCGCCACGCCGTTAGACGCCAAACGACTGGCCGCAGCCGCAGGTCGTCTTGGCGTTCGGGTTCCGAATCGTGAAGCCGCCCCCCATCAGGTTGTCGACGAAGTCCACCTCGGCGCCGTTCAGGTAGCGGACACTGATCGGGTCCACGAAAAGCATGATGCCGTTCGACCGGAAGATCCGATCCGACTCGGTATCTCCCGGCCCGTCTTCGATCATCAGTCCGTACTGGAAGCCGGAGCAGCCGCCGCCCTGCACGAAGACGCGCAGCCCAGCCTTGGGTTTCTGTTCCTCCGCCAGCAGATCCTGGATCTTTCCCGCGGCGGCATTCGTCACGCTCACTGGCCCGCTGGCCACCATTGTCTCAGCCACAGTTGTCACCCCTTGTGCTTCGCCAGCAACGGTCGAAGTTTGATTATAGCGTGTGGAGAACGCTGCCCTTCGGACTGCTCTGCCGCGGCGTTGGCCTTGGCGCCGGCAACCACGCGATAATCGTGCGCCGATGATTGGCCCCTCCCCGTCTCCCGTCGACGTCCTGGCCGTCGCCGAGCAACGCTGGCTGCGGATCGCGGACGGCCGCCCGGAACTGGCCGCAGCCGTCGAGCTCCAGCGCGTGCTGGTGACACGCAGCTCCGAGTTGGCGGCGGACGCCGTGCGGCTCACCCGGGGGGCGAGTGCGGCGCCCGCGCACCTCGCCGAACGTTTTGCGCGAGAGGACTCACCGGTTCTCGATCTCGCTATAGACGATCTGGATGTCGAGCGGCTCACTGGCGCGCTGCTCGGCTTCTGCGAGGACTTCGCGGCAGGTGGGGCAGGCGACCCAGCGCGACGTGTACGGGCGGTGCTCGAGCGGGGCGACATTGAGCCCGGAACCCTTCTTCGGGCATCGCTGGCACGCCAGCAGGCCGCGATTCGGATGCGCGCCGAGCATCTTGGCGTATCGCCCGACCTGGTCTGGCTCGTCGCCGAACTGGCCGTCGGGCCGATCGCGAACCACTTGCAGCACCAGGCGCTGGGACCTTCCGCGCCGATGCAGTTGCGCGCCGCGCTTGGCGCCTGGCGCCACGGACACTGTCCCGCGTGCGGATCATGGCCCGCGTTCGCCGAAGTCTGGGGGGAGCGACGTCATCTCCGATGCTCGTTCTGTGGCGCCGACTGGGCGCCTGCGCGAACTGCATGCGTCTACTGCGCCCGGGCGGACGACAGCTACCTCGTTGCGGCCGCCGACACCGTTGCGGATCCGGCTCGTGCGCGACGCGTCGAGTTCTGCCGGGGCTGCGGTGGCTGGCTGAAGCAGGTGGAAGTGTTGAATGCGACCCCGTTCCTCCTGCTGCCGGTGCTGGACCTCGAGACCTGCGACCTCGACGCGGCGGCGGCGGGACGCGGTTACGTGCGACCGCCGATGCGCAGCGTCCCGACGCGAGACCTCCCGTGTCCGCCGCCGGAAGAGACCGTAAGATAGGTGCGGAATGCGGTCTGGACTGGCTGCAACGGTCGTTTTCACTTCCGTCCTCCTCCTTGCGCCGGCCGCGCCAGCCGACGGTCAGGTGCGCCCGCCCCACGGCTCGCTCTTCCCCCCGGAGGATCTCGGCCTGCTTGAAGGTCCTGACCGGGACGCCTGGCAGGAGCCGGAGCTGATCATGGACGCCCTCTCGATTGCGGACGGTGCCGTAGTGGCGGACATCGGCGCTGGAGGCGGCTGGTTTACCGTGCGGCTGGCCCAGCGTGTCGGGCCGAACGGCCTCGTCTACGCGGAAGACATCCAACCGCAGATGATCGAGTCGATAAACCGGCGGGTGAGCCGGGCCGGGCTGACCAATGTGCAGACAATCATCGGGACGCCGAGCAACCCCATGATCCCCGCGCCGATCGATGCGCTGCTGATGGTGGAAGTGTACGGTCAACTCGAGGATCCGGTAGGGCTGCTCCGGAACGTAGTCCCCCGGCTCAAGCCGGGTGGCCGGGTCGGGATCGTGGAGTATCGCCTGGATGGCGGCGGGCCGGGCCCGCCGTTCGAGGAACGGGTCGAACCGGAGACCATTATCAGTGACGCCGAGGCGGCTGGCTTGCGCCTGCAGTCGCGCGACGACCAATTCCGGTTCCAGTATCTCCTCGTCTTCGTCGCGCAGGAAGAAGCTGATCCGATCCAGTAGCCAGCCGTGATGCAGGTCGCACTGACCGTCGCCGGGAGCGACTCGGGAGGCGGCGCCGGCATTCAGGCCGACCTGCGCGCCTTCGCGGCGGGCGGCTTGCGCGGTGTCAGCGCTGTCACTGCCGTCACCGCACAGAACGACCGCGCCATCACGGCGACGTATCCACTGCCGCCGGAGCTCGTTGTCGCACAGATCGACGCAGTAGCGAAGGGCTACACCCTCGGCGCTGTGAAGACCGGCATGCTGGCGACCGCAGCCATCGTTGAGGCGGTAGCGGAGCGGCTCGCCAGGATCGACGCGCCGCTCGTCGTCGATCCGGTACTGGTTTCCTCCAGTGGTGTCACTTTGCTGGACGATGCAGGAATCGAGTTGCTGATAGAGATACTGCTGCCGCGGGCCACAGTGGTGACCCCGAACCGGATGGAGGCGGAACGGCTGAGTGGGACCACAATCGCGTCGCTCAGGGACGCGAAGACGGCGGCGCGCGAGATCCGGAAGCTGGGACCGGCCACTGTCGTCATCACTGGCGGCCATCTGGGCAACGGCGGCGCCACGGCGATAGATATCGTGGATGACGGCGCCCGAAGCGTGCAACTGGAGGTTCCTCGCCAAGGCGGGCTGACCCGCCGGCACGGCACCGGGTGCTCCCACAGCGCTGCCCTGGCTGCCGCCCTCGCCGCGGGCGAAAGCGTGGTGGAAGCGGCCCGGCGCGCCCAGCGCTACGTCGCCCGCCTGACGGAGTGAGCGAACGTCTCCGGCGGCATGGCCGCCTTATACTGTCGAAGATGGCAACACCGTCCTTCCTGGTGACCGACGCCGAACTGGATCTGGCGGCCTTGATCGACGTCGTCACGGATCGCCTGGCCGGCGCGCCAGCCAGCGCAGGCGCGGTGACGTCGTTTCTGGGAACCGTCCGGAACGAAAACAAGGGACACCGGGTGCAACGGCTCGAGTACGAGGCATACGCTCCGCTCGCCGTGAGGGCATTCGAGCGGATAGCGTCGGAAGCGGCCGAGCGGTGGCCGGAGACGATCCTGGCGATCCACCATCGTGTTGGAACGCTGGCGATCGGCGAGGCGAGCGTCGCCATCGCAACCGCGTCGCCTCATCGGGCTGACGCTTTTTCCGCCTGTCGCTACGCGATCGAGCGAATAAAGCAGATAGCGCCGATCTGGAAGCACGAGTTCTTCGAGGGCGGAGACGTTTGGATCGAAGGAGCGACGGCGGACCCGGACGACGAAGCGGCGAGGCAGACGGCGTTGGAGCGTGCATGCGCGTGACAGTCCGGCTGTTCGCCCGTCTCCGCGATCTGGCCGGCACCGCCGATCTTGACTGGGAACTGCCGGATGGTTCGACGGCGCATGCCCTCTGGGACGGCCTCGCGACCGAGTTTCCGGAGTTGAAGCCGTATCGGACCACGATCTCTATCGCCATCAACGAGGAGTACGCGCGAATGGATGCCGCGCTCGCCGATGGCGACGACATCGCGTTCCTGCCGCCCGTCTCCGGCGGTTAGGATCACTGAGGACAGCGCGGTCCGCCGGGTGCCCACAAGGTATTCCTGTACAGGCAACGGACGATGTTCGACAGGCTACGCGGTATCGAGGAACGGTACGACCACCTGATAACGCTGATCGCGGATCCGTCGGTCCAGGCGGATCAGACAGCGTACCGAAGGCATACGCGCGCGCTGGCGGAGCTGCAGCCGCTCGCCGAGAAGTACCGCGAGTACCGGGCCGTCGTTCAGGAGGCGGCGGAGGCAAAGGAGCTTGCCGGCAGCGACGATCCGGAGTTGCGTGATCTCGCACGGCAGGAAATCGAGGCGCTGGACGCGAGACGTGAAGCCCTGCTGCTGGAACTCAGGATCCTGCTGGTCCCGAAGGATCCGAACGACGAGCGGAACGTCGTCCTGGAAATCCGCGCCGGCACCGGCGGTGACGAGGCGGGGCTGTTCGCCGCCGACCTGTTCCGGATGTATGGGCGCTACGCCGAACGGCAGGGGTGGCGGACGGAGATCCTGTCGTCGAACCAGACCGGCGTTGGCGCGATCAAGGAGGTGATCGCGCTGATCGAGGGAAGGCGGGTCTATAGCCGCCTCAAGTACGAGAGCGGGGTCCACCGCGTTCAGCGCGTGCCGGCAACCGAAGCGAGCGGCCGCATCCACACGTCGACGGCGACGGTCGCGGTGCTGCCGGAAGCGGAGGAAGTGGACGTAACGATAGACCCCAAGGATCTCCGGATCGACACGTTCTGCTCGAGTGGTCCCGGTGGCCAGAGCGTCAACACCACATACTCCGCCGTTCGGATCACGCATATCCCGACGGGCCTTGTCGTCTCGCAGCAGGACGAGAAGTCGCAGATCAAGAACAAGGCGAAAGCCATGAAGGTCCTTCGCTCGCGCCTGTACGAGATCGAATTGCAGCGCCAACAGTCCGAAATCGCCAGCGACCGCCGCGGCCAGGTGGGTACCGGAGAGCGTTCGGAGAAGATCCGCACCTACAACTTCCCGCAGAACCGCATCACGGATCACCGGATCGGTTTCACGACGCACCAGTTGCCGGCCGTGCTGGAGGGGGAGCTGAGCGAGCTGATCGACGCCGTCGTGACGCACTACCAGTCGGAGAAACGCAACGCGGCAGAGCACGCAGACGGTTCCTCTCCGACAGAGAGGGCCGCGGCATCGTGACGCTTGCGGAACGAGGATCGCCCGTGACTATGCCTCTCGCCATGCCTCTGGTCGATCAGGTGGGTGCCGCCCGGGAACGGTTCGTCCGTGCCGGGATCGCGAACGACCAGGCGGCGGCCGACGCCGAACTGTTGGCGAGGCATGCGCTGGAGTGGGATTGGGCCACCTGGCTCGTGGAGCGCCGCCAATCGGCACCGGTCGGGTTCAAAGCACGGTACGAGCCGCTTGTTGCCCGCCGTGAACGGCGTGAACCCGTATCCCAGATAACCGGGGAGCGGGAATTCTGGGGATTGCGTTTTGCCGTCGAGCCGGACGTGCTGACGCCGCGGCCGGAGACCGAACTGATTGTCGAGACGGCGTTGGAGGAACTGGCGGCGCGGCGGGACCAGCCTCTTGCGGTTGCCGACATCGGCACCGGGTCAGGATGCCTCGCGGTGGCGTTGGCCCATGAGTTTCGCCGCGCGGCGGTGACGGCGGTTGACATCTCAGCCGCCGCTTTGAATCTGGCGCGCCGGAACGCCACCTCCCACGGCGTGGCGGGACGCATCCGCTGGGTCCATGCCTCTTTCGAGAGATGGCTCGGCAGCCGTCACGGGAAGGACACTTGCTTCGACCTGGTTGTAGCCAACCTCCCGTATGTTCCGAGCGCTGCCATCGATTCGCTGCCGCCCGAGGTGCGTGACAATGAACCGCGGATGGCGCTCGACGGCGGGCGTGACGGACTGGATCCGTTGCGCCGCTTGTTGCGGGCGTGGCGTGGCGACCGCCGGAAGGCCGCCGGCCGTCCACGGAATCCCGAAAGCGGCGTCTGCCTGCTCGCGGAAATGGGGGCTGGCCAGGCCGGCGCGATTCGCTCGCTCGTCAACGATGCTCCGGGTTGCGACCTCGCTGGAATGCGCGTCGATCTCCAGGGAATTCCGCGCGTGGCGGTGATCCGCGGGCTGGTGTGAGAGGCACAATGGCTGACTGTCTCTTCTGCAGGATTGCGTCCGGGGAGATCCCCGGCGACATCGTCTATCAGGACGATCACCTGATTGCGTTCAACGACATCAACCCGCAGGCGCCGACACATGTCCTGATCGCGCCGCGGCGCCATATCGCGACGTTGAACGATATCGATGTCGACGACGCGGACCTGATCGGCCGGCTCGTGCACTGCGCGAAGACCGTCGCAGCACAGCGTGGTCACGCCGAGCGGGGGTATCGGACCGTCTTCAACTGCAATGCGGAGGCGGGCCAGACTGTTTTTCACATCCATCTCCACCTCCTCGCCGGCCGTCCCATGACGTGGCCACCGGGGTAGCGGATCCCGCCAGCGCGCTTGCGACGGCGCCTGGTTGCCGGCCTGGGCCGTCGCCCGGACGGGCGGCTACAGGCGGCCCATCAGGGCGGGAAGGTCGGTGAGGGAACGGATTACCGGCACACCGTTCCCGGCGTCGGGAACGGCGAGGGGGCTCGCCCCGTTGCTCGAACGAATCAACAGGACGGCCGACATTCCGACCTGCCGGGCGCCCTCGATGTCGTGAGTCAGGCTGTCGCCCACCATGACGGCGTCGTGGGCGGCCGTACCCGCAGCGGCGAGGGCGGCGCGGAAGATGCTCGGATGCGGCTTCAGATAGCCCTGTTGCGACGACGAGACGGCAACGGTCACGAACGACTTCAACTGAAAGTGGGTCTGGAACGTCTCGAGCGACCGGTGCGTGTTCGAAATCAGCCCGATCCGGTAGCCGGCGTCACAGAGCGCCGCGAAGGCCGGCCGAACGTCCTCGTACAGCGTGAAATGATGGCAGGCGGCCCACTCCTCGTAGATCTCGTAGGCGCACGCGTCGAGACGCTCGCCGCGCGCACCCATCTCGGTGAGGACGCGGCGGGCGTAGCGGACGAACGGATCGGGACGGTAGACGGCGTCCTGGAGATCGTCGAGTTCGCTGGACGCATCGCGCACCGCCGCTTCGTAGCGCGTCGCGTCCGCCTTCAGCCCGTGGTTGTGGGCAAAAGCGGCGTAACCCTCGCCGTCAAACACCGGACCGGGATGAATCAGGGTGAAGTCGACATCGAAAAAGACCACGTCGACGCGCCGGCCCGACGCCATGCGTCATTATATTTGCAGCTAAGATTGATGAACTCCGCCCTGAATCGAGAGCCGTCGCGCCCATCCTTGCCATGTCCGACTGGAAAGACACGCTGAACTTGCCGAAGACCGCCTTCCGCATGAAGGCGAGTCTGCCCAGGACCGAGCCGGAGACCATCGCGCGCTGGGATCGAATCGGCCTGTACGAAAAGATCCGCGAGCGGCGCCGGGGCGCTCGCCGCTACGTCCTTCATGATGGACCGCCGTACGCGAACGGGGAGATTCACGTCGGCACTGCACTCAACAAGATCCTGAAGGACATCGTCGTCCGCTCGCGCACGATGGCCGGCTTCGACGCGCCGTACGTACCTGGATGGGACTGCCATGGCCTGCCCATCGAGCTGCGCGTCGAGCGCGAGCTGGGAGGCGGCAAGGCAAGCGGAAAGCAGGCCCCGCCGGTGGTCGAGGTGCGCCGCGCCTGCCGCCGCTACGCCGAGAAGTACATCGATATTCAGCGTTCCGGCTTCCGCCGGCTCGGCGTGCTCGGCGCCTGGCGGGAACCGTACCTGACGATGGGCTATCCGTACCAGTCGGCAATCGTCCGCACGCTGGGCAAGTTCGTCGAACAGGACCTCGTGTACCGCGGCAAGAAGCCGGTGCACTGGTGCATCGGCTGCCAGACGGCGCTCGCCGAGGCGGAGGTGGAATACGAACCGCACCGCTCGCCGTCAATCCACGTAGAGTTCCCGCTGGCGGACGAGAGCCGCGCCGCACTCGAGACACTGGCCCCCGCACTCGCGAGGCGCGAGGCGTCCGTTCTGATCTGGACGACGACGCCCTGGACGATTCCATCCAACCTGGCGATCGCATTCCATCCCGACGTGACGTACGCCGCGTACGCGCCGGAGCATGGCGACAGTGATTCGACCGCGGCCGACGCCGCCGTCATCATTGCCGAGCCGATGGCGGACAGCGTCGCCGCCGAGACCGGGTACGCCCTCGGGGCGCCGCTTGCCACCTTCGCCGGGAGCGAACTCGAAGGTCTCCGTTTCCGCCATCCCCTCTACGCACGCGACTCCGTTGCCGTCCTGGCCGACTACGTCACGCTCGAGCAGGGCACCGGCGCCGTCCACACGGCTCCGGGACATGGCGCCGACGACTTCCATACGGGCGTGAAGTACGGGTTGGAGATCCTGGCCCCCCTCAGTCCCGACGGGCGCTTCTTCGACAGCGTCGCCATCGTCGGGGGGATGCAGGTCTTCGCAGCGAACGCCACCGTAACCGATGCGCTCGACGACGCCGGACGGCTCTGGCAGCACACGGAGGTGGAGCACTCCTATCCCCACTGCTGGCGCTGCCACGCACCGGTGATCTTCCTTGCCACTGCCCAGTGGTTCATTGCGCTGGACCAGGGCGACCTGCGCGAGCGGGCGCTTCAGGCGATCCGCCGCGTTGAGTGGTTCCCGTCGTGGGGTGAGGAACGGATCCGGCAAATGGTGGCGAATCGCCCGGACTGGTGCATCTCGCGCCAGCGCTCATGGGGCGTTCCGATCCCTGCCCTCTACTGCACGGCCTGCCACGAGGCGACTCTCACCACAGAGTTGACGGATCGCGCGGCGGAGATCTTCGCGGAGCACGGCGCCGACGCCTGGTACGAGCGGGACTTGAGCGAGTTCGTACCCGCCGGCTTCACCTGTCCGTCGTGCGGGGCTGCCTCGTTCGAGCGCGAGACCGACATCCTTGACGTCTGGTTCGACTCAGGGTCCAGTCACGAGGCGGTTCTTTCCGTGCACCCCGAGCTGGAGTGGCCGGCGACACTCTACCTCGAAGGGTCCGATCAGCACCGGGGCTGGTTCCACAGCTCGCTCCTCGTCGGTATCGGGACGCACGGCGCGGCGCCCTTCCGACAGGTGCTCACGCACGGCTTCGTCGTCGATGCGGCGGGACACAAGATGTCGAAGTCGCGCGGCAACAGCGTCGACCCGAAGACCGTGATCGAACGGCACGGCGCCGAGATTCTTCGGCTCTGGGTGGCGATGGCCGACTATCGGGAGGAGATGCGGCTGGGGAACGAGATCCTCGCGCGCGTCGTGGAGGCGTACCGGAAGATCCGCAACACTTTCCGGATTCTGATCGCCAACCTCTACGACTTTGATCCAGCCACGGACCGGGTGCCGCTCGCGGAAATGGAAGAGGTGGACCGCTACGCGCTTGCCCGCTACGGCGAAACCGCGGTTGCTATTCTCGGCGCCTACGAGCGCTACGAGCTCCAACCGATATCGCACGCACTGAATCACTTCCTGACCGTTGACCTGAGCGCGTTCTACATCGACATTTCGAAGGACAGGCTCTACACCCTGGCAGCCGACTCGCAGGCGCGGCGCTCGGCGCAGACCGCCATCTACACGATGACGGATGGCCTGGCGCGCCTGTTGGCGCCGATTCTCCCCATCACTACCGACGACCTCTGGTCCCATCTGCCGGGGACGCAAGCGGAGAGCGTTCATCTGTCCGACTTTCCGGAAGGATGCGACGAGCTTGTCGACCACGACCTACTCGACCGATGGACTCGGCTCCGGGCGCTGCGCGATGCGGTGAACATCGAGCTGGAAGGCCTCCGCCAGGCCAAGGTGGTGGGCACCTCGCTGGAAGCGGCGGTGGTCGTGCGTGCGAGCGGTGCGACCGCGGCCCTGGTGAGACAGTACGCGTCCGAGTTGCCCACGTTGTTCATAGCGTCCGAGGTGTCGGTTGAGACCGACGACGCGGTTCCGGCGGACCCGGAGCAGGCCGCGCCGGCAGGCGTGCGGTTTACCGAGCCGGACGGGGCCGCCCTGATCGCGGCGCGACGCGCACGAGGTGTGAAGTGCGACCGGTGCTGGCGCTACGTTTCCGAAGTCACCGATGCCGACCCGGTGGGAATCTGCACGCGCTGCGTCGCCGCGCTGGCCGAGGCGGTGGAACGTGTTGGCTGACGCCGCGGGATCGGATGACCGTCCGGCCGCATCCTGGCGGGCCGCACCCTTCGCGTCGCCGGGACCTTCGCGCCGGTTCATGTTCCTGATTGCGGCAGCGATAGTCGTCGCCGATCAGGTTTCCAAGGGAATGGTGCGCGCCTGGCTGCCCCTCCACTCCTCGGTGACCATCATTCCCGATCTGCTCGATTTCCGGTACGTCCGGAACACCGGGGCGGCGTTCGGACTGTTGAACAGTGCGGACATTCCGTTCAAACCGGCGCTGATGACCGCGATCGCACTATTCGCGCTTGTAGCCATCGGGATCTACGCCAGCCGCGCCGGGGCGAACGAGCCGCTGACGAAGCTCGGTCTGGCGCTTGTCCTGGGAGGCGCCGTCGGCAACCTGATCGACCGGATCACTGCCGGCTACGTCGTCGATTTCGTCGACTTCTACTGGCGTGGCTGGCACTTTTGGGCATTCAACGTCGCCGACGCGGCGATCACGGTCGGCGCGGCGTCGGTCATCCTTGACATGATCAGGAATCCCCAGCCGCAGCGGGAATAAGGAAATGTATCCGCAACTCTTCGAGTTCTACGGCGTCAGCATCTACACCTACGGTCTGATGCTCGTCGCTGCGTACCTCGTCGGCCTCCGGGTGGCGGTCACGCGTGGCAGGACGCGCGGATTGAACGACGCGCGCGTAATGGACCTCGGCATCCTGGTGATCGTCGGGGCGCTGGTAGGCGCAAAGCTGCTGCTGTTCGTCGTCGAGTTCGATCACATTCTGGCGGAGCCGGCATTCGCCTGGACGCTTCTCCGCTCCGCCGGTGTCTTCTACGGTGGCCTGATCGTCGCCCTCGGGGCGGCATTCTGGTTCATGCGACGACACCGAATGCCGCTCTGGACGACCTGCGACGCGTTCGCCCCAGGGATCGCACTCGGTCAGGCGGTAGGAAGAGTCGGGTGTCTGCTCGCAGGCTGCTGCTACGGGCATCCCACCGACCTCCCATGGGGGATCACCTTCACCAATCCGATCGCCGCAGCGAACGTAGGGACACCGCTCGATGTCGCGCTGCACCCGACACAATTGTATGAGTCGGTGGCGACGCTCCTCATCCTGGGAATCCTGCTCCTGTCCGAACGGCGCGGGCGGATGTTCCCGGGACAGCTCTTCTGGAGCTACCTGCTGCTCTATCCACTCGCACGGTTCGCCATCGAGTTCTTTCGGGGCGATCCACGTGGGACCGTTCTTGACCTGGTCTCGACATCGCAGTTCGTATCGCTGTTGCTGATTCCCATCAGCATCGCCATGCTGATCCGGCTCGGCCGGACACCGGGTGGCGGATCGCCGCGCCGGGCGGCGGCGCACGCCACGTAGGAGCCGTGACCACGCTCGGCGATCCGGTAGGGGAAGCGCCGGTAGTCGTGGAACTTGAGGTGCCTGCCGGCGAAGCCGGCGTCCGTCTTGATCGGTTCGTGACCGCCCAGTTGATCGCCCGTGGCGCAGGGGCGCGAACCGTCTGGACGCGCTCGCAGGTACAGCGACTCATCCGCACTGGGCATGTCCAGATTGCCGGCGCCAGGACCCGAACGAGCAGTCACGTTCACGCGGGCGATCGGATCCGGGTCGAGGTTCCTCCCGCGGCGCCAGCGGCCCCGCAGCCAGAGGCCCTGCCACTTGACGTCGTACATGACGACGCGGATCTCGTCGTGGTCAACAAACCGGCCGGCATGGTAGTGCACCCTGGCGCCGGACATGCCGAGGGCACCCTCGTGAACGCGCTGCTCCACCACGTGACCGATCTGAGTGGTATCGGCGGGGAGCTCCGGCCCGGAATCGTCCACCGCCTGGACCGGGGAACCTCGGGCCTGATGGTGGTGGCGAAACACGACGCGGCGCACGCCGAACTGACCCGGCAGTTTACGGCGCGGGAAGTCGAGAAGACCTACAAGGCACTCGTATGGGGAATTGTGCGCCAGGGACGGCGTATTGACCTGCCGATCGGTCGCGACCCCTTCGACCGGAAACGCATCTCCGCGCGGGCACGCCGCGCACGGGAAGCCGTGACGCGGATCACCGGGGCGGAGCCGCTCCCTGGGATGACTCTCGTCGAGGTTGCCATCGCTACCGGGCGGACGCACCAGATCCGCGTCCACCTGGGCGCCATAGGGCACCCGGTGGTGGGCGATCAGACCTACGGCGGGCGGAAGCGGCATGTGCCCGCTGCGATACGTGACGCGCATCGGACCGTACAGCGGCTCGACCGGCCGTTCCTGCACGCCGTGCGCCTGGCCTTTACGCATCCGGGAGACCGGCGTCGCCTGGCGTTCCATTGCGACCTGCCGGATGACCTGCAAACTGTCGTCGACGAACTGCGCGCTCTTGAGCCCGCGCCCGCCTCAGGGAGGACGCGGCGCGCCCTGACGGGCGGCAGCCCAGGCTACTGAATGACGTCCGTGACGGGACCAGGCCGGGCCCCGTCCGGCGCCACGGGATGGTGGGAAGGCACCGCGGCCGGGGTGAGGGAGAGGGCAAGCGCTTCGTCTATCGTCGCAACGTAGTGGATCGTCATCTCGCGACGCAGTTCCTCCCCCAGATCCTCGTTCACGGAGGGTTCGTTACGCTTCGGCAGCACTACGTGGAAGATGCCGAGCTGACGCGCCGCAAGGACTTTCTCCTTCACGCCACCGACCGGCAGCACCAGACCGGACAACGTGATTTCGCCCGTCATGGCGATATCGCCTCGAACCGGACGGCCCGTCAACTCGGATACGAGTGCGACGACCATCGTCAGACCGGCCGAAGGTCCATCCTTCGGGATAGCGCCCGACGGCACGTGAATATGGATGTCACCGTTACCGTAGAAATCGGGATCCACCTGGTAGCGGGTGGCGTTCGTCCGGAGCCAGGTGACTGCTGCGGAAGCCGACTCCTTCATCACGTCACCCAACTGGCCGGTCAGTTCCAACCGACTCCCGTTCGACATCCGGGCCGCCTCGACAAAGAGCACATTCCCGCCGGCCGGCGTCCATGCCAGACCCGTCGCTACGCCGGGGCGGCTGGTCCGCTCCGCAACCTCCTCGTCCTGGAACTTGCCGGGACCGATCATCTCGATCAGTAGCTCCGGCGTCACGGATACTGCGGCTTCGTCTCCCTCGGCGCGCCGCCGTGCGACCTTTCGGCAGAGTGCTCCCAGTTCCCGTTCCAGGTTCCGAACACCTGCTTCCCGGGTGTAGTTACGGATGAGCGTTCTCAGCCCCCGATCCGTGAACGTGATCTGCTCCGGCGATAGACCGTGTCGATCCACCTGGCGCGAGACCAGGTGCTCGGTAGCGATGGCGAGCTTCTCGTCTTCCGTATAGCCGGGCAACTCGAGGACTTCCATCCGGTCGAGCAGCGCCGGCGGAACCGGGTCCAGGAAATTCGCCGTCGTGATGAACAGTACCTCCGACAGGTCGAACGGAACGTCGAGGTAGTGGTCGCGGAACGTGTTGTTTTGCTCCGGATCCAGCACCTCCAGCAGGGCGGATGCGGGATCGCCACGGAAGTCGGTGCCGAGCTTGTCGATTTCGTCGAGTATGAACACCGGATTCCTGGTCTCTGCACGTCGCAGACCGCGGATGATCTGTCCAGGCAACGCACCGATGTAGGTGCGCCGATGACCACGGATCTCCGCCTCGTCGCGCATGCCTCCCAGCGAAACCCGGACGACCTGACGGTCGAGCGATTCGGCAATCCCCTTGGCAAGCGAGGTCTTGCCGACGCCGGGCGGGCCGACGAAGCACAGGATGGGCCCCTTCACATTCGGCTTCAGTTTGCGAACGGCGAGGTATTCCAGGATCCGGTCCTTTGCCTTCTCCAGGCCCGAGTGCCCACAGTCGAGCGTCCGCTTCGTGCGATGCAGGTCTATCGACTCGTCGCTTCGGACGTTCCAGGGCAGGGAGATCAGCCAGTCAAGGTAGGTCCGCGAAACAGTGTACTCAGCCGCCGCAACCGGCATCTTCGACAGCCGGTCCAGTTCGCGCCGCGCCTCCTTCGCGACCGCTGCCGGCATGCCGGCGGCCTCGATCTTCTCACGCAGCTCGTCGACTTCTTTGGCCTGATCGTCGTTCTCGCCCAGCTCCTTGCGGATGGCCTTCATCTGCTCGCGCAGCAGAAAGTCGCGCTGGTTCTTACCCAGTTCCGACTGCACTTGCGACTGAATCGTGGAACGGATATCGAGAATCTCGAGCTCCTTGGCAATAAGCCGATTGAGCTTGGCCAGCCGCTCGCGTACGTTGAGGGTCTCGAGAATCGCCTGTTGTTCCTCGGAGCCGACCGTTCGCAAACCGGACGCCACGAGGTCGGCCAGGCGGCCCGGCTCCGTGATGTTGTCCACGAATCCCGACACGTCGTCCGATAGGTGCGGCGATGCCGCGACGACCTGCATGAACAGCTTGCGGGTCGTCGCGACCAGTTGCTCTATCGCGAGCCGGTCGCCGGCGACAGTCTGTTCGTCGACGCCATGAACGGCGGCTCGGTGGAACGGCTCGACCGTAATCAACCTGTCGAGAGCGATACGACCGACTCCCTCCACGAACAGCCGATAGCTCCCGTCCGGCAGCGGAAAGATCTTGTGGACCTGGGCCAACGTGCCGACCCTGTAGAGGTCGTCCTCGCTCGGCTCCTCGATTGCCGCTTCGCGCTGCGCAATCACGGCGATCGAGTCACTTTCCTCAAGCGCGGTCTCGATCAGCTTCACGGAGCGCGGGCGCCCCACGGCGAGCGGCATGACGCCGCCCGGAAAGAGGACCGTGTCGCGCAGCGGAAGCACGGGGAGCTCTGGCGGCACCTCGCGCGTCCGGGCGGACACGTTCGCCGTGGGGCTCCGACTGACAACCATCGTCAGCCCCGATAGTCAGCGAACAGCGAACTGGGTGCTCGACGTGCTTCGTACACCTGTTCCCGTTCGATGGCCAACTCGCGCTCCGCTTCGCACTCCATGCAGCGGACGGCGAACGGAAGCGCTCGGAGCCGTTGGGTGGCGATCTCGGTGCCACACTCGTAGCAGTACCCGAACGTCCCCTCATCGAGCCGGTCCAGCGCCTCGGTGATCCTGTGAAGCGTCTCGGTCTTCATCTGCAGCACGGCAAATTCGATGTCGCCCTGGATATCCATCTCGGACACCTCTGCTTCATCGCACACGTCCGGCGTGGGCGACGCCGCGTGCTCCAGGCGGGCGTCTCGCATCTTGTGCTGCACCTCACCGATAATCTCGAGGCGCCTCGCCTCGAGCATCTGCTTGAGCTCGGTGTAGCGAGCTGGACTCAGCCTCTTCTCTGCGGTGCATGTTCGCGTCGTCATGATGCCTGCTCCTTTCCAGGCGGTTGTTCCCGTTAGCCCGGTCTCATGATCCCTTGGGCTTGCCCCTGGATAGAATGCAAGAACCGTGCCACCGGCAACGGCGCTATTTCCTTAGACGACAGAACCACCGATTTGGTTTCGACATTGCGACCTGTCCCCGGCAGAGGACAAACCGACCGACTTGGAAGGCGCTTCCCCCCTGCATCCGGACCCGGCGAGATCCTTCCTGTCATAATCCGCTCACCATGCCAAAGCGGCAGTGTCCACTTTGCGCCCGGCGTAGAGCGCGCCGCACCTGCCCCGCGAAGGCGGCATCCATCTGCCCAGTGTGCTGCGGCACCAAGCGTCTGGTCGAAATCGCCTGCCCACCTGACTGCGTCTGGTTGCAGTCCGCCTCCGCGCACCCGCCCGCCGTGGTTCAGCGGCAGCGGGAACGGGATGCTCATTTCCTGATGGCGCTGCTGCAGGGCTTGACGGATCCGCAGCAGGCGCTCACTTACCGGCTCCTGGCACTGTTGGGCCAGGAACGGGCCGATCTTCCGGGCCTGTGCGATGCCGACCTAGCCGACGCCGCCCAGGCAATGGCCCAAACGGCGGATACGGCCAGTCGGGGCATCGCCTACCAGCACCCGACCCAGACTGCGCATGCGCGGCGGCTCGTTGAAGAGATGACCGGAGTTGTCGAAGCGGCGGCGCAGCAGGGAGCGCCGACGCCGGACCATCAGATTGCGGATATCTTCCGGCGCATCGAACGCGGGGCCCGCGAAGGACGAGAACTGCTCGGAGAAGAGGGCGGCGACGCCGCGTGCGTGGGCATGTTGAGACGCCTCTTTTCCGCGATGAGACAGGACGGGGAGGGACTGAGTGGTGCAGACGACGCTCGGGAGGGAGAGTCGGCTTCAGGGTTGATCGTGCCTCGTGTAGACTAGACGGATACTCATGGCAAGACGTTGCGACATCTGCGGCAAGGGCCCGAGGATGGGCCGAAATGTCTCGCACGCCCACAACGTGACCAGGCGGCGGTTCGAGGCGAACATCCAGACAGTCCGGGCGCTCGTTAACGGCGGAGTGAAGCGGCTCAAGGTCTGCACTCGCTGCATCCGGTCCAACCGGGTAGTCAAGGCGCCCTAGGAGTCTGCGAGAGAGAGCCTGAGGGAAGCCATCCCTCCTGGGCAGGGCGTGTCTCGAACTCCCGTCAGCACGACGAGCGCACCGCGCGCAATCGGGCCTTACTCTCAGGCGATCCGGAGTGGTGATCTGCTCTTCGTCTCCGGGCAGGTGGCTCTGGATCCGGAAACTGGCGAAATGATCGAAGGCGACGTGAGCGCCCAGACTGAGCGGGTGTTGCGGAACGTCGACGGCGTCCTGGCCGCTGGCGGCGCAACGCGCGCCGACGTCATCAAGACGACCGTCTATCTGGCGGACATGAACGACTTCGCGGCAATGAACCGCGTCTACGCTACGTTCTTCGCCGATCCCGCCCCGGCGCGAGCCGCCGTCCAGGTAGCGCGACTTCCGAAGGACGCGCTGATCGAGATCGACTGCATTGCGATAGCCTCCCGCGCCGCCACCGCGACCACCGATTGATCGGCTCTATTGCTGACGCAGCACGCGTTCGACGTTCAACACCCCGGGGACGGCGCGAACCACCTTGATCACCTTCTGCAAGTGATTCAGGTCGACAATGTCCATCGTGACGCTGATATGGCCGTGTTGCCCCTCGTCGGAGGACGCTTCCACCTTCCGTATGTCGATCCGTGTCTCGGCAATCCGTGAGGTGACGTCGGCCAGAATGCCGCGACGATCCTCCACCTGGATGGTGAGGCAAACCGTGAAGGATGCACCGCGATCCGCCTTGCCCCAGACGACGTCGATGCGCCGCTCCGGGTCGTACAACAGGTTGAGGACATTTGCGCAACTCGCGGAATGGACCGACACACCCTTGCCGCGAGTCACATAGCCAACGATCTTTTCGCCCCGGATAGGGTTGCAGCAGCCGGCTCGGAAGACCATCAGATCGTCGAAGTCACGTACCTTGATGACATCCCGGTTCGGTCGCAGGATCCGTCGCACCGCAGAGGTAACGGAACTCTCCTGCCTCGGTTCCTGGCGTTGCGTCTCCGGCACCAGTCGATCAAGCACCTGCCGGGCCGCAACCTTGCCGTAGCCGACGGCGGCGTACAGGTCGTCCACCTTGGTCGCATTGAAACCGCTGCAAATCCTCTCCACGGCGGCCGTGTCCAACACCGCCTTCATCTTTAGCGCGAAGCGGCGCGCTTCCTTCTCGATCAGCTTGCGCCCGAGATCGACCGCGCGCGATTTTTCTTCGATATGAATGAACTGCTTGATCTTGTTGCGCGCCCGAGTAGTGGCGACGAAACTCAGCCAGTCACGGCTCGGGTTGTGTCCCGGTGCGGTCACCACTTCGACAATGTCACCGCTCTGAAGATGGGTGCGCAACGGCACCATTCGGCCGTTGACACGAGCGCCGACACACGTGTTGCCGATATCGGTGTGGATTGCGTAGGCGAAGTCAATCGGGGTAGCGCCTCGCGGCAACGCTTTCACTTCCCCCTTCGGCGTAAAGGTGTACACCTCCTCCGGGTAGAGATCGATCTTGAGGCTGTGGATGAACTCCGTCGGATCGGGTACATCCCCCTGCCACTCCAGCAACTGGCGGAGCCAGAGGAAGTACTTTTCGTCCGCCTCCGCACCGAGGCGCCCCTCCTTGTACTTCCAGTGCGCAGCGATTCCTTCTTCGGCAATCTGATGCATCTGCTCCGTTCGGACCTGCACTTCGAAGGGAAAGCCCCGGTCGCTGACGACCGACGTGTGAAGCGACTGGTAGCCGTTGGGCCGCGGCATCGCGACAAAGTCCTTGAACCGGCCCGGCACCGGCGACCACGTCTGGTGGATGATGCCGAGGGCCGCATAACAGTCGTGGACCGACCCCGTGACGACGCGTACTGCCACCAGGTCGTACACCTCATCGAGCGAGATCCGCTGGCGCTTGATCTTCTCCCGAATGCTGAATGGCTGCTTGATCCGACCCTCGATGGCCAGGACCGGCACGCCGGCATTCTGCAGCTTGTCCGTAAGCGTCCGCTTGAGCCGCGCCACGGTTCGGTCGGTCGCCTTGCGGCGCTTGTCAATCAGACTCCGCAGTGATTCGTACTCATCCGGTTCCAGTTGTCGGAACGCCAACTCCTCGAGCTCGTGCTTCACCTTGCTCATGCCGAGACGGTGGGCTATCGGGGCGTAGATGTCGACGGTCTCCTGCGCGATCCGCCGCCGCCGCGGCTCGGGCAAGTGGTCGAGCGTGCGCATGTTGTGCAGCCGGTCGGCCAGCTTGACGAGAATGACGCGAACGTCATCCACCATGGCGAGCAACATCTTGCGGAAGTTCTCCGCCTGCCGCTCCTCCCGAGACGAGAACTGCATCGCGCCGATCTTCGTGACGCCCGCAACGACATGGGCGATATCCTCCCCAAACAATTCGCGCACCTTGTCTTCGGTGGTGAGCGTGTCCTCCACCACGTCGTGCAACAGGCTGGCAGCGACCGCAACATCGTCTAGATGCATCTCGGCCACGAGCCCGGCCACTTCCAGCAAGTGCGTGATGTACTCCTCGCCGGAGCGGCGAGTCTGGCCAGCGTGCGCCACGGCAGAGAAGTCGTACGCCCGGCGCAACAGGTCGGTGTCGGCGTCGGGCTTGTATGCCCGGACCTGCTCGATGAGTCCGTCGAGACTGCTCATAAAAAAAGCCGGGCGCCCTCGTGAGCGCCCGGCCCTTAACGCCGCCGATCTTGTGAGGGGTGCGTGGACGCCGGACGCCTACTCCCCTTCGGCGCCGGCTGCCGCCTGACCGCGCGCCTCATCCTGAATCTGCTGGGCGAGGTCGCGCAACTCGTCCGCCTGAGCAATCAGCGCATCCTGCTCGTCGATGTCCTCGGTCATGTTCGCCTGCATCCGAAGCAGGATGTTCTTGTAGATGAGTGCGTCGACGTAGCGGTCGTTCAGCGCAATCGCCCGGTCGGCCGCCTCGATCCCAGCGAGGATGTACTCGGTCTTCTGGTCCTGGGTGATGCGGAAGTCACGAAACGCCTTCTCCCAGAAGAAGGTCGAGATGGTGTAGAAGGCCTCCGGGTTGTCCGGCTCTATCCGGGCGCGTTCCCGCAACGCCTCGATCGTCTGGTCGAAATCGCCGCTCCGGTTGTAGAAGCCGGCAAGCTGCAGGTAGACCGTCGGGTCTTCCCGCCGCATGTTCCTCACCTCGAGCATGATCGCCTCGGCATCCTCGAAGAGACCCGACTCCTCGAAGAGCTGCGCGAGCACGAAGTAGTTGTCGGGGTTCGCTGGATCGAGCTGGATCATCTCCTGCAGCAACATCGCGCGACTGGTCGGATCGTTCATCCGGTCCGGGCCATAGGCTGACACCAGGTACTGCATCGCCAGCGTCTGGAACTCCGGGTTCGGGATCTCGTCCGCCGCGCGCCGGTAGTACTCGACGGCCTGTTGCAGGTACCGATCATTCTCCGGATCGCCCCGGAAAGCCGGCGTGTAGAGGTTGTCGTAGGAGTTGGCGATGTAGAAGTACGCCACCGTCATCACCTGGGACAGCTCGCTCTCCGGGTCTGCGTCAATGACGTCCAGAACGTGCGAATACTCCTCGATCGCCCCTTCGTAGTCGCCCCGGCCGTACAGCAGGTTGGCTTCCTTGAAAGTGCGCATCGCGCCCAACTGATCGAAGAAGGCGCAGGAAACCAGCGGCATCACGAGCGCCACGACAAGTGTCAATCTCAGGAAGGTGCGTCCGGTCTGCATGATGTTCTCCTCCTCGGCTATCGGCGGCCAGGCTAGCCGACCGGTGCAGCGCCGGCAGCGCGGCGCATGCCTTCCGTCACGATCCCCACCTTTTCGACCCCGGCTCCTCTCGCGGCGTCGATCACGTCGATGATCTCGCCATACGTGATGGATCCGGCGCCAGCGATGAACATGGTCTTCTCGCGCCGGGTCTCGAAGATCTGCCGCAGTTCCGACTCCAGCGTCGCCATGTTCATGGGCTGCTGGTTGACGGAGATCCGGCGGTCCGCCGTGAACTCCAACACGATCTGACTGCTGTCGGTCGCGGCCTGCGCCGAACCCTGAGTCTCGAGTGGGAGGTTGATGTCCAGGCCGCGCTGTCCGAGGGGCAAGGCCGCCAGGAAGATGACGATCAGAACCAGCAGCACATCGATGAACGGCGTGATGTTGATTTCGGAGTTCGCCGTAACCTTCTTGGCTCCGACGACCTTGTCCGCACCGTGGTGTTTCTTTGCCATGGCGAACTATTCTCCTCCGCCGGCCGCGCCACCCAGCTCGCGCTCGGTGATCAGTCCGACGTTCTCAATACCAGCCCGTTGCAACTGATCCATCAGTTCCATCACGGCGCCGTACTGGGCGTTCGTGTCGGCCTTTATCAACAGTATCCGCTCCAGCTTCCGACCCAACGCCGTGTTGATGGAAGTGAGCAGCTCGCCCGGCGTCGTCTGCACGTTGTCGACGAAGTACCGGCCGTCCGCCGTCACCGCCACCACCGTGTTGTTGTCGTTGTCCGGCTTGTCAGCCGTGTTCGTCGCCTCGGGCAGCGTCAGCGTCACGCCCGCCTGCAACAGCGGCGCGATGAGCATGACGATGATCAGCAGCACGAGCATCACGTCGGCGAGCGGCGTGATGTTGATCTCGGAATTCAGGCCGTCGCCCTTGTCGCCAACTTGCATCCCCATGGTCGTTTCTCCTCAGGTGAATCTCACGATCCGGCTGCGCCCGCTAGTCACGACGGACGCAACCGGCCGGATCTTCTGTTGTGCGAAGCCTACGACTTCTTGATGAAGTAGTCGACCAGCTCGGACGATGAGTTGTCCATCTCGACGGAGAAGTACTCGAGGCGTCCGGTCAGATAGTTGAAGAACCAGACGGCGGGAATCGCCACGAACAGACCGATGGCGGTTCCCACGAGCGCCTCCGAGATGCCGCCCGAAACCGCGCCCAGACCACCGGACCCGGTCGCGGCAATCCCCTGGAACGCGTTGATGACACCGATCGTAGTCGCGAGCAGGCCGACGAAGACAGCCGTCGATCCGATGGTGGCGAGAATGCCCATGCCCCGCTTCAGGTCCGACGCCGTGAGCGCCGACGCCCGCTGAATGGCGCGGTGCACGCTGTCAACGACATCGTCCTTGTGCAGGTCGACGCCGCTGTCCTGCTGGAACTGGTACTCCTGGAGTCCGGCCAGCACGACCTTGCCAAGGTGGCTGTACTTGTAGTTCTTCGACTGCGAGATGGTGATCGCCTCCTTGAGCTTGCCGTCCTTCAGATGCTTCGCCACCTGCGGCGCGAACAGCTTCGACTGCTTCGTCGCCTGCATGAAGGTGAACAGCCGCTCAAAGAAGACGCCTACCGACGCCATCGACATGATTACCAGGATACCCATCATAAGCCTGACCGCCAGGCCCATCTGCTCCCAGAGTTCAAGAAAATCCATCTGTTCCTCCCATGGGCCCCTGCTCGGCCCTCAAAGACTCCGTTGCAACTGGTTGAAGCGAACCGGACCCAAACTACTGAAGCGTGAAGTTGACGGTCACCGTCATGATGACCGGCACCGGCACGCCATTCAACAGCGTCGGCGTGTACTGCCATTGCTTCACGGCGGTAATCGCGGCTTCGTCGAGAAGCGGCACCGACCGGAGCACCTTGACATCGGTCACCGCGCCTGTGGGACCGATAACCGCCTCAAGAATCACGACGCCCTGCACGCGGGCCTGCTGGGCCACCGGCGGGTAAACCGGCGGAACGTCACGGACCTTGGTCGGGGGGCTGATGTTGCCTCCAACACGCACCGGCTCCGGCGGCGGGGGAGGCGGCGGCGGCGCGCTGGGCAAGCCGCCGACGATGCCGGCGACAACCCCACCAACCACGCCGCCTTCAACACCACGCGCCTGGGAAAGGTCGAACCCCGTTTCCTCGACGATCTGCTCCGGCGCGGCAATCGGCGCCGCGTTCGGGTTGACGTCAATGACGGGCGGCGGCGCCGCCTCGGCCGCAGCCGGCGGCGGCGGCGGGGGGGGTGGCGGCGGCGGCGGCGGCGGAGCGGCGACGAACGCCATCATCGTCGCCGGTGTCGGCAGGGCGTCGACCGCCATCAGCGGCACGATCACGAAAGCGCCGATCGCCACGACATGGGCAATGATCGACAGCGGTAGCGTGTACCACTTCCGTGCCCCCACCTGCACGGACGGGTTCGCGATCTCCCCGAACATGACGATTTCCTTCTTCTTGGGCGGAGCGCCCTTCGAAGCCGGTGCGCCACTGGGTGATCCCTTCGACGGCGGATTCGTTCTCTGCTGTTTGTCAGCCACGGAAACGCCCTCCTGACCTGCTCAACGCGCGTATGCCGAATTCCAAGGCGGCGATTATAGCAGGCCGATTGCTACTGTCAACGAACGGAAACCCCACCTCGCGCGTTCATTCTTCTTCGACACCAACGCGCCGGAAATGGCCCGCAAGGGTGTCGTTCTGCATTCCGAAACGGCCGACCGCCGATCCCATGGAACGGCGGGAAGGGCGGCATCTTAACCGCACCTCTCTCCAGCGTCAAATCCGCGGGCCACGGCTCCGGCTACTGCATCCAGGCAACCACAAGCGGGGCGAAGATCACGGCGACAATCGTCATCAACTTGATCAGAATGTTCAGACTGGGGCCCGAGGTGTCCTTGAACGGATCGCCAACGGTGTCGCCGATAACTGCGGCCTTGTGCGGTTCGGATCCCTTCCCGCCGTGGTGGCCCTCCTCGATGTACTTCTTCGCGTTGTCCCACACGCCGCCAGCGTTCGCCATCATCAGCGCCATCAGCACACCGGTCACGAGTGCGCCCGCCAGCAGGCCGCCCAGCCCGGAGATGCCGAGCAGGTAGCCGGCCACGACCGGCGCCAGTACCGCGATCAGACCCGGCACGACCATCTCCCTGATCGCCGACCGGGTCGAGATCTCGACACACCGCGCCGAGTCCGGCTCCGCGTCCCCCGACAAGAGGCCGGTGATCTCGCGGAACTGCCGGCGCACTTCGCCGATCATGGCGTTCGCCGAGCGGCCCACCGCATTCATCGTCAGGGCGGAAAAGAGGAAGGGGAGCATTCCCCCGAGAAGCATTCCAAGCAGAACGTTCGGGTTGTCCAATTGCAGGTTCAGAAGCCGCGGCTCGAACGCGGCGGCGCCCCCCGCCGCCGTTACCGCACTGTCGGCGGTGGTACGAAACGTGCTGAAGAGCGCAAGGGCGGTCAGAGCCGCCGACCCGATGGCGAAACCCTTCCCCATCGCCGCGGTGGTGTTCCCCACCGCGTCGAGCGCGTCGGTGCGCTCGCGGACATACGCCTCGCACCGGCTCATCTCCGCGATGCCTCCCGCGTTGTCGGCGACGGGACCGTAGGCGTCCACCCCCAGGCTGATGCCGAGGGTCGAGAGCATGCCGACCGCGGCGATAGCGATGCCGTACAGCTCCGCCTGCGCAAAGCTGAACCAGATCGCCAGGCAGATGACCAGGATCGGCAGCGCGCACGACATCATGCCCACACCGAGGCCGGCAATGATGTTGGTCGCGGGACCGGTTTCCGACTGCTGCGCAATCCGGTGAGCGGGCGGCTTGTCCTTGCCCGTGTAGTACTCGGTGATCTGGCCGATCAGCACGCCCGCCGCCACACCCGCCACGACGCACCAGAGGACGGCGAACGGAATCTCGAGCAGGACGACCAGCGCGGCGGCGCCGGCGAAGACCAGAACCGACGCCACGATCAGGCCCCGGTGCAGCGCGCTGCCGATCTTCGCTTCGTCGTCGGTATTGACGGCGAACGTTCCGAGAATCGACGAGAGGATTCCGACGCCGGCGAGGAGCACCGGGAAGATAACGAGACGTCCCTGCAGCACGGCGAACGACCCCTCGTCGACACCCCAGAGTGCGCTGGCCGTCGCTGCGCCGAGCGCCCAGGCAAGGGCGATCGACGAGATGATGCTGCCGACGTACGACTCGAACAGATCGGCCCCCATGCCGGCGACGTCGCCGACGTTGTCGCCGACGTTGTCGGCGATGGTGGCAGGGTTGCGCGGGTCGTCTTCCGGGATGCCTGCTTCCACCTTGCCCGACAGATCGCCCGCCACGTCGGCCGCCTTCGTATAGATGCCACCGCCGACACGGGCGAACAGGGCGATCGACGAGGCGCCAAGCGAGAAACCGAACAGCGACTCGACCGCGCTCGACCCCGCGCCACTGAGCCCGCCGTAAGCGAAGTAAAGAACCGCGATACCCAACGTGCCGAGCGCTACGACGGTCAGGCCCATCACCGCGCCGGAGGAGAACGCCACGCGGAGGGCCAACGAGAGACTCTCGGTGGCGGCGTGCGTCGTCCGGACCGCCGCGCTCGTGGCCGTGCGCATGCCGACCCATCCGGCTGACGCCGACAACGTCGCGCCAAGCAGGAACGCGACGCCGGTCAGGAGCGAGTTGCCCGGCAGGAACAGGACCAGGACGATGAACATGACGGCGACGAACCCGGCCAGGACGGTGTACTCGGTCCGCAGAAACGCCATCGCGCCGCTTCGGATCAGCGCGGCGATCCGCTGCATGCGGTCCGTGCCGGGAGCGTGGCTGTTAATCCGCCGAATCAGGAACAGGGCGAACAGAGCCGAGGCAATCGGCGCACCCCAGCCGAGCGCAAAGTACAACTGTTGTTCCATTTTCTCCTCGTTGGATACGGCAGGCGGCGCCCGCCCGCGCCAGAGTCCAGCAAACTAACTTGCCCTGCGGAAACGTGTCAAGGTTCAACCCGGGAGCCCGATCCCTCTCGCCCCCACTCTTCCCGTTCGGTCCGGAGACGCTTCCCCAGCGCCATCCCGCCGGTCAGGAACACCTGAAGTCCTTCCTGCACGGTTAGCGAAGGGAAGGAAACGACCGACCGCGGGTAAATGTGAATGTCGCCGAAGTAGACGTGGTTCGTCGGCACGTAGACGGCAACGTGGGTCCATGAATCCCGCTCGCCGTCCGTCTCGCCGGCTCCTGCCCTCGCCGGCCCGTCGTCACCCTCCAGCCTGAACTCCTTGGTCAGAAAACCGAGCACCAGGCCGCGCTTCGGATCGTCCACCAGCACCACCCGCTTGAAGCCGACCTGCGTGTCCGGAGAAAAGGCGGTGACGAGCTGCTTGACGGTAGCGTAGACGGCCCCGAAGAGCGGCAGCCGCAGCAGCCATTCCTCGCCCCTGTTCAGCAGCCGGCCGAGGATTACGTTGGTCGCGAGGGCGCCGACCAGCACGACGACGGCGCCGAGCGTCACGAGACCCAGGCCCGGGATTTCCCGTCCCAGCCAGCGAGCATAGACGGGGCCCATGACGCCGTCGATCAGGCCGAACAACCAGACAAACACCGCCACGCTGAGCGCAAGCGGCACGATGAAGACGATTCCGGTGATTAGATTCCGCCGCAACCACTGCATCGGTCTGCGATCTCCTACGGCTTTCGCAACGCCCCCCTGCCTCAGACCAGTCCGCGGACCAGCACGACTCCCGCGAGCGCCAGTCGATAGAGCGCGAATGGATCCAGAGAGTGCCGAACGACGTAACGCAGGAAGTACTTTATCGCGAGGTACCCGACTACCGCCGATACCACGAACCCGATCGCCATCGCCGCCTCGCCGCCGGGAGGCATCCCGTCGCGGAGCAACGCAAGCCCCTCGCGGCCTCCAGCCGCCAGAATGGCGGGGATGCCGAGCAGGAAGGCGAAGCGCGCCGCAGAAGCGCGCCCGAGACCCAGCAGCATCGCCACGACCAGGACGGCGCCGGATCGCGATACGCCCGGTACAAGGGCTGCCGCCTGCGCCATGCCGAGCACGACTGCCTCCCCAGCCCCAATATCCGTCTCGTCCCGGCCGCCCTGGGCGAGACGCTCGGCCACCAGCATTGCCAAGGCCCCAAGGGCGAGAGCCACACCGGCCAGCTCCACGCTCCGAAGCGAGGTGCCGATCAACTCGGCCGCCAGGAGGCCGACGAGCCCCACCGGCAGCGTGCCGATGGCGATGGCCCGGAGCAGACCGCTGGTGCCTCCACGGTCAAGCCACGTCCGGGGGGTGACAGCGACGCGAAGCAGCGCCACCACGTCCGCACGGAAGTATGTCAGCACCGCGACCAGGGTTCCGACATGCACGGCGACATCAAAGACCAGACCGAAACGGGGGTCGACCGTCCAACCGAAGACGCTGCGCGCGAGCAGCAGGTGCGCCGAACTTGAAATCGGCAGGAACTCGGTCAGCCCCTGGAGGATCCCGAGGAGTGTGGCCTCCAGCGCGGTCACGGACTTCTGCGAAGGAAACCCAACGCTTACGACGCTCTTACCTTGCGGCGGCGCCTTGACGACCGCGCCGGGGCAGCCGCTGCCGCGCCCTGCGCGGCGGGCGTCGCTCCCGCCTGCCGCGCCTGGGCGGCGCGGCGCTCGGTGATCACGATGGCGATGATCGACGCGACGAAGATCGTGGAATAGGTGCCGCTCACAACACCCACCAGCATCGTGAAGGCGAAGCCGCGCAGGACCTCACCGCCGAACAGGTACAGCGCCAGCACCGCCCCGCCGGTGGTTCCGGACGTGATGATCGTGCGTGCGAGCGTCTGGTTGATGCTCGTATTGACCAGATGCGCGAAAGTGTCGCGCCGCATTACACGGAGGTTCTCGCGCACCCGGTCGAAAACGACGATCGAGTCGTTCACCGAGTATCCCGTGATGGTCAGCATCGCCGCAACAACGTTGAGCGACAGCTCGTAGTCGAAAAGCACCAGCATCGACAGCGTGATCGCGATGTCGTGTGCGACCGCGACGACCGCGCCCACCGCGAACGAAAAGCGGAAGCGGAGCCCGATGTAGATCAGAATGCCGGCCATCGCGAAGACGAAGGCGTTGACGCCACGGCGTTGCAGTTCCTCGCCGATGACCGGCCCGACCAGCTCCTGGCTGATCACCTGGAACTCGCCCAGCGGGCCCGCCCGCAACTCCGCCGCGACCGCGTTGGCCCCTTCCTCGAGGCTCGCGCCCGTCTCGGGGCCGGCGATCGGTAGGCGAACCAGCACCTGATTGTCGCCCGGGTCGCCGTACTGCTGGACGACCTTCTCCTCGATGCTGGCGAGCGCGTCCCGCACCGCGCCTTCGCCGGTCGGCTGATCGAACTGGAGCACGATCAGCGAACCGCCGGAGAAGTCGATGCCGAGAGGCAGGCCGCCCCTGGCCACCGCCACGGCGGCGCCTACCGCAATCACCAGCGCCGACAGCGCGAACGCCGTCCAGCGCAGGCGAACGAAATCAACGTGAGGGACCTTGAGGAGCGGCATCTTGTTCCGGCGGCCTCAGATACTCAGCGTCGCCACCCGGCGGCGGGAAAGGATCGTCTCGAACATCGTCCGCGACACGAAAACGGCCGTGAATACATTCGAGACCAATCCGAAGAAGAGCGTGGTGGCGAATCCCCGGATCGGCCCCGACCCGAACTGGAAGAGGAAGGCGGCCGCAATCAGGGACGCGACATGCGTGTCGATGATAGTCAGGAGCACCCGATCGAACCCGGCCGCTACCGCCGCCTTTATCGTCTTGGCGGATCCGAGCTCTTCCTTGATTCGCTCGAAGATCAGGACGTTCGAGTCGACACCGATGCCAATTGTCAGGATCAGGCCGGCGATGCCGGGCAGCGTGAGCACGGCGTCGATGTAGGCCATGCAGGCCATCAGGATCAACAGGTTCAGCACGACACCCACGATGGCGTTGATCCCTGCGAGCCGGTAGAACAGAAGCATGAAGATCGCCACCAGGATCAGGCCCGTGACCGACGCGACGACGCCGGCGCGAATCGAGTCGGCCCCCAGCGTCGGCCCGACGGTTCGTTCCTCGAGGTAGGTGAGCGAGGCGGGCAGCGCGCCGGAGCGCAGCGTGATCTGCAAATCCTCCGCCTCCTGCTGGGACACCCCGGTAATCTGCCCGGTGTCGGTGATGCGACCCTGAATGACGGGGGCGGAGCGAACCTGCCCGTCCAGAACGATAGCCAACTGGCGCCCCAGGTTGGCGCTGGTGGTCTCCCCCATCTTCGCCGCGCCCTCGCGGTTCAGGGTGAAGCTGACGGCGGGCTGATTGAACTCGTCCAGCGATGGCCGCGCATTGCGCAGGTCGCGCCCGGTCACCGCCGCGACCCGCCGCACGAGATAGTAGAAGGGCTCGATCGAACCGGTCCCCCCAGAGCCGGCCAGAACCTCCATGTCCGACGGAACGACGCCGTTCCGCGCGGTGAGCAGCGCATCGCGCGACGCTGCGGGCCCTTCTTCGACCAGCTTCAGTTCGAGCAGCGAGGTCGAGCGGATAAGCGACTTGGCCCGCGCCACGTCCGACACTCCCGGCAACTGCACGAGGACTTGATTGCCGCCGATGCCGTGCGGCGCGACTATCGGTTCACTCACGCCAAGTTCATTGACGCGCCGCTCGATCGTCTCGAGCGCCTGCCTGACCGCTTCCTCACGGAGCGACGAAGCAACCGGGCCGCGCATCCGAAACGTGTAGGTACCCCCGGCTCCCGGCTCGCGGTCGTACGAGACCGACAACCGTTCGTCGGAGATGGTTCGAAACTCGGCGTCGCGTTCCGTGGGCACTCCCTCGATGCGGATGGTGGTCGGATCGGTCGCGACCGCCGTCACCGTTTCCATGCCCTGCAGCGACAACTGCTCCGCCAACTGTTCCGCCGCGGTTTCCGACTCGACCTGCAGCGCATCATCGGTCTGGACCCGCAGCACGAGGTGGGCGCCCCCCTGCAGATCCAGTCCAAGGCGGATCTTCTCCTCCACCGGATAGACCCCCCACGTCGCCAGTCCGGCGATGGCAAAGATGAATAGCAGTTTCCATTGCAGGTTCTTCTGCATGGCAATCTCCTTCCGTGCGACGCCGTCCCGGCGCTACGACGCGCTCCCGTCCTGCACCACCGGCTCCTGCCCCTGGTAGCCGCCAATGGCGCTGCGCGATACCTCTATCCGCACGCGGTCAGCGATCTCCACCTGCACCGACTTGTCGTTCAGCTTCGTGATCGACCCGTAGATCCCGCTGGTCGTCACAACCCGATCGCCTACCTTGAGCGCCGCCTGAAACTCGCGGATCTTGTTCTGCCGCCGACGCATCGGCATCCAGATGACGACGTAGAAGATCCCCAGGATCAAAATGAGCGGCAGGAACTGCACGAACAGGCTCGGCTGCTGGCCGGGTGGCGGTTGCGCCATGGCGAAGAGCGTCACGGCGTCTTCGAGCGTCAACATGGAATGAAAATGCGAAACCTGAAATCCGGACCTACCCCGTGGGCGTATTCACGGACGCCGCCGGCCCGCCGGCGTACGCGTGATGGAAGGCATGCCGGAATCGTTCGAACGTGCCCGACCGGATAGCGTCCCTTATCGCCCGCATCGTGTCAAGGTAGAAGTGTAAATTATGCAGCGTATTGAGGACAGCGCCGGTCATTTCGTTCGCCACCCGCAGGTGGCGGAGGTAGGCGCGCGAGAAGTGGCGGCAGGTGTAGCAGCCGCAGTCCGGATCGATCGGCCGGTCGTCCTCGGCGAACGCCGCGCCCTTGATTGAGATTGGCCCCGCAGATGTGAACACCTGGCCGTTGCGCGCGTTCCGGGTCGGCAGGACACAGTCGAAGAGATCCACGCCGCGCGCCACGGATTCCACCAGGTCCAGTGGCGTACCCACTCCCATCAGGTAGCGGGGCCGGTTCTGCGGTAGGCATGCCGTTGTCACCTCGGTCATGGCGTACATCGTGTCGACCGGCTCGCCGACGCTCAGCCCGCCGATGGCGTAGGCGTCAAAACCCAGGACAACCGTAGCCCGGGCGCTCTCCTCACGCAGGGCCCGGAACATCCCGCCCTGCACGATCCCGAACTGCGCCTGCCCTGGTGTCGTCATCATCGCCCCCGCGCCGCCCGGCGATCCCCGGAGTTGTTCATGGCGTTCTCGCGAACGTTGCCCCCAGCGCAGCGTTCGTTCCATCGACTCCCGCGCCGCCGACTCCGTCACCGGCCAGGGAGTGCATTCGTCGAACGCCATCGCGATGTCACTCCCGAGGCGCGCCTGAATCTCGGTCGCCGACTCGGGTGTCAATGACTGCTCGCTGCCGTCGAGATGCGACCGGAAACGGACTCCCCGCTCGTCAATTGCCCGTCGCGCGGCAAGACTGAACACCTGGTAGCCTCCGCTGTCGGTCAGGATCGGGCGACTCCACCCCATGAAGCGGTGCAGGCCGCCGCGCCGCGCGACCAGCTCGTCGCCGGGACGCAGGTGCAGGTGATATGTATTCGCGAGAATGATCCCGGCGCCGAGATCGTCCAGATCGCGCGGCGTCAACCCCTTGACCGCTCCGGCCGTTCCGACCGGCATGAACGCCGGGGTTTCGACGGCGCCGTGCGGCGTCGCCATCCGCCCGCACCGCGCCGCCCCGACGGCCTCCGTCACCCGGAAGCCGAACGTGGCGCTACCCGCATCGCGAGTCACGAGCGCGTATACTACAGGTCACCTGTGAAGCGCCTGCGCGTTGGCGTGATCTACGGCGGCCGGTCGAGCGAGCATGAGGTTTCCATCGCATCGGCCGCTTCCATCTTCAGTCGCCTCGATCCCGCGCGTTACGAGGCCTTGCCCGTCTATGTCGATCGCGCCGGCGGGTGGTCGGTACCCGACGAGCCGCCCGCCACGCCCTCGGCCGGCACGGTAATCCGCACCGCACGGGCCGCCGGCCGCGCCGCTCCCGCGACGGACCCTGGTAGCGCTCCCGCGGGCTCCGTTCTGTCCCGGCTCGACCTGGATGTCGCGTTCCCCATCGTCCATGGCCCCGGAGGGGAGGATGGCACGCTCCAGGGGTTGCTCGAGATGCTCGACGTGCCCTATGTGGGCGCGGGAGTGCTCGGTTCGGCGGTAGCCATGGACAAGCCCGTCTCCAAAGTGCTGCTCGCGGCGCGCGGCCTTCCCGTGACGCCGCACGAGGTGGTCCGCGGCGTCGACTGGGACGCCGATCCCGGCGTCGTGGTGTCTCGAGTCGAAGCGGCTCTCGACTATCCGCTGTTCGTCAAGCCGGCAAACCTTGGGTCGAGCATTGGCGTGTCGAAGGCGCGGGATGCTCCATCGCTGCGGTCGTCGCTGGCCGAAGCCTACCGGTACGACGACGTCCTGGTGGTGGAAACCGCGGTGCCGAACCCGCGCGAGATCGAATGTTCCGTGATGGGAAACGACACGCCCGAAGCGTCGATGCCAGGCGAAGTGATACCGGCGGGCGAATTCTACGACTACGAGGCGAAGTACCTGGACGACCGCTCGCAGGTCATCGCTCCGGCGCATTTGAGCGCCGCGTGGATCAGGGAGATTCGGGCGATGGCGCTGGAGGCGTACCGCGCGCTCGGACTGGCCGGGATGGCGCGTATCGATTTCCTCTTCGACGAAGCTGCCGGGCAACTCTACGTGAACGAAGCCAACACGCTGCCCGGATTCACCACCATCAGTCAGTACCCCAGGATGTGGGAGGCCTCCGGTGTCGCCTATCCGGAGTTGCTCGATCGGCTGATCGATCTCGCCCTCCACCGGCATGCGCGCCGGCGTCGGCCCGGTCGGACTGCCGCCGGGAGCGCCGGGCCGGCGTAAGCGAGCCGGGCCGGCCGGCCCGGGAAGGCCCGGCCAGCAAGCCGGCGGATTGGTTAGACTTCACAGGCAGCGTCAATGATCCTGGTCGACAGGCACACCGAGAGCCGGGGAGCGCCGTTCCAGGCGACCCTTCGGATAAAGCCGGCGGCACGAGTCGACCTGATCGATGTTCGGGGCAAGCTGCGGGACGAGTTCGGTCGCGAGTTCACCCGCTACCCGAAAGCCTTCTACATTTCGGACCACACGACGGCCGGCTACCTGGATCAGCGTCTTGCAAAGGTGCTCGACCATGACAGCAACAACATCCAGGACTACCTCGAGGTCTTCCTGAAGCTGTTCCCGGCCGGCGCCGACTACAACCACGACAAGCTTCATCTCCGGACGGAGCTCTCGGAAGAACAGCGCGCCGTCGAGCCGCTCAACGCCGACTCCCACCTGGCGTTCATGGGCAGCGGCATGCGCAGTGCCGCGTCGTACGAACTGCACGGCGACGAACCGGTCTGGTTCGTGGAGCTGGACGGCGTCCATGTCGGCGGGACGCGGTACCGCCGCACGACGGTCATCGCGTACAACGGCGAGGAGGATGTGGCGCAGAGCCAGGTGCTGCTACCCGCCTCGCCACACTCCATCGACGCCCAGAACCTTCGCGACCCGGGTCTCGGTCTCATCGGTCAGCTCGAAGAACTGGCCCGGGCGCACAACGTGTCCTTCGGTCGCTTCGATGTATCGCTGGCGGTGGAAGAGAACGACGCAGGCCTGACGGTCAATGAGTACGAAACCCTGCTCATGACCCATGATCTGCGTGATGTCCTGAAGAACCCGCTTCGCTTCGTCGCGCAGATAGGCAAGGAAGCGCTCCAGGCGCCCCGGGCAATACCCGCCAAGGCGCTGAACTACGCCCAGTATGACGCGGTGCAGGTGTTCAACCGGCTCATGGATCAGATAGGCGCCCGACGCTCGTTCGTCGAGCGGGTCGTGAACCGCGCCCTGGCTCTTCCCGTCTCCCACTTCCTGAGGGTGAAGCGCGCCATCAGCCTCCCTGTTCTGGACCGGAAGGGAACAGGCGCGGGTGAAATCGGCTGGGGCACCTACCAGAGCCCGATCCTCGTTCAATGGAAGGGCAGCGGCACTCCCACCCGGACCCTGAACGTACGCCTCGTCCGGTTCGTCTAGAGTCTGCACCGTGGACTAGAGCGGCTGCACGCCGTCCCAGACCAGCACGCGGTCGATCCGGTCGCCCTCTTCGAGCGCGTCCGCCGCTTCGATGCCGGCAACCACGGTGCCGATGGCGGTGAAGCGGCCGTCGAGCTGCGGCTGCGGCGACAGAGTGATGAAGAACCGGCTGCCGCCGGTGTCCGCCGCATCGCGCGCCACCCCGACGACGCCCCGCAGGAAGGGGCGCTGATTCAACTCGTCCCTGAGGGTGTAGCCGGGTCCGCCGATCCCGTCGCCGCGCGGATCGCCGGCGTACGCCACCTGGTGACGCTCGACGCGGTGGAACGTGAGGCCATCGTAGTAACCATCCCGCGCCAGGGTCATGAAGCTCTCGACCGCGAGAGGTGCGTCGAGTACCGCCAACTCGATCTCAATGGTCCCGTGGCGCGTCTCGACGTAGACGTGCGGCGAGACTTGCGGCGAAACCAGGTGCGGCGCCGAGAAATCCACCCGGCGCAGACTCGGCGCCGGCCGGATTGCCGATTGGTGATCGCCGCCCGGATTGAGGCCTTCGAGTCCCGTGGCCGCGGCAACACGCACGGCCCAGTCGCGGTCGCCAAGCGCCGTCCTCAGCGTTGCGACCGCGCCGTCGCCGCCGCAGCGTCCGATCGCCTCGACAATCGCGGCGCGTGCAACATGCGACGGATCCAGCTCCCCCGCCGCGTACGCCTCCGCCAGGGCCGCCGCGCTCCCCGTCGGACAGGGTTCGGTCAGCAGGCGCGCGGCCGTCGCCCGCACGGCCACATCCTCCGCCTGGAGCCGATCCATCAGCAGTTCCGGCAGGTCCGGAGCATCGATCGCGGCCAGTGCTTCGAGTACGAACGGCACCACGCGGGCATCGTCATCCTCCAGCATCGACCAGAGTCGGGGGACGGCTCCAGCCGGATCGACATGGCGCAAGGCGTCCGCTATTGCCTGCCTGACGCGCCAATCGGAATCCGTCCCGAGACCCGAGAGGACGAAGATGAACGATTGGGGATCGGCCGCCGCCAGCGCACGGACCGAAGCAGCCCGGATCCACGCCGACGGATGACCCAGGAGCTCGATAAACACCTCGACCGACGCCGTGGCCCCACGATGCCCGGCGAGCGCCTCCACCGCCTCTAGGCGGAGAGCCTCGTCCAGGCGGCGGATCCGGACGAACCGGTCCAGCGCTTGGGCCGCGTCGGGATGATTGATTGCCCCGAGCGCCCGGACCGCAGCGGTAACCACCCGGTGGTCACGCCGGTCGAGGTCGAGCAACTCGCTGAGAGGCCCGATGGCATCCGGATCACCAAGCGCTCCCAACGCCTCCGCCGCCAGCGCAACGCCGTGGCTCCCCACCACGCCCGAAAGGGTCGCCAACGACGGAAGCGCGCGAGTATCGCCGGTCCGGCCAAGTGCGTAGCTAACGGGCCACCACCAGAGAATGGGCTGTTCCTCGTCGCCAACCACGGCGTCCGCGAGCGGCTCGTACGCGCCCATCTCACCCAACGCGTAGAGGCCGTTGCGGAACGCCTCCACCTCGTCGGACAGCGGATAACCGAGGTCCTCCGGATCCAACCCGAACGCACCGGTTACGTAGCGGCCCACCATCGCGCCGACGGCCGGCGCCGTGGCGGTGGCGCCAATCCTGGCGAGGGCTCGAGCCGCGCGGCCCTGCACCTTCGGAGAGGCGTCCCGCAGGCTCTCCACGAGAGCATTCGTCGCTGCCGGATCACCAATCAACCCGAGCGCGAACGCGGCCATCTGACGCACCTCGGGCTCGGGATCCGCAAGCCGCGCGATCAGGGGCTCCACCCCTTCTGCCAATCCGACCCGTCCGACGGCAAGCGCCGCCCGACGGCGGACGTAGGGCTCCGGCGCTTCGAGCAGCGCCCGCAGACTGGGCCGCAACGGCGGCGGGGGCGGCGGCGCGGGCTCCATTGCCGAGTCCCCGTTGCCTTCGCCTTCCGTTGCCCGATCCAGCAGCGGCTCCGGCGGCGGTGGATCCTCGAGGCGGCGTTCGTCCTCCAGGCGGAGAATCCACGCGACCTGTTCGGAGACTGACGGCGGCGCGACGACAACGGGGGCTTCCCGCGTTGCGCAAGATACCGCCCCCAAGGCGATCAGGATCGGCAGGAAGCGCCCTGCGCGAGCAATTGACGACGCGCGCGAAAGGAGGCGTGCACGTCGGTCGCGGGGCATCGCGGGCGCCATGATAGCATGCGGTTTTGCCCGCCTCGCACGATCCAGTCAGCCGTCTCTTCGATCTCCAGCGCTTCGGCATCAAACTGGGGCTCGACAACATCCACACCCTGACGGAGGCCCTGGACCATCCGGAGCGGGATTTCCCCAGCATCATCGTGGCCGGCACCAACGGCAAGGGATCCGTGGCGGCCATCATCGAGCGGGGCCTGCGGGCGGCCGGCTACCGAACCGGCCTCTATACCTCGCCTCACCTGATCGACCTCGCCGAGCGGTTCGCGGTCGACGGAAACGCCATCAGCCACGACGCCCTCGCCGACGAAGCCCGAGGCATACTCGAAACGGCCGACACCCTGCAGGCTTCCCGCCGCCTGCCGCACCCTCCCACCTTCTTCGAAGCCACCACCGCCCTCGCGCTTTCGCACTTCCGCCGCCGCGGCGTCCAGGCGGCCGTTCTCGAGGTCGGACTGGGAGGACGGTTCGACGCAACGAACATTGTCACGCCGGCGGCGGTCGCGATTCCGTCCATCGATCTCGACCACCAACAGCACCTGGGAGAAACGATCGAGGCAATCGCCGGCGAGAAGGCCGGCGTCATCAAGCCCGGCGCCGTGGTGGTGACCGGCGAAACGAAACCGGAAGCCCGGCGGGTGCTGGACGACGCGGCCGCGCGGCAGCGCGCACGCCTGATCGATATCGACGACGGCGTGAGTCTTCGATGGAGCATCGACGGCGACGGGCTGACCCGCGTCGCACGGCTCGTGACCCCGCACCACGACTATGGCGCGCTGACGCTCGCCCTGCGTGGACGGCACCAGGTGCGGAACGGGCTGGTGGCGCTCCGCCTGCTGGAGGAACTTGACGGGGTCGGGATCGGGGTCTCCGCCGATGCGATCGTGTCGGCGCTGACAAGTGCCCGCTGCCGGGGCCGGCTCGAGCTGATCGATGTTGCCCCCGGACGGCGGGTGCTGCTGGATCCGGCGCACAACGTCGCGGCTGCCGGGGCGCTCGCCGACTACATCGGAACGGTGGCGCCGGACGGACTGCCGGTCGTGTTCGGCGCGCTCGCCGACAAGGATGCGATCGGAATGCTGCGCGCCCTGGGTGCTGTCGCGGCCCGCGTCGTCTGCGCTCCTATCGACAGTCCGCGCGCCGCTTCACGAGACGACCTGCACGCCGCCGTCCGCGCAGCGCGGCCGGACCTTCCCGTCTCCATCGCGGCTACCCCCGGCGCCGCCCTCGACGAGGCGTGGCGCCACGGTCCCCTCGCACTGGCCACCGGCTCGATGTATCTCGTGGGAGCGCTCCTGGGGGTCTTGGCGGCCCGTGGAGAAACACCTGGCAGTCTGCGCCGTGGAACGGTGCAGACCGCAAGATAGGCGTGGCTGGGCGGCCACCGGAGCCGCAGGCGACGATGGTCGGGCGGGGCCGTGAGTTGCGCGGGTACAATCGATCCCGGTGCGCGCAGTCCATCGACCCGCGATCGTCGCTGCGGCAGCAGCGGTCATCGCCCTGCTGCCGGCCCCCGCGTCGGGACAACTCTTTCCGAACCTCCCGTTCGACTACCGGCAGGGGCAGTACGAAGTGGTCAGCGGCACTCACCTTCGACTCAGCGGCGACGTGCAGATCAACGGTGAGACGTTCGATCTCTCCGCCGACCAGGTCGACATCTACATCGAAACCGACGAATCGGAAGCGGACGAGGAAACCCCCGACGGGCCGGAGGGCGAGCCCGGGGAGAACGCGGCGTCGAACGGCGGGCCCCAGGACGCGGCGGACAACGCGGAAGACGACCGGGACGACAACGAACCGGGGGAAGATGATGAACCCGTCGATCCGCTGGCCAACGTAACGGCGCGCCTGGTTGCGAGCGGCAGCGTCGTCTATACCGGCGTGGACGCGCGCATCTCCGCCGACCGGCTGGAGTACCGGACGAAGGACCAGACCGCGACGTTCGAGAACGCCAGCGGATCCATCAACCTGGCGGGCCAGGTGGACCGCAGCATGTTCGGCACCCAGGAACCCGACATGCTTTTCTACGGCCAGCGCATCGAGCGGCTCGCGGCGCGCACGTACCGGATCACGCGGGGGGCATTCACCAGTTGCGTGCAGCCGACCCCTCGGTGGGAACTGGTCTCCACTTCGTTCACGATCAATCTCGACAGCTACGTGATGCTGCGCAACGCGGTCCTCAAGGTGAAAGGGGTGCCGGTCTTCTACATCCCGATGCTTCCCTACCCGATACCGGAGGAAGGACGCGCGACCGGTTTCCTGATGCCGACCTGGGGCAATTCCTCCTACCATGGCAGCAGCCTCAGCAACGCGTTCTTCCTGGCGCTCGGGCGCAGCCAGGACGTCACGCTCTACCACGACTGGTATACGTCGCTCGGCGGGATGGGGGCGGCGGCCGAGTACCGCTACACGCGGGGCGGCGGATCGGAGGGGAACGCGCGCATCCACTACCTGAACGAGAACGAGGCGGAGGTCACGGGACGGGGCGGTACCTTCGCCCGGCAGGCGCGCAAGAGCTACCGCATCACCGGTCAGACCCGGCAGGCGCTTCCCGGCGGATGGATGGCGCGCGGGCAGTTGAACTACTTCTCCAGCATCGACGTGCAGCAGACGTACAACCACAATGTCTTCGACGCGTCCAACAGCTCGCGCAGCATGTCGGGCAACGTGAGCGGCCAGCTTGGCCGCTACCAGGTAAGCGGCACGTTCGACCGGAGCGAGACCTTCTTCGGAGGGACGCACTCGGCGGTCTACGGCGGCGGCCCGCGGGTCACGGTTGGCCAGGGCAAGACCGAAATCCCCGGCACCCCCTTCTACTACTCCCTCGACACCGAGTACGTCCGCCTGCTCCGTGCCTCGCGGATCCGGAGCGCCGACGGCGTCAATACGATCGACTCGGGGCTGGACCGACTCGACGTCAACCCGTCCATCCAGTTCCCGTTCACGCAGTGGCCGTTCCTCACGTTCGACTCCAGCGCGCAGTTCCGCTGGACGTACTGGGACGAGAGCCTGGTGGACCGGCGGCAGGCGCCGGTGGGTGTCGGCCGCTCCTATTTCGAACTGGCGAGCACCGTGACCGGGCCCTCGTTCGTCAAGATCTGGGACACGCCAAACAGCGGCTACTCGGAACGGATGAAGCATCTGATCGAGCCGTGGTGGGGCATCCGGCGCGTCAGCGCAATCGACGAATTCGACCGGATTGTCCGGATCGAGGGCATCGACTCGATCGTCGGCGATATCTGGCAGTACCAGTACGGGCTGGACACACGCCTGTTCGCGCGCGTGTACGATGGGGAGCGGGGCGAGTCTGTAGCCCGCGAGATCCTGTCGGCGTCGGTAACGCAGAGTTACTACACGGACGAGAACGCCTCGCAGTACGACCGGACGTTCCGGACCAGCTTCACCGGCGCCAACCCGACGCACTGGTCACCCATGTCGTTCGTCGTCCGGGCGGATCCCACCCGCGAGATCGGCGCAAGCATGCGGGCCGAGATCGACCCGACCTACCGCACCCTCCGGTCCGTTTCGGCCGAGGGAAGCTACGAACGGGGCGGCTGGCTGGAAACGCGCGGCGGCTGGAGCCAGCGCCGGTTCATTGCGCAGCTTCCCGGCTTCAACGACAGAAGCCGGCTGGACCACTACATCAACGCGTACACGGCGCTACGGACGCCGGACAACACCTTGGGCGGGATTTACTCGTTCAACTACGACATCCGGCGGGGGCAGTACCTGACGCAGCGGCTGCTGGTCTACTACAACGCGCAGTGCTGCAACGTCAGCTTCGAGTATCAGGTGTACAACTTTGCGGGACTCGGCGCGCGGGCGTTCCTGCCGAACGACCGCCGGTTCAACGTTTCGTTCACGCTGGCCGGGCTCGGCCGCTTCGCCAACGTCTTCGGAGCCCTGGGGAGCGGCAGCGGCTACTAGTAGCAGCGGCGGACCCCGGGTGGCGACGGCCGTCCGGCGACGGGGCGGGGCCGCCCGTTGACCGCACCGATGGCTCATCGCATCCTGGTCACGGGCGCCGCGGGCTTCGTCGGACGGCACTTGATCGCCGCGCTTCGAGCCGGCGCCTCGCGTGCCCAACTCACCGCCTGGCGGCGGTCCGATGTCGATCTGCTCGATGCCGACGCCGTGTCACGGGCGTTGGCGGCGCTTCGGCCAACACAGGTGTACCACTGCGCCGGGGCCGCAAGCGCAGCCGACTCCTGGCGGACGCGCGCCGCGACGCTCCGCACGAACGTCATCGGCACGCGGCACCTGCTGGATGGGCTACAGGCGCACGCGCCCGGCGCACGCGTGCTGATCCCCGGCTCCGCCTTCGTGTATCGCCCGAAACCGACGGCGCTCACCGAGGAGGATCCACTCGGTCCGATCAGTCCCTACGGCCTGAGCAAGCTGGGGCAGGAGATGCTGGCGCGGCGCATGGCCGCCGCCGACGATCTGGACATTGTCCTGACGCGATCGTTCACGCATATCGGACCCGGCCAGGGCACCGGCTACGCCGCCGCCAGCTTCGCCAGCCGGATCGCACGGATCGAAACCGGCGCTGAACCAGTGATCGATGTCGGGGCGCTAGACGCCCGTCGCGACATCCTCGACGTCCGCGATACCGTGGCAGCGTACGAGGCCCTGATGGACCGCGGGCAGGGCGGCGCCGTCTACAACGTCTGCTCCGGAACCGCTCATCCGATGCAAACTGTCCTCGATCGGCTTCTGGCGCTGTCCGCCCGTCCCATCAGCGTGCGGGTCGACGCTGCGCGCCTCCGGCCGAATGACTATCCGCTGCTGCTGGGCGACAACGAGCGGCTGGCCCGCGCCACCGGCTGGCGCCCGGCGGTCGGCCTGGACGACGCGCTCGCCCGCCTCCTCAACCACTGGCGAGCGAGAGTGCGCAGCTAGCAGGCTGCGCCGTGGAACGGTGCAGGCTGCTAGTCAGGCCTGGCTGGGCGGCCATCGGAGCCGCAGGCGACGATGGTCGGGCTAGCAGGCTGCGCCGTGGAACGGTGCAGGCTGCTAGTCAGGCCTGGCTGGGCG